>NZ_CP024808.1:0-600000 GCF_002787055.1 Candidatus Nitrosotenuis aquarius
AAAAATTCCACACACTAATGGATTTCTGCACACTTAAGTATGCAGAAAATTTCCCAAAAATCATGCTTTATGACGCACACATCCACCTATCGGATCCAGAGTATGAAAGCGAAATAGGTCTGATCATCAACTCGATGCACCAAATCGGCGTCAAAACATGCGCAGTATCAATGGATGTCCAGTCATCTAATGTCACACTGGAGCTTGCCAAAAAAAGTAATCATGTCTTGCCGTTCATTGGGATTCACCCAGAAAAGGCATCAGATGATCTGGATTCAATGGTATCGCTAATTGAGCAAAATGCCAAAGTCATTTCAGGAATAGGGGAAATAGGCCTTGATAAAACCTACACAAAAAACGATAACGAGTTTGCAAGACAAAAACAGGTCTTTACCAAATTGCTAGACTTGGCAGAAAAACACCACAAGCCAGTATCGGTACACTCGCGCGCAACACTGGATGAAATATTCCAAATTATTCCATCTTACAAAATTCCAGGATTTTTGCTGCACTGGTTTGCGGGAAGCAAAAAACAGCTAAGGCAAGCAATGGATCTTGGATGCTATGTTTCCTATGGTCCAGTATCTGTGTATTCACAGGACAAACAAGTCCTAATCTCTCTTACAAACAAAGACAGAATCCTAGTGGAAACGGACGGACCGGTAAGATTTTCGCGCTGCTTTGATATGAAGTCCGCTCATCCAAGCTTTATTCCAAGCGTTGTGTTTTGCATATCCAAAATACTTGGAATGTCGTACGGCGAGGCTGAAGAAATGCTTGAAGCGAATTCAAAACAATATTTGGGAATATAGGTATAATATACCCCACAAAGGAATTCCCATCGTGGATAGAATAAAGAGACTCTCAATGCAAGTCCTTGATCAACACAAAGACAAGTTCACAGTAGACTTTGCAGACAATAAAAAAATTCTAGACCAACTAGCAGTTGTACGCTCTAAAGGCCTCAAAAACGAGATGGCAGGCTACATCACAAAGCTTCTCAAGCGTGAAAAAGACTACCTTTCATCAAAGGAAGCACCAGTTGAAGAGGAAGACGTAGAGGAAGTTGAAGAAAACCAAGTAGAGGCAGCCGAAGAGGAAATAGTACAAGAATCAGAAACACAAGAATCCGAGATTCCTCAAGAAATCACAGTCGAGTCCGGCGAAGAATCTTAAGCAATACCTTTCTGTCGTTATACAATGATTACAATCAAGCTCTTAGGTGGCGCAAAAAAATCATTTGGCAAAGACCTAATGCAGGCAGATCTTGACAATACCTCCATTTCAAAATTATTGGAATATCTCTTATCGATAAAGCCGGCAAACACACTGGAGCTAGACACCAAAAACGTCCTAATTGCGGTAAATGGGGCAGACTCATCCGCACTGCAGGGCCACAACACTATACTGCACTCGGGAGATGTGGTAAGTATCATACCAGTAATACATGGTGGTGCAAGAACCCAGTTTGTCATACAATCAAAGAATGTCGAGCTGTTCCATATCAAAAACAAAAAGGGCAAAAACTATGACTATCTGAGTGTGCTGCGAAAAAAGTTTCCAAGCATAACAATAGAGGGTATATCATCGAGACAAATAGCAAGCATACTGCACGTCAAAAAAATACTGAGCGTATCCATGTATGCAAAAAAGAACAATTTGTTATTGTCAAAAAAATTCGAGACTGACATTTTGCTTAGGTTTGCGGCAACCACACAAATCTCGGCCGCAATAAAGCTAGTAGGCATTGAAAAAACAGACACATTTACCATAATTGCAGTTGGCTCAAAACTCCAACTTGACAGGATGCGTTCGCACTTAGAGGAACGTCTAGTGGATGTGATCTATTCCAAGAACATATCACACATCCAAAAACAATCTCACATATCAAAAAAGCATCTGGGAATAATAGATTCAAAAAACCCGCTTGAAGACCTGCTAGCAGAAAAGGCAGCAGTATTATTCCAGTGAGCCGCGTTTTTCTCTTTGTATGCTCAAAATGTCTACTTCTTTGAGCACGGAAACGCCGGTAATTGCGCCCAAGATCTCTACTAGTATGATCCAGTCGTATTTTTCCAGTGAGACCTTGTTTGGGATCTTGTTTGCAATCTGACTGATTATCTCGCCTGATGAAATCTCGGAATTTCTTTTCTCTATTGTTATGCGATATGTCTGGTTTTGTGCAATTTTTTCTGATTGTTTTATTGCAGCATCTGAGATTTCTGTAACATCTGTCCTTGTCACTGAAAATATTGGAATTGCGCGCATTGTGTATCTAATAGACCATGGCTCGTCTTCTAGCTTTTCTCGAATCTTTTTTATCAGATCCAGAGGGTTTGCGCTGGTGTCTATATACAAAATTCCGGAAAATTCTGTCATGGAAATTTTGGGGTCCTCATCACCAAGCTCGGACAACAATTCCTTGATCTCCTCGGTGGTTTCGCCCTCAAAGTGTCTTGCACAAGTAACTAGGACATTCAATGAGTACAAGCTAAAATCCAGTACATATTTAGCTTGATTAAAAATTAAATAAAGAAATTCTATACTAGTATCATGAGCACAGAGCCTGATCTCGAAAATGACTTTGAGGACGACTTTGAAGATGCTGAAGACGAAGAAATAGAAGATGAGGATTTTGATTAGATAGTCAGACCGAAACTGTCTGCGAATTTGTTAAACGTGTTGTATGCTTGCAGGAAATCTCTCCCGGTGCTGCTTATTTTGTACTTGCATGCACCATCGGAATTGGTCTGCTCTAGTAATCCCTGAGACACCAAAGTGCCCAGTATCTTTGATATTCTCCCATGGGAGATGTTTGCCTTTCGTATCAAATATGTGATGCTTGCACCCTCTTCGTCTGGCAAGTCGTCGCGGGTTGTAGTTAGAATATCTCCGATTATTTTCATGTGGGTTCTGTATACTTGCATTTTGACAAATTTTTTGTAAAATTATTGTTGAATATATTGGCAGGATAAGATTTTTTGACAAAATAATGTCATTGAGCTAAATTTGAGCCTGAGCTAGAGATTTTCATCGAACTTTATCTTTGTCAGGGGAACCTTGGTAACCGGAATAAAGAGCAGGCCTAGTCCCGTGATTTTGATGGAAATTGACACTATATTCAGTATGGATTGCGGAAATACAAAATAATACCAACCCAAAAACTCCCCAAATCCCAACAGTGCAAGGCCAGCTGCCACAAATATGGCAGTCTTTCGCCTACTCTCAAAATACGACATCATTGTTTCAATTGCGCCGTACGCTAGCAGGATAAACGAAATGGAGCGAATCACGTTTTCTATTGATGTAAATGAAATCAAAAACAGTGGCAGTATTCCAACTGATCTCAGATAATTTGATCTTGGAAAAAACGACTTGATTGTATGGGAAAACGCAATGAAAAAGTATCCAAGTGTCTGCACCGCAATCCCAATTGTCTGAATCCATCTCTGCGGCTCTTTTGGATCAAATACGTACGCATCAAGTGTTATGCCAAGCCACATTATCATAAAGCCAATTCCAATTGAGAAAAACGCAAGTGTTAGCCGAAATAAAGTTGGGCTGCCAGTGTTCCTAAATCCAATGTATGACAGTATTCCAATTATGATTCCTACGGCAAATCCTACCAAATTCAAAATGCTTTCTAAAAAAAATACTTCCATGTACTTTGTATTGGATATTTGATTTTAAAAGTTAGTCCCATTCATCAAGCGTTCCGGCAGTCTGCCCCTCAGTAGAACCCGCATAATCGCCCAAAATGTCTGAATATGTCACGTCATTATGCGCAACATACTTGACATATTCGCCATATGACATTTCCAAGTTACAGTCTTGGCATGTCACCAAAGTAAAGTCTTGCGCCAAGTCTGCATTGCCTTTGCATTTTGGGCACTTGATCTTCACACAGAATGTACTCTAATTCTGTTATTATTCATTGCCAAAAAAAGAATAAATTGACTACACATGGAGCAAGTTTGATGGCGCGAGTTTGCACAAAATGCAAAAATGAGATACCTGACTCTGAGCAGCTTGACGCAGTGGGCGGAACATATCCGTGCTGTACCAAATGCTGGGAGGAATGGAAGACCTATAGAATAATGGTCATGAATGAGCTAAGGCTGGACATGTCGCTGCCAGACCACAGAAAACTGCTCAAAAAGAACGAAAAGATCTTTGTCGGGGTATTGTCGCCTCAGGGAGACGTAATCGACTTTTCCAATGAGGACAACCGCAAACCAGACAAGCCACAGGCCTAAAGACCGAGCCTTTCCTTTGCGCTATTTGGTATAATCAAGAACAGCTGCCTTTTTTGCTGCTCTGATAATCCAGAAAATATCTTTTGGACAGATTCCGCTATAGAGTCTTGGCTGGACTTGTCCAGCGACAAGAACACCTCGAGAATCCCGTCCAGGTTAAAGAGAATCAGTTTTTGCGGGTTTCTGAGGACTTCGAACACATATGCCGATGCAAGTCCGATTCGCTTCTCCTCAGGCATTGCAGATAGGATCTCAAGCCACGTGGCAAAAAGCTTGGCAAAGTTTGGAAACGGAATTGTGGGGCCTGCCTCCAGCGCATTGTTGATTATCTCCATCTGATCGGGTGCAGACAATGTGAAAAACTCTTCCATTCTTTTTTTGAGGATTGGCTTTCGCAAAAAATCTGGTAGGTTTGCCAAATTTACTATGATGTTTCCTGCAAAGTTTGGGTGCGACAATCAAAAGTCGCTTTGTGTCGGGGCGTTAAAAATTTAGATCGCAATTCCATAACTTGGCTTAAATTAAAGCTCAAAATCTCATCCATTGATGCCCTCGACTGTTGTAGTTGGTGGATTTTTTGGAGATGAAGGAAAAGGCAAAATCATCTCATATCTGGCGCAAAACGACAACCCAAGCATTGTAGTCAGGGGAGGGGCAGGACCAAACGCAGGCCACACAATAGAGGATGGCAACAAAAAATACAAAGTTCGAATGCTGCCCAGCGGATTTTTGAACAAAAAGGCAAGACTGATGATAGGTCCAGGCGTTGTGGTACATCCGGATGTCTTGCACAAGGAAATTGAGGAATTTGGAACTGCTCAGAGATCCTTTGTTGATAATAACTGCGGCATAATAGAAAAAACACACACCGATGCAGACGGCGGAGGCAGGCTAAAGGAAAAAATCGGAAGCACCGGTTCTGGCACGGGTCCTGCAAATGCCGACAGAGCCATGCGTACGCTAAAGATGGCCAAAGAGATTCCCTCACTCAAGCCGTATCTAATTGATGTGGCACAGGAACTCCACACAGCACTGGATGCAGAGGAAAACGTCCTAGTTGAAGGCACACAGGGAACATTTCTCTCACTGTGGCATGGGACATACCCATTTGTCACATCAAAGGACGTCACAGCCTCAGGAATATGCGCAGACATTGGACTTGGCCCAAAAAATGTCGACGACGTAATGGTCGTCTTCAAGTCTTATGTTACACGCGTAGGCACAGGAACACTCCAGGGTGAGCTGCCAATGGACGAGGTGGCAAAGCGTGGCTGGTCGGAAATAGGCACAGTAACAGGCAGACAGAGGCGTGCAGCCGAATTTGACTTTGCGCTTGCCAAGCGTGCAGTCATGCTCAATTCCGCAACACAAATTGCGCTCACAAAACTAGATGTATTGTTCCCAGAATGTGCGCACAAAAATTCATTTGAAGATTTGAGCGCAGCGGCAAAAAAATTCATCACAGATATAGAAGACAAAACAGACGTGGCAGTCATGCTGATAGGCACAGGCCCAGGCGTTACTGATATCATTGACTTGAGAGAATAATTGTTTGGATAATTTTTGCTAAACTTTATTTTGCCAATTGTTTTACTGGACTCGTGGAAAAACCAAAATCTCCTAAATACATTCAACTAGCCTCACAATTAGAATTCTCACGCCTAGTTTCTGCGCTGGAGCGAGTTCCACGCGTATCATTTATGCACGAGCACGACGGCAAAAAAATTCTTGCAATTCAGATGGACCTGCTCAAAGAGCGCCCAATCATATACTATGTACCACTGGACAAAAACGGCCACTATTTGGCATATGGCTTCAAAAACGGCAAAGAGGAAACATCCGTAGTCGATGCAGTATCAGAGCCGACAAAACTATACTCTCCAATAGTCAAAATCAAGGAACTACCGCCATCGCTTCGACAGCACTCTGATGAGCAGCTGGAAAAATACGAGCTAATCGAGCTTGAAGACTTGGCAAGCCTTGCAAAAATAAGCCATGGATACGAAGAAGCGCCATTTCCGCTGTTCTCATTTCCGCGGGGAGACAAGTGGCTAATTGGTGTCTTCATGAACTTTAACGAAGACGGCCCATCATATTTCTGCCATGTCACACTTGATTCCGAGCCGACACAGCCGTTTTTGAAATATTCAATGTTCAATGGCAATGCGCCTGTCTTTACCGACAACCTAAATGAGCACGGCTATTCGTACATCAAAATAATAAAGCTAGTAGAAACACACCCACTAATCCATTATGAATAATTTTTCAGAGCGAATCAAAAAACTAGCTCGACAAAAAAGCCCGCTTATTTTGGCAAATGACTATGACGATCAAAAAAATCTAGAATCTCGAACCCTAAAAAACATCAAGACACTATCTGATTATCTTTGTGCAATCAAGTTTAACTTTCATGTTTTACTACCATTAGGAGAAAAACAAATAACCAAAATCACAAAAGCAGCACATCAAAATGGATTGCAGGTGATTGCAGATATCAAGCTAAATGACATTGGAAACACAAATCTGGTTGCCGCCAAAACATTGTGGGATTTGGGCTTTGATTGTATAATAGTAAACCCAATGATGGGCCCAGGAAACCTCCAAAAACTAATCGAGCTGTCTCACAAGAACAAAAAAGGCGTCATTTCGCTGTGCCATATGAGCTCCCCTGAAGCCAAGGTAACGTACGAGCTAGGCGTAAAACTAGGCTCAAAGAGCACACAACTCTACAAATTATTCCTAGAATGGGCAACAAAAATGTCCGCAGACGGAATCATTGTGGGCGCGACATTTCCAGATATCATACAATACTGCAAAAAGCAAAGCCGTGGCAAGCTAAATGTATTTTCGCCAGGGATCGGCACGCAAGGTGGCGATATTTCCAGTACGGTGTCTGCCGGCTCTGACTATCTGATCGTCGGCAGAACAATTCTTGGATCAAAAAACCCGGCACAGACTGCCAAAGAAATGGTAGGCCTAGCTTGCAAAAACTAGGGATTTTGATTTTTGCAGTAAACTTTTTGCATTCTGGTATGTTGTCTTGGAGTGTGCCAAGTCATATTCGAGCCAAACATGATCCAAGTGCTCGTGCGATATTGTAACGTCACTTGTCTTTGTTGTGCCCAAGAAAAACACCACTTCTTTTTTGACTAGCTTGCCGTCATACTGGTAGGTGTAGTGGATTTTTTCCTCAAAGCCGTCGATAAATTCAATGTCGGTAATTCCAGTTTCCTCTCTTGCTTCTCTAATTGCTGCCTGCCTTTCATCCTCTCCTTTTTCTATTCTGCCCTTGATAAAGTCCCAGTGGCCCGACGGATAGTGCAAAAGCAAAAACAGTTTTCGATCTACGTCTTTTCTAAACAAAACAATTCCGGCTGATCTCTCAGATGTCTCTTGCATTATTTTCCAATCCTTCTGTTTCTTTTCTGAAATGTCCTAATTGCCCGAAGCAGATCAATCTTTCTGAATTCAGGCCACAAAATATCCATAAAAATTAGCTCACTGTATGCTCCCTGCCAAAGCAAAAACCCACTCATTCGCTGTTCTCCGGATGTACGCAATATCAGATCTGGCGACTGCTGGGGCAAGTGCGCAGTATACAGGTTTGCCTCTATTACGTCTTTGTTGATGTCATTGACACTGATACTACCGTCCTTGATTCGAGCGGCAATCTTTTTGACTGCATCTACCAGCTCGTTTTGTCCTCCATATGCAATTGCAATATTCAGATAATGATTGTCGTATCCTTGCGTGGCTTCGTCTAGTCTTTTGAGAACATTATTTATGGAATCTGGCAACAATTCGGTTCTTCCCATAGCCTTGACGCGCATCTTGTTTTTGTGAATTCGCGGGTCTACGTACAATTTTTCCAGCCTTTGCCGAATCAACTCGTAGAGGTATTCCAACTCATTGTCTTTGCGATCCAGATTTTCAGTAGACAAAACATACAGAGTGATGATTTTGATGTCTAGTTCTTCGCACCAATCTAAAAAGTTCTCCACTGCGTCGGCTCCCTTGAAGTGGCCTTCCTTGGACATTGTCAGTGCTTTTTTTGCCCACCTTCTGTTGCCATCCAGTATTACTGCAATGTGGTTTGGGATGGTGCCGCACCTGATCTCATTTTCGAGTCTTTGCGTGTATAATTTGTAAAAATAGGAGAGAAACGGTTTTGCTTTTTCTATTCCGATAAGACTTCTCCTCCCTTCTTTTTCCTGTATTTTCGGAATAAGAAGGTAGCAGATATCAGTGTTATTGCCAGGCCTGCCAAGAATGGCGGAATCAGGGTAAAGGAGCTCTCATCATTGACTAGCAGATTTGTAAACTGGTATACCGTTGGATATACTGAAACTAGCACAATCATGCGTAAAATATCGGTAATCTGCCTGAGGCTTCCCTTTAGCCAGTTGCTTATCAAAATTCCTCCAAATATTGCGCCTATTCCCATCCACAAAAATGGCAATGCGCCTGCAATGAACTGGCCCAGTGTCACCTTGTCTGCAAATATGTTTGGAACACCTGAACCCAAAACTTGTGGGTCCAAAATGTTTGTGTGGATTGCAGAAAATCCAGACAATATCGATGCCAATGCAATTGTAATGCCAGTTACCACTGTGAACATTCGAATCAGGCCTGCAGGTGTAGGCTTTGCCCAGTTGGACCAGGCCCTATCTACATCAAATGCGCGGATCAAAAATGCACCGCCCAATATACTGACTAGTACTGCAAAGATTTCTTGTGTATATCCGGATATGGTGCCGATTCCGCCAATTAATAGCAAAATTCCAGGCAATCCCAAAAAGAACTTTGAATATTTTGAATCATAAACGATCATCTTTAGATATTTTCCAAAGACCGCATAGGAATACTCGACACTCCTACTTACTCGCATCACGCATCTTTGGACAGAAACAATTGGCACGACATTTTGTATTATAGGTATGACACTTTCGTCATCTTCGCCATCTGATACAATGACTGCGCCGTTTGCCGAAAAGCTGGATAGCACCGACTTTACCTCGCGAATTATTTTTTCGTCTGCCTGGACTCCCCTGTCACTTACTCCTGCAACCACGATTACCTCTGTTTGGTAGCCTTTGCTGATCAGGTCTTCGTACGTCTTTATTGCATAGAAAATAGAGTTTGCATCGGCATCCTCTGGGTCCTGCAGTGCAAGCTTTTGTGCAGCTTCGATGCATGCGTTTCTGCCAACTACTGGTGTTAGAACACCAGCTTTATCGCCAACATCGTTGTCCCTGTCTACACAAATCACTAGCAACCTGCTTGTAAGTGGCGTATCCAGTTTCTTTTCTATTTTAGAGTCTAAAGACAATACGACTATACATTGCAAAATTACCTATTAACGATTTCCAACCATTCAAAATATTACAAATAGGAATCTAGGCTCATCTAGGCTGGACGGGAGTCGTTTGATGCGGCAAGCGAGTCCTGTGCCTGGGTTAGGTATTGCTCTAGTTTTGCCTTGTCTTCTGTTATGTCTGATGCCGGGTCTGACTTTAGCTTCTCTGCAATGACTGTCGTCTCTCTGAGATAGGTGTTGTATGCTCGAAGCGAGTCTGCAAGTGCCGAATAGCTTTGCATCCATTGTTCTGGCACATCTGGCTCTGTTATGCTGATTATAATGGAGCGAATCTGGCCTGACGATATTTCTGCAATCGCGATATAGTTTTCCGGTGTGATTTGACCTGATAACATCTTGTCAAATTCAATCTTGTCGGATTCTGAGATTGCCTTTTGCTGATCAATTAGTGCGTCAAGCTCGTCACTGGGATTTGAAATCACAATGCTGGACTGGTTGTTTTGCGGAATGAACCAAACTGCAAAACTTGCCACAGTGATGGCAGCTAGCACCCCTGCAGTTATGATGAATCCTTTTTTTGATTTCAACTCAATCCAAAAATTGCACCCTATAATATAATTGAAATCCACAAAAAATTGACATGATTTTTGCCAAAATTTTGCATTTTGTCTGATTTGATGTCATAATTAGCAAAAACAGGCCAATCCAATTTGGATCGAAATTCGCAACTAACTACATCTCACAAATGCAGACTAGTCCATCGTATAGTAAAATAATTTTTACCGTTTCTTGCTAAATACACGCATACTGTAGACCAATCACAATGGCTCAAGCTTACTGTGTAAAATGCAGAGCAAAAAGGGAAATTAAAGATCCTAAACCAACAAAGCTAAAGAATGGTCGTCCAGCTGTTAAGGGCGTTTGTCCAAAATGTGGTACCAACGTCTTTAGAATCGGCGCTGCTTAAGCTAAACCACTCTTTCTTTTTGACTTAAGCTCATATAGACAGAGCTGTCTCTATTTCTTATTGACCAAGGCAGACTATGAAAAGCTCCTAAAGCGAATCCAGGACAAGATCTCCGAAAAACAGACCGATGTCGTGGAGAGATTTGAGCTTCCATCGCCCAATGTAATGTGGGAAGGCCAGCGCACCATATTGCACAATTTCATGGACTTTGCAAAAAAGCTGAGACGAGACCCAGACAAGGTTCTGCAATATTTGGCAAAGGAATTTGCAACCCCAGCTGAGCGGAGCGGAGACAAGGCAATCTTTGTTGGAAGGCGCGAACCACACGACTTTGTGAACCTGCTTAACATTTACGTCAAGGATTATCTTGAATGCCCAACCTGCAAGAGCCCAGATACCAAAATAGAGCGAGAAAACAGAATCACCTTTTTGATATGCGAGGCATGCGGCGCAAAATCATCACTCAAAGGTAAATACGCATAATGCGATTCTTCGTCAAGACATCTAACTATCAAAACAGCAACATGCTAAACATGTGCGATGAAGACCTTCTAGGCAAAGTAATCAAAAACGGCAAACTGCAAATCAACATCAGCAAAAGCTACTATGGCCAAAGACTAGTTGAAAAAGAAGAAGCAGAAACACTACTACAAAACTGCTCCGTCTTGAATTTGGTTGGCACAAACACCATACAAATGTCTGTTCACCTCAAAATTGGCTCGCAACAAGGAGTCAAGACAATAGACGGCGTTCCATTTTTGATAGTATTCAAAATGTAATACACACAATTATATACAAAAATTTCAACCCAATACCATTGGGAAAGCGTAAGGTTCTAAACGAAAGTGAGCTAAAAGACATCCAGCTGCCACAGCAAGGCGAGATGTTGGGCAGGGTCATCAAACTCTTAGGAAGTGATCAAGTGCTTGTAAAATGCACAGATGAGAAAATCCGAAGAGGAAGAATTCGTGGAACACTCAAGCGCAGAATTTGGATTAGAGACAATGATGTTGTGATCATTGCGCCATGGGATTTCAAACAAGACGACCGCGGCGACATTACCTGGAGATTCACGCTGTCCCAGGTGGACTGGCTCAAAAACAACGGTCATTTGCCAAAAGAATTCTAATGATGTACAAAATTGTCTGAAGACGATTTTTCTGGAATAGAAGAAATAGAAGACTATGACTCTAGGTTTGCAAAAATCTTTCCAAAGCAAAAGCGGCGCAAGCCCCAAGACGGATTCAAAAACAACAAGGTAGTCAACCAAGTCCTTGACAAGACTACAATGTTTACCATGTATGAGATGATAAACGCCAAGATAATCTCATACGTAAACGGCATAGTAAAGGCAGGAAAAGAGTCTGCCCTGTTTTGGGCAGTCGACCCAGAAGGAAAGGATGTGGCACTCAAGGTATATCTGACATCGACTTCGAGTTTTAAAAAACGCGCACCATACATCTTGGGTGATCCAAGATTTTCCCACCTCAAAAAGGGCACGAGAAACATGGTGTACCTTTGGGCCCAAAAAGAGTTCAAGAACCTCAAACAATGCATCCGACACGAGCTGCCTGTGGCAAGACCACTCCACGTATCAAAAAACGTGCTTGCGATGGAGTTTGTCGGCAAAGCCGGAGTACCTGCACCGACACTGCATGAAATCGAAGTCGATGAAAACGATTATGCGCAAATAATTGACTTTATCACAAAACTCTACAAAAAGGCAAAACTCGTCCATGGCGATCTCTCTGAATATAATGTGTTCAAGACAGAAGGCGGCCTAGTCGTTTTTGACTTTGGATCAGCAGTTGACACAATACACCCAAATGCTCAAAACTTTCTTGAAAGAGACATTAAAAACATGTCATACTTTTTTGCAAAAAGAGGACTAACGGTTGCAAATCCGACTGACGTCCTTCACACAATAACATCATGAGCTTTGATAAACTAGTAAGAATTCCAGTGGACCGAGTAGGCGCACTAATTGGAAAATCTGGAAAAGTCAAAGCCCAGATAGAAAAAACATGCTTTGTAAAACTGGAAATAGACAGCGAGACAGGCGAAGTGGAAATAGTAACGGACGGCCAAATAGATCAGATCCAGCCGTTTAAGGCAGTAGAACTAGTCACCGCGATAGGCCGCGGATTCTCGCCAGAAAACGCAATGAAGCTAATGAGGGAAGATTATGTTTTGCATGTGATGGATCTGAGAGACTTTGCAGGTAAATCCCAGCAGCAAATTGAAAGGATAAAAGGAAGAATAATCGGAGAGGGAGGTAGAGCAAGAGCAAACATGGAAAATCTAACCAATACTAGTATCTGCGTTTATGGAAAAACTGTTTCAATAATTGGAGAGCCAATTCAGATCAAGCTGGCAGTCTCTGCAATATCATCAATTTCTTCTGGAAGCAAGCACGGCTCTGTCTATGGAAGGCTGGAAGCAAACAAGAGAAGACAAAAAATAGAGCGAATGCAGTTGTGGGAAAACAAAGATGTCTAAGGAAACCTTTAGCCAGATTTCGCCAAGCGAGTTCTTTTACAGAAATAGGGACCTTGCTGGATTTTCCAATCCCACACGTTCACTATACACTGCTGTTAGAGAATTTGTAGAAAACGCACTGGATGCATGTGACCAAAGAGGCATACTGCCAGATGTAAAACTGATAATTCAACCAGTAGACCCAGAAAAGCCAGACCCAAAACCATACGTCCTAACTGTTAAGGATAATGGCCCAGGAATGGATTCAAAGCAAATCCCGCTTGCGTTTGGAACTGTACTGTATGGCTCTAAATTCGGCCTCAAGCAGGCACGAGGCATGTTCGGCCTAGGTGCTACAATGGCAATTTTGTACGGACAAATCACCACAAACAAACCAGTTGTGGTGTCCAGCTCAGTTGACGGCCAGACTTCACATGAATATTCAATGATGCTTGACATTCAAAAAAACAAGCCGGTCATACTAAAGCACACAACAAAAGAGACTGGCAAAAAAGGTCTAAATGTCTCAATAACACTAGAAGGTGACTATTCCAAGGCAGGCTCTAAAATCAGAGACTATGTGTACCAGACTTCGCTGATTACGCCATATGCAACAATATCGTTTGATGATCCAAAGGGAGAGAAATTCCAATACAAACGAATTGTTGATACAATGCCTGCGCCTCCGACAATAATCAAACCGCACCCGCACGGAGTCGACGTTGAAACCATACGCCGAATGATCGTTGACACTCATTATGAAATCCCGACACTAGATAACTCCATGATAGAAAAGGTACGCAAAGAACTGGGCCTTGCAAAAAAGAATCTAAACTTTGAGGGAATAATGCAGAGGGCAGAAAAAAAATGGGCATCACTATCAAGACCTGTCAGAGTAATAGTTGCACTAATGTCGTTTTTGCAAATGGACTTTGAGAAAGTAATGAAAATAAGAATTGATGACGTGGACTTGGCAAACAAGCACCTCACATACTGGGACTTTGGCGAATCAAAATCTGTAATGATAGACATGCCAAAATCCAGTCCGTACTATAAACAACTTGCAAACACAGTGGCTGGTGAGACACTTGGAACGTTTCTCACAAAAAGATTCCAAAGAGTAGGACCGTCCACCGCAGACAAGTTTGCGGAATTTGCAAGCCTAAAGCCTGAGAAAAGAATCGGCTCCTTTACCAATGAGGAACTAGTACAGCTAAGCGATTCGCTGCAGAGATACGAGGACTTTTTGGCGCCCGACCCGAGCTGCCTTGCACCTCTGGGCGAAGAGCCGTTACGCAAGGGAATTGCCCAGTTTTTCAAGCCTGATTTCTTTGATGTGATACAAAGAAGCGCCTCTGCGTATTCCGGCTTTCCGTTTGTGGTGGAGATGGGAATTGCCTATGGGGGCGAGATCCCGGCAGGAAAAATCAGTGTGTACAGGTTTGCAAACAGAATCCCGTTGTTATACGATGAGGGAAGCGATGTTGTATTGCAGGTGGTAAATGAGACGGACTGGGGCAGGTACAAGCTCAAAAACGACTCACCAGTGGTTATTGTAAGCCATATTTGTTCCACTAGAATTCCATACAAAACAGTAGGAAAGGAAAACGTAGCAGACAGGCCGGAAATTGAAAAAGAACTGCGACTTGCTTTGCAGTTTTTGCTAAGAAAGCTCTCCTCATACATGTCAAAGAAGGGCCTAGCAGAGGCAGAAAAGAAGAGGAGCAACTTATACCAGAAATATCTTCCATTAATTGCGCAATTTGCAACTGAGCTAGCAGGAAAAAATAAAGAGCCTGACTACAAAAAACTAATCAAAGATCTGAATACAAATGTCAAAACCGAAGAATAAAGCAGAAAAAATCGCAGCGGCAAAGTACGAGGCACTACGGGAGCTGCTAAAGTCAGAAGGTACAAAAATCTACAACGACTTGGAAAAAGGACAATTTCCGCAATTCTATGTGCCAAGCAGATCCGTTAGCAATATCGTATATGACAAAAAACTGCGCCAATATGTTCTTGGCAAGGCTGCGGGGCTTCGCAGCTCGCGCAACATGTCACAGCTACGATCATTTACGCAACTAATCTGGCTCGCATTCTTTGCAAACAGGCTGGTCCAAGAAAAAAAATCCTCAACCCTGAGAGACATTTACTATTCATCGCAAGCCTTTGAAATCGACTTTGAGGACCAGCCAGAATCTGACAACATTATTGTGGACTTGGAGGCAGTCTTGGCAAGACCACGAGAGGACCTACACATATTCCCAGAGGAGCGAAGCAGCGTCTTTGGTGATTTGACTATAGAATATACCGTTCCTGGATATGAGGGAAGAAGGACAAATCTGTCTGACCATCCTGACGGCTATCTGATTGGCCCTAGCTTGTCCAGCGCAGAACTAGTAGATACCAGCGCAGAACTAGTCATTGCCATAGAAAAAGGTGGTCTGTTTACTAGATTTGTAGAAGAAAAGGTCGACAAAAAATTCAAGGCAATCATTATAGATACTGCAGGACAGGCTCCGCGTTCCACCCGATACCTGCTAAAAAGATTGCACGAGCAAATGAAACTTCCAGTCGTAATTCTAACGGACGGAGACGTCTATGGGGAGCACATTGCAATGGTAATCAAGTCTGGCTCTGCAAACGCCGCACACCTCAGAGAACTAACTGTTCCTGACGCAAAGTGGGTTGGCGTGTGGGCATCCGACATTGAAAAGTACAAGCTTCCAACCATCCCTATGACAGAATCTGACATTAAGAGAATCTATGATTTGCAAAAAGACCCAAGATATCAGGAGGGGGTCTGGAAAAAGGAGCTGGAAATATTTCTAAAAATAAAAAGAAAGGCTGAACTAGAAGCCTTCTCAAAATATGGTTTGACAAACATCACGGACAAGTACTTGCCAGAAAAACTGGAACTGGCTAAGTCTCTGTAGTCTTTCCGATTCGCAAAGTCAGAACGCCGTTTCTGTACTTAAAGTCAGAAATCTGCATTCCAGAAGCTCCTTCTACTGGAACCTCTTTTGAAAATCCGCCCGCTGCGCGAATATACAATACACCTTCTACTAGTCTTACCATGATTTTATCGTCAGGTCCTGGTACCTCTGCTACAAAGACAATCTCGTTTTCGCCCTTTATGACATCATAAACCCAGTTCTTGCTTTCTGTCTCGCGTGCAGTATACTTGGGCTTTTCAGTCCTAGTCATTTTTTTGATGACAAATCCCCAGTAAATCATGGTGGCAGCTGCTATCCCAATTAGGATGAAACTTACTGCACCCTGGCCGTACCGAAGTGACATGATGTACACTATGCCCAGAAATAGAATAATCATGATCGGGATGATAAAATTAATTGATTGCTCATTAGAGTACGTCCTTTTGTAGCTTGACAACTTGATTGAATTGCGTTTTGCTAAATATAAAGTAATTATGCTCTATAGGGGCAAAGTTATGGTAAATGTAGTGGGGTTGTTTGTAGCTGAAATAGTGCCCCTGTGTTGCTCTATTATGTTCTTGCAGCTGGCAAGCCCTAAACCGGTCCCTTCCTGCTTTGTTGTGACTAGCGGATCAAAGATCTTGCCCTGAACGCTGGATGATATTCCGGGGCCGGAATCTTCTACTTTGATCTCTATATTGTTCTGCTTTTTCTTGGCGCGAATGTTTACCGTGCCCTTGTTTTCGCCTATTGCTTGGATTGCATTTAGTATTATGTTGGAAAAGACGATCTGCATTTTTTGTGAATCGCACAACACAACAATGTCGTCTTTTGGGAAATTGATGGTAACATTTGTTGGAATCATTAGTGTTTGGAGTGCAGAGATGATTGTTTCGTGTAGTGAGGATGGTTGCTTTTTTACAATCGGGCTTCCCTTGACATAGTCTAGGACTCCGTCGATTTGGTGCGTCATGCGGAAAATTGATCTCTCGATCAACTCGATTCTCTTTAGTGTCACTTCGTCTAGATTTTTGTTTGTGACTTTGATCAGCTGCGCAGTTCCCTTTACTACCGACAGTGGATTTTTCAGATCATGGGCAAGCCTTGATGCTAGCTCCCCTATTGCTGATAGTCTCTCTGCCTGGATTAATTTTTCCGTTTTTTCTCTGACTTCGCCCTCTAGGACGGATTTTTGGCCCTTGAGGTTTTTTTCTAGGCTGTTGAATTTTTTGAGATTTTGTTCCAGCATTATCTTGAATTCATCCGAGTTTCTTCGCTCTTCTTGCAGCTGGCTTTCAAGTGCCAAAATTCGATTCTGCACCTGTTTTTCAACTATTTCTGTGATGTCTGTGATGATTTTGTCGGACTCGAATTCCTTTCCTAGGATCTCAAACTCTGTATTGTTTGTCTGAACAGGTATTGGCTTTCCAACCGGGACTAACATTCCTAGCTCCTTTTCAAAATTGGTTTGCATCTTTTTAATAGAGTCTATTTTTGATTTTTGATCTGCAATATGCTTGGTTAATGAATTGATGTACTTGTTGGCATCGCGTATGTCGTCGCCAAGGTTTGTGAACTGTTTTTCTGTGGAATTTTGCGCAGGATCTTTTTCAAAAAATATCTCCTTGCCTTGCTTGTCAGAGGCATCGGTCTTTTTATTATCATCTCTGCTGATGTACTTGCGATTCAATAATCAAATTTCCCTGATGTGAAATTAAGGTGGGTTTTGTACGATCCGAACAAAACACCTTGAACTATGCTTACAAATCTTGATTTTTATTATCGCGCAAAAAACTACACCTGTGGACAAAGCTAAAAGTCCAATGAAGGGAATATTTCTAAGGGGCTCTATTATTGGCGCAATAATCACAGTTCCGTCGCTGGTTGCGTTTTTTGTCGCTTGGTTTGTTACCGGAGACAAGTATACCTCACTCATAGTGGGTGTGGTGGTGCACTTTATTGGAATGGGCTTTACTCTAAAACTATCAAAAAAATTATTCAAAATAAAGCAAAACTAGTTCAGATTTAATTATTCAAGTACAGTCACAAAATACAATGAATCTGGATAAAATAGAACGTGACTTGATTCATGAAGTCAAACTCGAGCCAATTGAGGCAAAGATCTTTTTGCTTGTGACAACCAAGGGTAAAATGTCTGCAGACAGAATCGCATCCGAACTTGGGTTGGACAGCAACACAGCACTGCAGGCGGCAAAAAAACTGGTCTCACTTGGCGGATTCATTGACATGTCTGAGACGGAATTTGAGGCAATGCATCCAAGATTTACTGCAGTCAACATGTATCGCAAAATGTGCGCCAGAGAAAATATTGAATTTAAAAAAAATCTCATAGTGGATAACATTGGCGTTGCCTTGGAGGTGCACTATGAGCGTGCAAGAACTAAATAGTGCCTTTTTGCGCCAAGAACCAATGAGTGTTGACACTGAAACCTGCAAACACGAGATCACTTACTTTGGAGTAACAAACGTAAATGTTGACTCTAGAACAATAGGCTCGGTGGATGTCTGGCGTTGCGCTTTGTGCAAAAAGAGGTTCTGCGAAGAAAAACAACTGGGAATCGACTCCATTGTGGATTATGTCGGCATGCCAAAAATAGAGCCCGATGAGAAATGGGCAGTCTTGGTGCGCAAATTATTCAAAGGAAAAGACAGGTGGAAGCTAGTCCGACTAAAGCAAAACGGCACACTCAAGGTGGAAAATCCGGACGACAAGGTAATTGAGATTCCAGTCCGGGATTTCAAAGTAGATGATCCTCATCATGTAAGCTTTCTAATCGATGATAACATCAACAAGGCAATAGAAATCTAGGTGCAAGGCTTGGACGTTGCGGTTCACATCAATAATGTCAAGGGCAACCAAATGGCGGCCAAAATCACAGGCACGTTTACCATAGACAACAACACATTCAAGTTTTCGGCAATTGCGTTTGGCAGAATTGGCGGGCACAACATTGGCGCAAAAATCTCCAAGGCAACCGAAAAAGCATTGCAAAAGCTAGGCTATGATTCCAACGAAGTAATTGATGTTCTGCAAAAGAACCTAGTCTCCGGCAACATCACGCTACCTGAGGGCTTGAGCAGAGAGTCCTTTGCGGATTCCTAGAACTGGGCTTCTTCTAGGGCTTTTGCGCAGGAACATCCACGATGCTCTGGTATTGCGTCTGGAATTGATGTGAGCAGTCGCTTTGTGTTTTCTACGTTTTTGTGCAATGTCTCGATTACTTCTTTTGCGGTGACTGGCTTTTCTGCCCAGACATCATAGTCAGTGACAGTAGAAATTGACGCATAGCAGATTTGCGCCTCTCGCGCTAGCTGGCACTCTGGTACCAATGTCATGCCAATTATGTCTGCACCAGTTGACTTGTAGAACTTTGATTCTGCCTTTGTGGAAAATCTGGGGCCTTCTATGCAGACATAGGTTGAGTTTTTGTGAACTGAAATTTTTTGCTCGCTTGCCGCATTTAGTATGGCCGATTGCAATTCCGGGCAAAACGGGTCTGCAACCGAAATGTGAATTACTTTACCTTCCTCAGAAAATGTTCCTTTGCGAGATTTTGTAAAATCAATAAACTGGTTTGGCAAAACAAAATGTCCTGGGGCAATCTCTTCTTTGAGACTTCCTACTGCGGACGGTGCAATTATTCTAGTTATTCCCATTTGCTTGAATGCCCAAATGTTTGCTCTGTAATTGATAAGGTGTGGCGGGATGGTGTGCTTTTTTCCATGTCTTGGCATGAATGCAACTTTTTTGCCCTTGAATATGCCAACCGTAATAGAGTCAGATGGCTTGCCAAATGGCGTGTCGACTGTGATCTCTTTTGCTTCCTTTAAGAGGCCGGAATCATAAATTCCGGTTCCTCCAAAAATTCCAATGTCTGCTTGTTCCACTAGTATCTCACCAGGGACTCTGTTCTGTATTTTGAAATCTTTTTGATTCCACCCAATTCTGTTAGCTCCACCATGAATGCAAAGCCGGTTACTTGGCCATCAAGTCTCTCGATTAGCTCAGCTGCTGCCTTTGCGGTGCCTCCTGTGGCAAGCAAGTCATCACAAATGACTACTCGTTGGTCTTTGTTGATTGCATTTTTTTGGATCTCCATTGTTGCCTTGCCATATTCTATTGAATATGATCTTTTGACTGTCGCACCCGGGAGCTTGCCCTGCTTTCTGATCATTATCATGCCCTTGTTGTATCGTAATGCTAGTGCGCATGCAATTGGAAATCCGCGAGACTCGATTCCTGCAAATACATCTACGTCATTTGTATGGTATCGTTTTGCAAATTCATCTATGCAATGCGACATGGCAGACGGATTTTTTAAAATCGGGCTGATGTCTCTAAATAAAATTCCCTTCTTTGGAAAGTCTGGATATTCTGTGATGATGTTTTGAAGATTCACAAGTTTGTGGGTTTGGCAGAGTAATAAAAAGGGTTTCCTGATTTATTGCAGATCAAATACAGTCTCTGCAGTTTCCGTTCCAACGGTTGCCTTGATGGTGTACTTGCCTGGCTCCATTCCCTGCGGTACTGGCCACAATGTCTGGAAACCGCCTTCTTTGGTTGAGCTCATGCTCAGGTCTATTATCTTGTTGTTCTTTGAATCCGATATTGTGATGACTACTGTCTGGGTCTTTCCTCCACCAATACCTGTAATCGTCATGTAATCGCCTGCCTTGTACGGTGTGGTCTTGTCCGTTTTGATGTTGAATGTCTTTGTTGCGGTTCCAGAAACTGTGAACTTGGCATCTGCGAACTTGGCACCGCTTTTTGCTTTTATTATCCAAGGTCCTTGCTTTGCATCGCTTGGAACTCTGAATGTTCCCTCAGAGAACTTGCCTTCCTTGTCGGAGAAGATGTCTTTTTTCTTTATTATTTTGCCCTCTGGGTCTGTCATTTCTAAACTCAGAATTGCGTTTGGATTAGTAGAGCCCAAAACCAAAATGTTGTCGCCTGGGAGATACTCTGGCTTTGTTGCTTGAATTGAGATATTTCCTGTAGTTGTTTGAAGGCCCACGGAGAATACAAGACTCGCCTCAGATTGTGGGTGCTGGATCACTACGGTGTAAACTCCTGACTTGTATTCGCTTAGTACCAAATCGTGTTCTTTACTGCCGTCAAGACCTAATGAGATGCTTTCTGTAAGTTTGACTTTGTCGCCAGGATCAATAACCAAAATGGATATTGTTGATTTGGCAGGACCATTGATTGTAAGCTTGGCAGTCTCTGATGATGCATAATTTAGCTTGTCGAATTTGGCAATAATTTGTGGGCTTGGGAGCTCGCCTAGTCCGACTCGAACTATCTCTGTTTCATCTCCCTGAGTCAAAAACACCACATAGGTTCCTTTGGTGGATGTAGCTACAGTTTGATATTCAAATGCAAATGTGCCGGACTCGTCAAGCTCTAGCAAATCCGAAAAAATTTCTTTTCCTATTGGATCGTTGATCACAACTTGGAGTGTCTGGCTAGGCTTTGCCGTTCCATTGAAGAGGAATTTTTCACCAGGATCGTATTTTGTCTTTGATGAATCTGTTTTGATTATCTTTGTTATGGATATGCTAAGGGATTTTGTAATGGTGTTGATGCCGTCGCTGAATTCTACGTTTCTTGTGCCTAGTGGTGCATCTAGCGGTATTACGGTTTCGTGCTGCCAGTTACCTTGTGTGTCTACTGAGACTACTGCTTGGTATTGCTTGTTGCCTTCCAAGTCTTTGCCTGTTATAGTTACAGAGCTTCCGGGCTTGCCTGTTCCTCTTGCAGTTACTGTCTGGCCTGGCTCTGCTATTGCGACATAATTGTCAACTGTGAGTTTTTTGATATTTTGCGGTGCTGCAATTTCTTCTGATTTATCGATTCTTATGCTGATTGTCTTTTTGTTTCCCTGCGAGTCAGCAAGTGACAGATCGACTCTGTCCGCCTGTATTGTAAGTGGGATCTTGGCAGTCCCAACAACACGACCGCTTTCATCGGTTTGGATGTCTTCTAACCTTTCATTGTTTATTAGGAAGTTGAGCACGGTGTTTTTTGGGAATCCCTCACCTACTATTCTGATACTGTCTCCGGTTTTTGGAGATTCTGGAATTATTTTGAATGTTGCACTTTCAATGTTTACTGGTTGTGCAGGCTTGTCTGGTTGTTGTGGTGTCTCTGGTGTTGTCGATTTTGCTTCCTGACCTGGCGTGACTTTGCCAATTGACAGCTCATTTCCAGCACTGTCAGATGTTTTCCAATTCACTCCGGGGCTTTCGATTTCTGTCTTTATTCCAAACTTGACAGACTCTCCTGGGCCCAATGGCTCCGCTGATGTGAACACTAGGACTCCTTGTGGGTTTTTTATTCCGGTCCAACCCTTTTCTGCCTTGAATGACTTGAAGGTGCCAGAATCTTTGCCGAGCCATAGCTTTACCGTATAAACTGGAGATGAATCATTGTTTGTAAATTCCAAGAGTGTGGTTTTTTCAAAAGCTGTACTTTTTGCGCCAGTCTCTGCGCTTGCTAGGCCAGAAGCTGAAAATATGAAAACGGTAAAAATTCCTAAAATGGCAAAAACGGAATAATTCACGTGCAATCTACCTGCCTTCACGAATATTGTTTATTTACTCTTTTTGAGCGTTGGTGATGACTTGTGCGTAAAATACTTTAAGCAGCTATCGAGGCTTGCTTCGCTGGAACTTGGTCAGGCCCACATGGGCAGTCATGTTTTGGTGCTGTCTTATCCTCTCTGCAATAAGTCTGAACAATCCTCGGAACTGGTCCTTTGTCTTGTCTGAGAGGAAATCCGCTTCTTTTAGTGCAATTTTTTCGCAAATGTATCGAGCGATTTCTTCAATGTCAAAATCGTTCCAGCCGTCGTCTCGGTGTTCGTACCAAATGTCTTTGAGGCTTTCGATTATTCCTTTTTTGTTTCTAGCCAGAACCTCTTCTCTTGTTAGGTTTCGGAATCCTTCCTTTCTTAGCTTGATTTCATATGTCTGGTTTACTGCATGCAAATAGTCTTCTGGTAGTATGAGGTCTTCTATTGACTCAATTGACTTTCCGCCCTGTTCTAGGTATATGATTTGCATGTCTGTAAACTCGTTTGCCTTGAGCTGTTCTGCTATTTTCTTTGATTCTAGGGTGTTATCTAAAATCACAAAGACATTGTGGCCGTGGTTTCTGTAGAATATGGCAAGTGGTAGCGTAGAGTTTTTGCTGTATGACGCAACAACGTTTAGCGGATTCATCGAAATATTTGGATCCTCTAGGAACTTGTCAAATGAATTCAGAAACATTGCATCTGACATTGTCTCTACTATTATGACTGGTCGAGAGTTGGTGCCAATTTCTCTGTCCACAATAGATTCTACTAGTCCTCGTGACAAGCCATACAAAATTGGGATTAGTGTGGCGTCGTCAGCATTCCAGTAATCATAGTGGATTCTGCTGAGGTGCTTTCGTTTGTCCAACTCCACTACAAGCAGGTTGCCTGGAGTGTAATCAAATATCATAAATGGCGAATGGGTTGCATATAGGACCTGGTTTGAGCCTGCCAAATTCTTGAGAAGGTCAGATATTCCCATTTGTTGTGCTGGGTGAAGGTTTCTTGCAGGCTCATCCAAAAGCAAAATTGCCTCTTTGAGCTCTGCTCGCTGTGTTTCTGCTGCAAAGTTTACAATGAATGAAAATGTCCACTTGAATCCTTCAGCTCTTCTGCTTAGAAGACCTGTGTTTGTCACGGTTCCATCCCTGTGCACATCAGATATTACGACACTCATGATGTTGCCTGGGTTGTATCGCAGATCAACATGGATTGGGTCGCCCTTCCACGCCGGATTTAGTCTGTCAGTTAATCTTCGGCTTGCAGTGTTTAGGAGCTTGATCAGCTTTGGCGGGCTGGATTTGTATTCTTCAAGTTTTTCAGTGTCCAGCTCTGCCAGATAGAACAAGTTTCGGACTGTTTCGGCCTTGTCAAATTCCTCATAACCTGCACCTTCCAGCTTTTGTGTTTCCTTGATGTATTCGTCGAGATTTATGTTGCCATAGATTTTCTTATAGTCAGAAAAGTAGACAAATCTTGGATGCAGGTGTTCTAGGACAAAGTTCTCTAGCGCTGTTTTTTCCGTAGCTCCAACTAGTAGCTCATCGTAGGTCTTTTCTCGCTCTTGGTAGAATCTTGACCACTCTGAGAGAATGTATGGCTCATCAGCTGCAAGCATGTTCAACGAATTGTTAAAGACTGTCATTTCGCTGAGGAATGTCTCTCTGTCCTTTGGTGGAGGACCTTCGAAGAACTTGGTGTCAAACTGAATCCTAATGTGGTTTGGTATCGCGGAGATAAAGTTTAGAATTTTCTCTGTATAATTTTCCCAGGAATTTAGCGCCTTGTCTTTTTCCTCGCTTATTTTTACAGAGCCAAAGTCATACTGGATCTTCTGACTCTTGTTGGTCCTAAAGATCCTCATGGCTGTGATCTCTGGCAAGTGCGGGAATCTTTCCTTGATTAGTTTGGTTTCTTGGCCGGTTAGATGAAAGTCGCCTTCGACTATGACTATTTCTGACTTTAGCTCCTCTGTCATTTCATCGCACAAATCCAACTCAGATACTCGCTCGTCTCGGTTTAGCAGAGTCAATGCCTGCAGAATTGTGGTCTTGCCGCTTTCGTTTCGCCCAACAAATGCTGCCAGGTCGCCAACTTTGATTTCGCCAGAATCGTGAATGCATCGATATGCACGCACTCGGAATTTTCTTAATCGCATCTAGCGCACATCTGGGGTGGCAACGATTTAACTTATTCGTCATTGTGATACGCACAAAAATTGCTATAGATATAAAAACACAAGATGCCAAGAAAAACTAAATGGCATCAAAAGGCATCGCGATTTTCATAATTCCAATAATTTTCTCATTTGTGTATGGGGGAGCAGTCCTCGGAACGGCGCTTTCTGGACAAATGGACGCAGTGCAGACACACTCTGGTGGCGCTATTGATATTTTGGACTTGCAATCTCAGTACTCTAGTGGAGAAAAGACTAGTGTGCAAATCTCAGTTGATGACTCTGCATATGATTGCGGGGATCTGTACATTACCATTTATGATGTCTCCGGAGGACAAAAAAAGGCAGTGAAGCAGGGTGCATTCTTTGATCAGTGTTATGGAGAATCTGGAACCCTGCCAATCAATGACAAATTTTCAGAAACAATTGACGCAGGACAATACTTGCTTGAAGTTCAATTATTTGACAAAAACGGAGACAAGTTCCTTAGCGCATCTCAGAGATTTAGCGTACAATAATGCGATGTTATATATTGTAAAACAAGCGTGATTCATCATGGCAAAAAAGGCTGCTGAGAAAGATTCTAAGAAAGACAAGAAAAAAGAAGAAAAGAAAACCAAGCCTGCAAAGGAAGAAAAAAAGACAAAGGCGGCCAAAGAAGACAAGAAAAAAGACAAAAAAGAAAAACTGGTCAAAAAGGAAGCAAAAGAAGAAAAAAAGAAAAAGAAGGAAGAAGAGGAACCAGAAAAAACACTAGAAGAGCAACTAGAAGAAGAATTAACAGATGAGGAAATTGAGAATTTCCAAATCGATAAAGTTGACATGGAAAAGCTCACAAACCGTGTCTGTCTGTTTTTGGCAAATTATGATGACGGCATTGTTCAAAGCGAATTATGGAAGAAATTCAAACTTACTAGCCGTGATGGCTCTAGATTGGCGCTAAAACTAGAAAGAATGGGAATCATTACCCGTGAAAAAATTCTTGAAAACAAGAGATGGACCTATGTTCTAAAAATCAAAAAGACTCCTGTCAGCACTGACTCTATTGAGAATGCACCGTGCTTGGTGTGTCCTGTAGAACAAAAATGCTCGCTTGATGGCGAAGTGAGTCCACGAACATGTCAGTGGATTGAAGAGTGGTCAATCAATGAACTCTCTAAACCAAAGAAAAAGAAAGAACAATGAAACTACTAGATGCAAAACGTGATCATTATAGAAAGCTAGCAAAAGAGCAAGGATATAGAAGCCGTGCAACATACAAACTGCTTGAGCTAAACAATTCGTATAGGATAATTGGTCCCGGATTCAATGTTGTGGATTTGGGATGCGCACCGGGTGGATGGTTGCAGGCTGCAGTAAAGCTTGCAGGCAACAAGGGACGGGTCGTTGGAATTGACACATCATACATGGACGAGGTAGATGGTGCTCACTTTATCAAAGGAAGCGTAGAGGACGAATCCGTTGTCGATGAAATCATCGAATATCTTGGAACAAAGGCAAACGCCGTAGTCTGCGATATTTCTCCGCAAATTACTGGCCACTGGTCAATGGATCATGCAAAACAAATCTCTCTGAATTATTCCTGCTCCAAAATAATGGATAGAGTATTGGCGCAAAAAGGAAATGCACTGTTCAAGGTTTTTGATGGCGAATACTCTATGGAGTTTCGTGATTATCTGAAAAAGAAGTTTGCCAAGGTTCATCTAAAAAAGCCAAACGCCAGCAGAAAACCAAGCAGCGAACTGTATTTTGTCTGCCTTGGATATGGCCTAGGCTGAAAAAATCTCTTTGATCTTGTCTATTTTGGAATTAGTCCTAAATCCAGTTGGATTAAACGAGGTGGGGCTGGCAGAAAATCCGTTTTGCTGCAGTCTTGATATTATTTGGTCTAGCGGAATTGGTGCTGACTTGAGACGCTCGGCAATCTCATCTAGGGTGTAGTAGCAAGCAGGCATCTCGGATTCAAGTAGTGCTTTTTGGATTGCCTTTTCGCATTTTTTATCCACATAATCTGGAATGTTCTGAATCATCTGCGCAACAAAGTCTTTGTCAAATAATTTGCCGATCCAAAGGGGGCCTGCCAACTCTATTGTACTAGAACACAGCTCACAACTGGATATTGACTCTGATGTTGCGCGTCTATTTCCACAGTTTTTGCAGTGGGCAATGTATCCGATTTGGTCACGCGTGTCTGGCTTGTTTAGTATTCTAAGATAAACCCGATAATAATGCTGGTTTGTCTCTACAAACATTGGCGTTGCCTCTACGTCTAGTCTGGCTGCAACAGAAATCGTTAGGCCTAGGATCAATCGAATTGATATTTCGTTGCTGTATGCTGTCTTGACTGGAATTCCGTGGTATTTTTTCTTGCAGGCATCCTTGAACAATCCGTGCAGTACCTGTAGATCTGTTGCGGAAACTGATAACATCCCCTTGTGAACGGTTGCCCTAATTCCACAGTCAATGTATTTTGCAGGAGAACCAAACGGATCAATGTCTACAATTGCCCCGCGACTGCCCTTTTTTGAAAATGCGTTGAAAAACTGGCAAATGTCGTTTTTTGATACTTGATAATTTGCCAGATTGTTTATCTCGGCAGATTTTTTTGATAATTCTAGGGCACTTGGGTTTAGGTCGTTTACAAAGACCTCAGTACCTGGTATCTCGTTTGCCACACGCAGTCCGCGTGCGCCAAGGCCAGAGAGTCCATCTAAAAATAACTTTTGACCTTCAAAGTTTTTCAAAAACGTGGAATAAACAATAATGGAAAAATCGCGGCTCAGCTTTGCCCTTGGGTTGAAAAACGCAATGTCTCGCGGTGGGACCTTTTGCTCCAAAGCCCCCCTTGGAATTAGGATCTGCGTTTTTCCCTCTGTAATGGTTGTGATTTGGTTGTCTATCTGCAATTGATCGCAAGTATTTTTCTCTAAAACGGTTTAATACGTATCTGTTCGAGTCAGACTCGTGCTGGTTTGTGGCGTAGATGAGGCAGGAAGGGGCTCCATGCTAGGTCCTTTGGTTGTTGCAGCAATTGCGATAGAAAAATCAAAAATTCCGGAACTAGAAAAAATTGGAGTCAAGGATTCCAAGAAACTATCTCCAAAGACACGAGAAACACTATACAAGAAAATAATCAAAATTGTAGATGATTATCAAATATCAAAGGCAACCCCAAAACAAATAGATCTGGCAGTAAACCAGCACAAGCTTAACAACTTGGAATTGATTCACATGGCCAAAGTCATAACAAAACTGCAACCTTATGTTTCATATGTTGATTCATGCGATGTGAATGCAACACGATTTGGAAAAGAGATCGCCAAAATCACACACAGTAAAATAAAGTCATACCATCATGCAGACTCTAAATTCGTCGTAGTCTCTGCGGCGTCAATTATTGCCAAGGTGACTCGTGACAGAGCAATTGCAAGCCTTGCAAAAAAACATCCAGTGGGAAGTGGATATCCTTCTGATTCCAAGACTGTATTGTTTGTAAAAAACTGGTTTTTGCAAAACGGCAAGCTGCCCAACTATGTTAGAAAGAGCTGGGCTCCATCAAAACTGATTATGTCTCAGCCCTTGGCGTGATATTTTGCCACGACTAAGCCGTGGTCTTTGTCGTATGGTTCTAGCGTCATGTCTTGTATGATCTCAAAGTTATTTTGGAGTTTTTTCATCTCGCTTTGAATGACGTTTTTTGGTGACTGGGTGACATCAATGCTTCTTGTTTTGATTACTAGGAAGAGATATCCGCCGTCTTTGAGGTATGCCTGGCAGTTTGTTATGGCGATCTCTGTTTGATCTGGCTGTGCTATGTCAGAATAGACGACATCTACCTTGCCGTACACGGAAAAATACTGTTTTGGGTGTCTTGCGTCCTGCAATATTGGTACGACATTTTTTCTAAAATTTGCAACCCTGTCTAAAAAGTCCCGAGCTACTCTGCTTGCATGCTCTACTGCAAAGACTATGCCATTATATCCCACAATGTCTGATATGTGAGATACTGTTGTACCTGTAGATGCGCCTAGATACAAAACCTTGGTGCCATGAGTGATGGGAAATACATCTAATCCAATATACAGAGCAGCTGCTAGCTTGCTTCGAAACGGATCCCAAATTCGATATTCTATTTTGGACTTTTTGTAGAGTTTCTCACCATAAACAGTATTTCCTTCAACATAATTTTCAGTGGCTAGTCTTTTTTGGCCGTCAAGTCTTAGCCAAATAAAATCAGAATCTTCGCTTTCCAAACTTTTTTCGCTTGCCGGAATCCCCTCTAAATTCTCTACGAGGGCCGTCTGATTCTCCTCTGGATCTGAATCCGTCACGTCTAGAATCCCTATCTCTGAAGCTTTGATGTGGCTTGTCATCTCTGAATCCTTGGCGTGATCTATCATCTCTATCTCTGAAACTATCACGCGGCCTATCGTCCCGATTTCTATTCCTAAAACTATCACGCGGCCTATCGTCCCGATTTCTATTCCTAAAACTATCACGCGGCCTATCATCACTTCTTCCAAAACCTCTAGAATCTCTATCTCTTGGTCTTCTGTCTCGTCTATCGTCTCTTCTTCCAAAGTCGTGATGTCCTTCTCTTTGTGGTTGCGGTGGACGCTCTGTTGGCTCTTTGTATTTTTCTCCAATCTCTGTGACTCGAACATTTAGCTTGTCCAGTAGAGTCTGGTTTAGACCTGCACCGTATACATCAACACGTGCAGCAATTGCTGCCTTTGATGCAATGGCTCGAGCCATCTTGCCTCTCTGCCATCGTGGTGCGGCATGAACTATTGGATGCTGGAACAAAATTCCATGTTTTGGTGGCTGAGTTCCGGTCTTTAGTGCCCGGAATAGAGCTTTTTCTGCGCCAAGGACTTGGATAGTGCTTGCAGGAAGTGTCGCCAATTTCTTGATGCTGCCCGCTTTAGCCAAAATTCTTGCCCCTACTGCAGTGCCAAGTATAGCTGCAACGTTTGGAGCAATGACATTCATCTGAGATTCAATATGGGATTCAATTGCATTTCTTGCCTTTGCCATGTCAAGAATTTGTCTTGCTATGGATTGCACTATGGCAAGATTTTCTTGGGAAATGTCGCCACCCTTGCTCTTTTGCTGAATTACAGAAAGCATCTGGACTTTGGAATCCGGAAAGCCTGCGTCTTGGTAGACTTTGTCTGAAAGAGAAGATCTGTTTCCTGCCATGACAATTTGCGCATAACCATTTATGCTGTCTATAATGTTGTCTAGCTCCGGAAAGTGCAGGCCGTACCATTCTCGCAGTCTTGATGATAAACCGTTAATCATTACGTCCATTTCGTCCAGCGCATTGATTGCCTGGATGATGTGCAGGTCTGGACTCTGGGATACCTCAGTAACTCTTGATGCCGATAGCGATAATGCAAAGTCTCTAAGCTTCGACATGGCGTCGCCGATATTTTTTGCAAAGCCAGCGTCAACTAGGACTTGGGGCTTGTTTGCCTGGATTTCATCCATCTGCTTTTCGTCCATTATCTGGACGTCAAGCGATTCTTTTTTGAGCGCCTTGAGCAATGCGTCATCGCTTATGAAAAATCCTGCGTTTAGTTCTCTGAGATAATTAATGACGGAATTGTTTTTGAGATTGCCCTTTTTTGCTTCCACAAATTCCGATGCTGGGTTATCAAAGGCAAATGATTTGGAAACTGTATTGTTTTGTGAAACTACAATGCCAAGCTCTGTTACTATAACAAAATACACAATGCAGGTTTGATCTTCGGATTAAAAAAGCTACCATAAATCAACTATTATAAGACAACAAAATCAACTCAATCAAGTGACGCCTGACCTTTCTGTATCGATTGGCCCAATCAAATTTGGCAGGCCTGCAATGCTTGCTTCGGGAATTTTGGGCATATCCCTTGAGGTTTTCAATCGAATTTATCGTAGCGGGGCAGGTGCAGTAGTATCAAAATCACTTAGCAAAGAGCCATGGGAAGGCTATCCAAATCCTACAATAGTTGGAATCAAGGGAGGATACCTAAATGCGGTCGGACTCTCAAATCCCGGTGCTCCATATTTTGCAAACATGATAAAGTCAAACAAGGATGTGCCAATCATAGTTAGTTTGGTTGGCTCTATTGAAGATGAATTTGAATTCATGGTGCAGCAGTTTGAAGGTTGCAACGTTGCGGCGTACGAGCTAAACCTGTCTTGTCCCCACGTGGAAAAAGTCGGCCTCGAAGTCGGCGATGATCCAAAACTGGTGACGAAGATTGTATCTCGAGTCAAGTCGGTCGCAAAAGCACCAGTGATTGGCAAGGTAGGCCTTGGCACTACAAACTATCTGGATACAGTCAAGGCGGCAATCGACGGAGGAGCAGACGCAATCACAGCAATTAACACATTGCGCGCAATGGGAATAGATGTAGAGACGCAACGACCAATACTGAGCCACAAAATTGGAGGGCTGTCTGGTCCTGCAATAAAACCCGTGGCAGTCAGATGCGTCTATGAAATCACATCAAAATACGACATTCCAGTAATTGGGTGCGGGGGCGTCTCTACATGGGAGGATGCACTAGAGTTTATCTTTGCGGGGGCATCTGCAATCCAAGTGGGCAGCGCAATAGGTGATGGGTGGATTGACGTTTTTGGAAACATCAATGACGGTATTGCAAATTACATGAAGAAAAAAGAATATTCAAAAATCTCGGAGATGGTGGGCCTTGCAAAGCGTTTCTAAGACCCCATCCATTAGAACAATTGAAAAGGTAATAGACGAAACCCCGACTGTCAGAACTATAATAATATCTGATTCAAATCTGGCAAATGTTCTGCCTGGACAATTCGCAATGGTGTGGATTCCGGGTGTGAATGAGCTGCCAATGAGCATAATGATTACCGAAGAAAACGGCAAAGCCGCATTTACTGTTCGAAAGCGTGGCGTGTCATCTACTGCCTTGTATGACCTAAAGGTAGGCCAGCAAATCGGAGTACGTGGCCCATACGGCAATGCATTTGACATCCGTGACGGCAAAATTGTACTCGTTGGTGGCGGCACAGGCCTAGTCCCACTGATGAGGCTGGCAAAATTTGCAAAGCCGACAAACGATATCACAATACTGATGGGCTCTAAATCCAAAGACGAAGTATTCTTTGAAAACCTGGCAAATAGAATTCTCAAGGACAAAAAGCACCAAGTAATAGTAACTACTGAGGATGGCTCGTACGGGGAACGAGGATTTGTAACAGATGTCCTAGAAAGACTAGTTCAGAATACCAAGTTTGACGCAATTTACACATGTGGTCCTGAGATAATGATGCACAAAATCGTCCAGCTTGCAAATTCAAAGGGGATCTTTGTCCAAGCGTCACTGGAAAGAATGATGAAATGCGGAATTGGAATCTGTGGAAGCTGTTGTATGGATGAAGTATTGGTGTGTCATGATGGTACGATCTTTGATGGAAAATTCCTGGCAAGCTCGCAAGAATTTGGTCACACTCATCGAGCCAAGTCTGGAATCTTGGAAAATTACTAATCCGACAAAATACCGGCGTAAAACTACCTAAAGGTTTAAAATAAATAAAAAAAGAGACGCGTCAATGGCAAAACCAAAGATCGTACTGACAGCAGACCGCACTCTGATGTCTAACTATAGGGGAATCTCACTAGCTACCTTCTTTGGATGCGCGCCAGCACTGGATCCAAACCGAGATCACAATTCTTTTTGGTACAAAATTCTAAAAAACCAAGTAACACCGAAGGTTCTCTTTGACTTTATTTGTAATCCCATTCCGCACAACAACGGAGTTGCAGCTTATGCCCCATATGGCCTTCGAAAAGTAGAGGCGGGTTTGTTACGTGATGGATTTGCAAGAGAGGACGTGGTAGTTGCCCATCCAGACCATGTTGAGAAATTCATTGGTCCTGAAACCCAAGTAGTTGGCACATATGAGATGGACCCACTTGGAATGGGACCAGTCACCATGACATTTACCTATGGAAGAAAGCAAATGTCATACGACGAATATTACAATATCTATTTACACAAAAAAATCATAGAGGCAAAGAAAAAATCCGGCAGCAATGCCAAAGTGATATCTGGCGCTTCTGGAACATGGCAGTACAACTATGACCCAGAAAAAATAGAAGAGCTTGGCATCTATGCTATTTTAGAAGGTGAGCTTGGAGGAATTGCACCAGAAATCGACGGCCATGCAGGACGATTCTTCAAGTACCTAATTGACGGCGAATTTGAAAACATGAATCCATTCCGAAAGCGAAGCGATTTCAAAGTTGATATCAAGGAATTTGAGAGAAACGGAAGAAAACTGCATGGAAGATTTGTGAATTTCTGGGACAGACCGGAAATTGACGAAATCCCTGAGATTGTCGAGCCATCAATGCACGGCATGATAGAAGTAATGAGGGGATGCGGACGTGGATGCAAATTCTGCGATGTGACCCTTAGAGCATTAAGGTATTATCCTCCAGAGAAAGTAAAGCGCGAAATTGAAATCAACATCAAAAAGGGTGGACTGCGTAACGCATGGCTTCACTCTGATGATATTTTCGTATATGGAATGGATCCGAGAACAAACAAGCAGATGGAGCCAAACCGCGAGGCGCTAGAGGAACTATTCCAAGCAGTAATGGACGCAGGAGTAACACACACCAACCCCACACACGGAACACTAGCAGGAGCTATAGCAGACGAAAAATTGATTCCAAATCTCTCAAAAATAATTCATGCCAGCCCATCAAATCTCATTGGGGTACAATGTGGATTTGAGACAGGCAGCCTAAGACTGATCGGCAAATATGCAGACCGCAAACTTGCGCCATTTATGCCAGAAGAATGGCACTGGGTGGTAAAAGAGGGAGTAAAGACGCTAAACGAGAACCACTGGGTTCCGGCATTTACACTGATTATGGGCCTTGACAATGACGAAACCCCAGAAGATTCCTGGGAGACAATTCAGCTAATCAGCGAGCTGGAGCGAGAGCAGCCAGATTCCATGTTTACAACAACCCCGCTGACATTTGTCCCAATCGGACTACTGGAAAAATCAGAATTCTTTAACATTGGCAACGAGATGAGTCCTGCACAGCTAGGTGTCATGTACAAGACCTGGCAGCACAACTTCAAGTATGGAATCCAGAAATTCATGACCAAGACTGGAACCCGCCAGACCTCTGTCCAAAAACAGTTCTTTAACATGCTTGCCCGCTCTTTGGGCGGCGTCCCGCTGACTGCGATGGAAAAATACGCAAGAAGAAAGGGCAAAGAGCACGAAAAGGTAATCGAGACTGTCAAGGCAAAGTACTGGTAAACCACAATTACCACTCGCATTTATAAAACCGAATTTCTAAACAAAATACACAATGGCAACCCACGGATCTATTACAAAAGCAGGAAAGGTAAAGGGCCAGACACCAAAAGTTGAGGGTCGAAAGCGAGTAGGAACAATATCCATATTGCGCAACAAGAGCAACTTTAGGAAGAGATTTGCACTGCACCGAACTCCTGGTCAAAACAAACCTGGCCAAAGAAAACGAAAACGCTAGGACTATTTCTTTTTCATAATTCATACGCAATCCTAAATTACTAGGTGTCGCCACACTGATCAAACAGAATTGGCAAGCTAACCGTTTGGCGGTTAAAATGGGCCAAGACTTGGGACGTGCGAATCCCCGAGTCTTTGCTCATATTTCCAAAATTGAAAATGCATCCATGATTTTAGCTAATAAGCTGGCCTCGTGGACAACACATTTTTTAATTAACAATATGAACTTCATATCACATGAAACAATGCAAGACCTGCGGAGAACAATTTGACGGAAACGCCCGCGAGTTTTGCTCTTGGCAGTGTGAGGAAAACCACGTAAAATCACTGCGAAAAAAACTGGATGATGCGGTAAAGACCGACCGCGGCCACACGCAAAAGCTGAGCAAACAGTAGAAGACTTTTTATTTCATTTTTGGATTATAGAAAACATGAATGGCAAGCTGAAATTCTTGGTATTGCTAATGATACTGCCACTATTGACAATAGCAGTAACCAGCATGCCGGAAGCAGACGCAGAGGGTGGGGAAAAATCTTGCTCAAAGAAGGACAAGTCTGGAAAAACCATGTCTTCTAGCGCATCTAAAATGTCATATAAAATGAGCAAAAAATCACTCTGACTGGTCTGAATTATCAAACCTTCATTTAGAAATCTCATTGATTTTTGTTATGTGTAATGAAAGGACTGGAACTTGGCCTGCTTGCGGCAGGCGGAATATTGGGCACATTTTTGCGATACAAAATTACCGAGTCGCCAATACTGTTTGGCGCGCTCCAAGTAAATGTCCTAATTGTAAATGTGATTGGCAGCTTTATTCTGGGCTTGTTTTTTGTAGCATCGACGCAATGGAGCCTTGATACAAAATACGTATTGTTCTTGGCAGTTGGGTTTTGCGGGTCTTTGACTACCATGTCTGCATTTGCATTGGAATCTGGTAGTTTAATTGAGAACAAGCAGTTTGGCCTAGTTGCACTTAACATCTTGGCAAATGTAGGGCTGTCAATTGGTGCAATATTTGCCGGAAAATCCATCATGGGTCTTGCAATGCACGCCTAGGCATCAAAACTAATTATTGATTGATGCTGTATTGGGGTGTAATTGGACAAAAAATGTGTTAGATGTGGTCAGTCCTTTGAGTGCCAGGAAAACGAATCTTGCTGGTGTTTTAAGGAAGATAGAGTCAGTCCGGAATATTCGGATTGTGTGTGCAAGAATTGTCTGAAATTACAGTATCGCAAGAAACTGATGGGGATCTAGTTTAAACCCAGTAACACAGGTGTTAATTTTTGATTGTATCAAAACATTCGTAACTCATGGGATATGCTAAAATGTCAACCTAAGTGTGATTAGTTGTAGGTCAATCTTAAATCAAAGATTGGCGTATTATACTATCATGCCAGATGTAAAAGGTTACGTGTTCTGGGCATGAGCAAGTCCATTTACTATCTACCTTGATTACATCATAATCTCGGTTAGTGGTCTGCGAGTGAACGTGATAATGATAGTCTGAAACTCTGATTAGGTCTGATTTCAAGGCTATTTCTTTGCCTTTCTGCTCTCTCATGTTTTCCATACTACTAGTAGTATTGTAACATTATATTAATATTTCTGTAAATATTTAAATAATGTTAGTAGTATTTGTTATCCATGGGTGAGAAGAAGGTCACATCTATCAAAATAGAGGAAAGCCTACACGATAGAGCCAAAATCGAAGCTATAAAGCGAAAGATCACTCTAGCCGAACTGATAGAGGAAGCGTTGAAGAAAGAAATCAAATGAAACTCTTTGAAGATTATGAAGATATTTTCCACAGGGCGTTAGACCATTACGAAGATAAGCTGAGAATGGTTTCCAAAGAAGACGGTTTAGAATCTCTTGTTAGTAATGATCTAAACAAAAATGCGGATGATGTGAAAGAGTTAAGAGAAAATCTGGCCCGATATGATGATACTGATTTAACAGAATGGGCTAGAAAAAACCTCTGTTTGGCGTTAACTTACTATGTCGATTATCTGAAAAAATCCATTGAGGAAACTAGAACAAATCTTAATGATCTCAACTTAGAGTTTAAACAAACTCAGAAAGAGATCGATCTGGCTGACGAGGCTAAGAAAAAATACTGCCCCGCTGGTTGGAATACCAAAAATTAGTACCGTATAACAAAGTAATGGTACTGAAACATACCAACTTTTTTAAACTAGTAGAACCATGTCTTGATCGCCATGGCAGACAACTGTTCATGCAAAAAAACGTACACCTACGTGTGCAAAGATACCTCGACAGGCACATCTTGCACGCGTATTGACACAGCACCAAAGTGCTCTAGTCAAAGGGTGACTACGTTCATCAAAGTCTGATTAGTTTCTTGAATATTCAAGAACTTTCAGCTACCCCTTATTTTTTCTAGGGGTATTTAGCTTTTTTGGTGGTCTTGGTGGCTATCAACCGAAACTTTACACCTCATAGATCAACCACAGATTTGACAGAATCCTAAATCGACATCTTTAATTAGGTAAGGTACCGTACCTTACGGTATGGTAGAAGAATTAAGACTTGACAGTCTTGACGGCGTAGGCCCAGTCACCACTAAAAAGATGACTGACGCAGGCATACACAACATTATGGACCTAGTTGTCAGAGGTCCAGTCGATATCGCTGAAGTAACTGGCATGGACAAGGAGACAGCAGAAAAGATAGTGACCAAGGCAAGGCAGGTTCTAGTCGAACAGGGCCTAATTGCCAAGGATTTTGTCACTGCAACTGAAATCTACAAAAGAAGACAGGACATTGGCAAAATCTCAACCGGTACACAATGCCTTGATCAGCTGCTAGACGGCGGAATCGAAACCCAGGCACTAACCGAAGTATATGGTGAATTTGGCTCTGGTAAAACCCAGTTCTGTCACACTGCATGTGTGATGGTACAAAAGCCAAAGGAAGAAGGCGGACTTGGCGGCGGCGTACTATATGTCGACTCTGAGAACACCTTTAGACCAGAAAGAGTCGTATCAATCGCAAAAGCAAAGGGATTGGATCCAGAAAAAGTACTGGACAACATCATTGTTGCTCGCGCATACAACTCTGCACACCAAACACTGATCCTCGAGGAAGCTGGCGCTATCATAGAACAACACAACATCAAGCTAATCATTGCAGACTCGGCAGTAGGTCTGTTCAGATCCGAATACCTCGGAAGAGGCACACTATCTGAGAGACAGCAAAGACTAAACCGATTCATGCATCTGTTGGTTAGAACAGCAGAAACATACAACTGTGCAGCAATTGCAACAAACCAAGTTCAGGCATCCCCAGATGTCTTCTTTGGCGACCCAATCAAGGCAATTGGCGGAAACGTAGTTGCACACACCAGCACGTATAGAATCTACTTCAAAAAATCTGGCAAAAAGAGAATTGCTCGTATGGTAGACAGTCCTCACCATCCAGAGGAAGAGGTAATCTTTACGGTTACCGAAGGCGGAATTGCCGATCCTGAGGATGATACCAAAAAGAAGAAGAAAGCCGAAGAGGAATAGGTCTAAGGTTTAAAATAAGGGCTCCAAACCCCTTTTTTTGTATGACTACAAAGAAGCCATCTGGCCACTCTCATGGATTTAGACACAAGTCCAGATCCGCACTAACAAAACAACAACCACGTGGAGTGGCGTTTTTGATGAGAGAATACAAGCAAGGCGACCAGGCACTGGTGATTGTAGATCCAAGACAGCACAAGTCTTTGCCACACAGAAGATACCACGGTAAAGTGGGAACAATAACCGCAGTTGGAAGACGTGCAGTAACCATAGATGTCAAGCTAGGTAACAAGACGAAAACCTTAATCACTAGATTGGACCATATCAAACCGTTCGGTGTGAAATAATGGAACAAGTAAAGAAAAGCCAGCCAATTTCATTGGCGGAAGTAAAAGAGATTTTGGAAAAAGAGGATCCAGAGAAAATGGACCAAATCCAGAGATGGACTCATGATTATGTTACCAAGTTTACCAAGCTTGATTCAAAATCTGCAAAAAAGATCAAGCAGGAACTCAAAAAGGAATGCGGACTAACAGAAGAAGAGGCAGTAGAAATTGTCAATATAATGCCAACAACACTTGCCGAGCTTAGAGCATTCACATTTGGATGGAAAAAACTCATCCTAGCAGAAACACTAGAAAAAATTCTAAACATCATCAAGGGGAACTCTTAGAGAATTAGGTGATCTTTTTTGGAAAGGAGTCATGTACCACCACGCAAGTATGAAGAATATGCATATGTCCTAGACTATGTCACGCGTGGCAGAGCAACCACAGTGCGTGGACGCGAAGGAATAATCATAACCGCAATAGGTGAAGACAGACTGACATTATTAGAGGTCCTGGGAATGGAGGGCACTGCATTTGACATTGGCGAGAGAATCTATATTGGAAAAGAAGGCAGAACAAAAATACAATCGGTACTTGGAAAGCTAGAACACTCGCACATTTCAGCGGCAGCCCAGAGTGAGCTCAAAAATGTCATTACCAGTATTGTATCAAACAATGAAAAAAGATTTGTAGACTACATCAACAACGCACAACCACTGACGCCGAGAATTCATGCACTGGAGTTGATTCCGGGAATTGGAAAAACCTACATGAAGACCATCCTAGAAGAGCGAGAAAAGACAAAATTTACCAGCTTTGCGGACTTGCAGGAGCGAGTTGGCCTCAAAGAACCAATGAAGCACATCATCGACAGAATCATGGATGAGATAACTGGCGAAGTCAAAGTGACACTGTTTGTCAAAAAATAGGCGCCAGAGACTGGGCCAACACTTTCTCAAATCGCAAAACATTGCTCAAAAAATAGTCGACTCTGCACAAATCACGCCGCAAGACACAGTATTTGAGATAGGAACTGGTCCTGGAATTCTCACGCCATTGTTGTGCGAAAATGCAAAATCCGTCATAACAATAGAGGCAGATGAATCATTATACTCTGATGCCATACTCAAATTCTCCAAGATTCCAAAACTGGAGATAATGTACGGTGATGGATTTGGAATAGATGTCGATTTTACCATATTTGTGTCAAATCTGCCATACTCTGAAAGTAAAAGAGCAATAGAGTGGCTAGGACAGAAAAAATTCAAGTGCGCCATAGTAATGGTCCAGAAGGAATTTGCAGAAAAACTGGCTGCCAAAGGCAGAAACATCCATGCAATCTCTGTGATTGCAGATTACTGCTTTGATATTAAGAAAATTGTAAAGGTTGGCAAGAGTAATTTCTCTCCCCCACCAAAGGTTGACTCTGTGGTACTGAGACTGACGCCAAAAAAGCAGATCGGCCAAGAATTGATAGATTCAGTGGAAAAATTATTCTCGCAGAGAAGAAAGACCATATCAAATATTGCAAAATCATTTGGCAAGTCCATACAATCAGATAAAAGACTAGAGGAGCTAAGCACAGACGAGATAATCAAAATTGCAAAGCAACTCTAGGTATGATCCAGCAGAGGACACTTTTTTTCTGGCAGATCACATACAAGACGAAAAAGGCAAAGCGGCGCTAGAAGTTGGCACAGGCTCTGGCTATCTGGCTAAAATTTTAGAGAAAAACTTTGATCTGGTCGTTGCAACCGACATTGACTATAATACAATATCAAGACAGGGCTCGAAAATCCAAAACGGAGTATGTTGTGTTGGTGCAGATGCACTAGGAGCGCAATTTGATTTTATTGTGTGCAATTTGCCGTATCTACCATCAGATGATGTTGTAGATAGAACAGTTGATGGTGGACGGGAAGGCCTCGAAATTCCAATCCCGATAATAAAATCTGCAAAATATAGGCTCAAGCCTGGAGGCAAAATGCTGTACTTGACTTCATCTCTTGCAAATTACACAAAGCTGATGCGAGAGACAGAACTACTTGGATTTGATGTTAGGGTATTGGCAAAAAAGAAACTATTCTTTGAAGAATTGATACTTGTAGAGGCAAAATTATTTTCTTAGCTTTGTCTTTGCAATTCTGCAGATCTCGTCAGTCATTTGCTGTGTTGTGGCAGTTCCGCCGATATCGAACGTGACTGATTTTCCCTCATTGATTACCTGTTCTGTTGCCGCAAAAATTGCATTTCTTATGTCTCGCTCGCCAAGATATTCAACCATCCATGCTCCAGATAGTATAGCTGCAGTCGGATTTACCTTGTTTAGTCCCTTAAACGACGGCGCGCTTCCATGTGCTGCTTCGAACATTGCGTAATTATCACCCATATTTGATGAATACACCAGTCCAATAGAGCCGATGATTCCAGATGCCAATTCCGATACAATATCCATGAACAGATTAGTGCTTGCTAAAACTGCGCCGTTGAATTGTGATGGGTTTACCACTAGTTGCTGCATCATATTGTCGATGTATATTTCAGAAACCTCTAGGCCTGGAACCTGAGCGCCTGCCTTGCAGACCTCGTCCCAGAAAATTCCGTCTGTCATTTTGAGAATGTTGCGTTTTGTAATTGCAACAAACTTGTTCATATTGTAATTTTTTGCCCAACTCATTGCAGAATTGATGAATCTGCGACAGCCAGGACGTGTGATTTTTCTAATTGCAATTGCCGCGTCCTCTGTTAGCTGGACTTCTATTCCGGTATAGAGGCCTTCGGTTGCCTCCCTAAAGCAGACAAAATCCAAGTCGTGGTTTGGAGTGACTCTCTTGTATGTCTTGATTGGCCTGATGTTAGAGTATAGCTCAAATTTCTGTCGCAGTGTTACTGCAACGCTTCGAGGCGCACCTGGCTTTGGTATTGTGGTAGTTGGGCCCTTGAAGCACGCATTCGTCGTTTCCAGTAACCTCATGGTGTTTTCTGGAATGTATGTTGGGTCTTTTTCGCCGTTTTTCTGCCACTGCTCCGAGCCTGCATCAGCTAGTACCAATTCTACCTGGGAGTTGCACTCTTGCAACACCTTGATCATTGAATCGACTACCTCTGGTCCTATTCCGTCGCCCTTGATCACGGTTGCTTTTTTGCCCAATTCAGCTTTGTTGGGCAAAATTTGATTATTTAACTCTAGGCTTGAAAGAAAACTACATTAGCTGATTTTTCTAAAATTACATCAAATGATAATTGTTCAGCTTTCAGACATTCATGTGGGCTCGCAGTTCAAGGAAGAAACATTTGAGCAGGTAATAGAGGAGGTAAACGAGCTCAAGCCGGACGCAGTAATACTTACGGGCGACCTCACAAATGAAGGCCTCACAAAGGAATACGAAAAGTGCAAATCATTGATGGCAAGACTGAAAACCAAAAAAATCATCGCGCTTCCTGGAAACCACGATTACAGAAACACCGGTTATCTATTGTTCAAAAAGCATTTTCCATTTGAGACTGTAAACGACCTTGGCGACGGAGTAGTAGTAATAACAATAGGGACAGCTCGACCCGACAGGGACGAAGGCGAAGTAGGATACAGACAAAACCTCTGGCTAGAGCGAACCATGAAAAAATATGAAAATAAAATAAAGATTCTGGCAATGCATCATCATTTGGTTGGTATTCCAGATACTGGCTCCGCACGAGTAGAGGTAATTGATGCAGGCGATGTTCTAAGAACTATACTTGCAACAAAGGTCAATCTGGTGTTGTGCGGCCACAAGCACAGGCCGTGGATCTGGAACTTCAAAGGATTATCCATAGTGAATGCAGGCACTGCATCGTCTGAGCGAGTCCGGGGATTGTTCGAGAACACCTACAACATCATTACTATAAAGAACAAGAAAATCCACGTCGACCTCAAAATTGTCGGCGGCAAAAAAATCCCACTGGAAAGCATAGTGGAACACTATACTCGTTCCGGCGAAGAATAACGGCTGAATTTATTTACAGATTGGTATTTTCAGACCTTGAGCGGGGGTCGCCTAGCCTGGTAGGGCGTGGGATTGCTAATCCCATGTCCGCAAGGACCCGTGGGTTCAAATCCCATCCCCCGCGCTTACGATTTTTCCTATAACTAACGGAACTTTTCCTGAAAATTGAACCTGTTCTCATCATTTGGCCTTGTAAACATTCTTGAGCGGTTGTATGCCCCAAACACAAACAAAAGATATGCCCAAAGATACGGAATGTCAATTGGGTGTCCTGTGTAGTATGTCTCATCTAAAGACAAAACAAGAAAACCATAATCAGCTGCAACAAAGCAGAGCATGCCGATCAAAAGACATGACAAAAGAAAATTCATCTCACCCCTGAAGAAAAGAACCAGCCCCACTATGATTGGTACAAGTGACATGGCATCTGCAAGTGGATATGAAAGACCAAACACAGTCTCAAAATCATCAAGTTGGATTCACTCCATGTATGGTATATTAGAAATCCAGAAATTACTAGGGAGACTCCTATGGCAAAGACGACCGTCTTGAGTGATATTGCGTTTTTGAACGGTTTGAGGTAGAAAATTGCAAATGCGATGTAAAAAGGATAACCTGCCAACCAGAAAAAGTCTGCCTCCGATGGCCAAGGGTCTACTCTGTATATTATCTCGTAGACTGTCCAGATTCTCTCTGCAATATACCAAAGAACAACAAAAACGACAAAACAAATCCAACCTCTTCCAAAATCCCCGCGGTTTCCTTCTTTGATTAGTAAAAAGATGGATATTGCAACCAATGGAGTTGTTATTATCAAATTCAAAATGTTAGATGTTATCTCTGCATAATCTTGGCCAAAATAGTTAGCAGCTAGAATACTAACTGTGATTGTGGCAAGAAGTGACACAAGGGATTTTCTGCTTGTTAGCAGTATACTGGCGTTCAAACTAGCTGCATATCACTTGTAAAAAATTGGCAATTGGATGCTGGTCTTTGACCTCGGATAGACTTTCTCTGATCGTCTTTATTATTGCTAAAGAACCATTGCCAAACATTTCATGTAGTATATCTTTTAGATATTCTGGGTGTTCTAGACAATCAGAAAAATAACAACCATGCTTTGCATGCAGACGCCTTCCGACCTCTTCTACTGTTGAAGGACTTAGTTTTTGGAGGGCTTGTGTTATTGTAAAGCTGATTAGCGCTTGTTTTTCGTTACTTACCACACTGTTTGTTTCTAGGGCTCTACCCAATAATGATTTTATTTTATTTATCTCAAATGGTTTGAGGAGAATGGCGGTAGGGTTGAGCTGGTCTAGTTTTTCATGATCGTCAGAATCTAAATCTGCAGCTATGATGACTATTTTGGCATATGGACTTGTTTTTCGAATTTCTTTTAGGGCATAAATTCCATCATAGTCAGGCATTGACAAGTCCAAAAACACAAGGTCGGGTTTGTATTTTTTGTGTATCTCGACTGCATCTTGTCCATCATGTCCAACCGCAATGACTTTGACATCCAGCATTTCAAGATATTCTGCAAACACCTTTGCGGTATCCTCATCATCGTCTATGACCGCACTAGTCAGCATTGAATAATGGGGAGCAAATTTAACTATAAAAAACATCGTTTAATTTCAAGGAATCTTCTTTGATCATGCCAACACAGGTATGCATGGCCAAATCCTTAAACTTAATAGACGATTCACAAACCCTTCCTATAATGGGACGTCGAAAGACACAGAAGATAATCAAGACAGGTCCAAAAAATGTCACAACCGGATTTTGCCCAAAATGTCAAACCGTGGGTCGTATTTTCATCATAGGCCAAGTTGGAGCCGAGCACGCAAAATGCGCCTCGTGCAACCAAGAGTTTGATTTGTAGAGCAAACTGGCAAAAAAGTTAACCCATAAATTTTTAAGCTCTTTTTCTGATTGTACGGTGTAATGAGTACTGAAGGCGAGACAATTTATGAGCGCGTAGCCAAACTGGAAGACGAAATAGCGTCACTGCGCAACGAAGTAGATGTCCTCAAAAAAGCACTACGCAACAAGCTGGCACGACACGAAATCTCACAGATAAAGCGCGGCCACGACGTCACATCTATTATTGACTAGACTTTTCCCTAGTGTTTCTGATCAATTCCAAAATAAAATCAACATCTTGAGCCTCTGGCGCAATTTCCAGATACTTGTTTAGGTGGTCTAGTGCCGGCTGGTATTTTTGCAGCCGCTCCAGAATAATTCCCTTGTCGCGTATTTCATCAGGTGATTCTGGCTCTACAGCTAGTATCATATCTGCGCATCGCAGTGCTTTCTCATATGCATAGGACTGGGCGTACGAGTTTTTCAGGTTGCGGATTATTCTGACTAGGATTTTATCCTCTGGTAATTCGTCTAGGAACTCTGGGGAAAACTCGATCTCCTCTCCAAAGTTTCTAAACAAAATGTCCTCTAGGTCGTCTATTGATAATAGATGCCCGCCACTAAACGGATCTAGGATCATCTCTTCATTATGCTTTACCACGACATGGCTTGGAAATCCGCATATTTTCAAGTCAAGGCCTATCCTTCTTGCAATTTCTACATAAAGAATTGACAGCGTGATTGGAATTCCGCTCTTTTTTTGCAGTACCTCGTTGAGGAAATTGTTCTTTGGATTGTAATAGTCGTCGGCGTCTCCATGGAATCCTAGCGTGTCAAAGAGGTGCTCATTTAGCATCGATATTAGGTACGTGGGATTTTTTACATCAGATAGTATCACTTTGAGTGATTTTGCAATTTCGTTTATTCTTTGAATGTTGGATTCAATGTCCAAATCCGGATATTCCAGAATTTGCGCAAGCTTGAGGCATTTTTCGACTAGGTTGTATTTTGGGTCCTGCGCAAACGCAACCCATTCTGCAACAAACGGATCGAATTTTTCCATTATTTCTGGTTGATTCTCTTTAGATATAACTGAGGATCTTTGAGCTCGCGCGTGCTTGGCGGATTTTGCAACAAAGTCTGGAACGTGTTTTTGCCATGACTGGAATAAACCAGACTTGTTAGGTCTTTGCCCATGTGTTTTCTTACCTGGTATGATGAAATGTCTGTCCCCATGAATGTCGTGAGGTACTGGGCAAAATCCTCGTCGTTTGATAAAATGTTTTGAACGCAAAATTCTGCCATTCCCTCCATTGTGGAAAATATTGCGTGATGTCTCTGTATTGGAACGAGCCATCTCTGGTAAATGCCCAATAATTGCGGAATCATTGCTGATATGGTAGGGTCTATCTCTACTTTGGTAAATGTCATCACGTCGGGCCCAAGAACATTGACAATGAAATTGTCAGGATTTAGCGTAAAGAACAGGTTTGCCATTTTTGCTATTGGAAATTCCGGTGGAACGTCTGGCAGCTGCAGATATTCTGATAATTTGCCTGCGGTGGAATCATCCAGATTCAGGATGATTTTTGCCAATTCCTCGTTTATCTGGTTTACCTCGATTACTGCCTGCTTGTTTTGCTCGTATAGGTCATTTTGTATAGAGTGGACCAGCTCTTCTAGAATGGTCATTTTCAGCGCACCGACATAGCCAGACCTTACTCCCTCATATCGAAGTGAATATGGTTTTCCCTGCTTGTACAAAATTATCTGCGGATAGCTGGACAGAACAAAATTATTTACAAATATTGTATCATCCAGATAGTCGCCATAGGTTGTGGAGATTTTTGAAATGTAGGATTTTGCATATGTGGAATAGACCAAAAACTTGGCAGTGTCCTCTTTTATTATTCCTGCAATGGACTGGCGTTCCTGCTTTGCCAGTGCCGCAAATAATTTGTCGACAAATCCTCGAGCGTCCTGAGTTGCAAAAACCTTGCGGCCCTTGATTTTTTTGAGCTCTTCGAGGTCTGGGAACTCTACTCTGATGGTATTATTTGGCGCAATTCCGGTAAATTTCATTATTTTTTGCGCAAGATCTGGCATGATTTTTTGTACGATTTGTTGCGGCGTATCGAACCTTATTGTAAATTCCGGATCCTCTGAGATTCGCGCAGACAAGTTTGCAATGTCTTTTTCCTCATTGATTTCTACGGAAATCTGATCCAGTAGTGCATCTGCAAACTCTTCAAGCTCTGTCAACGAGAATCAGCTTTTGGCAGACAATTTAACATTAACTGGGGTTTGTTTACTTGGTACAACATTGTCCCTATATGACTTGGATTGGTATTGTGATTTAATGCAAGTAAACCAAGAGAAAAAATCAGAATGGGCAAACCTGGAGGACAATTTGGGAAAAGAACCTGCACCGCAATATCTCTCAGTATGCGATGTGTGGAAGGACAGTGTCCATAAGGTTGTAACCAAGCTGGAATATCAAACTCCGATTTACCTGCAAGCATATACTCAGATTCACACGGAATTTCTGCACTGTGTGGACAATCTTTTTGGCACGTGTTATTTGTGGCAAAAGCAGTACTTTGACCGACTGGGACTAGACAAGGGAATAGTCAATGCATACGGCCAGCTCTACAATTCATGGGTTGATCAATACATGCAAGGCCTAGATGCATATGCAAACTACAAAAAAGTCCAGGCAGACATGGCAGTTGATGCCATGAAAGTTGGCAACGAGATGCTGCATTCGTGGATGGACATGTTTGGTAGAATAGTGTCATCTTGGAATTCCTGGGTTGGGCGCACCAACGTTTAATTCGTTTTAGTATTTTCTGAGATTTGGTTTGCTCAAGTCCAGCCTGAGTTATCTGAGATGTGTCAGGTGTCACTCCAAGCTGGAGCTAGAGTCATACAAAGAAAAGGAGCAAATCATAGAAGGATTGTTATCATGCACAAAATGTGGTCTGACATATCCTGTCATTCACGGCATAGCGGTGTTGTGGGATGATTTTGCAGAATATCTGTCAAATCGCGCAAAGCTTGGAGGTGAATTGCTCCTCTCGGCAAAAACCGCACAAATCAAGTCTCTTGTAAAATCTGCATTATCCAAGGCTTCAAAATCCCAAGACCTCTCCATAATTGAAAAAAGATGGGCAGTCATATATCGGAATAATAAAAAATCAAGATTTTATGGTATGATTCAAAAAATACTGCCAAAGGCAAATCTTGCACTAGAACATGGCTGCTCTGTTGGTATGATGACTGGATTCCTTGCAGGAAAATGTGATGTGGTGTTTGGAATTGACAAGTCGTTTTATGCAATACTTGAAGCAAAAAAGACAGGCAGGGAAAATCTGGATTACTTTGTGGCTGATTCTATGGAGCACCCATTTGGCAAAACAAAGTTTGATCTGGTGCTTGGATTGAACCTCTTTGAGCTGGTAGAGCCAAAAAAACTAATCAAAACGCTTGCAAGCCAGGTTCCAAAACACGGCACACTGGTACTATCGGACCCATATGACTATGAGCGTGGCGCAAAATCAGTCAAAGAACCCTTGTACGAAGATACCATACGAAAAGAAATTACCAAGCTTGGATTTTCCATAACCAGCACGACAAAAAAGCCAAGCCACATACAGTGGAATCTAAAGTTGCACCAAAGAGCGAATCTGCAATACCTAGTTGATCTGGTGGTAGCCAAAAGATCTTAATGTTTTTTAGACAAGACAAAAAACCGTCCCTGTGGGCAAGAACAAAAAGGAAAAACCGGTCCGCAAATCAAAGACAAAATTCATAGGAATCGGGATCATTGCCACAATTGCAGCAATAATTGGTATTGTGGCGGCAAGCGGCGGAGTGGATCTTAGCCCAACTAAAACATTGATGGACACAAACAACGGCTCACCAGTACTTGGCTCTGATGATGCACCTGTCACCATAATAGAATTCGGCGACTATCAGTGCCCGTTTTGCCAGAGATGGAACCTGCAGACAAAGCCGTTAATTGAGCAAAACTATATCGATTCTGGCCAAGTCAAGCTCATCTATATCGACCTACCAATAGTTGGAATTGATTCTCCAAAGGCGCACGCATCAAGCTATTGCGCAGACGAGCAAGGCCTGTACTGGCAGTATCATGATCACTTGTACAAGAACCAGGGGCATGAAAACGACGGATGGGCAAGAGCAGAAAAGCTCAAGGACTTGGCATCAACACTGCCTGGCCTGGACTCGGCAAAATTCAACGAATGCCTTGATTCTGGAAAATATGACAGCAGAGTACAACAAAACAAAAATGTTGCAACAAAAAGCGGCGCACGCTCTACTCCGACATTTATCATAATTGGCCCAGACGGGGATGGCACGCAAATCAGCGGGGCACAACCGTATTCAGTATTCCAGTCGGTAATTGAAGAAAAACTAGCCTCCTAGGCAAGCGGCTTGCCACAGGATGCGCATTTTAGGTGTGTTGCAAGTATTGCATATTCCTGAGATTCATTTACGCTGACGCATTGTTTTCCGCCCTCTTTGCAGAGGTGGCAAAATTCTTTAGTCATTTTGTTTATGGGTCAAAAATTGGATAAAGCAATTTGGATGTTTGATGTCAACAAACAATTCAATGTGGTTTTAAAAAAAACATATGGAAAAGCCTGGAAATGACTCCACTATGGTCGGGCATGGTATGGCTTTTCTATAATTGGTTTCTAATTGTGATATTTGAGAAAATTGGTAGATTTGACAAATGTACTATTGCCCGTAATACAAAATTAGGTATTCGTCTTGGCTCTTGCGGGACTTTTTTGCTTTGAGCGCATCTTGGTACAAATCAAAGTGCTCAATTAAGTACAGTCTATTACCTGGTGCGGCAAAGGGGTCGACACCAACCAGATTGAATCCGGATTCTGGCGTCAGTGCCTTCTTTTCATCATCGGTGATTTCTTGCAATTTGATTTTGTTTGTGCTATTGTATTTTTTAGATTTATGTCGACCCTGCCTCTGAATTTAGTATGCCTCGATGGCTTGCCCTAGTTTGATCTTAAATTTTGTGTTTCTTGGCTTTGTTCTTAGCATAAAATTACAACACGGGCATCGCAATCCATCCCATGTGACATAAACCTCGCAAACCTGGCACCTCTTTTGCCCAAAACGATACTTGCCCTTGTTTGGACTGCCCTTTGTTACTCTGTGTTGGTAACACACTCCATTACATGTGCTGCCCAATCTATTACCACCAATCGGAATTTGCTAAAATTCTAATCTTCATATTTTTGATCTCAGAAAAATCGCACTTAAACTGAAGCGTTACAACACATTACAGTGTATTCTTTGTTACTAAATACTGGTGCATGGAACTCAACTCGTGAAGGCACTAGTATACGAAGAATATGCTCCTGACGATAATTATGCAAAAATTCTCAAAGTAAAGGAAATCCCTGATCCAAAACCAAAATCAAACGAAATTGTTCTCAAGCTCAGGGCAGCTGCTCTGAACTATAATGATATTTGGGGAATGAGAGGGGTCCCAATTGCAATTCCGTTGCCACACATCTCTGGCTCTGATGCAGCAGGAGATGTTGTCGCAGTAGGCGAGGATGTAACTAATTTCAAAATAGGAGACAGAGTGGTGACACACTCTAATCTTGCCTGCAGGACATGTGATCTGTGTACATCGGGAAGGGAATTTGACTGTACAAAAAGGCAGGTCTGGGGATTTCAGACAGGACCGTTGTGGGGAGCATACAGTGAGCTAGTTCACCTGCCGGAGACAAACATTTCCAAGATCCCAGAGGGGGTAAGCTACGAGGAAGCAGCGGCCGCATCCATGACAATTCTTACCTCATGGCACATGTTGGTGGGAAGGGCAAAGATAACGCCAGGCCAAATAGTACTCATTATGGGCGGCGGCTCTGGAGTTGGCAGCTTTGGCATACAAATTGCCAAGCTGTACGGGTGCCATGTGATAGCCACATCCAGCAAGGACAAGCTAGACAAGTGCCTAAAACTTGGTGCAGACTACGCAGTGGACCACAGAAAGGAAGACTGGTCCAAAGAAGTCTACAAGATAACCAAGGACATTGCCGCAAAAGAGGGCAGAAGACCCGGGGTGGATTTGACATTTGACCATATCGGCGAGACTCACTTTAACAAGCAACTATCACTGCTCAACTATGGCGGCACGCTTGTAACGTGCGGCGCAACAACTGGCTATGACGCAAAAATTGATCTAAGACAAATCTTTTTCAAAGGAATCAATGTTCTTGGCTCGACTCAGGGAACAAAAGCAGAGATGGAGGCGGGACTGTACTGGATGAGCAAGGGCAAAATCAAAGCAGAGATAGATTCAACCTATTCGTTTGAGAATGCAGCCGAAGCTCACACAAAAATGCTCAAGGGCAATTTCTTTGGCAAAATTCTGATGAAGCCGTAATTATCAGTGTGAATTGTATCTAGACTACTTCTACTTCCCAGTCTTCGTTTATCCATGCACCGACTATTTTGGCCGGGAATTTCCATGATTCAACAATCTCCATGGTGTTCTTGATGTGTCGTATGTGCTCTTGCTTTGAAACCGGGTTTCCTGCGCAATCGTGATGGCCGGAAACTAGGATTAGTTTTGAGCCGTGTTTGCTAACTGAGATTGATACCTTTGACTTGATTTCTTCCATTTTGGCAAAATTTGCAAATAATCTGTCAATTCCTGGCTCTGTTATGGTGTCGACGTGGCCTACGTTGTATTTTTCTTGGAGCCAATGTATTATTGGAAGTTGAATTCTTCCATCCATACAACTAACGGATGTGCAGAACTTGTTAGATCGAAGCATTTCCATCAATCCTCAAATCAAATTTGAAAAAAAGGCGAGAGAGCAAAGTAACTGTCGGTACAGGGAGAATGACTTGATTACCTGAGTGTTCTCTCACAAAATACTAGTGCAGTTAATTCCACTTATACTAGTAGCATTACATTGTATTACAGATTATTCAATCGGAAAAATCAGCGTAATGTTTCCTCGCTTTGATTTAATTTCTAATTTTTTATTAATAATGTCATAGAATAGCTCCCGCACCAGCGTTTCGACATACAAAGACCATTTCTCACCAAGCTCGTGCTGAATGGTGAAAATGTACGAGTCTTGGCTTTGTTCTACATTGTGCTGCATCCATGCCACGTTGAGCCATGCGCGCAAGATTTCTATGAAGTCATTAACAGTGTAATCCCTTTTCATAAAATGCAGAATATTTGAGAATGTTTCCTTTTCAATCACTTTGGCAAGGGTGACTATCTCCTTGTCCTCTAGTCTGTGTATTGCGGCATTGACAAATGGCTTTGTCATTGGAAGTAGTCCTACCTTTCTCTCATATCTGCCCCATAACACGTGATTTGAGAGTATTTTTAGTATGAGTGAATTGAAATTTACTTTTTCATAGTTTGACTCTTTTTTTAGTTCTGCAATCAGTGATGCCGGAAGTCGCAGCGTGCAAACCTGGCTTTTCTTATCAGGCTCTGTGACTACCATGTTTAGGAAACCAGTAATCTCGCATTAAATAGATTCTTAATGTTTTGATTCATGTTTTTGACAAGCCTTTATGGTTTCCTAGTGTGCAATGTATGCATATTTCATAGTAATTATTAGAAATGATTCTGGTACATTTGCAATTGCATTTGCACGCCTTTGTCTGCAATAGCACTGTATTGTATGTACCAGATTAAATTATTCGTTTTATTCGGAATTGCTGGATTAGGACCCGCGACTAGAAACCGTAATGTATGCCGGGGGTGGGTTTTGAACCCACGACCTCCAGATTATGAGTAATGCCCTTTTATCGGAGGGATAGAAGACTGGCACTCTAACCAGGCTGAGCTACCCCGGCACAAAAACGGCTAATTTTATGGCGCAATTAAATGATTCTGCTTTGAAATTATTCCAAAAATTACTGAGCTGCAATATCTTTCCATTTGGCGTCAACGGACTTGACCCAAAGGAATTTTCTCTGCAGCGATGATGTGTAGAGCTTTTCCCAGTCTGCCTTTACTTCATTGGTCCAGGCCTTGAATACGCGCGGATCGATATAGTTTCTAAGCGACGTTCCAAGGTTATAGTCGCGAGTTTTCTCTTGTAGTTCAATTGAGAGTTTTAGCTTTTCCTGTCGGAGCTTGAGTGCTTCTTTTTGCTTTGGTGTTTTAGGAACAGATTCTTTTAGCTTTTTTAGCTGTTCTTTTTTCTTTTCTAGGCCTGCCTCGAAGCTCTTTGGAATCGTCCTTTTGTGATTACACATGATTGCCGCCTGCAAGTTTGCCATTTTTGCAATGTAGAGTTTTTCGTTTTCAGTCTTGTCCTTGACATTTAGCTTATCAGACAGATATCGCTTGACCTCAGTTGTTGCCAAATAAGTTCTGAAAACCTTGGCAGTGAGGCCCTTGACTATGCCACTTAGGAACTCGTTTACGTGCCTTGATGTTACACCGTCAAAGATTTCATCGCTTGGCTTTTTGTTTGATACCAGCTTTTTGATGTTTTCAAATAACATGGCGTCATTTCCCTGCACTGGAATGGTCTCCTCCCATCGGACGCTGTCTTTGCCCAAAAAGTCAAAGTGGATTCCCTTGTCATCTAGCTTGACATGTTCTTTGCGTAGTGTCGTGGCACCTACGGTATCTGCTTCGTCTGGGTCTTTTTCGTCTCCGACTCTCATCGACGTTCTGTATATCAAATAGCAGGCAGTGGCAATCTTGGCCTCTTTGGGATCCTTGGATTTCATGGCGGCAATTATCTTCTGCTCTACTTTGTCTATCTCCTTGCCGAGCTTGGCAGCTTTGTCGTATTTTGCCATGTCGCGCTCTTGCTTGAGGCCTGCAGTGTCTGCAAGCCAAACGTATTTTATCTTCTCAGACAATACATCGGTCCAGCATGCAAGCCACATGGAATCATGCTCGTGCACAATTTTGCCCCAGTTTCCTGGCGGGACCTTTGCTTCTTTTCCTAGGTTTAGCGTAACGTCCTTGTGTGTGATCTTGGGCTTCCATTTTCCGCGCATCGGGTGATCTCCGCGACCAATGAAGATTCCTGGAGGCTCTGCCATGTAGTTGGCCACTTCGACTTCTTTTCCATCCATGATTGCTTTGCCGTAAATTCCCTTCATTTTTTCACGGAGTTCTTTTCGTTTTTGAGCAATTGCCTTTTTCTCTTCTTTAGTTACCAATAGTCTTGAGTCTTTTTCTCGGTCTACAATTTTGAATGCGTCTGAAAAATCAATATCTGAAATGTTCAGGCCCTTGTACTTTCCACCAAAGGTGGCAGCAAAGTCTGCAACAAAGTTCTTCTGAAAAACGGCATCCTGAACATATGGAGTGTCCTTTTTCTTTGCCCACTGATAGATCATCTCCTCTTGGAGCAAGTCTAGCTTGACTGGCTCGCCTTTGATCTTGACTTTGATTCCGCGGGTCTCATAGTCTGGCGGAAAGATGATCCCATTGTGTTGTAGCGTTTTCCATTTCATAATTCGTACCTAGTCTCTGCGGACTTTGATAAAAACTGCCTTTTCTGGCTATATCAAGTTAACCCATCAAAAGAGTTCTTTTTTGAGATAGTTCTCAAACTCAATGTCAGTCTTCATTTTCTTTGCCTCCAAAAACATAATCGCATCATTTCCTACTGGATAGCGCGGCAACGGATTTTTCTCCTTTAGGGCTTTGACTATTGTCTCTGCCACTTCTTTTGGAGGGGTGCCCATTTCTGCCATCATCTTGACTCCTGCCACTACCTTGTTTGTAATATCCTTGTATGGCGAGTCTGGTTTGGCGTTCTTTGGCATTCTCATTGAGCCAAAGAAATTGGTCTTGATCACGCCAGGTTCTATGATTATTGTGTTTACTCCAAACGGTGATAATTCGTATCTGAGGCATTCTGATAGGCCTTCCAGCGCAAACTTTGAGCTGATATAAGCTGGGGATCCAGGAAAGCCAATTCTGCCTGCAACGGAACTCACGTTTACTATGGCACCTGACTTTTGTGATCTCATAATTGGCGCTACCTCCTGGATTAGTCTTGCCACAGCAAAAAAGTTCGTTTCAAACTGCGCCTTTAGCTCATCAATTGTGAGATCTTCGAGACACCCAAAAATTCCATATCCCGCATTATTTACCAAAACATCGATTCGCTTTTTTTCTGTCATGACTTGCTTTATTGCCGATGAGATGGATTCTGGCTTGTCTACATCAAGCGGTATTATTGTAATTGGAAGGTTTTCCTTTTTTACGATTTCTTGGATTTTTGCGCCCTTTTTTGTGTCTCGCATTGACGCGTAGGTGTGATATCCTTCTCTGGCCAGCGCCAAGGCAGTCTCAAAGCCAATTCCGCTAGAGCATCCAGTGACTAGGGCAACTTTGTCCATGATGTCCTTGGTATCATGTTCTTAATTAATCATAAAAAAAGAAAAATTATCTGGCTTCGACTTTTTCCGGATGGAACGAGCCTTCGATTTCCGCATTCTTTATTTTGGCATAGATGTGTACTGTTGGATGTCCTTCACTATCTGGTGTGTATTTTGCGGTGTAGCGACCTGGCTGTTTTTTGTCTTCGACTACTTTGAGTGTGGTCTTTTTGTCATTAAGAGTGATGTCTACTTCCAGTGACTTTGCTAGACCTTTGACTCCAGCGGATTTGTGGTTGTGAGTGTCCTTTGCTTTTTTCTTGGTAGGTTTTTTCTCATCATGGGAGTGCTTTGTTTCCTTCTTGGTTATCTTTTTCTCGTCCTGGCTGTGCTTTGTGGTCTTTTTGTCAGTCGATTTGGCATCATGGCCCTCATGAGATGTGGTTGATTTTTTGTCTGTGGCTGAGGCCTTTGAGATGTTGATCTCAATTGCGTTGGCTTTTCCTGCCACAGGAGGCTCTTTTGTCCAGCCTACCTCTACTTTGTAATCGCCAATTACCTGGTCCTTGTGGGCATAAGCATTGCCTACTAGGCCAATTGCTACTGCAAATACGACTAGGGTTGCTAGTTTTGTATTCATCAAGGTAATTTTGTAAATAAAATAAATAATAATTCTGGTAGAATTATCAAAATAGAATCTCTAGATAGAGCTAAATATGTCTGAGATGTTGTCTGCAGTCCTCTCAAACAGCGAGGTCTGGTGCTTGGCAATTATCTCTCTGATATAGTTAGAGTCTGCCAGACAAAAGACAAGCTCGTTCTCATGCAGTTTTCTGGTTACGATGCCCTGCTCTGTCATTTCTTTGAGGTATACTGATACGGTTCCTTGAGATTTTTCTGCTTTTCTTGTAATCTCTTTGAATGAAAGTTCTTTTTCTAACAGTGACACTATAATTTTCTTCATGGTTGGGTTTCGAAGATCCTTGATTAGCTGAGCTTCCTGATCTTGGATTCCACATGGATAAATCCGTGCAACTCGCGGACTGCGCTGGATTGTTATCTTGCCTGATTCTTCAATTTTGGATAGGTGGTGGCTCAGAACGCCGTTTTTGAATCCAGTCTCGCGCATTATCTCAGAATAGCTGATTCCGGGATTCTTGCTTACTAGTTCCAGTATGGCCTCGACGCGAGTTTCCATTTTAGTCTCTCCTGAATACTCCTATTGAAAATATGCCCAACATTCCTATAATAAGCATATGACTAATTTGCTCCATGGTAATGGTTCCAAAATAGAAAGTGTAGGGCCAAGTCACGTCGATAATCTTGATTATCTCAGATACTACAAACATTGAAAACGCAATTGCGGTTATTGCAAGCTTTCTTGTCTTTATCTTGGTATATGCGTATGCTGCAGATATTGTCAGAAATGTCGCAAGCGAAATTCCTGCTATGTGTAGCGATATGTGGGCAATGTGAAATCCATGGAAAATGTTTGGAATTATGATTGGCAAAAATAATATCCCAATTACTGCCAGTACGCTTACTACGAACATGTTGCTTTTGTGCTCGATAAATGCAGTCAGTGACAACTGGCATTATTGCCAAATTTTGCAATTTAAGGCGACTGGTAGAACTATCAAAAATAAAGAAAAAGAGTGAACCTTCCCTTATGGGAATGTATACTGACCGTTGCTTGTAGGTCCAGAATTGGTATAGTTCCTTGGCGCCTGATCAGCTATTGGGTTTGCTGGGACCGGATTGAGCGTATTGATTGCATTTGCAATGTCTTCTAGAACATTCCAAATGTCCCAAGTGTTGTCTCTGATCTGTCCTATTGCAGTTCTGATGTCTGTTGGGTATGTCTGCTCGTTTGTTCCTGCACTGTTGTCAGGCCAAGCTATTCCCTGAGAGTAACCGTTAGTAGTTGGGCTGGATGTAAAGTTGCCCAGTCCAAATCCTCCGCTGATAGTAGCTGTTCTGTTTGATACGGTTCCACCTGAGTGGGCCTGCAATACATTATTTGTGTAGTTTGTTCCCTGAGACAAAGACAAAGTTTTGATGTTCTTACCGTCAGTCCACATGTTGATGTTTGTTAGCCCTATGCTGGTGTCGTTGTAGTAGTTGAGGCTGCCGTATATGTGGTAAAGAGTCAGGCCTTGCTGGGTGTAGTGCTGTCTGATGCTTTGTCTGTATGTGCCATCGAGTACAAATCCTGTTGGGACTTCGTGTGCTGCTAATGGCCTGGCAAACATGCCAGTTCTGCTATCAGTGTAGCCAAAAGCTCCACCTGAATTTGGTACGCAGTTACGCGCATTTCCAGTCAACACATTGCTGCTTACAGTACCAGAGCTGTTGCACCAAAACCCTGCAGTATTTGCTCCTGGGTTCGTGCCAGAATTGTCATACTTTACACCTCCATAGAGTGCCTTTCCATTATCTGTATAGCTGTAAAGTGTGGATGCTGGGTAAAAGTACGTGTCAACTTTGAGAACTTTACCTGTCGGCGTAAAGTCGTTCTGCTGATAGGCGCTCTTTGTTTGATCCCTGTGAGCATTGTTTAATCCAAATGATGTTTGCATGTGGGTCATTCTGATCTCTAAATCATGAATTCCACCCGTGTATGCTGGCTCGTCAGTCTCGCCTATTACAATTCTGAGCGTATGGTTGCCATTTGTCGGAGCGATACCTGTGCCTGAACTAATGGATCCACCAGAACCCTTGAAAACTCCACTTCCTGGAACAATATCGAAGCTCATATGAGCATATACAGCATCAAAATTAATCATAAACATGACTGAAGAAGCCACAATAGCAACTATCAATAGATGCTTGATGTTTTTTTGCGTTGTCATATTTTGATTTTTAAAAAATTTATACGTATTAAACAAAATTGGTAGAATCGAAAAATTTGTTTGAAGATTCTACTAGAAATCATATAAACAAAATCTCAAGTCAAAAACTAAAATGAAGACCTTTGACACCAAAATGATAATTGCAGTAGTGGCTACTGCTGTGGCATTGGGCAGTTTTACTTATCATTATGCAACTGCCAGTCATGGTTTTGAAACAGGAGCGATAGGTGGAGGGCTGCCTAGTGTTACAAATGTCTTGTTGGCAGGACAAGTTATGAGGCCTGGAGACTATCTTGCAATTGCAGACTTTAGTCCTAACTACGTCAGTGGACATTTACTAGTCAGAATACCATGTGATCCCACGACAAAGAAGCCACTGGTCACCCCGGTTGCTGGGCACATCGATGAGCTTCTTGATAGGACATGGGTTGCTCCAGCACAGCTAAACCTAGTTCCACATGCAAGTTCTGGCGGAATTCGAGGAGTTACGGGAACATGCGTGTATCACTCACACATTCCAGCATTGGATGTTTCCGGCGTAGGCAATCCCGGTGCACCAAGGGTAACTGATATTGGATTGTTAAATCAAGGACAGATTAATGTGGTGTTTAGAACAGCAAATTCCGCATCATTTACGTTACTACGAGTAATGGGCGACATAAATCCGCCAAACCAATATGGTCCAACAGGGTCAATGCCCGCACCATACAACACTGTGAACTTCCCTGAAGTGAATCTTTCAAACCCTCAGGCAAGCGTCAGTATAGACACTGCTGCACACAGCGGCCACTAAAAATGGCTTTTTTTTCACTTTTTTTGATTAGACTATTTGAACAACAATTATCATACGATAATCAAAGTACGAGATCTAACTCACCAAAGATTGACACTCGATTTTTAGCATTGGGAGTTTTACTAGCTCTTGTCTGTTTAGCTCCAACATTAAATGAAGTGCATGGTCTAACTACTGCCAAAAACTGTTCTGGATGTGTTAATAACACAAGCACCCAAATCTTGACAATTTTTAATTTCCAGACAGAGGCTAACCCCTTTCTTGGCGGCAATGCCACATTCATCATAACTCCAAATCCTTATTCCCACACAACCAATGCGACTGATTATCTGGATCTTACTACTTGGTTTAATTTTGTGGTTTCAGACAATGGTCAATTTGATTCAGATCCAATGCCTGGAATAATAGAGCTAGTCGGGGTAAACAATGGCACGTATGGTATAATGCAGATCAAAGGAACTGCTGGATTTGGAACAGCCGTTTATCCCGTGGCATCAGATGAAATCCTGGGAACAACTGGATTCAGCTATGTGATTCAAACCTTTGTCAACTTTACCACGACTACGTCTACTACAGTAGAGCCTCCGTTAATCAGCGATACCATATATGACAAACTCAAAAACACGGGCGGTGCCAAAATAAATGGCGTTGCGATATCTAGCAAAAATGACCTTCCGCCGGCCAAGGTTGTTGTGGCATCTCAGAAACTGACTGCAACTCCGCCTGACCATGTTGTTTTCACCCAGACGTTTTCAACTTCTGCGACTCCATCCACATTAATTAGTACGCTTGGAATTCCGACATATTCGCCTCCAACTGACATCTCATCTGGTACCAGTACTGTGTTCATCCCACCAGTGTATGTGGCACCAGTTGCCAGTAATGGCGGAAATTTCATCCTTACGCCTGTAATGGATACGATAGTGCCTGGTTCCAACATTGTGATCAGAGCAGACAAGGTATCTCAGGGGAGTGATCATCCAATGTTGGAATCAATTGAGCTGCCAATGAACACACAAGGAAGCAATGTTGGAATCAGTGTTAAAGTAGATGATGCTATTCCCTCCAGTTCGCCATCTATTCCTTCGGGATTTGCCAAAATATACTTGGATTTTCAAACAAGTGGCGACATTGATTTTTCTAATCCAAATGTTTACACTGAAGATCCAACCATTCGATTCACATTAGAAAAGGTAGGCTCTGATTGCCCGACTGGTGTGACACTGTATCTTCAACAAGGAAGCAGTTGGAGTACTGTAGGATCTAGTCTGTCTCCATCTTCAACAGGTACTCATACATGCACGTATTCAAAAACAGTTGATCATTTTTCATCATATTTGGTTGGAACAGGAAACACATCAGTTCACACCCATGGTGATAGCTCACACAGCTCTTCCCATTCAAGTACACATGATTCCACATCACATGATGGTCATTCTGGACATTCACATGCTTCCTTGGCAGAGCACGAGCCTGGAGATCACCCGTACGAGCATGCAATACTGCAAATAACAAAGCAGCTGACGATCTATGAAATCCAGTATTCCTTGGAAACCGGAACTGCCCAAATCATAATCGGAACCGCAGGCAGTCTGGATGACATCGAAGTCCAAGTTCACGCACGAAAAACTGGATTATTTACGGCAAAGCTTGCCAAAATGAATCCATTTGAGCTGTTCAACAAGCAAAGCCATGGTGATCTTAACAAGTATGTCTTTGAGTTTCCACTGGATCCCAACGAGACTTACTTTAGAGTATCAGTAGATGATGCAAAATACACACTGGCGCAAACAGTCAACATTGATGGAATCAGAGGCAAGGTTGTGCCGTGGTATGCAGATGCGTCTGAATCATCTGATCACTTGGATCATGATTCTCATGTGACGACCAGTCCAACAGAATATTCCACCAAATTCGATGGGGGAACAAAAACCGTATCGTACAATGACGTGCAATTCCCAATCAAATATGAGATGGCTGGCGCAATCTCTGGCATTACTGTAGATGAAACATCAAAGTCAGTTACATTTCTCTTGTCGGAAATATCTGGAGGAATAGCAACCATTCAAATTCCAAGAAGCCTAGTTGATGCAGTTGGCGATAATTTCATAATCCTAGTTACCGCATCACCGCAAGAGCAAATCAATTATCAAATAATATCCTCGACATCAGATCATTACACGCTGCAAATGGATCTGCCAGAGGGTGCATCATCGCTTACTGTAGTCGGTACCGCGGTTGTACCGGAGTTTGGATTTTTAGCACCACTGGTACTAAGCTTGGCAATAATTCCTATTGTAATATCAAAAAGATTTCGATTCTAGAAAAAACGGGTGAGACGCCAAATGAATGCCAAGAGACTTTCAACAAGCATGTGTCTCACCGAGATACTGCATAAATTATCTATTCAGAATAATTAAGGAAATTGGCAGATTTGCCAAATCCACTGTGTTGAAATTCGTTTCTTCGTTTATTAGATGGATTTACCAATGGCAGACTGTGAAATTACCAATATTGCTTGTTTTTGGCATAATTTCTGTACTGTTTTACGCGCAGCCCTCATTTGGGCACGGAGTTGGAGGAGAAACTCTGCCTCCAGTAGTAATTGATGGCAAAAATGCAACACTTTCGCTTTTTGTAAATCCGCCAACATTTGACAAAAACACAGGTGAATACGAAATTTTACTAAAACTATACGAGACCAACACCCAAGCAGTAATTCCACATGTAACGTATTTTGTGGAAATTAGCAAGGATGGGGAGAAATTACTCAATGAGCGATTCCACGATGACTCTAGCAATTTATCTATCAAGGTTACACCAAAAAACACTAATCAAGTAAAGATACAGGGAAGCAATTTCGGCGAACTGGGATGGATGAAAAACACTGATCTGTTTCCGCTTAAAGTGGAAGGGCCGATTTTTCTCTCAGGCGGATTGTACAAATTCCACATTCAGGTTCTAACTATTAATGCAGATTCGAACAAGCTGGATCCGCCAGTAACGTTTGACGTATCAATTAGCCTTGCAGAAAAAACTGATCATCCAATATCTTACCAAAACAAGGACTATTCCCTTGGTATAATGTCATATTATGATACAATAAGTGAATTTGAGTTTGACGAGCAATCAAGAACAATATCGTTTTCAATGCCGTATGACTGGAGTCAACAAAACATTGCGCAAACAAATGTGGTGCACCAAGAAATCCACGTGCCAAAAACATTTCCGGAATTACTTGTCACGAAATATGACGGCCTAGTCAACGGGATTCCAGTTCCTGAATATGCAATAACAATTGATGACTATACTACAGACAGCAGAGTGGTGCATTTGGTATTGAATCAAAAGGAACTACTCTCAATTGTTGACTCGATACAGGACAAGTCCAAAATGGAGTTTGTCGTATCGCCTAGCGCAGAAGACAAGTTTCCACTCTCTGCATATACTCAGAACGCCGTCTTTCAGGTGGGGTTATCGTGGGAGCCTACGCCAATAATTCCTGAGCAAAAAACGCGATTTTACATAGACATTACCAGGTATTTTGCGCCCAAAATCCAAGAGGACGCAAAATTTGACTTTGTAGTAAAGCAGCACGGAAAGGAACTGTACAGAAAGCCAATAACGGGACTAATTGGCGCACAAGAAAAGACCAATTTCCATGATTACACATTCACAAAGGAAAATCTGGGTCCTGCCATAATATCAATAGAGAGCATCAATGGAGAAAAAATGTCATCTGTTGATTATGTGATTGTGGTGAGGCCGCAGGAAGAAAAAAGAACATTTCCGATTAGAATCCCAAGTACCACCCCTGATGGCACTCAGGGCAAGCACTTTGTTGACCTGACTTGGATTCCAGAAAACCTTCAACCAGGAGAGGCGGAATTCATTTTTACCATTTATGATAGAAATCTGCAGCCAGTACCCAATGCAGAATATGACTTTGTTCTAATACAGAACGGCCAACAAATCTATGAAAATTCAGGAATTGCAAAGGCAGGTGGCAGCTTTGAGAATATGGTATTTTTTGAGCAGCACAAAGGACCAGTAACACTTGCAATACGAAATATAGATCAAAGCGGCGAATCTGTAGATCTTCCAATAGTAGTGACACCTGAATTTCCACTAGGCTTGATACTGGTAATGGTATCGACGTTCTCCGTTGTTATTGTACTTTCAAAACTAAATAAGAAAACCGGACACATTCTACGTTACCCTTTTTAGTCCGATCTCAAGGTCATATCTAAATGCCAAAATCACTAATCGTATTTTCTGTTCTAATGTCCGTTTTGTTAATTACCAGCTATTCTAGCAATTTTGTTTTTGCGCAATCTAACACAAAGATCAAAAACATATCAAGTGATGACAAAAAGAACACTAGCAAAGCAAAGGTGTTTGCAGACGAAATGCGAAAAAAGGTTCTAGAAAAATACCATAATGATTACAAATCAAAAAAGTTAGACTCTAAAAAACAGATTGCGCTAGAGGCAAAGAAAAAGCTAGATTCTAAAAAGTACTCAAAATAGGCTCAAACCAGAGGCTTGTCGCCTTCCGTGGGTTCTATTATTTCTGTAATTTCACCGTCGTTTATTTTCTGCAAAATTTCCTGTGACGCCTTTTTGTGCAAAAACTCGTTATTGTTTCCACACCTGTATGAAAAAGTACATCGAGGACATCCGGCCTCGTTATTGCACGGACATTCTTTTACAATGGAGAGGCTTCGCTCAAATGCCTTTTCGAGTCTGTCGTAGAGTGCATTGCTTGCACCATTTCCGCCAATTGCTCCATCATAGATGAAGATCAAGCCTGATGTGCCAAGTGAGATTCCACCTAGGTCCTGTGACACTCCTCCTGTGACCATGTTGCTTCCTTCTATTATGATGTGCTCTGTTGCATGATATCCGCTTGCCTCTACGTATTCTGGATTCTCAGATGACTCCATTTGTGAGCTGGGCCTTGGTGCATGAATTACAATCCCCTTTGTCACAAAATCATATTCTAACGGCTTGTCCAGCAGTACTTTTTGGCCTTGGGTTACCTCTTGACCCAATTCAATATTGACATAGCCGTAGACCTGTTTTTGTATGTGCAATTTACAAAAATACACCTCGATTCCAAATGCACGCCTTTTTTCGTAAACAGTTTCTATTGTTGGCCACTCCTCAGTTAGTGCTTTGGTGTAATACGGATAGTCGCGTGGTATTGCAGCAAGCTTGGCGTATTGCTTTTGCGGATAATCAAATTCCTTTACCTTGTATCTGGTTCCGGCCAGAAAATAAATCGCAGATTCGTGCAGCTCCTCTAGCGCCATTGGCAAGACTCGCTCGCCTAGCTTTTTGTCGTTATAGAAAATGTCAATGGATTTGCCTATTCCCCTAATGGAATACTCTTCCAGCATTTCTTTGATGGAATCATAGTTTGGCACATAGCGGTTTTCCTGCAAAACCAGCCTGCCAGAGTCAATGTGCTTTTGGATTGTCTCGGAATGCTCTGATAATTCGTGTTTCACAATGGGCTTGTCGCACGCCATCGCAAGGACGTGAAACTCCTCAACAAAGGGGTTTTTGGGGTCAATGTAGGTTTTCTCCACATCCTCAAAGTAGTTGTCTGGGTGGTTCTTGTAGTATTGCGATATTGGGTCATTACCCAATGCCAAAAACGCAAATCCTCGCTGCCCCTTTCTTGCAGCACGACCAATTCTCTGCATCAGCCTGTTTACTGGAATGGTGGATGAAATGACGCCATCCACATTTCCAACATCAATTCCAAGCTCCAGTGTTGGGGTGCACGATATTGACATTATCTTGTCGTCCTTGAATGACTTTTCAACAAAGCTCCTATAGTTTGCCATCAGGCCTGCACGGTGAACTCGGATGTCGATTTTTTTCTTTTTTGCCTGCATTGCCACAAGCTCGGAATTCAGATGTGAGTTTGAAAATACCATTGTTTTGTGTTTTTTTGCCACCAGTTTTTCAAGCAAGTCAATTGTCAGTGCGCGTTGCGTTCGTAGTGATGGAAATACAATTACAAAGTCGGTCTCTCCTTTTTTGCCAGATCCTGTGACTAGATGCATTTTCTCGCCAAAGAGATGCTCGCAAAACTCTAACGCATTATCCAGGGTAGCAGAGGCTGCTACGAACTGGATCTTTTTGCAGACCCGCTTTAGTCTTTTTATGATGTAATGCACATTAGAGCCAAAAATCCCAGAATACACGTGGGCTTCGTCCACTATGAGAAACTGTGTGCTCATCAACAAAGATGCAAACTTTGTTCTATACATCAAATGATAATGTATGACATCAAAGTTTGTCACAATGATGTTTGGCGGATTGTCCAAAATCTCCAGTCGCTCTTTTTGTTTTGTATCACCATCAAAGACTGCGGCAGACAGGCCTGCCCTCTTTGCAATTTCCTGTATTTTTGGCAGCTGGTCGCGCGATAATGCCTTTGTAGGATAGACAAAGACTGCAGAAATTGTGCCTGATTTTGCGTCTCTGGCTATTTTGTGTATGACTGGTATTGCAAAGGCCTCTGTTTTGCCAGACGCCGTAGGTGCAGTGATTACGACATTTGCGCCAGAGATTATCTCTAGTATCGCATCTTCTTGGAATTTGTAGAATTTTGCAATGTTTTTCTCATGGAGGTATTGTGTTACTCCATCAGACAAGCCCATCTTGTCTACTGGTAGGCCAAATTCCGGCTCTGGCTCCTTGATCGTTTTGTAATACGAGATATAGTCCTTGTTTGAAAATAAAACGTCCCTTGTTATGGAGTCTGGCGTGTTGTTGCCTATCATGGATTCTATTTCCTTTTTGTCGCGAATGATTCCTTCTTCTTTTAGCTGGGAGTGCATTTCTTTTTTGTCTGGTGTCTGTCCGCAATCATAGCGGGCCAAAAACTCCAAGTATACTTCGTCAATGTTTTTTGCATAATCGACAATGTCTTGCAGTCCACATTTTGAACATGCAATCATGAATTTTTTGTTAAATGTTTTTTGAATGGAAATGCCGAACTCGCATTTGGGGCAGGAATACCTCAACTCACGCCCCATTAGGGGCAGTATGGATTTATGGTTTGGGTATAGTATTGTAACCCTCCCTACCTGCTGATCGCATGCCTATCATACAAAAAATGGTCAATCTAAGCTCAGCAAAGATGGCAACAACATACACTTGGCCAAGTTATCTATTTGGTATCACACCACGATAGCATGGGAAGTAGTTCTGGAAGCTACCTAAGAGGAGTAGCTGGAATTCACAGAAAGTACCAGGCAGCCCTCAAGCGCGCAAAAAGCAGACAACAAGTTCTTAATGCTTATTGGAAGCACAAAAAAGAATCTGAACGCCTGCTGGCAAAGCATCTCAGAGACGAGATGGGCGAAGTAAAGCGCATCAAGGGCAAAATGGAATACAGATAGGCAAATTGGAATTGGGCTAAAACCCAAATTCCGCACTTTTTATGCCTTGAGCCGATACAGATTCTTTTCTAGTCTCTTTTTTGCAAAGGCGTGATATTTTTTGACAATCTCAAATCCAAGATAATTTCGCCTTAACTGCTTTGCAATCATTGCCACTTGACCTGATCCCAAGAAAGGATCAAAGACAACATCTCCTTCCTTACTGGAATATTCTAGGATTTTTTTTACCAGTTCTGCAGGAAGCTTTGTCGGCGTTTTCTGATCCCCTGTCCAATATTCGCGCTTGATGTCCCAAACATCTTCTTTGTCCATATAGTGCATCGAGCGGCCTTGCTCGGTCTTTTCATTTTTGCCAAATCTCACAAATGGATAGAATCTGCGCTTTTTGTCGTTTTTGCACACATAAACACAATGATAATGCGATGTGACAAACTTTGTCTTGGTCACTACGCCAAACTGGTATTTCCAAATTATGTGATTAATTGTGATAAATCCAACATCGTCTAGTGCATTTAGAATGTCTTTGAGGTTATTCCAACCAGAAAAAACGTACATGCTTCCCGAGTCTCTGAGGATTCTATGCGCTTGCTTCATCCATTTTACGGTAAAATCATAATAGTCCTTTTGCTTGATCTCATTATACCCTTGCATCACTCGAGACGCGGTTCGATTGTAGTTCTGCTTTGTTGCTCTAAAGTCAATTGCAAATGGCGGATCTGTAACGATTAGATCAATTTTGTTTTGGGGCAAAAGCTGCATCCCTTCAATACAATTCATGTTGTAGATCTGATTCAGTGCTAGCTTGGCCAAGTCTAGTTATCCTTTGTGTTTGGTCCAGACATCTTAGATGAGATCATCTTTTGCAATTCTTCGTCTGTTCTTCCAGCAAAATCAATTCCAAGCGTTTTTGCAATAAACTCCATTTTCTGTCGCTCGTTTTGGACTGGCGCTGTAATGTTTGGCGTCGTATTTGTAATGCCTGCAAGCTGGTTTTGAATGTCATTTTTGGTCTTGTTGTATTCACCCATTGCGCGTCCCAGCTTTTTTGTAATCTCTGGAAGCTTGTTTGTACCAAGTAGGGCAAACAGTCCTACAAAAATGATAATTATCCATTCGCTTCCGGCGATGTTTAGCGAATATTCCAGCATGGCATGGTTAGGCTATCTGCAAAAATAAGCCTAGCGAAAGTCTAGATCTGTCTAGCAGTCACTATACAATTCTACACAATCTAATTAAAGATCCAAACACCCCTTGAGAAACTGAATTGAAGGCAATTCTGGCAATTTTAGCCGTACTGATAGGCACAATGATAGTAATTCCAGCCTATGCCACTATAGTCGAGTTCAAAACAGACAAGACCTCCTACATCAAAGGCGACAAAATCCAGTTTACCGGCAAGACAGATGCCGCACATGCAAACAAGATGGTCTCTATCAAAATTTATGGTCCACAAGGCGAGTTTGTCTCGCTTACCGGTGGTCGATCAGACTTTGATTCTATTATTGTCGTAAATCCATTAGACACAACAAAAGGAAAATTTGCAGAAAAATCCGCACAACAGGGAAAGGGAATCTACAATGCCACCATAATTTATGATGATGAGCCGAACTACAAGGGTAAATGGACGATTTTTGATTATTCCTTGGATGGCTCTCCAGTTTCACCATCTGCTGCTCAAATTATGGCACAACAATCGCAACCAAAACCTAGCACACCTACACCCAGTACACCACCTGCTAGCACACCAACCCAACCAACCACTCCTGCCCAGCCAACCCAACCTGCCCAGCCAACTACGCCTCCCACAACACAGCCGGTAATACCAAAATGTGGAACAGGAACCGTATATGACCAGGCAAGCGGCACATGCATTGTTGCGCCAGCTGCAGAACCTGAACCTGAATTAGAGCCAGAAGTAGAACCGGCACCACAAGAAGAAACTAGCGGTCCAAAGAAAACACACATTCCGGGATTCCCAGATCCGACCAAAGACCCACAATACTATATTGACCGATACAACAACGAACCCACATACAAGGAATGGTTTGACAGAAATTTTCCAGATGACTCCATTTATGAAATTCTAGGAGTCAAGGGTCCAAAGAAAACACACATTCCGGGATTCCCAGATCCGACCAAAGACCCACAATCATACATTGACCGATACAACAACGAACCCACATACAAGGAATGGTTTGACAAGAATTTCCCAGATGACACAATCTATGAGATTGTAGGAGTAGACGAGCCGGCACCGCCGGGAGTTTGCGGCCCTGGAACACATGATGAAAACGGAGTCTGTGTCTTGGACAAAAAGCAGGGCCTAGGCCAGTGTGCTATAGCAACTGCCGCATTTGGCACAGAGCTTGCCCACCAAGTCCAGATGTTGCGTGAAATCCGGGACAGCTCATTGCTTGGAACAAATTCCGGTACTATTTTCATGGCAGGATTCAACGACTTTTACTATACATTTAGCCCGACAATAGCAGACTGGGAAAGACAAAGCCCTGCATTCCGCGAACTAGTAAAAATCACAATCACTCCAATGTTATCAACATTGTCAATTTTGCAGTTTGCTGACATTGATTCAGAGCAGGAAATGCTTGGATATGGAATTGGACTCATTCTACTAAATGCAGGAATCTACTTTGTAGCACCAGCTATCATACTGGTAAAAACAAGAAAATATCTGAAATTCTAGGCAGCCCGTGGCTCTAGGTATTTCTTTTTTGCAGCAGAGACTGCTGTTATGCCAAGACCCAATGCAAAAAACACCAGGTACGGCATGGCGTTTCCGGAAAACTCTGAGATCAAGCCTGCAGCAATTGGGCCAATCGACCAGCCTATTCCAAATGTAGTCTCGTACGCACCAATTGTGATTCCTTGCGTTTCCTTTGATGTCTTTCTTAGAATTATCTCCAGTGTAAGTGGAAAGATAATGGAAAACCCAAAGCCCATCAGTAGCATTGCAACAGAAAATTCTAGCATGGAATGAGACACAAACGATATTGCAAGGCCTGCAGCTATGGTGCCAGTTGACGCAACCAAGGTGGCACTAGTGTGGCGCGCAAGTCTGTCTGTTAGTGCCAGTGTTACAACACGAGATGCGCCAAAGACAAAATACAATATTTCTATTTCCGTTGCCGACATGGTCCTATCATTTAGAAACGCAGGATAAATTGTCAAAATCATTCCAAACGAAGAAGCACAATAAATTAAAATCATGATAATGACTGGGAATTTTACCACCTGCTTTATTGCAGAAAGCGAAAACGTGCTGTTTTCTTTTTGGATGTGCTTTTTTGTCAGCTGTATGGAAAAGATAATTGCGGATGCCATCACAAACGTTGCAATCTCAAATAGTGCTCTGTATGATACGTCGAGGCCTTCCAAAAGGAACGTGCCAATTAGCGGCCCAATCATGAATCCTGCGACAAAAAACCCTGTAAACCTTGCAATGTTCTTGACCCTGGCGTTGCCCTCACTTGCACCAGAAATGATTGCCTCTGCAGGTGGCCAAAAAAAAGCATGCGCAACTCCTGTTATTGCACGCAAGATCATCACCTCTGGTACTGTCTTTGCCAAAGAAAGCAAGAACACGGATGCGGTGTTTATTGTAACTCCTATGCACAGCAACACTCCACTGTTGAATCTATGAAGCAACATTCCAACAAAAACCGGAATCAGCATGTATGGGACAAAGTTTGCAAGGCCGATAAGGCCCAGCTCTGCATATGATGCGCCGATTTCGTTTTTGGCAAAAATTGGCACGATTGGATTATGAATACCATAGGATACTCCAATCAAAAGACCCGTGATGTTTAGCAGTAGAATAATTCTATTCATTTGTATGCTGCAACCATTATTGCGCCGCCCATCAGATCAGTGTCAAATTCCACATGCGAGAATTTCTCTAAGAGTAATCCTTTCAGCTTTTTGTTTTGCGGCCAGCGCTTGTATGTGCCGTATAGCGTGCCAAACTTGAGCCCAAGCCTTCCGCCTACAATAAACGCAATTATGGGCAATATTGCCCTCAGATAAAATGAGACACCAGCCCGCGCCACTGCACCATCTGGCTTTCCCAAATCCACTATGACAAACCGTCCGCCTTTTTTTAAAACTCGGTGGATTTCTGAAATTGCAATTCTCAGGTTTATTGCATCGCGCAATGAATATCCGCACAACACTGCATCGAATTGTTCTTCCTTGAATGGAATGTGCTCAAAGACACCACATGACATGTCTGGCGTTTTTGCAAAATACGTGCTGGTGTTCTTTAGCATCGGTACCAACGGATCATAAAGAGTAATGGTGATGTCTCCATTGCAGATCTTCTCTGCGGTCTTGGACATGTTGCCAAACCCCGAGCCCGCATCCAAGATATTATTTCCTGGAATGACTCTGTTTGTGATTCCGCGGATTCGATGTTCTTTGTCTTTTCCCAGTGAAATGTACGAGTTTACCTTGTCATAAATTGGAATTATCTGGCGCAGTACCTCGATTACCTCGCCCCAATAGCTACCTAGGCCCATTGGCTTGGATAAAACTCTGACATAATTTGTAGTAACTAGACTAGTTTGGCTTGGGGTATTTGGTCTTGGCTGCAGCAGAGTATTTTTCAACATCTGCGTCGCTTACCTTTTCTAAAATTCTGTTCTGTTTTGTGATTCGGGACATTTTGATGCTTTTTTCCTCCTTTGCCTCTGCTCGCAGTTCTATTGCGGCAATTGCTAGAGCAGATGCGTCCTCTAGCGACATCTCGTCGGCATAGTTTTTCTCCAAGAATGTGTTTACGTCGTCGGCTCCTGCGCCAATTGCGACTGCTGCATACGAGACAAACGTTCCTGAAGGGTCGGTAACGTAGATTCTGTTTCCACTCTGGTCCACGCCAGAAATGATTAGTGCTACGCCAAATGGCCTCACACCTGAATACTGAGTATATTGATGGCATCTGTCTGCTAGGTGCTTTGCCACTGTTTCCACTTCGACTTCCTCGTCATAGATCAGCTTGTGGCTTTGGGAAAATGTTCTTGCATCATCGACTTGGACTCGGGCATCTGGGATGTAGCCGGCTGCTGCAATTCCAATATGATCATCTACTTGGAATATTTTTTGTGTAATGCCGGAAACTTGGAGTTTTCTTGGGATCTCTTCTACTGCCATTACTACTCCGTCCTTGCTTTTGACACCTACTGCGAGTGTTCCGCGCTTTACTGTTTCAATTGCGTACTCTACTTGGTATATTCTTCCATCTGGTGAATACATCGTAGGCGTCATGTCGTATCCGCGTGCTGGCATCATAATACAAAAACTAAATTTTTTGTCAATTTAAGCGTTAGTTGGGTGATTCAGCCTCCGGCCAGTGCAAATTGGAAGAGATTTGGAAATAGTGTTTTAAGCAAAACCCGTCTTGATCGTATCGTGAGCCTAGAGCAGCTGGATCAGATCAAAGAAATGGTTGCCCGCAAATCTGGATCTGCAAGGATACCGGATCGCGACGCAAAGCGGCTTCTCCTCTATGTCTTTACAGGCACTAGGGGCGGATTTACCAGACTTCAGATAATTAGGATATTATCCGATACTCCAATGAACCCAAACCAGCTTGCACAGGAAATGGGCCTGGACTACAAGGCAATTGCGCATCATCTCAATGCTTTATCCAAAAACAACCTGGTCACAAAGCTTGGAGAAAAATACGGAGCTACGTATCATTTGTCTAATTATTTGGAGGCAAACATCTTGGCGCTAGATGACGTAGTTGCAAAACTTGCACGACAAATGTCCCGCAAAATAGTCTATATCTGAATCGCAATTACAACTGGGTCTTCTTTTTTGATGAACATGCCTACAAGCTTTGCTCGCAGGCCGTACTTTTTGTGACGCAGTTTTATTGCGTTTTGTGTCTCGGATTCGGTTGCAAATCTTGCTGTTCCGTCAATCCACTCTCCTTTTGACTCGCCGCGCATTCCGCAAGGCATTATCTTTACTGACTGGTTGTTTTTGAGTCGCTTTACCTTGCCGGTATTTTTTGTGGTCAGAACAAACACTAGCCCGTCTGAAACCATAAACCAGACTGGTGTCTTGACTCCCTGGCCATTCTTTTTGTAGGTCTCCAAATTGATGTACTTGTGTTTGTCTAGGATTGCCAAGTTATCAGAGCTCATCACTATGTGATGATGCGATCAAATATTTTAGGGTAAACAATTCTCAACAGACTTAAATAGAATTTGGATTCAGGGATCTCGATCAAATTGGTTCAGGCAGATCCATTCAAGAATGCATTAAAACAACTCGATGATGCTTGCTCAATTCTGAAAATTGACAAAGGCACTAGAGACTATCTTGCAGAGCCAAACAAAGTCTTGCGTGTAAAGCTTCCAGTGAAAATGGACAACGGAAAAATCCGAACATTCATTGGATTTAGAAGCCAGCACAACAACGACCGCGGCCCATACAAGGGAGGAATCAGATACTTTGATCCAGAAGGCGGAGTCGAATACATGGAAAAGGAAGTTAAGGCGCTGTCGTCTTGGATGACTTGGAAGTGCGCAGTAGTCGACGTACCTCTGGGCGGGGGAAAGGGCGGAATCTTTGTCAATCCCAAAAAAGAAAAGCTATCAGAAGGCGAACTTGAAAGACTGACAAGAAGATTCGCGTATGCAATCTCTGAGATAATCGGCCCACAAAAAGACATTCCAGCACCCGACGTGTATACGACAGGCAAGGAAATGTCACAGATAATGGATGTTTACGGCAAACTAGCTGGCAATGAATATCAGCCAGGAGTAATCACCGGCAAACCACTATCGCTTGGCGGCTCTCTTGCAAGAAACGTTGCAACAGGATTGGGATGCGCATACTGTATCCGAGACGCTGCAAAGACAATTGGGCTGAAGCTCAAGGGAGCAAAGGTTGTCATTCAGGGATATGGCAACGCAGGAACATTTGCTGCAGAATACCTAGAGAAGATGGGTGCAAAAATAATCGCAGTAAGTGACACAAAAGGCTCTATCATAAATCCAAAAGGCTTGGATTCCAAAAAGGTCCTGGAATTCAAAAACAAGACAGGCTCCGTAGTGGGATATCCAGGAAGCAAGAAAATCACAACAGAACAACTGCTCACAACAAAGTGCGACGTCTTGGTTCCAGCAGCATTGGAAAACCAGATCAACGCATCGATTGCAAAAAAACTGCAATGCAGAATCATTGCCGAAGCTGCAAATGGTCCGACAATGCCGGAAGCAGACCCAATCATTTACCAGAAAAAGATCCTAGTCATTCCCGACATCTTGGCAAACTCTGGTGGTGTTTGTATCTCTTATTTGGAATGGGTACAAAACAACATGGGATATTATTGGTCGTTTGACGAAGTGGCAAAAAAGATGGAAGACCACATTACACGCGGACTGCGCGACACACTAGCACTGTCCAAAAAGCACAAAATCGACATGAGACGTGCAGCAATGGTACTTGCAGTGGGACGAGTTGTAGAAGCATTCAAAGCTAAAGGCCTCTGGCCATAAACTTTTCTATTTTTATCATAACCTAAAATTATGCCTAGTCTGACGCTAAATCCATGGCAAACAGGCACACCATAATAGTAATTGCGTCAATTATCGTAATTGCAGGCTCACTTGGATATTCGTCAGTTAATGCCATTTCCGCCCACGGCTTGGAGTTTTCGTGGCCTGGCAAGTCGTTTGACTTTCTCTCTGTTATGACTGACAAGACTGTAAATGTGTGCAATCCATCTGGCTTGCCTGCATCGTTTTCCAAATACTCTTTTACGATATTCTATGACGGAAATGATCTTGGCACATTTAGCACCGGCAGGGGAGGCCTGGGGCCAAACAGCGACGGAGTTGTGTTTGGCAAATTCGAGTCAGGCGACGACAGAATGGCAAGCCTGTTCTTTTCATTTTTGGACACTGAAACAGGCGGAACGGATGTGACTAGAATAAACACTGACAAAATCAAAGTTACCACACAGCTGGAGTCCACCATACTTTGGGTAGTGCCGCATATTATCACACAGGAATATTCTGGCGTGGAATTCATTAATATGATAAACAAGCCGACAAGCTGCGAAAAATAATGTCTGACGTGCTGGTGATAAAAAATGCGGGCCTAGAAGGCCCAGGTACAATAGGGGAGCTGTTAGAGTCTGACGGATATAATCTACAGATAGTTTCTGCAAAAAGGCAAAAGATTCCAGAACTGGATCATGCAATGGTCTTGGTCCTGGGCGCACCAGAGAGTGCAAACGATGATCTGCAGTATCTCAGAGACGAGATGTCGCTAATACAAGCAGCAGTGCAAAAAAACATTCCGACACTTGGGGTCTGCCTTGGCTCGCAGCTCATCGCAAAAGCATTTGGCGCTAAAGTATATCCTGGGCCAAAAAAAGAGATTGGATTCTACCATGATGTAACACCAGACAAGGCGGCAAAATCGAGCCTGTTTTCTGGCATGTCTGATCCGTTTTCTGTATTTCACTGGCATGGCGACACATTTGACATTCCTTCAGGCGGGCAGCGCCTTGCATATTCTGAATTATACAACCAGGCATTCCAGTATGGCTCGGCAGTAGCGGTGCAATTTCATCTGGAAGTGGATTCGGAGATCATACGATCCTGGCTTGATAACACGCAAGAAAATCTGAATGTGTCATATCTGGATCCAAAAAAAATCCGATCAGACATTGATGATAATATCAACACAATACAACAAAACATGAAATTATTTTACAAAAACTTCAAGTCAGAATTCAAGCTCTGACACAAAATTTAATATATTGAGCGAGGGTGTGTCCGATCACCTTATGAACACGCAAAAAATTTTTGATGAAACAATGAAGACAGACCACAAGGTCATAACAGAAGAAGTCTCTAAATCAATTCTAAAATCATACGGAGTCAAAGTCCCTCCATATGCACTTGCAAAGACTGCAAAAGAAGCAGTCAAGGCATCGAAGAAAATAGGTTTCCCACTAGTAATGAAAATTGTCTCGCCGCAAATCCTGCACAAAACAGATGCAGGGGGAGTCAAAGTCGGCGTTGCAAATGAAAAAGAGGTAAGAAAAACTTTTGATCAAATTCTAAAGAGCGTCAAAAAATACAACAAGAAGGCCGAAATCAAAGGAGTCCTCCTAGAAAAGATGGTCCCAAAAGGAGTCGAAATGATTGTAGGACTGCAGGTAGATCCGCAGTTTGGTCCAGTTATAATGGCAGGCCTGGGCGGTGTCATGACAGAGGTATTCAAGGACGTGGCATGGAGAATGCTGCCAATCACGGAAGCAGACGCAAAATCCATGATAGAGGAACTAAAGTCATCCAAATTATTCAAGGGCTTCAGAGGAAGCGCGCCAATCAACATGGACATGGTGGCAAAGGCCCTAGTCCAAATAGGCAAAATAGGCACGTACAATGCTTCCTACATCAACAGCATTGACTTTAACCCTATAGTGGTGTATCCAAAGTCCTACTATGTCGTTGACGCAAAGATAATCCTGGCAAAAGAGCCAAACAAAAACGCAATATCTACTGCACAGCCAAACGCCGAATTCATGGAGAAGTTTTTCACTCCTTCCTCAGTGGCGCTGGTTGGCGCATCTGCAACACCAGGCAAAGTGGGCAACTCTGTACTAGATAGCCTTGCAAAGCACGACTACAAGGGTACAGTATATCCGATTAATCCAAAGTCGGAGGAAATACTTGGGGTAAAGTGCTATCCTACAATTGAGGCAATCCCGGGAAACGTAGACCTAGTAGTGGTCTGTGTTGATCTTTCTGTAACACCGCCAGTACTGGAATCCTGCGCAAAGAAGGGAATCCACAATGTCGTCATAGTATCTGGTGGAGGAAAGGAGCTTGGTGGCGAGCGAGCTGCATATGAAGCCCAAGTAAAGGAACTATCAGAAAAGCACAAAATCAGAATTATCGGTCCAAACTGCATTGGAATGTTCAATGCCGCAAACAGGCTGGACTGCGCATTTCAGGGCCAGGAAAGAATGGTCCGAGCAAAACTTGGAAACGTCGCGTTACTATCGCAATCTGGAACCATGGGGATCAGTTTCCTAGAATCTGCTGACTCGTTTGGCCTATCCAAAATGGTCAGCTATGGAAACCGCTCTGATGTAGATGAAGCAGACATGATCTGGTATCTGGCATCAGACCCGCAAACCAAAGTAATTGCTCTATACGTAGAAGGCTTTGGAGATGGACGAAAATTCATCGAGACTGCCAAGCGAGTAATGGCTGAAAAGAAAAAACCAGTTGTAATCTGGAAGAGCGGAAGAACAGAGGCCGGCGCAAAGCAGGCAGCCTCTCACACCGGATCCCTTGGAGGCTCCAATGCTATAATCATGGGCGCATTCAAGCAGGCAGGAATCATCTCAGTTGATAGCTACCAAGAGCTAGTGGCAGTAACAAAAGCACTTGCATGGCAGCCAGCTGCCAAAGGAAACCGAGTCGCAATGTGTAGCAACGGCGCAGGCCCAATGATTGGAGGAATAGACCAGTTTGAGAGACTAGGACTACAACTTGCAACAATCTCTCCAAAAATCCTAGAAGAGATGAAAGCACATTTCCCACCTACATATGTCATCGGCAAGGGCAATCCGGCAGATGTCACAGGAGGCGCAAACGCTGAAGATTACAGATACACCATAGAGAAATTCTATGAGGAGCCAAACGTGGATATTGTGATGCCTTGGTTTGTATTCCAAGACGACCCACTAGAGGAAACCATCATACAACACTTGGCCAACTTCTCAAAGCAACAGAAAAAGCCACTGCTTGTAGGCGGAAACGGAGGCCCGTACACAAAGAAAATCTCTGCGCTAATCGAAAAAGAAGGTGTGCCGGTATATGACGACCTTCGAGACTGGATGGCAGCTGCCTCTGCACTTGCTCAATGGGGCAAGCACCTCTAAAGGTTTATTTCAAGTGTGAATTTTTCCTAGGATCATGGCTTTAGTTACGACTTCAAAATCAAACGGAATTGCTACAGTCAAGATCAACAGGCCAGACAAGCTAAATGCAATGAACACTGATGTTGCACGCGAACTCGTCTCTGTGTTTACACAACTAGACACTGACAATGACGTCAAGGTCATAATCCTCACAGGAGAGGGCGAAAAGGCATTCTCGGCAGGAGCAGACATTGAATACATGTCAAAGATTTCTGCAGACGAATCAGTAGAATATGCAAAACTTGGACAGCTAGTCACCAATACAATAGAGCTGGTGTCCAAGCCGACAATTGCAGCAATCAATGGATTTGCATTGGGCGGAGGATGCGAAGTTGCAATGTCTTGCGATATTAGAATTGCAGCAGACACTGCTCGGATGGGCCAGCCAGAGGTAACAATCGGCATTCCACCAGGATGGGGGGGAACCCAGAGACTGATGAGAATTGTAGGAATTGCAAAGGCAAAGGAGCTTGTCTATACTGGAAAGATGATTAAAGCTGATGAGGCACTGCAAATTGGCCTAGTCAATCAGGTGGTACCGCTGGCATCACTGATGGAAGAGACACTAAATATGGCAAACCAAATTGCGGCAAATTCCGTTTCCGGCGTAAAAATGTCCAAAATAGCAATCAACAAGGGACGAAATGCAGATCTCGACACGGGCCTAGGAATAGAACTGTTGGCGTGGAGAAACTGCTTTACCGATCCAGACAGAGAACAGCGCATGACTGCGTTTGTAAACAAGTCCAAAAAGTAAGCTATACCTAACTTTTCTTTATTATTACTACTATACAATGGGTGAAAAGCTTATTATAATTTGGAACGACTTTGCACTTTATGGCAACTGAACAAACACAAAAACTCGTAACAATCACTCCAAAAGCAGCGGAGAAAATCGTCGAGTTTATGAAAGAAGAAGCAGACAAGCCAGAATACCTGCGAGTATATGTTCAAGGCGGTGGATGCTCGGGCCTTTCCTATGGAATGGGCTTTGAGGCAAAGCCGGAAGAAGATGACACTGTCATCGAAGAGCAAGGAGTCAAACTACTAGTTGACAGCTACTCACAAGAACACCTCAAGGGCGCAAACATCGACTACATCGAGTCTCTGATGGGATCCGGATTTAAGATCAACAATCCAAATGTTACAAAATCCTGCTCTTGCGGACACTCTTTTAGCACCGAATAACTCTTTCATTTTCTCATTTTTGTAATTTTTTACGCGTGGATCATCGTAAGCACTTATATCTGCGAACCGAAGACCAAAGCTATTGATCTTTAGGAGGAGTATTTTCATATGCCACCAACAGGAATTGTCAAATATCACGTTAAGCTATCCTTTGAAGTTGATGGACTCGTTGAAAGAGCAGACATCATAGGCGCAATCTTTGGCCAGACCGAAGGTCTGCTAGGCCCAGAGATGAACCTAAATGAGCTCCAACGGCTATCCAAAGTCGGAAGAATAGAAGTAACTGCGACAAGTACTACGAACACCACTAAAGGCGATGCACTAATACCAATGTCGACTGACGTTGATACCGCATCGCTAATAGCTGCGGCAATTGAAAGTATAGACAAGGTAGGCCCGTTTGACTGCAAGTTCAAGCTTACTGCAATTGAGGATGTACGTGCCACAAAAAAGGACGACATTATCAAGCGCGCAAAAGAGATCAAGCAGCAGTGGGCTACAAAGACCATTTCAGAAGGCGAAACAATGCTCAAGGACATCCACGAGGGAACCTCGACGTCTGGAAAGCTCACTACATACGGTAGGGGCAAACTTCCATGCGGACAGGGAGTCTTTGAGTCTCCTTGGATTATCCTAGTTGAGGGAAGAGCAGACGTCATCAATCTTCTCCGGGCAGGAATTGACAACTCGCTGGCAATAGACGGCGCACGAATCGACGAATCAATTCGGGAATTGTGCGACCAAAAGGACAAAATCGTTGCATTCCTAGACGGAGACAGAGCAGGCGGATTCATACTCAAGGAGCTCAAAAGTGTAGTCGATATTGACGTCGTACACAGAGCACCAGAGGGAGTCGAAGTAGAAGAGCTCACACCGCAGCAAATAGCTGACATACTAAAGCCAACAATTGAGGAAATGAACAACCCCAAGGCAAAGCCAACGCTGACTGACCCCAACGACAAGCCAATGGCAGAGATTGCGGGAAAGACATTTTCGCAAATCAACGAAACGCTAGAAGCAATCGGCCTTGACGCAAGCAAAAATGAGGTCTTTAGGGTTCCAATATCGGAGCTTGTCTCTAAACTTTCAGTTCAAACCGGCATCAAATACCTGATACTTGACGGAATTGTGACACAGAGATTGGTAGATGGAGCAAAGCAGGCAGGCATCGAGTGTGTAATAGGACACAGAGTTGCCAACCTGACTAATAAGGACGGAATCTCGCTCAAAACATTTACCGAACTTGGTGTCGCATAAACTCTTTAACTCTTTTTTCTTTTTTGTTATACCATGACAGAGCTAAAAATCCAGCACCTGATCACGCTTACTGAATTATTATCAAAGGGTGCAAAAAACAACTATGTCACTATTACTACTACAACACTGGGAAAACAAATCGGAAAATCCCAGCAGGCAGCATCAAAACATCTATTGGAGCTAGAGCAGGGCGGATTCATATCTAGAATTACTGCCGGCAGAAAGGTCTCTGTGAAACTCACGCAAAGGGGGCACGAGCAAATCTCTGAAATCTATGGCATTCTAAAAAACAGCCTAGAGGCAACGCCGTCCACAATTGATGTTGACGGTGTACTGGTTGCGGGAATGGGAGAGGGAAAATACTACATGTCGCTCAAGGGATACACAAAACAATTTTTGCACAAAATCGGCTATATTCCTTTTCCTGGCACGCTAAATGTAAAGCTGGACAAAAAAGAGCAGATTGAATCGCTGCGCCAGCTTGCAAACCTGGAAGGAGTCAAAATAGATGGATTCTCTGATGGAAAAAGGACATACGGGTGGGTCAGGTGTTTTACGTGCAAAATAAACGGCAAAGTCGACGCGCAGCTCATACTATTAGAGAGGACTCACCATGATCTGTCCACAATAGAAATAATATCGAAGGCAGAGATTCGCAAAAAACTGGGGCTCAAAGACGGCGCAAGCCTCTCAATTAGAATCACAGTCTAGATTCCGTGCAGCGCCTCGCCGTACTCTTTTTCTATCTTGGAGCTGGAATATTCCGGAATTGGGGACTGGAGCCTTGCCACCCGAACATTTAGGCCGAGGCTCTTGCAGCCATCAGTGATGAATTTTTCCTGGTGTACCTGGTCGTATCCCAGTGCGATAATGTCGGGCTTTACCCGCGATACTGTCTTGAAAATGTCACCTTCGCTACCAATCAAGCACAGATCCACCATTGAGAGCGAACCAATGAGTTCCTGTCTCTGTTCTTCTGCGTGGAGAGGCCTTCTTTTTTTCATTTTTACTGCGGTGTTGCCTGTGGCAATTACTACTACTAGCACATCGCCAAGCGCTTTGGCAGCATTTAGTGTGTAAATGTGGCCTGGATGTATGATATCAAAGACTCCGCCAGCCAAGACAACGTGCAGTGCGCTTCTGCCAAACTCTGTTAGGGCGTTGTTTTCTGATATCATTAGATTTTTTTTCAATACTGTAATTCTTTCTTGGATGTAGGATTCTGAAAGATTTGTGCGCCTAATTGTGTGCTCTATTGGGTTTTGTCCTGTCAGCGAGCAGACATAGAGCGATGATAAGATTCCCTTGTCTATTACGTCCAAAGCATTAGCTCTACTTTGTTGTGGTTTTTAATTTGTTCTATAGTTCTGGCTCTATTCCCTTGGCCATTCGCAGTGCATCTACCAGTCCGTCTGCATACCCTATAGACAATATTGCAAGCTCGTCCTGGCCTTGCGAGTAGAACCGCTCTGCGTCCTTGATGTACAAGTCTGCATTTTCTAGAACACCTGCAAATTCCTTTGAATCCTTGTAGTGTGGGGTGATCTGGTCCAGTGCTCGCCGGACCATCGGGATGTATTTTTTCATCATCTGCGCAGAAATCTTTTCTATTTTTGGAGTGTTGTCATCTGGAATAGTAATACAATGCCCTAACACCTTTAGTGCGTCGGATTCTGTAAAGTGCATTATTCCTGGAATGATTATTGTGTGAGGCGGTGCACCAAAGTCCTGCTCTACCAAATCCGAGAATTTTGCAGCAATGATTTTTTGGTCGTCTTGGCCTATTCTTGATGCGACAATTCCGTATGTGTCGCCAGAGAAAACTTTGCGGTTTTGCTCTTTTTCCTGGTCCAATAGACTTGATATGGCGTCTTTGGGATCCAAAAAGAAATTCTTGTTTTGGTTCCATTCTAATAGTACAATGGTGTGGTTTCCCAACTTCAAATTCTCAAATATTGTGTAATATGCAGTAGATGAGGGAATCCCGCTCATTATGGTGACTGTTTTGCCTACTTTGTAAAAGTGGAGGCCGCACTCGCCAACCAGTGATGTTATGGCTGATGATGCGTGGATTGTGTCAGTTTTTATTCCATCTTGGATTGCGCGCACACGCAACTCGATATGCGTTGTGGCAATGTATGGGTCACCATACGACAATAACGCGACATTGCAGTTCTTTGCTGCCTCTAGGATTTCTTTTCCGTCCTCGACTAGCCACCTTGGCGCCAGCTTGAACTGTCCATTTGTTATTTCTTGGAGAAACTTTGTCTGGTTTTCTGGCATGGGGCTTGTAAACTGCTCAAAATACACAACGTCTGACTCTGAGATTGTTTTTCTTGCCTTTTCAGATAGTGCTTGCGAGCCGCCAATTCCTAGGCCAACAAAGACTAGCATTACTTTTCGGTCTTTGCGTCGTGCAGTCGTTTTAGGTGATGCAGAGTGTTTCGGATTACTTCGATGCCACGGAGGTATTCATTCATGGATACTCGCTCATCTATTGTGTGAGATGCGTGCGGATCTCCTGGGCCATATGTTACAACAGGAATGTTCCACAGTGTGCCAATAATGTTCATGTCGCCTGTCCCTGTTTTTCTAATCAGTGCTGGACGCTTGCGCTCTACGTCCATTACTCCAAGTGTGAATGCTCGAACCAGGGGTGAGTTCATTGGCGCCTCAAACGGCTCGGTTTCGTCTATTACAGAGTATAGTGCTTCTACTTGCTGCTTTGATGACAGCTCTGCTACCTTGGTTGCAATTTTTTCTCCCACTGCCTTGCAGTTGAGCGTTACTGGGATCCTAATGTCCATTATGGTGTTGCATTCCTTTGGGGTGACGTTGTGGCTGTCACCTCCCTTGATTTCAGTAATGGTTGCAGTCAGCATCATTCCTTTTGATTGGCCTTCCTGGTTTTCCTCCAGTGCTTTTTTGAGCTCTGTGGTGAACTTCATGGATTCTTCGATTGCGTTTCTTGCAAGCCATGGGGCGGATGCGTGTGCCGAATCACCCACGTTGATTCTGAGATTGATTGCAATTCTTCCCTTGTAAGCTATTGTGACATTTGTAATTCCTGATGGCTCGCCAAAGACGGCATAGTCGATGTCGAGCTTTTGCTTTGCCAGGTTTTTGATTCCTGTTGCATTTCCTTCCTCGTCTACTGCTCCAACAAAAATTATGGTGCCATTATTTTTGTGGACAGTGGATGCTGCAAGTAACATTGCCATCAGTGGCGCCTTGGCATCGGATGCTCCCCTGCCGTATAGAAAGTCGCCTTCCTTTCGGACCTTTACTTTGCCCGGCACTGTGTCCATGTGGCCGCAAAGCAAGACTCGAGGAGAACCAGAGCCTATAGTTGCAATTAGGTTTCCCACTTCGTCGATTTTGATGTTGTCAAATCCCAGATCGTCGCACTTGTCTGCCAGAAATTCTGCCATTGGCTTTTCAGCTAGTGACGGCGTGTACAGACGCAGCGCTTTCTCTAGCATTTTAATAGAGAACCTTGGGGTTATTGTAAATGACGAGTCCATTTTTTTAATTTCCTGATTTTACTGCGTATTCTAAAATCTTTGCGGCAATGTTGACGCCGGTGACCCGGGCAACGTTTCTGTATTCGGTAGTGTTGTTTATTTCGTGAATTACTAGGCCGCGCTCTTTGCTCTCCATGAGGTCAATTCCAACTATCTGACCCTTGACGCAGTCCTTTGCCTTGATGCAGACTTCTTCTAGTTCTGGGGTTATCTCGCATACTTCGGCAGTGCCTCCTAGGTGGGTGTTTGTCTTCCAGTTTTCTGTGGTGGAATTGCGATATATGGCGCCTACCACCTCGTCTCCAATTACTATGGCTCTAATGTCGCGTGGTGGCCTTTGCACAAATTCTTCTAAATAATGAATCTGGTAAATTGGGTACATTTTTTCCCGCTCTTCTATGATTCCTTCGGCTGCCTCTCGGTTGTTGAGCCTCTGGACCATTCTGCCCCAACTGCCTACGGTTGGCTTGATCACCTTTGGATAGCCAATCCTATCCAGTGCATCTAGTGCAGAATCCTTGGAAAATGCCACACTCACATATGGCGTTTCAATTCCTGCGTTTCTTAGCAAGGTATGTGTGAATAATTTGTTGCCGGCATAGACTCCGCAGTACAAATTGTTAATTACATTTGCGCCCATCCCCTCCAGTGCCGCAGTTGCGTGCAGATTCCTGTAATAGCTGACGCATCTTTGAAGTACTGTATTGTATTGGGATTTTTTGTCAATGTCTAGCACGAGATTCTTACAGTCTACCATTTCGATTTTGATGCCAAGTTTTTCGGCCGCCTCGGTGAGGGCTTTTTCTTCTGGTCGAACAGTATCGTAGAGAATCGTTATCGGGTGGCTCACTGGCCCCAGTCCTCTCCGACGCTTTGAGCTGGCTTTAGCCCAAATCCGCCTGAGGCCTTGGTTATCTCAAAACTTGCACCACAATCTGGGCAAGTTACCAGTTCGCCTTCTACGGCATCACTTGGAATTGAAATATCCGAATCACATTCAGCACATTTTGCCATGGTTAATCCTTGCTGTCCTTTGCGTCATTAATTATCTTTCTTTCAAGTTTGTTGTCAAGTGGGATTTCCAGCAGGTCGCCCATTCTGAGGTTTTTAAGACCTGCAGCTACTGCCTTTGCCTGGTTGTCGTCCTTTGGCAGTCCAAGTAACGACATTAGGTATGCCGAGCCGCTTTTGCCGGCTAGCTCCCCAAAGACGATTCTTCGCCTGTTGCCTACTACTCTTGGCGGAATTGGCTCGTAAGCTGCCGGGTTTCTTAGAATGGCTGCCAGGTGGGTTCCTGCCTTGTGCTTGTATGCTGTTGGGCCCACAATTGGCTTGGAGTCATATGGTGGAATGCCGGTGTATTCTTCGATTAGTCTTGATAGGTCAGTTAGCATGTCTAGTCTGAAATCATTTGGAGACCTGTACAGATACGTCATTGCAACTGCTACTTCTGCCAAAGACGGTATGCCCGTTCTCTCGCCAATTCCGTCTATTGTGGTGTGGATTTGGTCTGCCCCTGCATCAATTCCTGCAAATGCGTTTGCAACGGCTAGGCCGATATCATTATGGCAGTGCACATCAAGTGGGACCTTGATTTTTTCTTTGACCATTTTTACAAAGTTAAACATGCCCTTTGGCCTCATTATTCCTACAGTGTCTGGCAGACTAATTCTGTCAACGCCTGCTTCCTCGATTGCCTTGCATACTTTGAGCAGAAATTCCGGATCTGCACGGGAACCATCCTCTACAGTGAATCTCATTTTTAGGCCATGTGATTTTGCATATTCTACTGTCTCTACTGCCCTGCGCAATGCTTCCTCTCGGGTGATTCTCAGCTTGTCCTTCATGTGAATATCAGATATTCCAAGATAGGTTGCAGTCCACTTTGGATCACACTTTAGTGCAACGTCTACGTCTTCCTTTAGTGCGCGAACATGCGCTACAATGTCTGCCTTGAGGCCTTGCTTGATGATTGTCTTTGTCGCTTCGAAATGATCCTCAGATACTACTGGTGAAATCTCAATTTGGTCTACGCCAAAATAATCAAGCATCCATGCAATTTGGATTCTCTGCTTGTTGGTAAATGTCACACCTGGGTGCTGTTCGCCCTCTCGAAGCGTACTGTCCAGTACGTGGATTTTTCTCGGCTTTTTGTCGTATTCGTTGTGCAGGTGCGCGTAATAGTTTGGGTCGCTCATTTGCAGAGATAGCAAGCCGTAATACTAGTTATAAACAATTCGTACTAGAAACGGCATAAATCAGAGTAAAGCATGGTGAATTTCGGCTAGAAGCGAAAAAACTGGTTCGAATTTCGCTTTACGTTACTTCGCGCAGTATTATTACGGTGTTTGTGTCTGATACGCCTGGCACTTTGCGTAGTGAGTCAATTGCCAAATTAATCTCTGTGATATTTGGAGATGAAATTATCACTGCAATGTCGTACTGTCCAGTGATTTCGTACACTGTCTTTACTCCGTCTAATTTGGTGAGTCTTGCAGACACCTTTGATGTGTCCATTGATGATTCCACTGATATGAGTACGATTGCCTTGGTAGAATTTTGCTCGCCGATTTCTATTGTGAATTTTTTGATTATCTGGTTGTCGGTGAGATTTTTGACTCGACGTCTAACTGCGGACTCTGAGAGCTTGAGTTTCTTGCCGATATCAACAAATGATTCCCTGGAGTCGTCCTTTAGGATTTTTAGAATTTCGTCGTCTACTTTATCCTTGTACATTCTTTCTTCTCTCCGATTCCTTGGTAAATAACCTATCTAGTACTTCTAATACTTTTGTTATTTCTGCCTCACTCATTACTAGAGGTGGTAGGAATCGGAGTATGTTTCTGCCTGAATACAACAGCAAGACTCCCTCTTGTATGCCGTCTAATAGTATGTCCTTTACTTCGAATTTCATCTCCACTCCAATCATCATGCCTTTACCTCGGACATCTCGGATGATTGGGTGTTTTTGTTTTAGCTTTTCTAGGCCTTCCATGAATATTTTGCCCATCTTGGCTGCATTGTCGACTAGTCCGTCTTGGGTTAATGCCTGGATTGTTGCAATTCCAGCTGCGCATGATAATGGGTTTCCGCCAAATGTGGAGGAATGCTCGCCCTTGCTCATTGCTGCCAATATATCTGGCCTAGTCAGCGTTGCACTCATTGGAACGCCGCCTGCAATTCCTTTTGCCAAGCACATGATATCTGGGATCGTATTCCAGTGGTCCGACGCCCACATCTTGCCAGTTCTGCCAAGTCCAGCTTGGATTTCGTCAAAGATTAGCAGGATTCCGCGCTCATCGCACAGCTTTCGAACATCTTGGAGGAATCCGTCTGGGGCTACATTGATTCCGCTTTCTCCCTGGATTGGCTCCATTATCACAAATGCGGTATCGAAATCAATTTTGGTTCGCAGTGTTTCAATGTCGCCAAATGGTGAGAACGCCACTTTTTCTACCAGCGGCATGAATGATTTTCTGTATTTTGGATTAAATGTTACAGACAGTGATCCAAGTGACTTTCCGTGATATGATCCGTTCATTGCAACCATTCCTGATTTGCCGGTGAACTTTCTTGCAAATTTTATTGCGGCCTCTACTGCCTCTGTGCCACTATTACCCATGTGCACCTGTGTTAGTCCCTTTGGCGCAATTCTCATTAAATTGTCAAGGAATTCTTCTCTGGTCTTGTTGTATAATGATGTGTGGACCGTGATTATTTTGTCTAATTGTGCCTTGAGTGCGGCCACTACCCGTGGGTTTCTGTGGCCTACCAGTGCAACGCCATATCCGCCCATGCAGTCGATGTATTCTTTGCCGTTGATGTCGTAGAGTTTTGCACCTTCGCCGCGCTCTATAGTAACTGGGAAGCGCTGGTACATATTTCCAAGATAATTGTCTTCAGTCATTTTGTGATCACCGTGCATTTTGTGTGGGATATGGCAGATGAGATTGGGTTTTCTCGCTGGCCGTTGCCGATTAGTGCCTCTTTTACTCCCATGTCTAGTGCCTCTGTTGCAGCCAGGATTTTTTTCTCCATGCCAAAGCCCACCTTTGGCCTAATCTCTTTGGCTTCTGCATTTGTCATCTTTTCCACTAGCTTGTCGTTCATTAGCAGGCCGTCGACATTTGTGATAAAGAGAATCTTGTCGCTCTGGATTGCGCCTGCAACGTTTGCAGCTGCGCGGTCTCCGTCGATATTTAGCATGTCGAATTCCTTGGATACGGCAATTGGGGAGATTACCGGCGTGTAGCCTTTTTCTAATAATAATTTGAGCAGGTCTGCGTTTACCTTGGTTACTTTACCAGTATAGCCGCCGTCGATGATCTGCTTTCTGCCCTTGTCGTTTATGATTACTAGCTTTTCCTTTCGCTCTGCAACAAAGATCTGGCCGTCAATTCCTGACAGTCCTATAGCATTGATTCCGTGCTTTTGCAGCATTTGTACAATGGATTTGTTGATTTTGCCAGACATTACCATGGTGAATATTTCTGCAGTTTCCTTGTCGGTGTATCTTGATTTGATTCCGCCGGGGGACACTACGAACTTGGGCTCTTTTCCAAGCAATTCGCATGTCCTGGTTACCTCTTTTCCTCCACCGTGTACCAAAATGACTCCTTCTTGCTCTGCAACCTTTTTGATGTCAGATATGGTACTTGGATGAAGATTTTCTACGACGCTTCCGCCGATTTTGATTGTAATCATTTCTTAAACTGGGGTTAGTGGCGAATATCTTAGTCCGTCCATTTCATCAAAGCCTGCCATAATGTTCATGTTTTGTATGGCAGAGCCTGCTGCGCCCTTCATTAGGTTGTCTGATGCAGATAATGCGACTAGTCGGTGGTTGTCCTCATCGATATCAAATCCAATGTCGCAGAAATTAGAGCCTACCACAAACTTTGGATCTGGGAACTTGTAGAGGCCTTTCTTGTCTCGGATTAGTCTGATGAATCGCTCGTTTTTGTACATTTCACGGTACATTTTCCAGAGATCAATTTCACTGACCTCCTTTGTGAGAAATGTGTGGTTTGTACATAATATTCCTCGAACAATATCCACTGCGTGTGGGCTCATTGATACTTTGATTGGCTTTCCTGCGATCTCTGATAATTCTTGCTCTATTTCGCCTGTGTGTCTGTGCTTTGCTGGCTTGTATGGTCGAATTACACCTGAACGCATTGCGTGGTGTGTTCCTGCAACACTGCCTGCTCCCGCACCTGAAGAGCCGATTTTAGAATCTACTACAATATGCTCAGTGTCGATAATGTTGTTTTTGACAAGTGGTGCTATAGCTAACATTGATGTTACTGCCATGCAGCCTGGGCATGACACTAGTTGTGCATTTCTGATCTTTTCTCGGTGCAGTTCTGGCACGCCAAAGACTGATTTTGCTAGATACTCTGGGTGTGGGTGCTCCCATCCATACCATTTTACGTATGCTTCTTTATTGTGTAAACGATAATCTGCTGACAAATCCACGACCTTGAGACCTCTGTCGTACAAGGCCTTGACAATTTCTGTTGCTGTTCCGTGTGGGACTGCAGTAAACACTAGGTCGCACTTGTCTGACATTCTGTCATAGTCTAGCTCTGAAAATGTCAGCTCGGTAAATCCTTTGAGTGCCGGCTGGACTCGATGTAGGTATTCTCCAACATATTGACGTGATGTAACTTGGGTGATCTCTACTTTGGGATGTGTGACTAGTAATCGTAGCATTTCTCCTCCGACATAACCTGATGCTCCGACTACACCTACTCGCAACATGTTCCTACACTGAATATGGTATAATTTATTGTATTCTGCATCAGAAAAAAATTTATTCAATTTCATATAGTTCAGTTTTTGTTGGCAAAATCTGATCGCGATTTAATCAAAAAACGAAAAGCTGACTATAACCGAAGCCGGTACAAAAAAGACCCCGAGTTTAAGGCCAGGCTAAAAGAGTCGTATAGGAAATGGTATGCCAAAAACAAAAAATCCGTAATAGAGAGAATTTCTAGGAATCACCAAAAAAACCATGATGATTATTTGCAATACCAAAAAGAACACTATCGATATCTCAAGTACAGACGAAAATATGCTTCAAAATCTGGTTAGTTATTTTCTGATTTGACTTACTGCGAATTTTACCATTTCCTGCGGGATGTTTTTCTTTGCCACTCTGGCTAGTCCCTTGAATTCCACGGTGTTGTTCACTTCATGACATACAAGGCCCCGAGTTTTATCCTCCATCAAGTCAATTCCTAGAATTCCGCCGCCGACTGCTTTGGAAGCCTTGAGGCAAATGTCTTCTACTTCTGGTGTGATCTCACATAATTCTGGGTCTCCACCTAGTGCAATGTTTGTCTTAAAATCGCCTTGCGATTTGCGATACATTGCTGCTACTACCTGGTCGCCAACTGTGATAGCTCGAATGTCGCGTGGGGGCCTGTCTATCATTTCTTGCAAATAGTATATTCTGTCATGCGAGCCGTCTTCGATGTCGCGCATTTCTATTATGGCTTCAGTAGTGTCTTTGTCGCGCAATGGCATGACGCCCCTGCCCCAGCTTCCAATTACTGGCTTTATCACAATTGGATAGCCGACTTTGTTTATCAGATTCATTGCCTCTTCTGATGAAAATGCAAAGTATGTCTTTGGTGTTGGAACGCCTGCTTTTTTTAGCAATAATGATGTGACCATTTTGTTTCCGCAGTTATCAGCTACCTTGTGGGAATTGATAACCGGGACATCCAAAAATTCTAAACAAGAGGTAAAGTGCAAGCCTCGAAAATAGCTTACACATCTTTCTAGGACTACGTCGCCAAAGTCAACATCAGCTCGCTTGCTTTCTGTGCTTAGCTGCGTAATTTTTGCATCCAGCATTATTGTATCGTGCCCAAGGGCGCTTGATGCATCTTGGAGCATCTTCTCTTCCAGCCTTATTCTGTCAAAGACGATACAGACTCTGGACAACTATTCTCCCCAGTCTTCGCCTACGCTTTCTGCTGGTTTTAGCGACACGTTTGATCCACTTTTAGTTGCGATTTCAAAGTCCGCGCCACATTCTGGGCAAGAGACTATTTCGCCTACTGCTGCGTCATCTGGGATATTGATTCCTGCGTCACATTCTAAACAATTCATTACGATCCTTCTCACCTCTTGTTTGATAATTTATTAGCTTCTGTTGTTTGCAGTCCCCACAGCTCTACAAATCCTGTTGCCTTTCTTTGATCAAAGGCGGATCCCTTACCGTAGGTTGCAATGTCATGGCTATACAAAGAGTACTTGGATTTTCTTCCAACCACTCGGAAGCTTCCCTTGTATAGCTTGAGTTTAACTGTGCCAGTCACTACCTTTTGGGACTGGTCGATGAACTTGTCCAAGTCTCGCTTCAGTGGGTCTTGCCACAGTCCGGAATAGGCAAGCCATGTCCACTCTTGGTCTACTAGAGCCTTGAACTTGTTTTGGTGCTTTGTGTGCACCATTTTCTCCAGGTCAGAATGTGCCTCAATTAGGCACAGCGCAGCTGGGGTCTCGTAGACTTCGCGTGATTTGATTCCGACTACGCGGTCTTCAATGTGGTCTACTATGCCTACTCCGCACGAGCCTGCTACTTGGTTTACATATTCGATTAGTTTGATTGGCGATAATCTCTTTTTGTCAACTGCAACTGGGATTCCCTGATCAAATTCAATCTCTAGGTATTTTGCCTTGTCTGGCAGGTTCTTTGTCTTTACCCAGATGAATGCGTCCTCTGGCGGTTCTGCGTATGGGTCTTCTAGGTTCCCACCTTCTATGGCACGTCCCCAGAGATTCTGATCAATAGAGAACTTCTTTGATACCGAGTCAATTGGAATTCCGTGTTTGTTTGCAAATTCTAGCTCTGTGGTTCGATCCAGATTTAGGTCTCTGATTGGAGCAATGATTGGCAGATTAGAGCCAGAGCCAAACGTTACATCAAATCGCACCTGGTCATTTCCTTTACCTGTACAGCCATGTGCCAGCGCATCTACTTTTTCCTTTTTTGCTATCTCTAGTACTTTTTGCGCAATTAATGGTCTTGCCAGCGAAGTTGCAAGACAATATTTTTTCTGGTATAGGGCGTTTGCCTTAATCGACGGATGAATAAAGTCGTCAACAAACTCTTGCTTTGCATCAATATTGTAATGTCGTAATACTCCTAGGTTTTTTGCCTTGGCAGCGATTTTTTTCTGGTCGCTTCCCTCTCCAACATCTACCGTAACAGTGATGACATCCATTCGGTGTTTTTCTTGTAGGTATTTGATAACAACCGAAGTGTCCAGTCCTCCAGAAAAAGCAAGCACTGCCTTTTGTTTCATTAGAGCTTTTTCGTTAAATGATTTGCATTTATCCTTTTTGTTGATCTGGTTTGATTTGAAACATTTCTGATTCTAAAAATTTGGAAAAAATAATCGAGCCGAAAAATTAGCTATAGCTGCAGCTAAAATCCGATCACTATTTAACCAAAGTTTCATAACGCTGTTTTATGAAAATTCTGCCTTTGGCTGGTGCAGCAGTTGCGGCAATAGTTGCGATTTTTGTGATTTTGAGCGTGGTTTCTGCCAATGATCCGAACAAAAACGAGGTCCGAGTCGCCTTTTTTGCAAACATCTCACATGCAGTTCCTATAGTTGGGATGGAAAATGGGTACTATAGCGATCAGCTTGGCGAGACCAAAATCAAGACCAAAATTGTTGATTCCGGCCCAGAGGCAATAGAGGCATTATTTGCAAATTCAATAGACATAGCATATGTCGGACCAGCACCATTTGTCAATGGATATGTAAAATCTGGAGGAGAGGGAATCAAGATTATCTCTGGTGCCGCAAACAATGGAGCTAGCTTTGTGGTGCAAAAGGATTCTACTATATCTGGTCCGTCTGACCTTGCTGGCAAAAAAATTGCAGCTCCATTTGTTGGAAACACGCAAGATGTTTCCCTGAGAAATTACTTGGCAGAAAATGGACTAAAGCCAGCTGAAAAAGGAGGAAACGTCATTATCTATAACATAGCAAATGCAGAAATCAACACCATATTTGCCAAAGGAGAAATTGATGCGGCGTGGGTTCCAGAGCCGACAGCTACGATGCTAGTTGAAAACCTTGGAGGAAAGCGACTCTTCCAAGAAGAGGAACTGTGGCCTGCAAAAAGATTCCCCTCTGTCGTGTTGATTGGCAGGGCTGACTATATCGAAAAGCATCCTGAAGTGATACAGAAATGGCTTGTGGCGCACCAGCAGGCAATAGACTGGATAAACCAAAACCCGCAGCAAACAGAATCTACATACATTAAATTCTACAAATCTCACACTGGAAAAACACTCAAAGAAAACATTGTTCACAATTCCTTTTCCAATATAGTGTACACTTCGGAAGTCGATGTTGATGCAATCAAGATTTTTGCAGAGCGTGCCTATTCACTTGGATATCTGGGAAGAGACGGATACAACCTAGATGACATTTATGCTGACACAATAGAGGAGATACCATGGCAAAGCTAGAGGCAAAAAACATTGTCAAGTATTTTGAGCATGATGGCAAGCCGCTCAAGGCACTGGGCGGAATCAACCTCACCGTAGAGGATGGCGACTTTGTGTGCTTGGTAGGGCCGTCTGGATGTGGCAAGTCTACATTTTTGAGAATTGCGGCCGGCCTGCAAAAGCCAGACGAAGGCCAAATTCTGCTTGATAATAGGCCAATTACAAAGACAGGCCCTGATAGAATCATGGTGTTCCAAGAAGGTGCACTATTCCCATGGCTCAAGGTTCGCGACAATGTTGAATTTGGCTTGAAAATAGCTGGAATTCCGGAATCAGAACGACACCAAATATCTGACCGATATCTGGACATGATGCAGCTATCAAAATTTGCCAATTCGTACACGTATCAGCTATCAACCGGAATGAGACAAAGAGTAGCGATAGCTAGGGCATTGGTGATGGATCCGGAAATTTTACTGATGGATGAGCCATTTGCAGCACTAGACGCACAGACCAGAGATCTATTGTTAGTTGAAATGCAAATGATCTGGCAGAAAACAAAAAAGACCATAATATTTGTCACGCACAGCATTTCAGAATCGACTGTTCTTGGAAACAAAGTTGTGGTGTTTACTCATCGTCCTTCTACTATCAAGAAAACAATTCCAATTGATCACAAAAGACCAAGACTGGTAGAAGACGAAACCCTGATTCCATATCAGAGGGAGATTTCTGCATTGCTGCGACCGGAGGTAAAAGCTACGGAGGACTCGCAATGAGGGCAAAGTCGCTAGGCAAGAAAATTGGATTCTATGTGGGTATAGTTCTGGTGTGGCAGGCATTGGATATGGCAAATGTCTGGCCAGACAGTGTGTTTCCGTCTCCATATGAGGTAGCCGAAGACTTGGGGTATGGTGCAGCTGATGGCACACTATGGATTGGAATAGGAACCAGCCTTTGGAGGCTGGCAGCTGGCTTTGCAATTGCGGTGGCAGGCGGAATAATGCTTGGAATATTCATGGCGCGAGTCAATACCGTCAATGAGACAATTGGCTCTATTGTACTTGGATTGCAGTCAATTCCCTCTGTTGCGTGGGCACCACTTGCAATAATCTGGTTTGGCCTAACTGATGCCGGAATTATTTTTGTTACAGTTGCTGGTGCATTGTTTGCAGTTACTATCAATACGTATACTGGTGTTAAGAGCATCAATCCTGACTTTATTGCGGCTGCTCAAAACATGGGTGCAAAAGGCGAGCAGCTAATCACCAAGGTCTTGATTCCAGCAGCATTTCCATATCTGATCACTGGATTCAAACAGGGATGGGCATTTGGTTGGCGTGGTGTGGTTGGTGCAGAATTACTGTTCTCATTTTTGGGTCTTGGGTTTTTGCTAAATGTTGGACGTCAATTATCCGATGTGTCCCAAGTAATTGCGATGATGATTGTAATAATGATTATTGGTATTGTAATTGATGGACTGATCTTCAAGCGGCTGGAAGACAAAGTCATGGCAAGATGGGGCTTGAGATAGTTCTAATCTATCTGTGCCGAAACGGTTATTGAGTAAAAAGTGCAAAACACATACCGCCACTTGATGTGACTGAATCCTGTTGAAGTTGAATCCGAATTAATTATTTTTTAAAAAGCATCCAAATTCTAGAGCCGATAAAAATTGCAACAGCTGCAACAATTGCAGCAATCATAATTATTTGTCCTAAATTTTCCAACATTCACACCTCTGTTTTTGTATGTTCATAATTTCTGATTATTGTTTCAAGCCTAGTGATTCCAATTGTCACTAAACTCGATGATTTTTCTATCAAGACCAAGTTACAACTTTATCTCCATGTCTAGAAAAAGCTAAAAACAATCCTAATGTTATGCGCCTATTTGCCCTCACAGGAAGTATCTCGTGATAATAAATTGGATTAATTATCACCAAATCTCCTTGGTTTGGCTTTATTTTGACAGATTGGTTGCAATCTGAAATCACATTCTTTGAATAGCCAAAATTGATGTTACGATACTTTTCATCTGATTTTTTCCATGATTTTTTGTGTAATACTAATTCTCCCCCTTTTTGAGATTGTTGAATGTATAATACTGTAGATAATTGAATTGGAAATTTAGAAACATCAAAACTTCTTGCTTCAAACCTTGCACTGTCTCTGTGTATTGGAGCAAAATCTCCTAATTCATGCAGTCTGATTACTCCACATGCATATTTTTTGCCGTTCTCAACTGCAATGGTGACCTGCTTTTCAGGAAAGAGCACTTGTAATGCATTGTGAATTTTTTTTCTTGGATCCTCCAAATCCGAAAACAGTTCACATATTGTTTTTCTTAATGCATCTGCTTGAATAAAATATTCTGATTTTCTAGAAATAAATGATACAAGCGAAACACCTATTTTCTTAATTTTTTGATTATTTTCAAAGGTTTTTGCCTCAATTCTTTGGGCTATTGTTTTACATGAATCATCATTGTAAAAATTTTTAATTATTAATGCAGGAGACTCCCCCGTGATGATTTTCTCTAGGGTTTTTTTATTTTGACCTATCTCTTTGTACTCCATTTCTATTGGGTTCCATTGCAAATTCATCTAATACCCGCCTTGTCCCGAATGTGAAACAACTGATTTAAGAGTCCCATCATTTTCTCTGTTTTTGATTTCACATTTTACAAATGATCCGCCCAAATTTTGTTCTAATTGCTCTATTGTACATTCATTGAGATCTACAGGAAGGCTCATTATGTCAGTTTGAAAAACTTTTATTTTCTCAATTTCTGAATAATCGTTTTTATTCCCATTTTTTTTGTGTGTTACATTTAATTCAAAAATCTGGCCTGACAAAACTTTTCCTACATTTCCCCAAATTATATCCATAAGTCCATTTGTATTTTCTAATATTTAGGAAATGACTTCTTTTTACATCTAGTGGTAACTAATTACAATTAGCGGCATGATCATTTCAAATCATTTCTTAATCTTTAACGAAACCAAAAACGCAACAACACAAATCCCGACTGCAAAATACATCACAGCAACCTGGTTATACCAAAATGCTATGGAACCAGCAACAACAGGTCCTATCACATTTGCAATTGATATGGTGGAATTGAACACTCCAGTAGACGTCGACTTTGGATTATTCTCCATTAGGTGAATGCTTCCACCAATATACAAAAACGCCCATGTTACCCCAACTAGTGCCATACATGGAATTGCCATCCACCATGAATTCATCACGGCCATTCCAGCAAAGACAAACACAGTAAGACCAATCCCAATCTTGAATTTAGTCACATTTTTTGTGCGGATTTTAGTTCCCATCAGATTCATCAAAATAAACGAAGTAGCAGTGTTTGCAACATACACCATGGACACTTCATACAATTTGGCGCCAAATGTCTGCGTCAGAACCAGTGGAAGTATGGTCCAAACCGATGTTGCACCAATGTGGCGCAACAAAAGCGACAAGAACAGATACTTGTTTTTTGCAATGACTTTTTTTGTAGCGCCAGATTCTACCTCCTTTGGCATCGTATAGTTTGGCATCTTGGCAGAAAATGCAAGGCCTGCCAAAAACAAGCCGGCACTGATCAAAAATATTGTCTTTTCATTGTTTGCAACACCAGCAGCTACAATTCCAGCAAGCCATCCTAATGCATGAAATGAAATAACTGATGCTACTTTGGACTTGTCCTTGCCAGATTCATAGGTGTATGCAAGCATTGCAGGCACCATCATACCACTTGCAACACCAGCTCCTAAACGCACCAAAAGCAGGTAAAACGAATTATCTGCAATATAGTGAAGGCCAAACATTACCGCACAGCTAACAAAGCCAATTCGAATGAATGTCAGCCTTACTCCTTTAGCATCAGAGATTCTGCCAAAATACAGGCTGGATAGAATTTGTGCTAGAAAAAATGATGCTATGGTAAGGCCTACTTCGAATATGTTGCTTGTGAGAGATTGCGCCAAAATTGGCATGAAAACGTAAATGATGGATACGCCAGCATGTTGGAAAAATGTGGCGCCTCGCAGTAGATTGTTTAGTTGTTGCATGAATTTTTTACTTGTATACGATCATAACTCTGATTAATTTAATTCAAAGTGATGATCTATAGCACAAAATATTCTGCATCTGGATGGTGTACAACTATTGCCGCAGTGGATTGCTCTGGTATTATTTGACCTGCCTCAGTTAGCGTCATGCCAGATTTTGCAGGATCAATTAGATTCCACACCAAATGGTGCTGTGAGACATCTGGGCAGCTTGGATAGCCCCATGAATATCGCAGGCCTCGTTTTCCACTGATTTTCAACTCTTCTCGGATTCTCTGGTTTATCAGCTCAGCCATTGCCTCAGCCGTCTCTACTGCCAAACCATGCAAATAGTATGCGTCGGTATAGCGGTCCTCCTTGTTCCATCTGTCGATTATTTCTTGGACTTTATTTCCAACAGTCACTGCCTGAAATGCAACAAGATCGTTCTCACCAAAGTAATCAGTCAGACACAGGTGCTTGCTTTGCGCAGATCTTGGAAAGTCAAACTCCACAGTTCCATTTGGGCCATCCACTAGGAGCTTGTCTCTTCCATGACACACAAAATATCCGTACACTGCACGAGGCTCAAAGAGATTTTCATCCATCACCTTTTTCTTCCATTCTGCAAGCATCTTTTCACCTTCAACATCTGCATTTTCCATTCCTCGACCTCGCAGACCCCACGACAGCACAAAGAGCGACTTTTTTGACAGCTTTTCCCAGATTTTGTTCAGATCAAAGTCCTTTGGTTCTAATCTGATTGGTTGGCCCAACACTGGCGCTACCGGCGGAGTCACCGGTTTTACATCGGATCGTGGCAGCTCGCCCTGTGATTTTTCTATTTTAGTTTCCTTCCAGTTTTGGATCTTTTCTTGCCATTCTGAAATGAATTGTGATCTTTGCGGCGAAACCAGTCTGTCCATTGTCTTTAGGCCATCAAACATTGTCTTGCAGTAAAACACACCATGCGGGTAGATTGCGCCTTCCTTTGCAATTCTGTTGATATAGTTGGAGTTGATTGCAGCACCTCCACACAATACTGGAATCGCAAGCTTGTTTTCTCGCGCAAATTCTACAAAATGTTGCATTTGCTTTGATGTAGATACCAATAATGCAGAAAGGCCTATTGCGTCTGGCTTGACTTCGTTGATTTTTTCCACAAATTTCTGTAATGGTACCTGCTTTCCCAAATCGTACACAGTATAGCCATTGTTTTCAAAGATTGTTTTCACTAGGTTCTTGCCAATATCATGCACATCGCCATATACAGTACCAAGTACAAGCTTGCCCTTGCTTGTTCCTTCTTCCTTTAGCAGATATTTTTCCAATTCTACTACTGCCGCCTTCATACATTCGGCAGACTTTAGCACAAACGGTAGGATCAATTCACCTGCACCAAATTTGTCGCCTACTTCCTTCATTGCAGGCAACAGATCATCGTTTAGCGTGGTTATGGCCGCATCATGCGTTGTTTCTTTTGGTGCATCAATGATTTTTCTGCCATCCTTCTCTGATATGGCGATTTTTTGAGTAATTTTTTCAGCTATTGCAGATACAACATCGTTTTCAATTCCATCCTTGAGGCGATTCACAATTCTGAAATTGGCTCGTTTTCCTGCAGGCCAGCTTGGGTCGACTTCAACCTTTTTGGCACTGGCAACCTGTGTGCCGGCCTTTTCAAAGTGAGCAATCACCTCTGCCAGGGCATTGGGGTGCGTATTGAATATTAAGTCCTCCACCAGCTTGCGCTCTTTGGCATCAATTTCCGGATATGGGACTATCTCCTTGGCATTGACTATTGCGGAATCAAGGCCTGCCTTTACAGCATGATACAAAAACACGGAATTGAGTATCTTGCGTGCAGCAGGAGCCAGGCCAAACGAAATGTTGCTCAAGCCCAAAGTGGTAAATGCATTTGGGAATCTTTTTTTGACTAGCTTGATTCCTTCCAGTGTGTTTTTTCCGGCATCCAAAAATTCCGCCTCGCCAGTGGCAAGTGTAAATGTCAGCACATCAAAGACAAACTGGTCCTCTCGCAGGCCGTATTTTTTTCCAGTCTCGTACAACAGTTCCGCAGTTTCCAGCTTTTCCTGCGGAGTCTTTGCCATCCCCCTTGGGCCAATGCACAGCGCAATTGCCGGCAGGCCGTATTTTGCCATGATTGGCGCAAGCTTGTGAAATCTGGAACCGTCGCCTTCCAGGTTAATCGAGTTTATCATGGGCTTGCCAGGAATCTGGCGAATCGATGACTCTATCACGTTGGGATCAGTTGAATCAATTACAAGTGGCGCATCGATTTCCAGCGACAGTCTTTTTACAAGTTTTTTCATAAATTCAAGCTCATCAGATCTCTCTGTTGTCGCAACGCAAACATCAAGACAGTGCGCACCATCCTCCACTTGGGTTCGAGCCAAGTCGATTAGTCCGTCAAAGTCATCAGACAGTACCAGCTGCTTTGCCTTCTTGGAGCCCTGCGTGTTTAACCTCTCGCCTATTATCATTGGCGCAGGCTCTTGTCGTAGTTCTACTGCCTTTAGTGATGAGCTTACTCGTGGAATCTTCATCTTGTTTCAAAAATTCTTGCTTTTTGTAAATATATGACGGTTTTTCTATTATTTACCGTGTAGTTAGGGTATATTGCGCAATAATATGAGCCTCGTATGATAATATCGAAATTTTTTACAATTTGATATGCTTTTTCCATATTTGTTATAAACAATACTTTTATCAGAGTATGAGATTCGCACTTTTAGTGCGAAAATCCCATGTCATCATATGATAAACCCCACAAAAGCGATGACATCGTGACAGTATGCTACAAGTTCCTAGGCCAACCAGAGGACAAAATCCAGTGCACCTATTTCCAGTACAAAAACCTCAAAGAGCTACCGGACATGGAGTATTGTAAAATAATAAAAGAATAAGAATAGGTTTACTCGGACATTTTCTTGACAAAATCCGAAATCAGTTCATCGCCAAATGTAACTGTCTTGTCCTCAACTAGTGTCTTGATTTTCTGCCAGTCTGCGCGACTCATCTTTTTTGTCTGCATCAGGCCAGCCGTTACCAGTATGTTTAGTACCACTGAAAGACTCCATGTCTGGTCTGTCTTTTCAATTAGTCGGGCTTGGATTCTGCGTACCTTTGTCTCTATTTCTTTTTCTAGTGTGATGCTTTTCTTGCTTTTTGGAACTGATTTTGTTGTCATTGGGTTTCCTCTGGGATCTTGATATAAAAATCCCATCTGCCAAATGTGGAAAAGTCACGCTTTACTCCATTGTGATGGTATTTATGAACAGCACCAACCCTATATTGTGCAGTTCCCTTTTTTGGTAATTCACACGGTATTATTTTCGCGCATCAATTACTTTGCGCAGTGCGGAAATGTGGGCAGGATTTGTCCCACAGCAACCGCCGATTATTCGCACCTTTTTGTATTTTGACAAAAAGTCGCCTAGCGCATCAGACATCTTCTCCGGCGTCATCTTGTACACTGCATGGCCTCCCTCGTTTTCCGGCATGCCGGCGTTTGGCACCACAAGCAAATTCAGGTCGTTTTGCTCATCCAGCCACTGGACGCTGGACGTCATCTCTATTGGCCCAGTAGAACAGTTGAGGCCAAACACGTCAATCCCCATGTCAGATACCGTAGTGTATGCAGCCTGGACGTTTGTGCCCAAGAGCATCTTTCCGTACTGGTCTAGCGTTACATTTGCAATGAGTGGAATTTTTTTGGTTTTTGCCATTGCCTCATGTGCGCCTTCGATTGCAAGCTTTACTTCTAAAATGTCCTGGCTGGTCTCTATTAGTAGCGCATCCACTCCTCCCAAGATCAGCCCTTCTGCCTGTAATGCATATGCCTCTCTGATTTTTTCTAACGAAATTTGGCCCAAGTCTGGATCGTTGGAGCTTGGCAAAAATCCGGTGGGACCCATGCTACCAATGACGTATCGCGGCTTGTCGGTGAACTCAGATGCAACACTGCATGCAAGCTCGGCAATTTTTTTGTTCATCTCTATTGTCTTGTCGCCAAACCCGTATTCGTCGAGTTTTAGCTTGTTAGAGCCAAACGAGTTTGTCTCGATGCAGTCGGCACCTGCCTCCAGATAGCTGCGATGAATTTTTTTAATCCATTCCGGTCTTGTCAGTACTAGTCCGTCATTGAATCCGTCCTTGCCGTCTGGAAAGTCCTCTGGTTTTGGGTCGAATTTCTGAATTTCAGTCCCCATTGCACCATCAAACAGCAAAATGTCATTTTTTATCGCATCCAAGAATGGACGTTTTTGCGCCATGGAGTGGTTCTGGTTATTTTCCTTTTAATTCTTTGAGCTGCGACAAGACCTTCAGTGCGGCCTTTGAGTCATTAGGCGATGTAATGAGGATGTCGCGCGCAGACTTGTGAATTTCCCTGATGAAATCGAGCACAATTTCCTCATATTGCGCAAAGTCGATTCCAACCATCTTTGCAGAGTTGGCGTTTTTCACAGACGGGATCATCACACATGGTATAATCTTGAATCCATGGGGCTTTAGCTCATCCACAATTCGGTGAACCTGCGCAGGATCCTGTATTACCTGCGTGACAAACCCTGTGGGCTCAGCATCGATTTTTTTCTGAATTTTATCAAAATTGGGATACGCAGATATGGACAAAAAAAAGTCCAAGTTCTTGCCAAACCCCTGCTTTGTAAAATGCTTTACAACCTGGCTTGGTATCAGCTTAGAGTCCTTGGGTCCGGCAGGCGGCTCGTCGCCCTTTAATATCAACAAGCCGTCCAACCCTAGCAGGACGGCATCATACACCGACTGGGTCAGGGCAGTAATGTTTCGATCCCGCACACGCAGACTGGCAGTAATGTCAAGCCTTACACCATTATTTCGAATTATGGCACCCGTGGTAATCGGCGAAATTCTTGGAACGCCCAGTACTGAGTCAGTCAGGTGTATCCCATTGCAATATTTAGAAGCAGAAATGATTCTTTTCTCGACTTTACCCAACAATCCCTTGACCTGCTTGTGGGACAGTACACCGTCCTGGATAACTCTAGGTGGATTTATCTCGTATCGAATGGTCAATTTCAAAAATTATCTAATTTTCTTGATTAATAACCTTTGAAGGAATAAATCGTCGAACCGTCACTAGTACATCATGAACGGCCAAACCTTACGCCAAATTCTCAGCTCTGATATTATCCCACATCTGGATGATCACACCACAAAGCACGCAGCCGTTCTTATTGTGATTTATGGAGAGGACCACAAAATAATCATGACTCAAAAACCACTCAGCATGCAACAGCATGCAGGCGAGATTTCATTTCCCGGCGGAAAAATTGACGCAAGCGACGAAAACCTCCTGGAGACAGCAATTCGCGAAACACTAGAAGAAATCGGCCTAGCTGTACCGAGGCAAAATGTCATTGGGCAGCTCAAGCCAGTGCAGACAAGAAATTCAGGATTCACAATTATACCATTTGTCGCAATGCTGGACCAAATAACGCAGCTACATCCAAACTCCGAAGTCGACGAGATACTGCACTTTCCAATCATACCGTTACTGCAAACACTACGGGACGATGACGATCCAGGCCACAGGTCCCTCTTTGAGGCGTACAAGCTCACATACGATAACAAGATGATTTGGGGCGCATCTGCTAGAATGCTAAAACAAATCGCAGACATTTTCCACTCTAACCAGATTTTGTAAAATTACACGCAAAAACTCAGATTCATTTAAAAATAGGGTAAAATGCCTCAATTTTCATGGCGACAAGAAAGCACTCTGGACGCAAGATCAGGCTTCAAAAGAAAATGAAGCAAAATTCTGCAGTGCCGGCGTGGATTATTCTCAAGACCAAAAGACAGGTCCGCTCCAATCCAAAGCGCAGAGCTTGGAGAGCAACAGACGTGGAGGTAGGATAACTTGTCCCAAGAAGCAGAGCGAGTCTATACGATTAATCTGGGCAAAGTCTGGCTTTCGCCAAACAACCAGAGAGCCAAGCGCGCAATCAACATGATTCGCGAGTTTACCGAACACCACATGAAGACAGGCCAGATCAAAATCGACCAGGATTTGTCCCATGCAATCTGGGAGAGAGGAATTCGCAGCCCGCCAAGAAAGATCCGAGTAAGGATGGCAAAGACCGACGACGGCTATGTGATGGTCTCGCCATACGAGGAAGAGGAAAAACCAAAGGCAAAGAAAGAGGAGCCAAAGGTAGAAGCCAAAGAAGAAAAGACTGAGGAAAAGCCAACAAAAGAGGAAAAGAAGGCAGTAGAAAAGCCGGCAAAAAAAGAAGAGAAAAAGGCAGAAAAGAAAGCCGAAGAAAAACCAAAAGAGAAAAAGGCAGAACCCAAAAAGCCATCCAAAAAGAAAGCAAAAAAGTCAGCAAAGAAATCTAAATAATTTTTAGAATAATTTTATTCATCAGTGTCTCAACAACATTGGCCAAATTTGAAATGCCATAAAACTTAGATTATCTAGCAGGCTTGATGTTTGGCGCTGAGCAAAAAATCAAACAATTTGCATTTCATGGATTAAATCCTTGAACTGCATTTACCTGACCAATTATGGTATGATTTTGTGCGTAATGCCAAAAAACCTGACCAGTTTACAATTTTGAAGATTTTTGCCTTTTATGTGATTTGTATTTGTAAAATAAGCTCTAAAATATTATCGCAGAAATTTTATTCTAATTGGTATAGTTCAATTCCAGTTTTTATTGACGATTCCGGAACATCCCAGTCTAGAGTGTTCTCCTTTGGAATCATTCCGAGTGGATCATAGGAATCAAACTTCATTGTGCCTTCAACGGAGCTTACCATTACGACTTGGGAGTTTTCGCCTTGTGTTGTTGCCAGTGATACGCCAGTATTGTTCTCATTGAATATGCCAGATATTGTGTTTACTGCGGCATTTATTTTACCAACAGAAACATTGTCAGAGCCAAACACGTACAGCATTGTCTTTTTGACAGAGCTTGGCGGGGCGTCCTCGTACAGCATTTGCACTGATTCACGCAGTGATGCCTCTATGTCTTTTTCATTTTTGCTAGTAGACAAAATGTTTAGATCGTCCGAGATGCTAGATGACGCCAATGCATTTACGACATACATTACTGCGTGGTTTGTTATGTCATAGCATTTTGATACTGTCAAGTCCGGATTTGCCTCTAGCAGCGCATCGTTATCAATTACAACAGTGGAGTCCGAGCTAGCACGCAGTCTTTTTAGCGAAACGCCAGACAAAAACAATTTCTCTTTTTCAAATCTAAATGGCATTATTCCAAATGACAAGACTCGCTTTTTCTCCTCTTTGGCTATTGTTGCAACCAATGGAGACACGGCACAGCCTGACTTGCCTGCTAGGTTTGCAAAAATTACTATAGTGTTATAGTTTGCAAACTTGTCGCGAATCCTGTACATTGACTTTTGAGCCTCTGCCCTAATCAGGTATGCGGATGGGTTGACATAGGATTCTGCGTGAATTTTGATGTCATGATGGGAGCTCAGATCATTGCTGTCATGGCTGATTGCAAAGACGTCTGCTCCAATCAAGGAGGCCGCATTGTTTGCCATCTTTGAGCCTGCGCCACCTATTCCGACCAAAAGGACGGGCTGTACAAAGTCCATGTGAGCCTCTCGCAAAATTCGATAAAAAACCTTCTTACTTAATTTTGATCCAAACTCCGATCTAAAACTTTTAGCTAGCGATCACACCGTACAGTCCATGATTGGTTGCACGGGTTATGGTGACTTGGACGGAATCACCTACTTTGACTGGCTCCTCCACAAAGACCGGCTTGTAGGCAAAGTTCCTGCCCCGTACCATGTCGTCTGTCTGCTCATCAAATAGTACAATGCCAGTCCAGCCAATCCATTCCTGGTTGTTTTGCAGAGCAATCTTGTTTATTACATCAAATAATTTCTTGGAGCGATTCTTGACTTGTGCCACTGGAATCTGGACTAGTTCTGCCGCTACAGTTCCAGGCCTCTGGCTATACCTGGACAGATTCACGACATCTGGTCTTGTCTCCTTGATTAGCGATACAGTATCAGAAAAGTCCTCCTCTGTTTCTCCAGGAAATCCGACTATGACATCAGTAGATATTGTAAATCTTGGGAACTTTTCCCGGAATTTTTTAACTACATCTCGGAATGTTTCCGCAGTGTGGCCACGCTTCATCTCGTGCAGTATTTTGTTGCTTCCAGACTGCACAGGCACGTGCAAGAACTTGAAGACTTTGTCGCTTTCAAATGATTTTACCAAGTCTTGTTTTATTTTTGGCATGTACATTGGGTTCATCATGCCGACTCTGATCATAAAGTCATGCGGAATCTCTGATACTTTGTTTACAAGTTCTGGCAGACTGGTGCCAATGTCCAGTCCATAGCAACCATTGTCAGTCGATGTGAGCCAGACTTCTTTGCATCCGTCTTGGATTTCATACGTTACCTGGCGTACTATGTCACCGAGGCGATACGATTGAAGATCACCCCGCGCAAGCTTGGTCTGGCAAAACGTGCATTCACTCATGCACCCGGATGCTATTTCCACTATTCCAACAACCGGATTGAGCCTGACTTTGGGTAGGCCTGTCTTGGTAACATCAGAATCTTCAAGCTCAATTTTCTTTTTACCTGATAGCGTGGTGTCTATTATCTGCAGAGTTTTTCCAATGGAATTAGGTCCCATCAGGCTGGCGTTTGGGGAAAACCTTTGCACCGATTTTGACTCTGTCTTTGCCAGACACCCCGCAACAACTAGGGGCTTGCTCTTTAATCGCTTTATTCTGTTTACCATCTTGTTTGCAGTGGCATCCTTGACAGAGCATGTCACTATCAAGTTCAAGTCCGCATCGCGAGAATTCTCTGCCAAAGTGTGGCCGCCATTGACAATTAGCCCTGAGATCATCTCAGCGTCTGCAAAGCTAGCAGAGCAACCATAGGACTCGACCCAGATTTTTGCCATATTACTTGAATAGTGCGTTGATCTCTTTTTCGGATAATAGTTTCTGTTCCACTACCAATTCCCGAATGGTTTTTCCAGTCTTTAGCGATTCCTTGAACAGATCAGCCGACTTTTGGTAGCCAATCTTTGGCGCAAGAAGCGTAACAATCACCGGACTTTTTTCTATGTTTTGCCTGAGTCGCTCCTCGTTTGCAGTCAGGCCGTCTATTAGATTCTTTGAAAATATTGGCAGAAAATTCTTGAGCATGTCTGTTGAATCAAGGACCGCCTTTAGCATTCCTGGCAACATCACATTCAGCTCAAACTGTCCACCTTGTGCAGCGTTTGCAACTGCAGTGTCATTTCCTATTATGCTAAAACAAACCATGTTGAGGCATTCAGCAAGCGACGGGTTTACTTTTCCAGGCATTATAGACGAGCCTGCATGAACCGCCGGTATTCCAAGCTCGGACAGTCCCGCAATTGGGCCTGACGCCATTAATCGAATGTCGTTTGCAATTTTGTTCAGCTCCAGTGCGAGATTTCTGATTGCTGCAGATACGTTTGCCACCGCAAACTTTGATTGCAATGAGTGCTGCATGTCTGGCTCTGGTCGTAGTTTTAGTCCAGAAATCTTTGCCAGCTCTGCAATTGCAATTTTGCGGTATCCCTTTGGGGTGTTGGCACCATTGCCCACCGCTGTTCCGCCAAGGCCTACCATCTCCAGTTCTTTTATTGCTAGTGTGATTGCGCCCTTTGCCTTTGTAATCGATGTAGCATATGCCGCAAACTCGCTACCCAATGTTACTGGCAGCGCATCCATCAGGTGGGTGCGGCCGATTTTTTTGTAGCCGGAAAATTCTCTTGCCTTTTTGTTTAGCGATTTAATCAAAACATCAACTGCTGGTAATGTCTCTTTTAGATTCAGCAGAATTGCAACATGCATTGCAGTTGGAAATGTGTCATTGCTGGACTGCGACATGTTCACATGATCATTTGGATGCAAAAACTCGGTTTGTCCCTTTTTCTTGCCAAGAATTTCTAGTGCGACATTGCAAATCACCTCGTTGGAATTCATGTTAAACGCAGTTCCTGCGCCGGAGTTTATTTCCTCAATTACGAACCATTCCTGGAATTTTCCTGCCAGAATTTTATCGCATGCAGATATTATGGCGTTGCCTAGTTTTTTGTCAATTGCTTTACATTGTATGTTGGCAACTGCGGCAGAGCGCTTTATCATTACAAATGCCGAAATTAGATGCTTGTGGGATTTTCTGCCTGTGACGTGGTATTGTTGTATGGCGCGGCCGGTAAATGCACCATAGTACGCATCAGATGGGATCTTGACCTCACCCAAGGAATCCCTATCAATTCTATATTCCAACAAAGAATCCAATTCCAACTAAAATAAATTCTCAGCGAAAAACATCAAAAAATTCCAAGTCCGCATGGAAATAGGGGGAATTATTATAAAGGGTGGTAGAAGTCCCAAACATAATGAATAAGCGTTACAGTATGCTATTTTCCGTTACAGCAGTAGCGGTATTGGCAGCAACCTTATTCGGAAGCACATACACAAATTCCCAAGTTGTCGGTACAACTCTGGCAGCTTCCTCAAACGATAGCATGTCTCAAAAAATCCATGACATGGGTGGATTGAAACTTGTTATGCCTCAAGCATTTGCCGCAGTAGACTGCGACAACATCGAAGAGGGAAGAAATGTGGTTAGCTTTGATCTTTACGCAAGAAGTGCTGACCTCCCAATTCTGGGCGGAAAGACTTACCAAGCCATGACTTTTAGCGGCCAAGTCCCAGGACCAACCCTTAGAGTCACACAAGGCGACGTCGTAATGATGACACTGACCATCCCAGAGGATGAGCCAACTCCACACGGAAACGACATGCATGCATCACAAATGCACTCTGGCCCATTTGGCAAAGTAATGCCCGGTGAATCCAGAACATACTGCTATGTTGCCGAAGTACCTGGTACCTTCAAGTATCACTGCTCTGGCGTTGACATTGCAGCAATGGATCAACATGTATTGTCCGGCATGTACGGAATGACAATTGTTGACCCAATCAAGGGTTACAAGCCACTAGTTGTCGACAAGACAGCAGTCAATGAAGATGGCAACATCGTAATTGACAGACAAAGACATTCCGCAGATGCACTTGAATTCCAACTTCAATACGCTCAGCTATACCTGAACGATGAAGGTGGATATGACCAAGGAAAAATGTTCAGACACGAGACAACCTACACAGTTGTTAACGGTATGTCATTTGGATATGTTCCAAACGCAGCTCACAACGAGCTTATCTTAGGAGATGCAAAGAAAAACATCTTTGTAGTCCAACCATGGAACTCTCCAGATCTGGCACAATACCAATCACAACTATTGTTCGTTGAAGCAGGCCAACACGTAAGAATCTTCATTGAGAATCAAGCCAATGAACCAGTGTTCTGGCACATCGTGGGTGAAATCATTGACCGTGTCACACAAGGCAACGTTGTACAAGCAAAGGGCACAGAGACATACGAGATTGGCGGCTCACAAGGCGCAATCATGGATGTTGTCTTTGATGAACCAGGTGTATATGCAGCAGTCAACCATGACTATGCAGCAATCTTTACAGGTGCGGCATCAATTTTTGTTGCAGGCGATCCATTTGGTCTAAATGAGCAATTGGGCACAAATGCACAATCATATGCTGAACTTTTGGGCAACCCAAGCGATGCAATTCCACCAAGTGGAAAGAACACAATTGAGCATCCAAAGGTGAACTTGCACGGATTGTACACCGATGAACGTGCTGACGAATTAAAGTCAGAATTAGGACTCTAAAACCCCTATTTTCTTATTTTTGTATTTTTAGTAAATGATTATATTTCGTACTCCAAGAGGCAACACTACATGAGTTTTTCAGACAAGGTCTTGATCTGCGATCAGGTTGATGCAGTTCTCAATAACACCTTGCAAAAAAACGGACTAGCTGTAACATACGAGCCGCAAATCACACCGGAAGAGCTGGCAAAAAAAATAGACGACTATGAGATAGTTATTGTTCGTAGCAGAACCACCATAACAAAAGATCTCATAGAAAAAGCAACAAAATGCAAGATTTTGGCGCGAGTCGGAGTCGGTCTGGATAACATAGACACAGAGGCAGCCAAGGCAAAAAACATCCGAGTCATAAATGCTGTAGAAGGCGCAATGAACGCCGTAGCGGAATTGGTAATTGGCCTGATGCTTGCAATGGCTCGCGACATCCCAAGGGCAGACAGAGAACTGCGCAATGGCAACTGGATAAAAAAAGAACTGATGGGAACAGAACTTGCAGGAAAATATCTCGGTATAGTCGGGTTGGGCAACATTGGAAAAAGGCTGGCAAGGCTGGCACGAGCACTCAACATGAACATAATTGGATTTGATGTAGTGCCAATTGATCCAGAATTTGCAAAAGAGGTAGGCCTGATGAAGGCGGACTTGGACACACTACTCCAAAGCGCAGACTATGTTTCATTGCATGTACCATTACTGGATAGCACGAAAAATCTAATCAATGCACAAAGGCTGGCATCGATGAAAAAGACTGCAAGGATAATCAACACTTCTCGCGGAGGAACCGTGGATGAAAACGCGCTATACGAAGCACTAAAGTCTGGAAACCTTGGCGGGGCAGCACTTGATGTGTTTGAAAAAGAGCCAGCAATAGGCAACAAGCTAATCAGTCTGCCTAACTTTATTGCAACTCCGCACATTGGCGCGCAGACAAAAGAAGCACAATCCCTTGCAGCAACCGTGATTGCAGAAAAAGTAATCCAGATTTTGCGCGGCGTAATCTAGTCGTCACCACTACATCCAAAATAACAACTTGCCTAGTTTTTGCTAGCTTCATCAGAAAAGCAAACGTACTGGGGTGCTCTATTCTCTAAATTTTATGTGCTTGGCTTTTTGTTGACTGTTAATCTGAATTCTTTTTTGATTTGCGGTTTGTTATTATCATCAGTAAAAACTTCTACTGTGATCCTAAATAACATCTTGTTGAGCGGGATGTTGTAGGGAGTTATGAGAACTGAATGATCCCCCGTGTTCCGATTTTCAAAGTCTAATGATGGCAACTCGATTTGCGGTTTGTCGATTCTTAGGTATTGGTTTTGCACATCGTCTGTTTTTGTTATGGCGGTAATTTTTGCAAACACATCCTTGAAATTTCTTATATTGAATGTAATAGTGCAAAATTCATTAGAGTTTATTTTTGTACTAGTTATCTTTATTTTTTCAAATTTTAGCTTTTTTCTGCTTAATAGACCCAAAATCACCCATCCCACTAATCATACATAATTTATTCCTGAGTTTTCAAACTTTTTTTATTGTAACCCATCCTGAAACCACATGATAATGGATGTGCCAAAAAAGACAATCTGATGACTCGTTACATGTTGGAAATCCTGTCTAATTCATATTGATTGATTCATAGAGCAAGGAGCAAATGGATTGAGGCACTCAGTTATCTGACTAGGACCAAGAAAAATATCAAAATTGCAACATTTGTCGCAGTAACAATGCTTCCTATTTTGAAAAATTCTATAAATGAAAAGCTAGTGCCGTTCTTTTTTTGTGCAGCCTCTAGTATTATTACGGTTGACGCCGCCCCAAGTATGGTTAGGTTTCCAGCTATTGTACTACCTGCGGCAAGTGCAATCCAGGATATGGTATCTGTAAACCCAGCATCCTGCAGTGTTGGCAGATAAATCGCAACAAAAGGAACATTGCTGACTAGCTGACTGAGTGCCACGCTTGTGCCAATTATGTTGATTGTGGACAGTGGCGAATCAGGCGAGGAATCAAATGGCAATAATCTCTGGAATACTTCTATTACGCCACCATCGGCCAGTCCCTGCACAAACACAAACATGGCTGCAAAAAACACCAATATCTGCCAGTTTATCCCAGAAACGACCCGTCTTCTGTTGTTTCCAATTATCAATAATACAATGCCGCCAAGTATTGCAACATGCGCAAAGTTCAGCCCTGTCTGTATGCCAAACATCTTGGTTATCCCTATTGCAAAAAATCCAACCACGGTAATTATTATCAATACAGATGATTTTTTTGCCAGGGATTTGTCCAAGACAACACTTTGTGTAATGGATGGCATTGTTGCCTGCGCAAGTTCCTTTTTGTAGTATTTTTTTACAATATAGTACGTGCAAAAAAGTGATGCAACTGTCGGCAGGATCAAGTATCTAAGAAATGTCAATATTGGAAACTCCATGCCACTGTGCAATGACACCAGCAGGTTTTGCGGGTTTCCAATCGGAGTCATCATGCTTCCAAGTGTGACGCCAAATGCCAGCGAAATCAAAAGCGGTGCAGGCCTTACATTCATCTGCTTTGCCAAGCCAATTACAATTGGCGTTGCAACAAGTGCAATGGTGTCATTTATCAAAAATGCCGACAACACACCCATTACACAAATCACAAAAAATAGAACCTGGTTTGGGGTTTTGGCGTATGACAAAATTCTATTTGTAATGTGTCCTAGCATCCCAGATGACTCTAGGCCTGACACAAGTACAAACATCCCCAAAAGAAACAAAATGACATCGACGTTTATTGCAGATATGGAATCATCCAGTCTAGTGCTGCCTGTTGCCAATACTGCGATTGCGCCAAAACACATGCTTGCCCAAATTGGAACGCTTACTCCGCGAATGTTTCTAAAAATTATCAGCCCATACACTATGCCAAATACTGCCAGCGTCGGGATATAGTCCACTTGGGAATTGCCATAAAATCATGATTTGAGGCTAGCTAAAGTGCTATTTTTGACCAAACAATCACAATAAAATCATCCCGCAATTTATCAAAAATTCTGCAAATTCCATATTGATTTGAGCCTGAATATAGCTAAACTAGGAAATAAACAATTAATACAGAATTTGGGGGAAAAAACCCAATGAAATCGCTTCTTGCCTTCGCACTGTTATCTATAATTCTAGTATTGCCCGGCGCATATGCGTCGACTGCCTCAATTGAGGTAAACGGCAATACACATGAAATAACATACGAGGCAACAGGACTGACTGTCGAAGGCCTAGAAGCTGACACTAGCACTGCAACACTGTCTGTTTTGGTCACGACAACCGAAGTCGAAGGCACACTTGTAATTACATTGGATAGGGCATTTTTTGATTCCAGAACAGACGGCGCAGACGATGATTTTCTGATACTGGCAGACACCGAAGAAGCAGTCTTTGTTGAGGAAAAATCCGACTCTTCCCGCACACTGGCAATTACAGTTCCTGTTGGAACAAATTCTGTTGATATTATATCTCTTGGAACAACCAACTTTGGAACAGGACAACCTGTAGCTGAGGAAACCCCTGAAGAGATTCCAGAAACCACAGAAGAAACCCCAACCGAACCAGAGCCGACAGAAGAGCCAACAACTCTGTGTGGCCCAGGAACAGTACTTGATCCACAGACAAACGCATGTGTCCTAGAAGCAACACCAGAGCCAACCGAAGAGCCTGCACCAGTAGAAGAGACACCAGAAACACCAGAGGCCTCAGAATCCCAACAATGTGGTCCGGGAACCGTGCTCAAGGACGGCCAATGCATACTGGATGAGACGTGCGGGCCTGGAACAATCCTCAAAGACGGACAATGTGTCTTGGATACATCCGCACCAACATCATCTTCCACAAGCATGGGCAAAGAATTCATAGTTGGAATATTTGCGGCATTTATCATTGCGTTTGTAGTAATGATAATTCTCTGGGCAATAGGCAGAGCGGGCAGACGCAAAAACTAGATTATTTTCTGATTTACCAGGTACTGCAGTCCTCTGACAAACTCAGAATCTGATATCTTTCTCTCAGACCACCACTTGCCGTTTATCTTGTACCAGTCGGGAATCTCTGTTTTTTCCTCTAGTTTTTGGCCCGCAGGCAGCTTGACTGTCTCTTTTTCCACCAAAAACTTGAAGAACATTGAATCGCTAATTGCCCCATCTAGCCACTGGGGAACTATGACGTTGCTGCCAAAAGGCATGACGATATTTCCTATGTCGACTAGCAGAAACGGCGCAGATGTCATTATTCCGTTATATTCTACCTGAATCTGGTATTTTCCCTCTCGGAACAGTTCTGAATTGAATGGAACCGGAGTTGTAATTGTGGTGTTTTGTTTTGTTATTTGTACTGGGATGCCACTACTTTTGATTCCTTCAGAGTCTATAATATGCAAAATGGCGTTCTTGCCGGTAACACTTGACACTGATATTGTAACAGAGAGGTAATCGCCGTAATTGTATGTGGCCTTGCTTGTCTGAACAAAAACCGACTGCGCAGATGCAAGTGGAAACGACGCTACAATCAGTAACAACACTGCAAGCTCGGCCTTCACGCACCTGTTCCGGTCAGACCAGACAAAAATGTTACTGAGGTTTTTTCTTGATTTGCTCTTCTAGCGAGTTTACTGCGCCAAGAATCTTTGCAGCGTCGTCCGTGATTCCAAGCCTTGCAAGTTCTGCACGAATTGTCTCTATTGGGTCTGGTGCCTGCATTTGCTTTTTCTTGTCGAGGATCTCTATTTCCTTTTTCACATCAGAGATTTGCGCGTCTTTTTCCTTTAGCTCTTGCTTTGCTCGCTCTATCTGGGTCTGGTGGTATGCTATTTTTTCCAGTGCGGATTCGCGCTCTGACTGCAAATGTGATAGTAACGAGTTTGTGTCGTTTTCTGTTATTTTTTTATAGTGAATTTTATCAAGCTCCACTCTTGGCTTTACCTGAAAGTTTTGCAGTGATTCCAGCTCTTCTTTGAATCGCTGCTCGTCTGCCTTTAGCTTGTCGATTTTTGATTTTTTTGCAGCAAGGTGCGCATTTACAAATTTTAGGTACTGGTTTGTGTTGGAAATATCGTCTTTGAATCTTTCAGACTTGTCCTGGACTGCCTCTTCCTTTGTGGCATAGCTGCGCTCTTTGCCAAAGCTGATCTGCCTTGATGTTACCGCAAGGGGGTCCACTATTTCCAGCTTGGGCCCAGTCTCTGTGATGTGAGCCCACTCGTCCTCGGCAGTAACATTTTGGTTAAAGTGGTTTTTTGCATCTTCTTCTTCCTTGGTTAGTCTGTTGATGTGTTTTTCTGGCATGTAGTACGGTAGGAACTATGCCATATGTCTTGCTAGTCGTTTGAAAAGCGCAAACTGCTCCGACATACTTATGACGGTGTGATGTGTAATGACGCTGAACTAAGTTCCTGCGGGTGAAACTAGCCTAGGCAAATTCTGACACTCGCAGACATTTTGTGCTTATTTTCCAGCTTACGCATATTAAGGGGGAAAAAATAATCGCGTTAATGCTTACCGCACAAGATCGAGTCTGGCTAAAACACTGGCAAGAAAACTCACCAGAGATAAGAAAGACCGCAATAGAGTGGAGAAAACAACCCGCATTCCACAGAATTGACAAGCCAAGCAGGATTGCAAAGGCAAGACGACTGGGCTACAAGGCAAAGCAAGGAATAGTAGTTATTCGCACTCGCGTCGGAACAGGCGGTATGAGGCGACAAAGACCAGTAGCAGGAAGAAGACAAAAACATCTTGGTGTCACCAGAATCAAGGCAGACATTAACATGCAGGGTGTGGCAGAGCAGAGAACAGCAGAAAAATACAAGAACCTAAAGTTGCTTGGCTCGTACTTTTTGTACAAGGATGGATTCCATTATTGGTTTGAAATTATCCTAGCAGACAAGGCACACCCAAGAATTGTCAAGGACAAAGAACTGCGAAAAAGAGTAATCCCTGCATAAATTGAAAATTCTCTTTGCATTATTGTTACTAGTTGTGGTATTGCCAGCATTTGCCGAGCCAATCTCTGACAAGACAGGCCTCAAGACAACGTTTTCTGTTATGGTAAATTCCAAGCCATATGCCATAGAGACCACAGCAAACTTTGATGTAAGAAATGTCTCATTTGAGGATGACACTCTGATATTTGCAATCAACAGCAGCCTTGAGAACAATTTTGCCGAACTGCAAATCCCAAACGAGATAACAAAGGGTGAGCTGAAATTCATCCTCGATGATACCCAAATAACACCAAAGGTCTTGCAAAATGAAAGGATTTCATTTGTAACACTAGAGTTTGCAGGAAACGGCACCCACACACTAGAGGTGCAAAGCGACTTTGTCGAACAACAAGAAGTTATAGAAACACCTGAAATCTTGGAGGAAAAACCTGACAATATTGTAGTGATTCTAGCAGCAGTAGGAATTGTGGTTGCAGGCGGTGCAGCGACAACTGCGGCAGTTTATTTCAAGAGAAAAAAGGCCTAGCCTTCATGCAATAATTGCTCAATCATGGACTCGATGTGTCCTGACTGGCCAAACGAAACATCACGCAGTATTCCCTTTCTGTCAACTAGAATTGTAGATGGCGTGCCACGCAGCTGGAACTTGTCAAATGTTCCTGCGGAATATTCCTTTGACATCATGTATTGTTCTACTCGCGCAATTATCTGCTTTCTGTATTCTTCTGGCTGCACATCAAAGTCCGGCAGCTGTGACTTGATAAACTCCATTACTATTTGCGGTGACGGCTTGCCTGTTGTCTTGACTAGGTTGTCCATTGCAAGCGGAAACGGAATCTTGTAGGGGATTTTACCATCAGAGCTTTTGCCGTACATTGCAAGCGCCTTTTTTGTCTCGCCTACTGTCTCTCCAGTCTTTGCCAATAACTCCAAGTTTTCTACGGTGTTTTTATCAAAATCCTCAAACGCAGTCGCAATTCCCAAGACACGCACGCCTTGGTCCTTGTACTTGTTGTAAATATTGATTGCCTCTGGAATTCCATACAAAAAGCATCCAGGACAGTTTACCTGAAATACCTCTACTAGGACAATGTGGTCTTTTTCCTGATCAAAGTTGGTCGGCATTCCCTGAACCCACTTTGAGACCTCAAAGTTTGGCGCCTTTTGGCCTATCTGGACTGACATCTGTTTTTTGATCCTTGGTTTTATTATAAAATCTAACCGTATCATACAACAATAATATAACAGCCAGCAAATCCGCAGATCACATGGATATAATCCCAGAAAAACGACTGGCACTTTTTGCAGAAATGGAAGACAGATATGAAAAAAAGGACGTCGACTATTTTGTAAAACTGCTGGACAATGACGATTATGTGGTCAGGACTAGGGCTACGTGCATCCTAGTAGACTTTGGCGGCGAGGACAAGATCCCATACATTGCCAAGGTTCTAAAAAACGATGAAAACGAGCTGGTCCGACACGAGGCCGCATTTTCTCTTGGGCAAATGGGGTATAGAAGCGCAATTCCTCACCTAGAGGATGCCACATCAAATGACCCAAGCATGTTTGTCAGACACGAGGCGGCAATTGCACTGGGAGTTGTGGGCGCCAAAGACGCAATTCCAACGTTAACCCGGGCACTATCGGATCCAAGCCCACCTGTCGTGGAGTCTGCAATAGTCGCGCTATCTAACCTACAATTCATGGAAAAGCTGTCCAAGAACGAAAAGTTTGCAAAACTGACCGGTGGCTAGAGCAAGGCTACCTGCGTGCCGTTTTCACTGGACTCGAATCGATAAATTTTCTCAACTGAAGAATCCTCAAAGATTTCGGCATCGTGCGTTATTATGATGAACTGGATTGGGTTTGCGTTTGCAACGTCGGTCAGCTGAGACAAAACCCGCACCAAGGATCTTCGTCGCTCGCTATCCAGATGTGTTGTCGGCTCGTCCAATATGACAAAGTTCAGATTAGATGATCCTAGCAAGTGCGCCATTCCAAGTCGAAGCGATAATGCAACACTTACCTGTTCTCCACCGGAAAGCGAATCAATGTCAATTATAGTATTTTTGGAATAACACGTAATGGAAATGTCTCTGGTTTTTTCCGCAAGTGTTATCCTGTGGATTTTTGTGTTTAGCATCTCTAGGTATTCTGATGCCTTTGCGGATATTGTTGATAGCGCCCATGATCGAAGGCTTGTGGCAACTGGGCCGTCCCGATTGTAGATGTTATCCTGGATTTCGTCTAGTTGTGCGATATAATTTTTGACATGTGCCAGCTCGGACAGAACTGACTTGATTTGGTCTATTCGTGATGTGGCCTGTGTTATTTTTTGTGTTACTGCGCCGTATTCCTGGTCTAGCCTGCTGAGTTCTTTTTTGGCCGACTCTGAGCCTGATTTTAGCTTGGCAAATTCGGCCTGATCAAATCCTTCTATTTCTTGTTGCATCTTTGCGATTTTTTCGTACAATATTTTTGCATGAGAGTCAATCTCTGATGCTTCCAGCAAGCCAGACGTGGTCATGACAAGTGGAATTTTCTGGATTTGCGCCTTTTGTGACTCTACTTCTTGGACCAGGATACTGATCTGCTCTGGCCTCTGTATGGAATGGGCGTCAAGTGTTGCTTTTGCCGCTGTCGCCTTTTTGCTGTACTCTAGTGTTTCTTTTTCTTCCTGAATTAGGCTTGATTTTTTTGATTCTAGTGCCTGGATTTGTAATTTGATGCTTTCTTGTTCTTCTTTGATGTGTTCTACTTGAAAGACTGGCTTGAGTCTGTCCACATGAGAGTCGCAGACAGGGCATTTGCCGTCTTGGAGCTGGAGTTTTTTTGCAAGTTCTGCGTGCTCTAGCAGGACTGCCTTTTTAGTTTCTAGCTCTGTGATTTTTCTTCTCGAGTCCTCGATTTGAGACTTGATTGACTGGAGTTTTGCTTCCAGTTCTTCTTTTTTGCCAGATATCTCAAAGCAGCCTTGGCAGTCGCGAATCTTTCTCTCCTTTTCCGTAATGGTTTTTTGGATTGATATTATGGCATCTTTGACGTATTTTGCAAATTCCGATTTTCGCTCCTCTATTTGCTTTAGTATCAATTCTTTGGCAGAATCAAGACTGATTTTGCTTTGCAGCACTTCCAGTTCTTTGGCCTTGGACTCTTTTTTTTGCTGCAATTCAAGCATCTGGGGTTCGCAATTTTTTATCTCTAGATTTTTTTCTTCAATTTCTTTTTCTAATAGTGGAATGTGGGTATCATCGTAGCCGAATTTTTTGTAAATTGTCTGGCGAAATGATTTTTGTGCTATTTTGAGATTCTCTGACGCCAAGTCAAGCTTGTCGATTCCGATTATTGCGTTGAGCAGTTCCTTGAACTCTTTTGGCTTTGCCTTGATAATAGAGCTCAGCTCGCCCTGCTGGACAATTGATGCGACCTTTAGCTTTTGAAAATCTAGTCCTAGTGTGGTTTCTATTTCATGTGTCGTGGATTCACCAAACTGCTTGCGCTCACCAGCAGAGCGCAGTATTTCTTGGCCTCCCTGGATTTCGACAAACTGGGCGGCAAGTGCGCCCTTGGAGTCTATTTTGCGCGTGGCCTCAAATGTCCTGTTCTTTGAGGTAAACCTGACTTTGGCATATGCCTGCGTATTTCCGCGCCTAATGAGGCTCTTGTTTGACTTGCGGGTGTGCTCGCCAAACAATGCAAATGTTATGGCGTCAATTATGCTTGATTTTCCAGCACCGTTGTGTCCTACAAAAACAGTCACGCCGTCATCAAAGTCCAGCTTTGTCTCCGAATGCGAGATAAAGTTGCCAAGCTCTATTGTCTTTATCATTTCTTGAACCTCTCAAATTCCTCTAGGATTGCCTGCTCTGCTTCCTTTACCTTGTTTGCTGATAACAATGGCAGCAGTTCATGTATTGCAAATGTCGCCTTTTCATTTGATCCCAAATAGTTTGATGCCAGCCTGAATAATTCGTCGTCAATGCTTGATGGTCTCTCTAATAGTATGGTACCATTGGAGCCCTCTTCTTGCAGTATTTTCCAGGTATAGTGTAAGGCGTGTGGTGCCAGTCTTGCAATCTGAGTCTGGATTATCTCTGACTCGATCTCTTTTCCGTGGATTTTTAGTTCCACTATGGGTTTTTTTGCAAGAGTTGAAATTTTCTCTAAAATCTTGCTTACTGATTCTGATAGTTTTTCAAATTCGACTTTTTCTGATAGTTGCGGACGCGTATTGAGTTTTATCCAGTTTGGCTTTGCCTCGCTTGTGGAAATGTCAACAATGTAGAATCCTTTCTGTGTTTCCTTGATTCCCTCGCTTGTTGTCATTTCTATTGACCCTGGGTATGCGATTGGTCCTAACAGATGTGAGAATTGCTTTAGGAACTTATCGTGGAGATGGCCCATGGCATAGTATGTGAAATTTTTTGGCAGATCCGTTGATGCAAGCTCGCCTGCAAACTGGTTTACCTCCACAATTCCCTGGTGCATTATCAGAATTTTGTGGCCTGGATGATGTAATGCGACTTTGTCAAGCTCGGAAAATCTGTCCAAAAACTGGGGCATTTCTCCCCGCCTGATCTTATCAAAGCCCGCAATCAGAACGTCCTTGTATACAAAGGGTGTGCCCTGGCCTACATATCTTGAGAATTCCAAATTATGGTACACGTACGGAATTGGCGCAGAGCGAATCCGAGAAATGTCGTGCTCGCCTAGCACAAAAAACGAGTCAATGTTGTTTTGCTTGAGGCGCTTGAGCGCATTTGCCATCTGCAGTATTGCAGTGCCGGTCGGGTTTGGCACATGGAAAATGTCCCCTGCAAATATCACAAAGTCGACATGGTCCTTGATGGAGACATCAACTGATTCGTTAAACGCAGAATAGACATCGTCCTCTCGCTCTTGCAGTCCGTATTGTGTTAGGCCCAAATGCGTATCTGAAATGTGGGAAAAGCTCATACTAGTCAAGCAGCAGATCTTTTTGTATTAATTTTTGCGTGGACTCGGTTGCGATCTTCTCGAATTTTTTTGTAGACTTCCATTCCGATATGGCGTTTTTATCAGAACCTACTGGCTTGTCCTTTACCTCCTCTATGTGAACTATGGCGGGCAGGTTCACCCACTGGCCCACAAACACAGCATCGCCTACATTCAGCGATGTTAGCTGGTTAATCAAATCATGAGAAATGGATTCGGCTGCCGCCGTTATCTGGCGCTGGTCGTCTTCTTGGACTATTTTCATTACTGCAAGTGAGCCCATCTGTGATAGCACATTTGGATCAATGTTTCTGGGTCGTTGTGACACTATGCACAGTCCTAGGCCGAACTTGCGTCCCTCTCGGGCAATCTTGGCAGCCCAGTATTTCGTATGGGTCTCCTCCCCCTTTGGAATAAACACATGTGCTTCCTCAATTATCACAAAGACTGGCGACTCGAATCTGTACCTGTGCGATGACTTGGCCTTTGCGCTTTTTGCCAACAATGCAGATTTTCTGTCCGTGAGCAATTCCTGGAAATAGTACGCTAGTGCGACGTTTGCCTGTTTTTCTGATAGCTCCGAGATGTTTAGCACGTTTATCTTGCCTTCTTTTATGAGGCCCAGTGGATCCATGATGTCTGGGTCCAAAACATCGGCAAATCTGTGCCTGGCATCGTCTATTTTGTCTCGTACCCTGTCTGCAGAATGCCTGTCGTCCTTTCGCTCTGGATTTGCACCAATCATTTCCACATTATGGTCTAGTGCATCCCAAAAATTCTGAGATTCCTTGACATCTGGAGTAAATGCTAACCTCAAAATTCTCTGCTGAATGTCTGCATTTTCTCTAATTTCTAAAACGTCAGAAAGCGTGTTTGCATCCAATAGTCTTGGATTTATTTTTGCCTCAATTACATTGATTTCTGGGATGTGCAGGTCTGCATAGTCATTGTGATAGTCAAAAATTATCAAAGTCCCGTTTACTGTGGAAATTTGCTTTGCTAGCAATGACACGAGATTACTTTTTCCCATTCCAGTCATTGCCAAAATTCCTAAATGGCGAGACACAATTTTGTTCAAGTTTATTTTAGCTTCAATTTGTGAATTTCTAAGCAGCGTGCCGACTCTGACCCACTCATCTTTCTGTGGGGCAAAAATATTTCCAAGATCATCCTTGGTTGCAGACAAGATTCCAGTTCCGGGAATTGGAGGAATTGCAGGCAACACTACGACGCTTTTTTGCAACTGTGCCAAGTATCCCAAGATTCCAATCTTTGCAGTAAAACTCTTGTCACGTGAATTGATATCTGCGATTTCCTTGCTTTCTATTGCCTCATCAAAATTATGAATATCCGTTAGTGCCGCGCTAGTTACAAATGATCTTTCAACTAGGCCAAGCAGCTTGCCATCTTGTGAATCAATTATTACATATTCCCCAACTGACAATGGACGCGATGTCTGCGCAGTGACTGCAGTTGGCTTTGACTCACCAATTACTACTCCTAGCGTCATGGCGCAACCCCATCAAAAAATCTCATGCAAAAAAACTAGCCCGGCCTGATAAATAAATTCCAAGATTGATTCTGAGCTGACCTTTGTTTGACATATTGTGTGCGCAATTACGCATGATGTAAAAATTACACATTTATGTGTAATTTGGTCTGAATTTCGATAATCGATCATACAATTCTTACAATTCTTTTCTTTTTGAACAGATAATCTTAAAAATATTGAATACGTACCCTACTAGTGCTACACTATCCAGACACTATAGTTGCAACAACTGTCGAAGAAAAGGTAGCAAAAAAACTGCACAAGCACCTAGACTCACTCGGTCTAGATTGCAAGCTTATCCCAGATGGAACGATGGATTTTGAGTATGATTATCCACGATCATCCCTTGACGGCCCAAATCCTGGAGTAGCAAGCAGAGGAGTACTCAAGGTAACCGGAGATTTCGATTACATTGACATACTCAAGAGAAAAACTGTGTCAAAAAGTGAGTTTGCCCCAGGAGGATTCTATGGAATGGGAATTGCAGAAGGAACCATGTGGAAGCTACAATTTTTCATATCCTTTCCATCCGAGTATGATCTTGGACCGCTGAACTTTGGAACTCTGACCAAAGTACTCAAAGGAAGATTCCACTCCAAGGTAGAGGACTTTATTTGGAGTGGATATGGCAAGCTCACAACACTTCCTCCCGGATTGATAGCAGACGACGTAATTGCCGTGTTAAATGCAGACAAAAAACTGCGTGAGCTGATGATGCATGCATTACTCAAAGAACACACCATAACGGTGTCTGTGTACAAACCAAAGGCCAAGGTCAACTATGAAATCTCGCAAATAGTAAAGGACGACTCGTACTGGTACAAGTACAAGCCAAAAAAGGAATCACACGCAAAGATTATGATTACTTCCGAGTGGAAGGTGCAAAAAGACCTATTCCTAGACCAACAGACACTAGAGGCATATCAAAGATTGAGTGCAAACATCAAGTCCACCGTAGAAAAGCTCAAGTATCACATAGCAAGACGAAGCTAGGCATCCTTTACAATTAATCTGTCCATTACTGTCTGACTTGGAATGTTTTGCTCTACACCAAATGCGATTGATGAAAGGTTTCTTATCTCGTAGTCTAAGAGTCGCACTATTGCAACTACTGTGGAAAAGCCGAAAATACGCACAAACTGGGCATTCATGGTGTCGTAGATTTTGCGCTCAAATGAGCGCTCAAACTTTGCAATCACATCGTCCTCGTCTTGCGGAACTAGATCCTTGTAGTGAGTCCCAAGAAGCTCATTTAGCGCATTTTTGATGGAATCTGCAGAAATCATCCGCGTGAGTATTTCCTTTGCCTCACTTGATGCGTTTGAGACAATTATGTGCTGTAGTTGGTTTTCATCCAGATTCCAGAACTTGCCCCGCAAAATGCTCATCATGTTGTAAAAGTCAATCTCCATTCCACAAACCGAATGCAGTGTAAACTCACCTGAGCTCTTGACGGTCCTACTGAGATTTTCATAAAACGACTTGTCAAAATACAAGTCCAGCACCTGTATCTGCTTTTTCTCATTATACAACAAATATGCCTTTTCTACCTCCTCACCAATCCCGATTGCCTTTAGAACACTAACTGCTTCTTCGATGTCTTTTGCAACCAGCGCCTTGAGTACAATGTCGCGCTCTTTTATCAGTTCTTCTGGATGCAGACTCAGAGATGTCTCTATTTCGCTTTGCGGCCTGCCAAGAATTTTTCCTTTTAAAATAATTTTCAGATTTCGCAAAATAAATTTCAGGTAATATGCAAACATTACATTAGATCCACCAGATGCCTGCATCATCATGTGGTGCAGCTCCGCCTGCCTGTCTCGCAGTGCAAGCTCTATTTTTTGCGCAGAAAATGGCTTTGTTACCTTTGATATGGAGTCATTGTATGTGGTGTTTTTTAGCCGGGTTACCAGCTCGTCTAGGTCCCTAGACTCTGATAGTGTTTGTAGATCTTTTTTTGTTAAAAGCTTGCCCTTTAGGCTGTATGATTTTACGCCAGCATAGACTTGGAGTGACTGTGTAACCATTGCCCGAACAGCGATTTGCTCATTAATGTTTTTTATTAAAATATGAAAAAAACATTAAAGATTATAATTATTTGATCTATTTTGCTCTAAATTTGATCAATTATGGGATTTTATTGTAAATTTTACCTTATGCGTAAATCATCATGTGCTAAATAACAAATTTGTAATTGTATTTTGTTGAGTTTTGCAATTGACGTAAAAAACTGAAAAGGTAACTTACAAAATACTTTTTGTCTAGTTTTGCGTAATAGTGTGGGTTGGCAAAAGCATACGTCCTAATAACGTGCGAGAGCGGCTCTGAAGACTATGTCCTGTCTTCCCTGAGATCAATTGACTCTGTCAAGATGGCAACAGGAGTGTTTGGCACATATGATATTCTAAGCAAGCTGGAGGCAAGCTCCGAAGATTTACTAAAAGACATTATAACAAAAAAGATTCGCAAGCTTCCAAGAATTAGGGCAACATACACTCTGATGGCGGACGGCAAAAACACTATTGCCAAAAAGATTGACGGCAAGGATGTTTTGGATACCTACATGTCTTATGCATACATTTTGCTTGACTGCGAAAAGGGAAAAGAAGTCGACACCATGCAAAACCTGAGCAAAATTGCCGAGGTGATCGACGGTGACGTCCTCTTCACATCGCAGATTATTTGCAATGTAGTGGCGCCGACATACAATGAAATCTCAGATATTGTGACAAAAAAGATTCGAAAGCTAGCTGGAATTAAAGGAACGACTACGCTAAATGTGATTAATCACAAACCAAGATCATTCTAAAACTTCGCGCGAGCCTATCTCGTTTGATATTCCATACAAGCTGACAAGCTTTGCCAAATCAGCACTGCTAATTTTGCAGTTGTTATGTGCGAGCTTTAGCGCGTAGGGGTATCCGCTGACACTTGTCTTGTAGAGTTTGTCTAGGATCGATTTTATCTCATCTTCAGAGTGGTTGCCGCCAAACAACTCGATTTTGATTAGCGGTGTAGAATCTGATAGTCTTGCATAAATTGAAGAGATTTGCTTGTCACGCCCGAATTCCGAGTCAACAAAAATCTTGCTAAATCCAGGCGTTTTGGTTGCATGATTATAATAGAAAATGTCCCCTGCCAGTGATCCCAGATCCTTGAACTGGACGTTTGTGTTTGATGTTTTTGCAATAAAGATGACATTGTCTTTACGTGTCATGACTCGAACAATCTCTGGAGTCAGGCCTGCCTGTCTTGTCATGAACTGCGAGTATAGGGAGCCATCCATCATCACTATATCTGATACTTCGACTGCCTTTTTGCAAATGTCTACTTCCATCTCGCTTGCCATTCTTGAAATGTCAAGGCCAACCCTGCCCAAGCCCTGCCTGTGCAGATCGTCTATTACTGTACCGTCCGATTGTATGGCAACTGCAGTCACAACCCACAGTTCCATTCCCTGAAATTTTGTACTGTTAAAGCTAGAATCAATTCCACATAACGCGGCATCTTGCTTTTTTGGCGTGTATTCTATCCAGTTTTGACTTGCGCGCTCTACTATTTGATCAAATTTGGGCCCCTTTAGAACGGAGAGAATCTTTTCGCGGTTTTTAATTGCCTCTTTGTAAACCGTGTTAAGCATAGGTTACCTTCATTGCAGAAAATAAAACCCTTGGGATGAATGAACCGTTAACACGCAACTAGCTCCAAGCTGATTTACTTTTTACGCCATCGTCGGGCAGCCTTTTGATCTGCATATCTTTGGTGCTTGCCAGTTTTTCTTTTTACCATGGCTGTGTTTCTATATCATGGCTAGTTAATTCTTCCTACTTTGAATTGTTTGGCAATATGCCATAATTCATTTACTAGATGCATGATCGGCTTTGTGTTGAAGAAAATAGGGCTTTTGGGGTGTGGTGCTATTGGCACGCAAATAGCACTCGCAATAGACACTGGCAAAATCCCTGCAGAACTGACTCATATTTATGATTTTGATAATGCCAAAGCAGAGGCACTTGCTGCCAAGCTTGCAAAAAGACCCATCATCGTGGCAAATCCGCATTTGTTGTCATCAAATAATGTGGATATTGTAGTGGAAGCAGCATCGCAAGATGCAGTAAAAAATCACGCACTCAGCATCTTGCAAAACAGGAAGGACTTGATGATGATGAGCGTAGGCGCACTGCTTGACGAGTCTGTACTTGATATTTTATTTGATGCGTGCAGGGAATTTAAGAAAAAAATCTATCTACCATCTGGTGCAATTGCCGGCCTTGACGCAATAAAGTCAGTCAAAGATGAGCTAGAATCCCTCACACTAGTTACAACAAAAAACCCAAAGGCACTGGCCGGAGCAAAATTCTTTGAGGCAAAAAAAATGGACATACATTCTATAACGCAAAAGACTGCAATCTTTGAAGGCCCAGCAAAAGAGGCAGTAACATTGTTTCCAGCAAACATCAACGTTGCGGCTTTGCTTAGCCTGGCAGGCCTAGGAAGCACAAAGACCTCAGTCAAAATAATAGCAGATCCTGAGACTGACAAGAACATACACCAAATAGAGGCGCGTGGCAAATTTGGCAAAATTACAATCCAGGTCGAAAATGTCCCAGATCCGACAAACCCCAAGACCAGCAGGCTTGCAATTTTGTCTGCCATTGAATGCCTGCGTACAGCATGCACTGATGATATCAAAATAGGAACATAATTCTGGCAAAAATTACCGTAATCTGGGCCAAATCTGTAAAATCGCACTATTATCCCAGTCTTTAAATCAATAATTCCAATATTGGTATGATCGGATGCTACAAGACAAAATAGCGCAACTCAAAAAAGAAAAAGACGTAGTCATACTTGCTCACAATTATCAGCTACCCGAAGTCCAAGATGTGGCAGACTTTGTAGGTGATTCACTGGGATTGTCAAGACAGGCGGCAAAGACTCCGCACAAGACAATTCTGTTCTGCGGAGTTCATTTTATGGCGGAAACTGCCGCAATCATCTGTCCTGACAAAAAGGTGCTCATTCCAGATTTGGCTGCGGGCTGCTCTCTGGCAGATTCTATAACCGTAGACCAGCTGAGGGACTGGAAAAAGCAACACCCGGATGCAATTGCAGTGGGCTATGTCAATACGTCTGCCGAAGTAAAATCTGAGCTGGACTATTGTTGCACATCCTCAAACGCAGTAAATGTAGTCAAGGCAATTCCTGAAAACCGGGACGTCTTGTTTTTGCCAGACATGTTCTTGGGCTCATACGTTGCAAAGATGACTGGAAGAAAAAACATGTACATCTGGGCAGGCGAATGCCACGTTCATGCAGGAATACGCTCAGACGACATACACAAGCTTCTAGACTCACACGCAAACTCTGAATTATTGGTTCATCCAGAATGCAGTTGCACATCACAAATAATGTATGATGTTGCAGTAGGTGACTACAGGGGCCGCCAAGTCCAGATAATGTCGACTGAGGGCATGATGAACTATGCAAAACAGTCTGCCGGACAGAACTTTGTAGTTGCAACAGAAACCGGAATCTTGTATAGAATGCAGCAACAAAACCCGGGCAAGAATTTCATTCCAGCATCAAGGGGTGCCGTATGCCAGTACATGAAAATGATCACACTGGACAAGGTATATTCCGCACTGCTTGAGGAAAAATACGAAGTACGCGTGCCAAAACAAACTGCAGACAAGGCACGGTTAGCTATTGAGCGGATGCTTGCTATCAGCTAGACTTCTAGACTAAAATCTACTGCTTTTACGGAATTTGTAATGCTGCCAACTGAAATCATATCGACGCCAGTTTTTGCAAATTCCCTGATGTTTTGTATGTTGATTCCGCCTGACGCCTCAAGACGAATGTTCTTTCGTAGGTGCATTCTTTCTAGCTGCTTTATCGTCTTTTTTATTAAATCTGGGGAGAAATTGTCTAGCATTATTATTGGAACGCCAAGTGTTGCAGCAAGTATTGCATCGGAAAATGTGTCTACCTCGACTTCAAAGACCTTGGCTCTTTTCTTTGCTCGCCTGATTAGCTCCACAATAGAGCCTTCTGCGGCAATATGGTTGTCTTTGATCATTATCATGTCTGATAGGGTTACTCGGTGCTTTCTTCCACCTCCGATTTCTACTGCTTCTTTGTCAAAAAAACGCAAGCCAGGCGCAGTCTTTCTTGTGGAATAGATGTCTGTTTTTTTGCTGATCTTTTTTACTTGCCTTACAAGCTGGTTTGTGGCAGTTGCAATCCCACTCATTCTGGATAATAGATTCAGTGCGGTTCGCTCGCAGCTAAGAATTGATCTTGCGGGACCAGTAATTTGGAGCACAACTTGATTTGCCTTGATTGTCTGACCGTCATCTCGCATTATATGTACTCTGCATTTTTTCATTGCAAAGATTTCTTTGGTGTGCTTTGCGCCAGCGATTATTCCACCCTGTCGCGCAATTATTGTGGCAGTGATTTTTTTGTTTGATAAAATTGCACTGGTAACATCGCCTCTGTTGATGTCTTCTGCCAAAAATCTGGCAAGCTCTCTGGTGTTCAATTACATCGTGTGGTTTTGTGCCTAAATAGAACTTTTTCTATGTTGATTCGGTTTGAATTGCTTCTTCGTGCTTGCTCAGGCTCTCCCACTCGGATTTTTTTGGAATCTTGATGGTAAATGTGGTTCCCTTGCCCACAACACTGGATGCTGTGATCGTTCCTCCGTGCTGCTCTATGATGTTTTTGCAGCTAGACAAGCCAAGGCCAGTGCCGACCTGTTTTGTAGTGAATAACGGCTCGAAGATCTTTGGCAGAATCTCATCCGATATGCCGCATCCTGTATCGGATACTTTGACTAGTACGTTGTTGCTGTCTTGCGGATCATCAAAAATTCCTACACTGACTATTCCTTTCTTACCTTCTGATGCTTGTATGGCATTCATTATCAAATTTACAAAAACAATTTCCAATTTCTCAGGATCGCAAAATATCTCCCTGTCGTTTTCCGGCAGGTGAATCTCTATGTTCTCTGGTGCAACTATTCGCTCTACTACGTCCTGCAATATCACGCATAATGAATAATCCTTCTTTTTGAGTGGAGATATTCTGACATAATCCATGACATCCTCTAGCTGATGCGACATTCGGTATATTGCCCTATCAAGCCTAGTCCACTGCTCCCTTGCTTTATCATCCAGATTCGACTCTAACCTCATTCTCAAAATCTGTGATGTGTTTTGTATAACGCTTAATGGGTTTCTCAAATCATGTGCCACTCTTGCAGAAAGATTTCCTATTGCAGAAAGTCGCTCTGACTTTAATAGTTCCTGCGTCTTGTTCATAATTTCGATTTGCAGCTTGTCTCGTTGATTGGCGAGCTCGCGCTTTGCATTTTCGAGCTCTATCATCTTGATTTGCAGCTTGTCTCTCTGGCTTGACAATTCATCTTGTGTTTCTTCTAGTCTTGCCATGTTATCTTGGAGCTTTGTGTTCAGCTCCTCTGCCTTTTCTTTGGATGCTCGAAGCTCTCGAACTTTGTTTACTAGAACCTTGGTTAGCTCCTCACTGGAGAATTCTTTTATGAAAAAGTAGGGACTATTATCCGACAATGCTATTTGGTATTTTTCCTGTTTTCACTAAGAGCTTGTGTGTGTTTTAATCAAACAAAATATTTCTTAGGCGATTTTTAATGCGTACTTGCCTTTCTGGGTAATTCCCAGGGTTTTGGCAATGTGCGAGTTTTCTGGGTCGCCAATTAGGACTACTCCTGTCCAGTCTGGTGTAAGATCAGACGATTTGCAAACTGGGCAAACTTTTCCAACAAAAACACACTTGCATTTTCTGCAAGCCATCTCTTTGACCATTTACTTTTTCACTTCGACTGGCTTCTTTTCTTTCTTTTCTGTTTCTCCGCCCTCTTTGCCGGATTTCTTTATCTCCTCTGCAATCCAATCCTCTGCTCCCAAGAACGGCTGTCTACACGTAATTCCAATTTTACCCATCGTTGCCGCTTTGCCTAATGATACTGCGGTGATTCTTGCGCGAAGTGTAGAGCCGACCTTTAGTGTGCGGTTGCTTTGCTTTGCAATAATCATGCCTGACTTTACATCTGATTGTAAATAATCATCCATCACTTGTGATAGGTGTAAGAGTGCATCTGTTGGGCCAATTCTGACAAATGCACCAAAGTCTGTAATGTCTACAATTTCTCCTAGGACAATTTCCTGTAGTTTTGGAGTAAATGTCAATGCCTCAAATTCGACTCGATGATATGTTCCGCCGTCGCCTGCAATCATTTTTCCCATTTCGTCTACTTTGGCATCTAAAATCATGATGATGTAGCCGAGCTCTGCGTTTATCATGGACTCGTATTTTTCCTTGAGAATAGCTACTGCTGCCTTTTTTAGTGATGCGCCAAACATGCTTGGCGGGATCCTAACAACATCCTCTAGGGTCGATATAGAAAACAACTGTGCGAAACTCCATGCGTAGAATTTATGAATCTTTGGGTAACTTTGCAATAATTTTTGTGAATCTTGGTGTGCCTGTGCCAAATATTGCATGAATTTTGTATTGATTGGTTTTTGATTTGGCAAAAAATAATTTCTAATTAGGAATACCTAAGCTGTAATTATCTGCAAAATAATTTCGCTGTTTTGAAAATCGACCTATCTTTAAATAATGTAATTCAAATTTTTTGTGCATGGTTGGCATTGACCAAGTTCTCACAAAACTTGCTACTGTAATTGATCCTGACCTCAAAAAAGACATTGTATCAATGGGAATGATAAAGGACTTGGAGCTAAACGAAGGAAATCTCAAATTTACACTAGAACTAACAACGCCGGCATGCCCGTTCAATGACCAAATAGAGCAGGATGTTCGCCGCGCAGTAGGAGAACTGGACGGAATCAAAAACTCCGACATCAAGGTAACTGCCAAAGTCATGGAAGGACGCACATTAGATGCAGACGAAGCAATGGCTTCTGTCAAAAACATTATCGGTGTCGCGAGCGGCAAGGGTGGTGTCGGAAAATCTACAGTATCGTTGAACTTGGCGTTGGCACTTGCACAGTCTGGCGCCAAAGTCGGATTGCTTGATGCAGATATCTACGGTCCTAGCATTCCTCTGATGCTTGGAATGCAAAAGGCGTTCATGGAAGTGGACAACAACAAGCTCCAGCCGGCAGAGATGAACGGAATCAAGGTTGTATCATTTGGATTCTTTGCAGAGCAAGAACACCAGGCCGCAATTTATCGTGGCCCGATTATATCTGGAATACTAAAGCAATTTCTCGTTGACACAAACTGGTCAAATCTTGATTATTTGATTGTGGATTTGCCTCCTGGCACTGGCGACATACCTCTGACACTTGCGCAAACAATTCCTATTACTGGCATACTGGTGGTTACCACACCACAAGACGTTGCATCAAATGTTGCAACCAAAGCAATTGGCATGTTCAACAAGTTAAACGTTCCAATTATCGGTGTAATTGAAAACATGAGTTATTTTATTTGTCCCAAATGCAGCGACAAACATTACATTTTTGGTGAAGGTGGAGCAAGACGAATCAGCGAAAAATTCAATGTTCCATTCATTGGAGAAATTCCGCTCAACTCTGGTATCATGGAAGGCTCGGATAAGGGCAAGCCAGTGATTCTATCGCATCCTATGTCGCCTTCCGCTGAAGCAATTCGTGCATCTGCAAAAAACGTCGCAGCCCAGTGTAGCATTTTGGCAGCCAAGCTAAAAGAAGAAATGCAAGGCGCAACCGCATAATATTATTGAGATTACCTGACTCTCTTCGTGACGAACTAAAGGCACCACTTGGAATTTTGCTCAAGGACACCACTAAAGAAAACATTGCAAATCACATCCCAAAAAATTCCTACATCATAACTGTGGGCGATGCCACAACTGAAAAAATGCTGATACTTGGATTTGTACCATCATTACAGATAGTGGATGGATACGAAAAAAGGGGAAAGAGAACTCCTCCGCAAAGCAACGCCACAAAACTATACTGTGACAATCCGGCAGCTCAGATAACGCAGCAAAGTATTGATCTTATCAGGCAAGCATTTTCCTCAAGGCCCCCAATCCAAATTCTGGTAAATGGCGAGGAAGACCTACTTGTAATTCCAGTTTGCATCTATGCACCGCAAAACTCGGTTGTATTGTACGGCCAGCCAAATGAAGGCCTAGTAATAGTGCAAATAACACAAGAAATTAGAAATAAAACAAAAAATCTACTGGATCGTATGATCTAGGGGTATGATGAGACGGTGGCTGTATGATCAATGATTACACACTACAAACTCTGACCCTTTAATCTCAAAGTATAGATTATTCCTGTTCTGGTGATGATACAATGACAAAGAATTTCTGGCACGACATTGAGACCGGAATCGACATCCCAGAGATAATCAATGTGGTAGTGGAAATCCCAAAGGGCTCGCAAAACAAGTACGAATACGACAAAAAACACAACATGATAAAGCTGGACCGAGTCTTGTTCTCCCCGTTTCACTATCCGGGTGATTATGGTATAATCCCACAGACACTATCTGATGACGGCGACCCGCTAGACGCATTGGTGCTTGTGACAAACCCCACATTTCCTGGCATACTGATCGAGTGCAGGCCGATTGGGCTGCTCAAGCTAAAGGACCAAGGCCAATCCGATGACAAGATAATCTGCGTATCCACTACAGATCCTAGATACCTGAACACAAAGGATGTCACCGATATAGAAGAGCATCATCTAAAAGAAATGGCTCACTTTTTCCAAGTGTACAAGGACTTGGAAGGAAAAAAAGTCGAGGTCCTAGGCTGGGATTCTGCAGACACTGCCAAGACAGTAATAATTGAGGCGGTAAAAAACTACAAAAAAATCCTATCCAAGTATTAAGATCTTGAACCAATTTTTGCACAAGAATTGACACTGTATGATTTAGTTTGATTCTAAAACTCATACTGGATGCATCTAGACGACGATCTACGGCTTGGTATTTTGGAAAAGACTGGGATTTTTTCTAACAGACTATCAATTCAGGAACCCAAAGTGCTAATGACGTCTAAAGAAGTCCTAGAAATGCCAAAGGAAATGACAAGGGGGAGGCGAACTACTGCATACAAGTATTATGGCGTATCCTACATGCAGCACAATCTCATTTTCATCAACGTCAAAAAGATCCCAGACGAAAAGGCACTAGATGACACCATAGCGCACGAGCTCGTACACCAGAGATTTCCATATTTGGCACATGGAAAAAGATTCAACAAGCTTGTCCGCCAAGTTCTCAAGGGCAAAACCTTTCCGCCATACAAAAAGAGAAAGTCCTAGTTTTATGGTTTATATGCCGTATTTTTAGGCAGGCAGTTATATCATGGAACTGTCGCTAGAATTTTTAATTCCTATTATTGCGTCAATTGCCTCTTTTGCAGTAGCTGCCGGATTTGCTGTCTGGGTAACTAGACAAAACCCTGGCACAAAACAAATGACTGACATATCTGATGCAGTCAAAGTCGGTGCAGCTGCCTTTCTGAGACGAGAGCTCAAAATTATCTTGCCAATAGCAATTGGTCTTTCTATTGTAATTGGCTATTTCATTGGATATTCAAACGGAATTGCATTTGCAGTAGGTGCGGCACTTTCTGCAGTTGCCGGAATCATTTCACTTAAAATCACAGTCAAGGCAGCAGTCAGGGCGGCAAACGCCACAGGAAGTGGACTGGGTAAAACATTTGCCTTGGCGTTCAGGGGTGGTGCAACAGTAGGTCTTGCAGTTCCTGCAATGGCATTATTGGCACTGGCAATTCTCTTTATGGTATTTCCAGACCCAATCACAATTGCCGGTGTTGGTATTGGTGCTAGTCTTATTGCGTTGTTTATCAGAATCGGAGGAGGAATCTTTACCAAGGCAGCCGACATGGGTGCCGACCTGGTAGGAAAAGTAGAGGCAAACATCCCAGAAGACGACCCAAGAAACCCGGCAACAATTGCAGACAACGTAGGCGATAACGTAGGCGATGCTGCCGGAATGGGCTCTGACGTTTACGAATCATACATTGTAACAATTTTGGCATCAATACTAATTGGCGCACTAATCGGCCTGCCAAAAATTATGACATATCCAATCATGGTTGGGGCTGCAGGAATGATTGCATCCATAATAGGCACTGCAACAATTGGCTCAAAAACAAAAACAGACGTGATGAAGCCGCTAAACGTCTCATTTTATGTATCGGCCGCAATTGCAATAGGCCTAAACTTTGTCTTTACTACGATGTTCCTAGGGAATGACAAGCTCGCATACGCACTCTTTGGATGCACAGTGGTGGGCGTAATTCTGGTTCCAGTAATACAGAGAATCACTGACCATTACACCAATTACAAGTACAAGCCAGTCAGAGACATTACCGATGCTGCCAAGTGGGGCTATGCATCGTTAACACTGATGGGCATAATCAAAGGAATGCAGTCGACAGGACCATTCATGATTGCTCTCGTAGTAGCTATAGTAATTTCATTCTCAGTTTCAGCAGCTGCCGCACCAGATCCATCGCAAGCAATGCTGTATGGAATCTTTGGCACGTCGCTTACTGCAATGGCAATGCTAAGTCTTGCAGGCATTGTGTTGTCAATTGATGCATTTGGCCCAATTGCAGACAATGCTGGCGGCATTGTGGAGATGACTGGCATGGGTGAAGAAAACCGCAAGGTAACAGATCAAATCGATGCAGTGGGAAACACAACAAAGGCAGTGACCAAAGGATTTGCAATTGCCAGCGCAGGCCTTGCAGCACTTGCAATGATCCAAGCATTCCAATATGAAGCAGAAAAGGTTTTCGAGCATGCATTTGATTATGGTCTATCAAATCCAGGAGTCGTAATCGGCTTGCTGGTAGGGGGACTGATTCCATTTATCATAACCGGTCAGCTGATTGGCGGAGTGTCTCGCGCAGCATCCAAAATGGTCGACGAGGTTAGGCGCCAGTTCAAGGCAGACCCAGAAATTCTCACAGGCAAATCCAAGCCCGACTATGCAAAATGTGTGGACATTGCCACTGTTGCCTCACTGCGAGAACTGTGGAAGTCAGCATCAATTGCAATTGCGGCACCGATTGTTCTTGGAATTATCCTGGGTCCACCGGCAGTCGCAGGACTGTTGATGGGCGCAGTAGTGACTGGAATCTTTTTGGCGTATCACCTAGCAAACACTGGCGGAGCATGGGACAATGCCAAAAAGCTTGTCGAAATGCAGGGAAGAAAAGGAAGTGAAGAGCACAAAGTTGCAGTGGTTGGCGATATCATCGGTGACCCATACAAAGACACGGCAGGACCTGCACTGAACACAGTGATAAAATTGCTAAACACAGTCGCAATCGTCTTTGTTGGCGCATTTGTGGCAATCTTGGTTCTCTAGAATTATTTTCTGTTTTTCATTGCCCACTTTACCAAGGCAGAACTTGCAACGATTAGATCTATTCCGCTTTTTGTAATGCTGTATTCTACAGTATATGGTGGAATCTTGCCGTGCTTTGCGCGCTTTACTAGACCTTCCCCTTGGAGTGATCTTAGTACCTCAGACAGTGTGGACGGAGAGATTCCTTTTTGCGACTCTAGTATCTGGGAGTAGCGCATTTTTTTGTGGTTTCTTAGCTCCCATAAAACCTGAAAATTCCATTTCTTTGCGCAAAACCTAGAGATTCTGGCAAGAAACGGACTGACATAGTTGACACTGGACTGATTCACAAGTTTTTTACCTGCTACAGTGCTTTAAACAAACTGGTGGAATTCCAAAACTGGAAGACCAGTTAAAATAATTCTTACTGTATGCAGATTATTTCAATTTTCTAACGACTTTAGGAATTCTGCGATTTCTTTTTGTGCTGCCATCTCATCAAGCTCTATTTTGAACTCGTCGATGATCTTTTGATAGTCGTTTGGATATACTTCTTTTATGACTGCGCCAAGATACTCTGGATGCTCAAAGCAATCAAAAATCCTGCAGTCATAGTAATTTTCAAGCTTGGCAAGTACTTGGTGGTATTGCGGCCCGCCTCTTCTCATCAACACTATTTCAATTGATAACACTAGTGCAGCCCTTGAATCGTTATTGCTCACAGCTCGATAAACCCTGAGTTGTATTAGATTTATTGTTTGTCTATTGTGAAAATTAGTCATAATACTATATGAGTATCATATTAATTTGGAAGGTATTTGCAAGATTTATCAAACAAACGTTGGGGGTATGATGTTCATACCACTTCGATTCCTCGAAGTTGACATCTTAAATAACTTTTCATAAAACATACATTGAACAGGTCTTGGTAAAGAAAAGAATCACATTCACACTAGATGAGGATCTTGACAAAAAGATCCGCACACTTCAGGTTGACCTAATATCTAGGACAAACCATGGTTGGAGCTATTCTTCTGTCTTGTCCGTAATAATCGAAGAAGGACTAAAGGTACTGTCTGCAAAAAAGATAGTAAAAAAGTAAATTATTCTACCACTCGGGTCATGTCAAGCTCGTCAATTTGAGCCTCGATTGCCTTGCTTAGCGTATTTTTGTGCTCAGGGCAGAACCAAAAATAACCATCAACCGTCTCAAAACAGCCGCAAATCCACTGGGTTTTCTTGTCGCCTTCGACTGTCAATTTGTGGTATTTTGCTTCTTCAGACATGGTATTGGGCCGCGAATTTGGAATTAAAATGTAATTAAAAATTAAAAAAAGGGCTTATGGACAGCCTTCCATCTTTTGGATGAAGAATCCATTTGCTTTGATTGCGTCTTCTACTGGCTTTGGTGCACCTTGTGAGTGGCAAAACTGACATTCTTCTGTTGTCACTTTGGCCTCTTCTTCACCGATGGTTTTGAGCCATTGTTTTGCGTATTGGATTGCCTTGCCATGGTCTTTTTCTGATGTGATGACATCAAAATGCATGGTGTGACCGTCCTTTGCTTCTACGTATGTGTCGTAGACGTGTATTTCCATCATGTTTTGTTTATGGAAAAAAGGGATATTTAATTCAAAGATGATAAAGTATCATTGAAGCATATGGTAATAGTTGAGATTCCAGACTCTGAGAATATTATACTAGAACTGGATGATGCCATGGCTCCAAAAACTGTAGCCGCATTTCTGAAAAGCCTCCCACTTACCATAAAGGCAAATGTCTGGGGCAAAGAGATCTATACGGATCCTGCGCCGTTTTCTATTGGGCCAGAAAATGCCCAAGATGTAGTGGAATTGTATGATGTGGCTTTTTGGCCTCCGGGAAATGCAATTTGTCTTTTCTATGGTAACACACCGCTTAGTGATTCTGTGATCAAGCCATACTCCACAGTCAACGTGATTGGCAAAATACTCCATCCAAATACGTCTGTGATCAAAAAGACATCTGGCAAAAAGCTAGTCTTTTATGCTTGAATTTTTATCAAAACTGGGCTTATTTCCGATTCTAGCACAAACGCATTTAGCTGGTCATGCGCATTTGAGAATATTACCCACACGACTGGGTTTATCATCATGAATTTTTTGTCAGTAGAGGACGGACTTGCTTCCGAGTGTGGGTGTGAGTGAAAGATTCCTATGACATCCAGTCCTTTTCTTTCCGCTTCCTGATACCCATGTAGCAATTCCTCATTTGATATGGTAAAGTTCACAGGCGAGTTTTCCGTATTTTTCGTCAAAAATATCTCCTTTACTGTGGATGTGTTGGATTCTTCTTTGCCAAAAAGCAGCGCACACGATTCAACAGGTGCATATTTTTTTGCGTGATCTATTAGAATTTGTTTTTGGGATTGGCTTAGGATTATTGTTTTTTGCAAGCTAACCTACGATTACTTTGCCCTTCATCCATGGGTGGACTATGCAATAATAGTCAAATGTGCCTGCCTCTTCAAATGTATGGGAATATTCTGCGCCTGACATAACTATGCTAGAATCAAACTTGGCCTCAACCTCTGTTGCAGTGTGTGCTGCAGTGTCGGAGTTTTTCCAAGTTACTGTTCCTCCAACTGTAACATATGCTGTGTTTGGAATAAAGCATTTGTCACCACATTCAGTGTTTGATGCAGTGCCTGCTGCCATGTCTACTAGTACAAGCTCAGCTGGTACGATTGCCGTTTCTGCAGGTGTTTCCTCGACAGGTGCCTCTTCTACTGGCGCCTCTGGTTCAACTGGGGCTTCTACTGGTGCTTCAGTCGTGGGTTCTGCGGGAATTTCGAGTGGAGTATCAACTGGGGCCTCGACAGGTGCCTCTTCTACTGGAATCTCTTCTGGTGGCACAGAGTTTGGATCAGTTGCGGTTGAGCCTTCTGCTAGTCGCTCCCCTGACGAGTCTACTAGGTCAAATGACGCTGTCATCCAAGGATGAACTATGCAGAGATAGTCGTATTTGCCAATCTCAAGTGTTGATGTGTCTATCTTGAATGTCTCACCTGCATTAATTATTGATGAATCAAATTTTGGGGCATCTCCAGCATGTGTGACTGTGTGCATTGTAGAGTCGTTGTTTGTCCAAACTATTGCGTCTCCCTTGGTTACTTGGACTGTATCTGGATCATAGTCCGGGTTTCCTTGTATGGCCGAGTCCTTGAGAATTGAGATTTCTACTGTTGGTACTGCCGGTGCCTCTCCTCCGTACACAAACGATGCTGTCATCCACGGGTGTACAATACACATGTACTCGTATGTTCCTGGCTGCAGCTTGGATGTTTCAAGTAGGTATTTTGCTCCGCCATTCATAATTCCAGAGTCAAACGTAGCACCAGCATCTGCTGAGCTAGTGACTGTGTGTGTCACATCATCGTCGTTTGTCCACTCGATATTGTTTCCAGCAGGCACTGTGGCCATGTCTGGATCATAGTCTGGCGCTCCCTGGACTGCAGAGCCCTTGAGTATTGAAATTGAAGTTATTGGTGCGGTGGGTGCGGCCGCTTTTTCCTCTTCTACTTCCTCCGGTGGCGGGACCAAATACTGCGACGGTCCGTACAATCCAAATCCAACATAGGCTGAAATTGCAGCTCCTGTGGCAATTACGAATATGATTCCTATTGGCTTTGCATATTGCGGCATCTTCATTGACACATATGCCATCACTATTGCCGGAACTGTGACAATTAGCATGACACCGATGAATGTTGGGATGCTTGTTATGGAGTTGAAAATTAGTGCGGCAGCACCAAACGAAAGCGAAATTGCCAAAACAACCAAAGTCGTTGCCTTGGCTCTGTTACTAGTTGAAACACCGCCGTCCAAAATTCCGGCAGCCAAAAATATCAATCCTATAAACATGGTAAGGCCAGTCAGGGCGTGCATTCCATCAATGAATGTGTGTGCTATTCCTGCATAAGAAATGGTAACTCCGGCTAGGCCTATGGCAGTCAGACCCATTCCTGGCATCATGAGGTCCCAATTACTCATTTGAGCTTGATGCCTAAAGTGAGGTACTTATTCCTTTTGTAGTGGAACTCGTCGAAGAAATTAAATGCCTAGCTGGGCGTTTTTGAGTGAGTTTGGCAGCAAAAGAACTACTCGAAGTATCAAAGCCAAGAATTGTGGTCTTACTGGTTATCACGGCGGTAACGTCAATGTATGCCGCATCAAAGCTAATCGGCCCAGATCTTGATCCGATGGGATTACTCCACATCATAATTGCAGGCGGTCTGGCATCTGCAGGATCTAGCGCCCTGAATCATTATTACGATCGTGACATCGATCCACTAATGAAGCGAACCATCTCCAGGCCAATCCCATCTGGAAAAATAAAGGCGCCAACTGTTTTGGCATATGGCCTAGCAGTGAGTGTGGCATCTGTTGTTTATGCATATTTTACACTAAACTGGGTCTCGACATTTTTCATAGGTCTTGGCATATTTTTTTATGTAATAATCTACACTGCTTGGCTTAAGAGAAAAAACTCGTCTAATATCGTAATTGGCGGCTTTGCAGGAAGTGCAGCCTCCATGGCTGGCTGGACTGCAGCAACCGGATTTGTCCCGCCTATGGGAATTGACCTGCTGGGATTCTTGGTTGGCTTTTTGGTCTTTGTGTGGACTCCGTCTCACTTTTGGTGCCTTGCCATGAAAATACGAGATGATTACGCAGAGGCGCGGGTGCCAATGTTACCGGTGCTAATTGGGATGCAAAAAACATCCAAGTATATTCTGGCAAACACTGCAATACTACTTCCATATTCACTGGCACTGTATGCGTTTGGCCTAGGCCTAGTCTATGTGGCAATTGCCGCAGCAAGTGGCGGTCTGATGCTGGTATATCACTACAAGCTCACAAAAAACCCAACATCGGACTTTGCATGGAAGGCGTACAAAGTCACTGCACCATATCTGACAATAATATTTGTAGCAGTGGCTCTAGATGCGGCGTTTCACTTTAGGATCTAGGAATCGTCAACGCCTGGAAAAGAAGCCTCATAGTCCTTTTCCATAATTTCCTTGTTTTGCTCGTCGTATTCGTCCTCTTCGGATTCTTGTGCTGCAACTTCGACTCGCCTTGTGTCCTTTGTGAGCCATGACACGCGGATTAGGCCCATTATCTCCAAGTCTAGTAAAATTTTGTTAAACTTGTCTTCAGCCAGTGGATGGCCTGCCTTGGTTAGTGCTTTTACTAGGTCTGTATCAGTAATTGATGTGACGTCCTTGATCTTTTCAAATACGATGTTTTTTATTGGAAAGTCTGCCATGGTTTATCCGTAAAATGCTCTGTCTATTGACTTTGGTACAACATTAGAAATAGTTTCCCTTATTGCCAAATACCACTGGTCAACTTCCTTTGTGATTGATGGTCGAATCTTCTTAAGGGCTGCAGCAAAGTCTGCACTGTCTATTTTGGCGGAATTGTTTTGCATTGCGTGAACTCCGGCCTCTCTGCACAAAGCCGACAAATCAGCACCAGTATAGTTTTGGGTAGAAACTGAGATCTCTTCTAGGTTTACGTTCTCAGATAGTGGCATCTTTTCTGTTAGAATTTTGATTATCTCGAGCCTTCCCTTTTCGTCTGGCTGCTGCACATATAGTACTGGCTCTAGTCTTCCCGGTCTGAGCAGTGAGCTGTCTAGTAAATCAGGCCTGTTTGTGATTCCAATTACTATTACGCGTGATGGTCCGCTTTCCTCCATTTCTGTGAGGAGCTGACTCAGTATTGTCTGGCCTATTCCTGCCTCTTCGCCTGACTTTATTCTTGCAAGCGAGTCCATTTCGTCAAATATTATAATACATGGGGCAGACGTCTTTGCCTTTCTGAAAATCTCTCTTATTGCTTTTTCAGATTCGCCAACCCACTTTGATAGAATTTCTGGCCCTCTAACTAGGATCATGTTGCTTCCGCTCTCCGTTGCAACTGCGCGCGCAAGAAGTGTCTTGCCACATCCGGGTGGGCCGTACAGTAAAATTCCACGTGGAGGCTTGATTCCCATGCTGTAGAATTTTTGCGGCTCTTTTAGTGCAACTATGATGTTTTCCTGGAGAGACTTTTTGACTTCGTCTAGGCCTCCGACATTTTTCCAAAAGACCTTTGGTCGCTCCACATAGAACTCCCTCATTGCTGTGGGCACAACTTCGTGTATTGCGTCGTAAAAGTCGGCTAGTGTTATTTCCATTGACTGTAGTATTTCTGCAGATACTTTTTCCGTCTCTAGGTCGATTTCTGGCAAAAATCTCCTAATTGCCTTGAGTGCTGCCTCTCTACACAATGACTTGATGTCTGCTCCAGTGTATCCGTGCAGTTCAGCTGCAAGTCTTCTCAGCTCGACGTCTTCGGCAATCGGCATGCCTCTTGTATGGATTTGCAAAATCTCCAGTCTTCCATCCACGTTTGGAACAGAGACCTCTATTTCCCTGTCAAATCTTCCAGGCCTTCGCAGTGCCGGGTCCACGCTGTCTGGCCTGTTTGTTGCACCAAGAACAATGACGTTTCCCCTATCTGTGAGGCCGTCCATTAGTGCAAGAAGTTGCGCTACGACTCTTTTTTCGACATCTCCGTATGCTTCCTCTCTTTTTGGGGCAATAGCATCGATTTCATCAATGAATATTATGCTTGGAGAGTTGTCCTTTGCTTCCTTGAAAATGTCTCTAAGCTTTGCCTCTGTTTCTCCGTAATACTTGTTCATTATCTCTGGACCATTAATTGAAAACATGTTTGCCTCTGACTCTGATGCCAAGACTTTGGCAATGAGTGTCTTACCACATCCTGGCGGGCCGTACAAGAGTATGCCGCTGTGGGGCTCTATTCCAAGCCTGTCAAATATTTCTGGGTGCCGTAGTGGCAGCTCTGCAATCTCTCGCATTATTTTGATTTCATTTTTGAGTCCGCCGACCTCATCGTATGTGACTCGAACCTTTTTGTCAATTGCCTTATCTGCAGATATCACAAAGTCGGTGCTCTTGTCTATTGTTACAATTCCCCTTGGGGAAATCTTGCTTATCTTGAAGTCCATCGGGTTACCCAAAATCATAACAGAGATCTCGTCTCCCTGGCAGAACGGCAGTCCCTTGAGCCTGTTCTTTACAAAATCGGTAAATTCCTTGTCCACTGTTACAACATCGGACACCGGTGTTAGAACAATTGACTTTGCTATTTTTGCTGATGCCTTTTTGATTTTTACTATATCGTTTAGTGCGCTGCCAATGTTCTTTCTTGTCTGGCCGTCGACGCGAACAACATCTGGGAACTTGTCGTCTTCATCTGTTGGCCATGCAACTGCACAGCTTGCCTTTTTGCCGGTAATCTCTATGATGTCTCCTGGATTTACTTTGAGAAAGTCCATCGCATCTGGACCAATTCGGGCTCTTTTCTTGCCGACATCTCTCTGCTTTGCCTCTCCTACTCGCATTTGCAGAGGTTCGTCTTTTTTGGCCACTGAATCACTTCACATCTACTGATTTGCGGCTCATGTTGAGGACCTCAAATTCGCTTACTCCTGCGACTGATCTGATGGTGTTCTCTAGCATGTCCATCTGTCCTTCCTTGTCATCTAAATCAAACTCTGCTTTTAGAAAGAATAGGCCAAAAGCAAGAGGCTCTTTAGTGTATTTTCCCATAGTAATGCCGCCCTCGAGTTTTGCCGAGATGTTTTTTGCCAGATCGTCCAGATTGACTTCAGTGCCTTCTGGGAGGATCTTGGTTATCAAAAGTAGTCGTGCCATTTCTTATGGTCCTGAAAACTTGCAAGTAGGGCATGTGTATGTTCTTGCTGCCTCTCTGCAACTTTGACATCTCCATACCAAGACTGCGCCACATTCTGGGCACATGAATTTTACACACTTGTCGTTTGGCATGATGTGTTTGTTGCAACAGCTGCAGACTGGAAGAGTCAGTGATGTTGACATGTGCTGTCTTTTTTAATATTCCATTTATAGCTTCCCAAGCGTTTTTTGTCTAGTTGAGCAGCTTGCGTATTTCGCCGCCAAAAATGGTCTGAGCAATTTTGAGCGATCCTCGAAGTCCTAGCATCTTGATGATTGCCGACGTATGAAAATCAAAATCGTCATTGTTGGAGATATCTGATATCATTTCTGGAGTTATTGTGGAAAATATCTTGTCTATGGTGGAATTGTCCAGTCGCTCTAGCATTTTTCTTGCAAAGAGCTGTTTTTCAAATTCCTTTCCAAATTTTTCAGTCCAGAGTTTTTGGTATGACTTTAGATCGTCTTTGTTGTGTGATGTTAGATAATTTGAGATGGCGCGGCCTGCCAAGATTCCGCCCACTCCGCAAGAATAAATTCCACCCGCAGTAGTCGGCTTTGCCTGACCTGCAGCATCTCCGACAATTACTGTGTTTGCCTCTACAAAATCACCAAGTGGACCGTTAATCCAGATTGGCGCAAAGACCTTGCGAATAGTAGAGTGTTTTCCCTTTTGCTCTAGGAACTTTTCTATTGCAGAAATGGCGTTGATGCCTTTTCCTGCAACTCCCACCTTTCCCATTCCGTCTGCTGCAGGTATTACCCAAGAAAAGAATCCGGGATATTTTTGAGAGTCAAAATTCACTTCGACTAGGCCTTTTTGAATCCAGTCTGCGTATATTTCGTATTGCGCAGATTGCAGGGTGCCTGTGCGGTCTCGCTGAATTATGGATGCAATTCCTCTTGCATCCACCAGAATTTTGCAATCAAATGTTCCAGCACTCGTTACTGCCTGGCCTTGCCTGAATTCCTTGAGTGATGTCTTTACTCTGATCTCTGCTCCGTTTTTTTGCGCTTGGCGAGCAATCTGCTTGTCCAGCTCACGCCTGTTGATCACAATGACGTTCTGCTTTTTTGCGTCAATGTCTAGTGTTATTCCTCCCGGCGATGTCAAGCGCGCCTTTTGGATTGGAGAGTCCAGCGTTTTGGTGGATGGTATTATTCCTAGGTCTTGCAAGCCAGATGCTGACACAAGTCCACCACAATGCTCAGGCGTGCCAACTTCAAAGTCTTCTTCTAGTACTAGGACAGAATGGCCAGCCTTTGCTATCTCTCGTGCACAAAAAAGACCTGCAACGCTTGCCCCTGCAATCACAACCTCATATGACAATTTGCTGTCTTTTGGAATGATTTCCTTTAATTCATTTCGGAAATATTTGCAAAGTTTTTCAATGTGATGTATGGCAAGTAGTTGTTGGGCCTAAAACAAGTCATAATAGTACGGGCAGACCTTGGAATGGGAAAAGGCAAGATTGCAGCTCAGGTGGGGCACGCATGTGTACTTGGAGCAGAAAATGTTCGCAAGTCTCGCCCAGATTGGTTTTCCAAGTGGTGGCAAGGCCAAGCAAAAATAGTGCTCAAGGTAAATTCCGAGTCCGAGCTTGAATCAATAAAGCGGGACGCAATAGAGATGGGCCTTCCATGGGCCGAGGTGACTGATGCAGGCCACACACAGATAGCGCCTGGCACATTTACATGCCTTTCAATAGGTCCTGCCCCAGAAGAGCAAATAGACAAGATAACAAGTGAGCTCAAGCTGCTATGATGCCCAGAATAGATATAATGTGGTAAACAAAAACGTGACTTGTGAAGAAAAAGGGAATAGCAGTAGCAATATTTTTTGGAGTAATTCTAATAACATCAACACTGGCACTTGCACTAAACTCTAGCCCAAGCCAGCAAAACCCGCTGACAAAGACCACCATTACCGGAACACCGGCAGACAACTTTCCGGATTTGGATAGGCCAAAGTTCTGTGGCGCCAGTAATGCAAAATCAAATCAATATGTAACTGAATACAAAATCCCGACTGACTGCACACAACCACTAGCAATCACAACTGATGACTCTGGAACTGTGTACTTTGTTCAGACAAACACCGGCAAAATAGCAAAATTTGATCCAGACACAGAATACTTTGTGGAATATCCAAACCCTGACTGGCCACAGGGCGGGCGCTCTATGATGTGGGGAATTGATTATTCATTTGGCGATGTTTGGTATACCGATGATTCGTTTGACTCTATCTGGAAATTTTCAACAACTGAAGAAAAATACTCTCGTGTAGGCTTTCCAACACAGGAAGACTCGCTTCCGCAACACCTCAAGGTGCTTGGCAACCAAATTATAGTAAACGACTTTTATGAAGGCAAAATAAGCCTCTATGATCGCACACAAACCTCAAAAGACAAAACATACACAAACATCCCGACTCCTATTCCGGGCTCTTTTGTTGGCGGATTTGATGTGGATTCTGATGGAAACATCTGGTACACAAACTGGATGCTCAGACAAGGCGGCGCACTGATAAAATTCGACTATAACTCGTTTGCAGACTATGTCGCATCAGGCACTGGCAAAAATGTAACCGTACTGGACTTTTCAGAGACCTTCAACCTGCCTCAATCAATTGCCGCGCCAAACGGACTGGCAGTGGACAAGAACGGAAATGTCTGGCTTGCAGACACTGCCAGCAGCAACTTTTACAAGTTTACAGAATCGACTGAATCCTATACTAGATACACTACTCCAATTGCACCGCTTGCAACATATGGCAACGCAACCGGCATGATCAAGACTCCTGTCAGCCAGCCTTATTGGGCGCAAATTGAAGGCGACAAATTATACTTTAATGAGCAGGCATCAAACGCACTGGCGGTATTTGACATTGAGCAAGAATATCTGGTGGAATATCACGTGCCGTCAAGAAACCCAAACTGGGCCGACTGTGGTGACAAATCCGACTGTGGAATTGCGCAGGTCTTTGGATTTGACGTGGCAGGAGACAAAATCTGGTTTACCCAGTGGGTTGAAAACAAAATTGGCAAAGTAGACCTTGCAAAACCACTATCGACTACCGTTTCTACCTCAAGCAAGCAACTAACAATTCCAAAGGGGCAGACTGCGTCAGTTGACGTAATGATATCCACAAACCAAAACACGGAAATCCTGTCAAAGGCAACATCCGAGTTCTCTGATATTATAGTAAAAACTCCAGTTTCAACTATCTCTGAATCCCAGTCAGTTCCAGTATCGATTGTGACTAACCCGTCTGCACTTCCTGGCACCTACAAGGTCCTAGTCTCTGCAAGGACTGCGGATGTTACCGTGTCTGAATTTATCACAGTAACAATAACGCAGTGATTCCAAAAATAGACTCTGATATTGGAATAGGGGTGTACACCACAAAATTTGCAGGCTGCGGTGGAAAGATTCGCACCAGGCCTGAAGATTTTTTAGTATCGGAGGTTCTAGGCAAAAAGACACGTGCATCTCTTTGCGGTGACGGCTATGCAGTGTATAGACTAAAAAAATCTGGAATCGACACGAATCACGCACTTGATCTAGTTTTCAAAAAAACCGGCGCAAGGCTCAAGGCGCTGGGGCTCAAGGACGCACATGCCGTAACTATACAATATGTATGCTCTATGGCACAGGGAAAGACAATTCCAAATTATTCCGATGGCAAGATCACACTGGAGAGAATTGGATTTGCAAAAAAACCACTCTCTGCCAAAGACATGACTGGGAATAACTTTGTCATACGTATAGATGGTGCAGACTCGACACTATCCAGCTTTGCAGAATCTGACAAAATTCTGAATTTCTACGGATACCAGAGATTTGGCTCCAAGCGGCCAGTAACACACCTAATTGGCAAGGCGATAATCCAAAAAAGATTTTCAGATGCAGTAAGCCTGTTATTGTCGTTTACTTCGCAATATGATTCGCAGGAAAACACCAAACTAAGGCAGGAAATGGAAGATCCGGCAAACTATTCCAAAGTGCTGGATGTAATTCCGCCACAAATGGACCTAGAAAAAATCGTTCTACGACAAATGATAGAGCACGGGGACCCAAAAAAGGCACTCCACGAGCTACCAATTGGGATTCGCAGGCTGTATGTTGAGGCATACCAGTCATACTTGTTCAATCTCACACTGACTAGTGCGTACCAGTATGGCGAGGATCTCTTTGCGCCGCAACAAGGCGATGTCTGCTTTGACAAAAACGCCAAGCTTGGCAAATACCAAATGGATGACTCACAAAAGCTAGCAATTCCAATGGTCGGCTTTTCCTATTTCAAAAAGACCAGATTTGACTATCATGTCTCAAAGATATTAGAGCAAGAACAAGTCACGCCGTCTGATTTCTATCTAAAGGAAATGCAGGAATCATCCAACGAAGGTGGATTTAGAAGCGCTGCCATACATTGTGATGACTTTACAATAAAGTCTGATACGGTAAGCTTTACGCTTCAGCGCGGATCGTTTGCCACAATGATAATGCGCGAAATAATCAAGCCGCAGAGCCCACTTGAGGCTGGTTTTTAAAGAATTTAGCTCGTACGTTAACTGATTTTAATAATCATTTAATACTCTAAATCTTGGGCAAGAATCAATCATGAAATACAGCGAGATCCCAAGTGGTACTCAGGTCTCTATTATCATTCCAACATATAATGAGTCACAAAACATACTCAAAATTCTAAAATCAATTCAGGACAATTTGCCAAAGAACACCAGGGCACAAACCATAGTAGTTGACGACAATTCACCGGACGGCACAGGCAAGCTAGTCGAAGAATACATGCAAAGCGTCAAAAAGTTTGCAAATAATACCATCGAGGTAATACACAGAAAGACAAAGGACGGCCTGGCATCTGCAATACTCAAGGGAGTGCAGCTTGCCACTGGCAATACTATTGTTGTCATGGACAGTGATTTATCACACCCTGCAAGCCTTTTACCAAAAATGATTGATGCACTAAAGCATCCAAAATACGACATTGTCGTCGCATCGCGATACGTAAACGGCGGCGCTATTGTCGGATGGACTAGAAAAAGAAAATTCCTCTCAAAACTTGCTACATTTATCGCAAAGCGTGGCCTTGGTGTGCGCACCAAAGACCCAATGTCTGGCTTTTTTGCATTCAAAAAACCGGTGATTCAGGGCTTGAGCTTTGACGCCATAGGCTACAAGATGCTGCTTGAAATACTAGTCAAGGCAAAGAGCGCAAACGTCTTGGAAATACCCTACACATTTACAAACCGGGAATTTGGCAAAAGCAAGCTAGACTCTAAAACAATATTTGATTATCTCAAGGCAGTCTGGAAGCTATATCGATACGGCAAGGAAGCAAACAAGGAAGAAAGACGCAAATCTGTCAGCTTTTTCTCAAAGGCAGGCAGATTCTACTCTATTGGCGCAATCGGTCTTGCCATAAACTATGTAGTCTCGTCGCTCTTTACGGACGTGGTGTCTGATCTGTGGTATCTGCACGCCACCATAATTGGCATTGCAGTGTCCATGTCTAGTAACTTTGTTCTCAACAAAATATGGACCTTTGAGGATCGCAACTTTGAGCCAAAACACGCATCAATTCAATATGCCAAATTCATGGGACTAAGCTCGCTTGGTGCGCTAGCGCAGCTTGCAATGGTGTATTTGCTAGTTGATCACAACAAAATGGACTATCCTCTGGCACTTGTTCTGGCTGTTGCAACAAGCGCACTGTCGAATTTTGTACTGAACAAAAAACTGACATTCAAAGAAAAAGTATGGTCTTAATTTCAGAAAGCTAAAATACCTATCCCAGTTAACGCCAAATCGATGATGGATCCAATCTTCATCGTAGCTATAGTATTTTTGGTACTTGGAGGAGCCTTTGGAGGCTATGTCGTGTATCACAAAGAGACCGTCATCAGGCCACTGGAAATAGAAGAACACAATGCAGTGGAAAAAATGTCATGCGATGAACTAAGACTAAAGCACGAAGGAGGACAATACTGGTCCTTTAACAACTGGAAGCTTGGCAACACCAAGATTTGCGGATGCCCCAACCCACCACCACAATGCACCGGTGGCGGCGGACACTAGATGATTTTTATTTTTGATTTGTATCTTTACAAATAATGTTTGACTTTTCCGTATCAAAGGCACCAGAATTTCCGGAATTTGACTGGCTAAACACAAACTCGGACATTTCATTATCAAAACTAAGGGGGCATGTCGTGGTGCTGGACTTTTGGACGTATTGCTGTATAAACTGCATGCATACATTACCAACACTTGCCAAGCTAGAGCATGTATATAGCGACAAGCCGGTTGTGTTCATAGGGGTTCACTCGGGCAAGTTTTCTAGCGAACAAGAGACAAAAAACGTCCAATCTGCCATTCTGCGATACGAAATAGAGCACCCTGTCATAGTGGACAGGCAAATGAAGATCTGGCAGAGCTTTGGCGTGCGGGCGTGGCCTACAATAGTGATACTGGATCCTGCGGGAAATGTGGTGTATCACCAGTCCGGCGAAGGGCAATACGACGTCATCTCTGACACAATTGATGTGTTGTTGCAAAAATATGAGCAAAAGGGCACTCTGGCAAGAGTGCCACTAGACATCAAGCCATCTAGGCCTGCAAAAAACAACACACCGTCGTTTCCAGGCAAACTATCCATTTCACAATCAGGCAAAATCGCAATAAGTGATTCTAATCATAATAGAATCATAATAGTTGATGTTTCTGGCAATATCTTGAATGTTATCGGAAGTGGAAAAGTCGGACTCAAAGACGGCGGTTTTGCAGTTGCAGAGTTTTTCAGGCCGCAAGGCGTTGCGTGGAATGGTGATGTATTGTTTGTTGCAGACACTGAAAATCATTCATTGCGTAAAATTGACTTTGCGCAAAACAAAGTACTAACAGTTGCAGGAACTGGCAAGCAGGGACCGTGGCGCTCGCAAGGAGGAAGAGGAATCGCGACTGCAATCAGCTCGCCATGGGATGTTGCATGCAAGGACAACCTAGTCTATGTTGCAATGGCAGGAAATCACCAAATTTGGACATATGATATTACAACTGAGATGATACTGCCGTTTGCTGGTACCGGCCAGGAAGACATCATAGACGGCCCGGCAAAATCCGCGCAACTGGCACAGCCAAGTGGTCTGTCCATTTCCGGAAATGTACTGTATTTTGCAGACAGTGAAACATCTGCAATAAGAAAAATCGACCTTGCAACAAACACTGTACAGTCTTTGGTCGGCCATGGATTATTCGAATTTGGCCACGAAGATGGTCATACTGACTCTGCATTATTTCAACACCCTCTGGGATTGTGTGCAACACCTGAGGCGATATTTGTTGCAGACACGTACAATTCCGCAATTCGAGTAATTGATCTAAAAACAAGCCAGGTTTACACGCTTATTGGCAAGACAGAAAAAGAGACAGTCTGCCTTCCAGAGAATCCGTCTTGCGATATTTTGGCACTATACGAGCCTAGCGACGTAGAACTATACGAAGGAAGACTCTATATTTCTGACACAAACAACCATCTGATCCGCGTCTTTGATCTAAAGACAAACACGCTATCCACGCTGGAGATAAAATGACCCAGACTGCATATGTGCTGGTTAGCTGCATGATGGGCCAAGAACATTCCATCCTGGAGCAAATACGGACAATCCCTCAGGTAAAAACAGCAATAATAACATACGGCGAATACGACATTGTCGCAAAAATAGAGACCAGCACCGCTCAAGAGATGGCAGAAATAATTTCTTCACAAATAAGGCAAATCCAAAAAATTCGAAGCACTATAACCTTGCACGTAATCTAGCTCGCACATACAAAAATACGCCCGCCCCACAGACTGCAACTCCGGATAGTATGATTGCGATTCCGTAGTAGATCCAGTCCTTGTTATAGTACATAAACGAGGATTCCGGTCCTACGACACCTCTGCCTTGGTATTGGAACAATACACCAAAGCAAATCATTATTGCACCGATTATCATGATGATCTTTTTCATCATGTCTTGGCAGATGTTGTATCTGTTAAATGCTTGTAGGCCTGATAATCATTAAATTAGTTTTAATAGCATTTGGTGTTTCACAAAAAGTATGAAGTACGCAGTAATTATTGCGGTTGTATTTGCAGTAGGCTTGCTCTTTGTTGGGGCAAACCTTTCCGCAGATGCAGCAAAATCCAGTGGAACAAAAAACCAGCAGTTTGGAAAAGGCTCACAAATCCAAGTATGTGGTACACATTTCTGCGCATCCGATCCTTCGCTGAAAAAGCATGTCGACCATGAGAAAAACAAGCCGACCCAAGACGACCTACGAGCGCTATTTAACAGAATGGACAAAATCCACAAACAGCACCAAGATCAGCTCTTGGACAAGTGGAGACTGATGACAAACGCAGAGCGCGTCCAATTCATAAAACAAATGAACGAGATGATGACAAAGATGGAGTCAATTGATATGGCTACTCACATGGAGCAGATGCTTGTGGACCAGCACGATGCATCCCACACAAAGATGAAGGACCAAGTCCACAAAAAGACAAAAACAGGCAAATAAGCCTAGCCTTCTTTTTTTAATACACTAAAGTTGATAACAAGACCAAATGATTTTCCGTCATTTTCTTTAATCTGGTTTTGTCGAGGCTCAAAAATGTACAATTGGAGCGCAGACGCATACGGCGAGCGACGCTTTTCATTTGTTAATCTCATTGTCTTTGCCTCGGCTGCATCAATTGCAATTTTATTGTTCTTGGTGTTTGCGCCGCAGATTCGCGAGCTGACACAAAGTATTCCATATCTAATAGAACTAGCATATTTTCCGACAATCTTTGTCGGGTTTTTGTTTGGACTAAAGCTGACCGAGCGCGCAATCAGTCCTGCAGAAACGCGCAGCCCAATCAAGCGAGGAATAATCAAGATTTTGCTGTTCTTCTTTATTATAGGAGGGCTATTCAGCTCCGTAAGTTTTGCACTAAACGGCGGAATTCACCTGCCAGAAAAATCGGTACTAGAGATGGGCCTAGCAGACTGGGTTACGCAGTTTAGCTCTCATAATGGCGGCCTGACATTTCTTATTGTTACTAGCATTTCACTCATGGCAGTTGCCACAAAAAGAATCATAGGACTGCAGGGAATAGCAAACAGCATTTCGACGTTTTTTGGCACATTCATATTTTTTTCCATGGTTGCGTTGAGCCTATCGCATACAGAGCCTTCGGCGTCCCAGGTATACCTGTACACGTTTTACCATGCGGGAATAATTGGGGGGGCTCTATACAAAATGAACAAGCTCACATCAAACATGAACATGTGGGAAGACTTTGCTAATGGGTATAGGTAACTAGGGATTAGTTGATACGTCCATTGACTCGTCAAGATTGAGCGAGAGATTACGCCCCTCTGCGACTTTTTGCTCTTCTTGCTTTAGCTTCATCTCCTCTAGGAATTGCTTGTATTCGTGCTGTTTTTCCTTGCTTACTCTGTCAGAGTATAACACGTCGTCTCCTATTGCTAGGTACAGCAAGGCAATCACCACTAGTGAGGCAGCAACCAAAATCATGGAATAGCCTACTGTTCGATAATTATGTGGGTTTTTTTCCTTGCTTTCCATTGTACTGCCTTGATTTTGGGGATGATTTATCCCTTTTTAGTTTTTTTGCGCATTTTTGATCCCACCTGATCAGGTGCGCATCGAATTGAACACACAGATCCTTATGGGCTGGTATTGTTCTACTATAATTCCTGAAGGTCTTGCGGCGCCTCTCCGGAGGTTCTTGTCCCGCATCATCCTTCAGCTTTTTTCGCAAAAGGCACAAAACCGGCCTAGTACAATCCAAAACAATGGCAATTCAGATCCTAAACTATGAGTTTTTGGGGCCGATTCGGCTATCAGAGTGGGGGCCGCCAATGGAAGAGGTCCTGTACCTGATTTTGTCAAAAAGCAAAGAAGCATTTCAGATTATCTATGTGGGCGAGTCTGGCAAAACAGACGATGCGGGATTTTTTACCAAACATGACAAGTTCAAGTGCTGGCTCTCGCATGCATCAGAGCAAAACCTGCATCTGTGCATTTACCCAATGTGGGGCTCTGAGCAAGAGCAGCGGCAAAGGATTGTGCGCAAAATCGCAGAAAAATACACCCCACCATGCAACTCAGATAACACAAATATCGAACAATAATATCATTATACCATGAACTGTCCTTGCTGTGGTGGTATGATGGAAAAAACTCAAGACCTAGGGTCTAGTGTCTTGATGAAATGTAAGGAATGCGGCTTGTCTGATACTGTGTTAAAGTGAGTCTGTCTTGTTTTTGACTTCGAATATCTGCAATGTGAGCAGGTCTAGTGCTTTTTTTAGGTGATCAAACTCGTTAATTGAATGAATCTGGCCTTCGACTAGTCTGCGCAAAACCTTGATTGTTCCCTTTTGGAACTCGTCATGAGCAATGATCTCAAGCGCATTTAGCTTTGATAGCATGGCATCGAGCTCTTTTTTGATGTCATCTGGAGACTGGTGGTTTCCCATGATGCATTTTATGATAATTCCAATATGAATCACATGAGCTCTTCATCTAGCTTTTCGATGGACTCTACAAATTGCCTGCAAGAACATCCGGGTATGGCGCACTTGCCTAGCTTTAGGAATGAATCGTTTTTTGATTCTTCGTGGATTTGCCTTACATGATGGCAGCGCTTGCAGTTCACAAAAACGATTTTGGTTTTGGTTTATTTAAGGCGTAAGAACTGCACGTGCCTCTATTCTGGAATATTTGAGATCCTCTAGGACGGAATTTGCCTGTTCCAGCGGAAATGACTTGAAGATTATTTTCATGTCGTTTTGTTTTGCCAATCTTACTACATCTACCATGTCTGATCTAGAGCCAATCAGAGTCCCGCGCAAAGTTTTTTCCGTAAATACGTCAAAGTTTGGAATGCTTGCCAGTACTCCAAGTACTATGGTTCCGCCCTTTTTGACTGAATTGATTGCCAAGTCCACTATTTTTTCTGATGGCGCAAAGACAATTGCTGAATCAAGCAGCCCTTCTTCTTTTTTTAGTGTGGAGAGAAACTCGTTTTGCTCTGTAAACTGGATTACATTGTCTGCTCCAACTTTTTTTGCCACATCAAGGTGAGCCTTGTTTCGCGCAACGCCTACTACGCGCATTCCTTCCAGTTTTGCAAACTCCACTGTTAGGTGGCCCACTCCGCCGACGCCAAAAATGCCGACTGTTTTTTGTCTTGTAGGCTCGGATGCTTTGACTGCCTTGTATGCGGTAATTCCGGCACAAAAAAGAGGTGCGGCATATTCGGATTTCATGGAATCTGGAATCGGCGTTGCAAAGTCTTCTGATACTGTGATGTATTCTGCATACCCACCAAGCATCGTCTCGCCTGTGATCTCTGCCTGGTCACAGAGGTGTTCTTTTCCGGTTTTGCAGTAATCGCAATGCATGCAAGAGCCGTGTAGTGGGGATATTCCTATTCGCTGGCCAACTTTGAGGTTTTTTACACTGGGTCCTATCTGAGTTATGGTTCCAACAATTTCATGCCCTGGAATGGTTGGCAACGCTGGAGGAATTCCGTACTTTTGCCAGTCTCCCTCTATTCCGTGGAGCTGTGATCTGCAAACCCCGCAAGCCTCTATTCTGACTAGTACATCGTTGTTCTTTTTTATTTTATGAGTTTCAATCTCTCGCAGTTGTAATGGCTTGCCCTCAATCGGCCCAAGTCTTTCTAGCACCATTGCGCGCATTATTCTGTAAGATAATGCCAAGCTATTTCTTGGTTTAGATAAAAAATTAAACTCTGGGCGTTGCATTGTGGTATATGGCTGACATTGCGCCAGACGACAAAAGGCGAATAGAACTATTGGAAGTCGTTTCAAAGAAGGGACTCAAGACGCTGTCTTTGGAGGACCTAAAGGAGCTGATCATCTTGGTGGAGAAAAAGGACTATTCTCACAACAAAAAGGCTCAAAAATCCAAAATGAAGCTGCTGGCGCAAATCAATGCGCGTGTATATGACATTGAAGAAAAGACTTGGTTTAGATAAAAAATACAAATACTAAAACGAATCACGCAAGTTTGTTGGCAGAAAATAAACTCGTACATGAGACCAGTCCGTACCTTTTACAACATGCACACAATCCGGTAAACTGGTATCCGTGGGGAAAAGAGGCGCTAGAAAAAGCAGTAAATGAAAACAAGCCGATTTTCCTCTCAGTTGGGTACAGCTCGTGCCACTGGTGTCATGTGATGGAGCACGAGTCATTTGAAAACGAAGAGATTGCCAAAATAATGAATGAGAATTTTGTCTCAATCAAGGTAGACCGAGAGGAGCGACCTGACTTGGACGACATTTACCAGAAGGTGTGCCAGATGGCAACAGGACAAGGAGGCTGGCCGCTAAGCGTGTTTTTGACGCCGGACCAAAAGCCGTTCTATGTGGGTACGTATTTTCCAATTCTGGATAATTATGGCAGGCCTGGCTTTGGGAGCATACTGCTTCAGCTGGCACAAGCCTGGAAGGAAAAGCCAAATGACGTAAAAAAAGCATCCGAGAATTTTATGCAAAACCTTCGCGGCGCAGAAATGGTAACAACTCCTGCAACACTAGACAAAGCAATCCTGGATGAAGCCGCAATGAATCTGTTTCAAATTGCCGACAACACATATGGTGGATTTGGCCAGGCACCAAAATTTCCAAACGCCGCAAATCTTTCCTTTTTGCTGCGATACGGAAAAATCTCCAAGATATCAAAGTTCTCGGAATTTGTATTCAAGACACTAAACAAGATGGGAAAAGGAGGAATCTTTGATCAGATTGGTGGTGGATTTCACCGCTATTCAACGGATGCACGCTGGCTTGTCCCTCACTTTGAAAAGATGCTATATGATAATGCATTATTACCAATAGTGTATGCCGAGGCGTACCAGCTGAGCAGGGACTCGTTCTATCTAGATGTAATTAACAAAACTCTGGGGTTTGTCTTGCGCGAGATGACCTCACCAGAAGGAGGGTTCTATTCCGCACTGGATGCCGACTCTGAGGGCGAAGAAGGCAAATTCTATGTCTGGAGCAAAAAAGAAGTGAGCCAAATCTTGGGAAAAGACGCCGATGTGTTTTGTCTGTACTATGACGTCACCGATGGCGGCAACTTTGAGGGCCACACCATACTGAATAATTCAATTGCCACATCTGCAGTTGCATTCCATACTGGAATCACCGAGGATGCAGTAAGGTCAATAATAGCAGAATCATCAAAAAAACTCCTAGACGTACGCTCAAAGCGCATCAGGCCAGGCCTTGATGACAAAATAATCACTTCATGGAATGCATTGATGGTCTCTGCATTTGCCAAGGGGTACAGGGTAACTGACAATCTAGCATACCTGCAGGCGGCAGAAAACTGCGTGACATTCATTGAGAAAAACCTCCTAGCTGGAGATTCTCTTCTGAGAACGTACAAAAACGGCAAGGCAAAGTTATCTGCATACCTTGAAGACTATGCGTATCTTGTCAATGCACTAGTTGATCTCTTTGAGGTAAACCCAGATGCAAAATATTTGGCGCTGGCAGAAAAACTTGCGAAGTATATGGTTGAGCATTTCTGGGATGAGAAAAATTCTAACTTTTACTTTACTGCGGACAATCATGAATCACTCATCATACGCCCAAAGAACAACTATGATCTGTCGATGCCGTCTGGCAACTCTGTTACCGCAAACGCATTGCTAAAACTATACCATTTGACGCAGAACAAAAAATTCCATGAAATATCTGTCAAAACAATGGAAGCATTTGCAATAATGGCCGCAGAAAATCCGTTTGGGTTTGGGTATTTGCTAAATACGATTTATCTACATCTGCAAAACCCAACTGAAATAACACTGCTAAACCCACAAAACAAAACCATCTATGACGATCTAACAAAACGATTCCTACCAGAATCCATTCTAGTCACGATACAAAGCCAAGCCCAGATACAAGCACTGGAAAAATACCAGTACTTTGCTGGCAAGGAATTTGAAGATGAAACAACGGTGTTTGTGTGCAAAAACTTTAGCTGCTCTCTGCCACTAAAGACCATATCTGAAATAGTAAAGTTACTTTCTTAGAGTTATTTCTAGGACATCGCCTACTTGGGGCCGTCCGAGTCTTTCATAGCGGACCTTTGGCATCGTAATGGATATGGTGGTCTGATCATACGTCTTTATCTTGACTGTGGGCTGTGCCCCCAAAATGGCCTCTAGCAGTGGCTGCACTTGCTCTTTTAGTTCCGGGTCTAGCTTTTTTGCAACGGAATCTAGAATCATCTGCTTTTGCGAGATTGGCTCAGTTTGCACGTCTTCTGCAAGAGAAATCTGCACTATTGTCCCATTGTCGACTATTTGGTGGATGCGGTATTTTGTAATGTCTGCCAATGCTGGTTATTTTTTGTAATGGGATTTAATCCATTCTGGATTATCCCAGTATTGCCTTTTTGATGAGTGCTGCCTTGTCTTTGATTATCTTGTTGAATTCCTGCATGTCGTCTAGCTCGACTGTTCTTTTTTCATTTTCATATGCTCTCAAAAACGCAGAATACACGCATCCGGCTATTATCCCAAACGTGGCGTCCTCTATGGATATTACCTCTGGGGAATAGTTTTGCACAATTTGCCTAAACGATTGGGCTTCGCTTATGTAATAGTCAATCTGATTCTCAAGAAAATCGCGGGTGTATTTTGTTAGCGCCACTCTGTAATTTCCGGTTTGATGATTTATTAACATTGAGAGCAAACCCAGCATGACATGTGGAAGTTAGATCTGGATTCGGATTTTTTTAGAATCTTGGACAAGGATCGAAAAATTGCTGGCTACTTTTGGCCAGACTATGGGCAGATTCTACCTGAAAACAAGTACGACGAAATTGTAGAAAAGATGCACAAAAACCATGATCCTATTCCCGGTGGATTTGTTACTGTGCCGATGGTAAAGTTTGGAATTTTTGATAACAATCAGGAGATGGATGTCTTGCAGTTATCTAGTAAAATCGATGACGTCCATGCGAGAATGGATGTGTGGAAGGAATTTCTACTCGAAAAACAAATGCAGCACTCTATCCAGATGTCCCACACTGACAATGACATGCTCAGCCTGAGCTTTCCGGTAAAGTTTTCTCAGGGCGTGCCTCTTGAGAAGGAAAAACTGCTTGATGCATTATCTTCAACGCTGGACTTACTGTCGCAAAAAGGCTTGCTCTAGTTTTGGCCCGCGTTATTTTTTGCCTCATTAAACAAAACAAGGCCTGCCATCTCATTTTCAAATGATTCCTGAAGCAATAGATCTGAGCGTATCTTGTGTGCAGTGTCGTTGGTCGCAATCCATTCTATGAGATATTGATCACTTTCAAGCTGTTTTTCCGTTGATGTTTTGAAGAGTTTTACTGATTTTGCAAACGATTCAGGCGGGGAAAGCAACTCGTAGGATTTGAGTATCTCTTGCATTTTCTTTGTATGGGTTTCTCCAAATTCTAAAAATTCTTCCTTTTCTATGGCTCCTTCGTCAAGCATTGTCTTCATTGAATAAAATTCTGTCTGGGTTTTTTTTAATTCGTCTTGGATTGTCTGAAGGCTATCTCCAAATGCTTTGCCGCGATTTTTTGCCTGATCTGCTGAATATACGAACAATATTGCCAGCGCGATAATTATTGCTCCTGCAATTCCAGCAATGTGAATGGCCTTTATCTTCAAATTATTTGATATGGATTTTGAGGCGCGATATTAATTGTTGGTCAAACAAATCCTACCCAAGTATTATTAATCATAAAAAAGAAAATAATGCAATGCAATTACTGCTTTTAGCTGCATTAATTGGTGGATTAGTTGCAATTGTACCAACTGTGTCGTACGCAGATTCTAATTTTGTGCTGATTGGAAATGGCTTTGGCACAATAAATGGTAACATAGATGCGGCTTCACTACAAATGTCATTAAAATTTCTGGATTCTGGCAAAACTGAATTCCAAAGCGGAAAAATTCTGCTTGGTGATGATATACAAGTCATCGATGAGGCAAGCCTGTCATTGTTTTACAATAAAAAATTCCTAAGGCTGAACGCAGAATCTGGCGATCTTCGGCTGTCTGCCTCAGGCAAACTCGTACTAAATGTTGACGATGATTCTATCTATCATCTGACTGGCAGAACATCAACCAATGATGCGTTCTCTGTTTTTGCCAGACTCAAGCAGGACCAAGCACCGCCAAGCCCAATAGACGAGCCTGTGCAGAAAAAAGATCTCTTGCTTTTAGTAAAACAAACCGAACGAGTACAATGGAAGTCACCATACAAGTTTACTGTAAGGGCGTTTGATCTAAAATCAAACCCGCTGTCTGACTTTTACAATACTTTTGGATATTTGGAAGGGCTGCAAGTCTCTGCCACGGTAACAAATCCTGTGGGCACTGTCATAAAGACATCCAGTGGAACTACACAAAAATTTGGTTATTATGATGATTCCATAATAATTCCAGACAATTCCAGAACTGGTACATACAAGCTAAGTGTTACTGCATCTGGCAAGGATTATCAAAGTATCACGCAAGAATTTACATTTGTAGTAATTCCGCTTGGTACAAGTTAAGCAGAATTAGGTGTTGGAGAAATTCTGAACAATCTTAATATATCAAAAGTCGAGCTCGGTGATCAATAATGAATACCAAATTACTTGCAAGTTTTGCAGTATTTGTGTTACTGGCAGCAGTTGTTAGTGTATCGATGACTAACTCTGCATTTGCAGCAGAAGACAAAAAGGCCGAAATGAAGGCAAAGAAAGACGACAAAAAGACAGCAATCAAAGAAAAGAAAGACACCAAGAAAGCCGAAATGAAGGCAAAGAAAGACGACAAAAAGACAGCAATCAAAGAAAAGAAAGACACCAAGAAAGCCGAAATGAAGGCAAAGAAAGACACCGCGACAGGCCAAACTAGCGCAAAGGCAGCACCATCTGGTGAGGCATTAAAAGAAGTTACAGTAGACATGGCAAAAGGAACCGCGTCGGACACCAACTGTGGTGATAAATGCTATCTCCCAAGCACCGTAGCTGTCACTGTAGGCGGTAAAGTCACATGGAAAAACGTAGACTCCGCGGCTCATACTGCAACAGCATCTGATGGCTCTTTTGACACTAGTCTTGTCAACGCAGGCGCATCTGCTTCTAACACATTCAACACTGCGGGTTCATACCCATACATGTGCATTCTCCACCCCTGGATGAAAGGCACAGTCACCGTCCAATAATCAGAAGAGATTCTGATTTTTCTTATTTTATTATCTCCGATGAAATCCTGAACAAAATTAATTAAGTTATGATATTGTTCCCAAAATCATGAACAAGACAATTCTTGCAGGTGTGGCGATCTTTGCATTACTTGGCGCTGTCCTGGCTGTACCAATGATGCAACATGCAGACGCCGCAGAAAGCAAGGAAAAAAAGACTGTCAAAAAAGAGACAAAAAAGAAAGAAACAACCAAAAAACCGACTAAATCAACCGGTAAGGCCTCTTCTACCGTGACAGTAGAAATGGTAAAGGGCTCTGCAAATGAAGGATGTCAGAAAGGCAACAAATGCTATTCTCCATTTGAGGCCAAAGTTGCAAAGGGCGGAACTGTAACTTGGAAAAATGTAGACTCTGCAGCCCACACTGCGACTAGTGGCAACCTCAAGACAGGCCCTGACGGCAAATTCGACACCGGACTTGTGGCAGCTGGAGGAACATTCTCACAAAAGTTTGACAAAGCTGGAAAATACGATTACTTTTGCATCGTCCACCCGTGGATGACAGGTAAAGTAACTGTCAGCTAAATTCTTTTTTATTTTTAATCTATGTAATTTCCTTGCTCGTCCGTTCTTAGCTCAATTTGCATGACGGATCCTGAAATGAATGACTCGTTTCGAATTGTTCGCACGCGTGCAACGTCGATGTGGTATGGCCACATTTCAACTACTATTTCGCCAACTTGGACGTTTTCTGGGGCATCTGTAAGTCTGATGTCTTCTTTTTTAATGCCATATTCCTGGAGTTTTTTTAGGCAATGGGTGACTAGGGGCTCTGGGTTGTTGTGGTTTATTGCCCACACTGTTCCAGAATATTGAATTTTTTCCAATTTGTATTACCTGAATTATTTGGTCTTGCTTGCAAGAACCTTTAATGTCATTGTGCTCATGACTCGTGACAGTCTTCGGATTTTGTTAGATACTGTCTTGTCAAAGTCTTCTGGTGATTTTGCATGAATCTCAATTATGATGTCATATGCACCAAATGTCAGGTATGCTTGCTTTACTTCTGGAATCTGCTTTATTTCGTCTAGCAGGTATTCTTCTGCGCCAAGGTCACAATTGAGTAAAACAAAACCTACTTCCATTGCATATCACTATAACTCGAGTTTAAAAAAGATTACCAGCGTCTTCTGTGTGCTGGTCGCTTTGAAGAGTGTTGCCCTCTAAAGCCGTCCTCTATTCTGGATTCACGTTTTTCCTCTCTTCTATAACCTGAATCTCTTCGCTCTTCTCTGCCAGAATCACGTCTATCATAATCGCGTCTTCCCTTGCTGAATCCGCCCCTAAATCCAGAATCCCGTCTATCATCGTTTCTCCTAAATCCTGAATCTCTTCGCTCTTCTCTGCCAGAATCACGTCTATCATAATCGCGTCTTCCGCCAAATCCTCCACTCCTACCAAACCCTCCTCTGGAGCCTCCGCCCCTGCCAAAGCTTCTTCCTCCACTCCTACCAAAACCGCCTCCACCCCCGCGTCCAAATGTTCTGCGCGGGCCGACCTGTCTTTTTAGTGGGTCTGGAATGTCTACAATGATTCCCATCTTTTCGTTAAGATCAGTCATTGGAGCTTTGACTTGTTGCTTTATGAGATTAAAGTCGCCGACAGAAGAATATGATACTAGCGTGATTGCTCTGCCTTTTGCGCCTGCTCTTGCGGTTCTTCCAATTCGGTGGAAGTAGACCATTTCCTGGTTTGGTACATCATAGTTTACAACCAGTGCTACCTCTGGAACATCGATTCCTCTTGCAGCTACGTCGGTTGCAACCAAAATGTCCGCCTGGCCTCGCCTGAACTGCGACATGGATATTTCACGTCTGTGTTGCGACATGTCTCCTTCAATTGCCACAGCATTGTATCCTGCTTGGCGCAATGCGCGAGCAACATCTCTAGTTCTGTTTTTAGTTGAGCAAAACACTACTGATTGGCCACGCTTGTTTTCTTTGATAAATTGCACTAGATAATCCATTTTCTCTCTGTCCTTGATAATCAGAAATGATTGATCTATTCCCTCTCCTGATAGGTCATCTGCTGATAGGAGGAACTGTTTTGGGTTGTTCAGGTATTCGTCTGCCAGTCTTAGAATCTCTGGAGGCATTGTAGCAGAGAATAATGACATTACTTTGTTGACTGGGGTCATTTCCAAGATGAATCTGATATCGTCGATAAATCCCATGTCTAGCATAGTGTCTGCTTCGTCTAGTACAACATACTTGAGGTCGTTGAGCTCAATAGATCCCTGCTTTAGGTGGTCAATTAGTCTGCCTGGCGTGGCAACGATTACCTCGACTCCATGTTTGAGCGCTTGGAGTTGTACTCCCATTCCCTGTCCGCCGTATATTGAAACTACGCGAATACCTGTGTGTTTTGCAAATTTTTTGATCTCCTCTGTTATTTGCAGTGCTAATTCTCTGGTTGGTGCTAGTACCAAGCCTTGGATGGTCTTGTTTGCATCAATTCCACTCAGCATTGATATTCCAAATGCTGCCGTCTTGCCAGTTCCGGTATGTGCCTGACCTATGACATCTCTGCCAGATAGCAACACAGGTATAGTTGCCTCTTGGATTGGAAACGCCTCGTCAAATCCTATGTCCTTTAGCCCATCTAAGATGGATTGTTTTATCCCTAATTCTTCAAATTTTGTCAATTTATTTTCCTAAGCAATGACAGACAAAGAAGCTCATTGCTTATTTTCCGTCATTATAGCCTAATGATTGCCAGAATCTCTGGTCCTCTAATAAATCCTTGGAACATGAAGTTGAAAAAAGCCAATAAAGGGATTTGGACCCTTGACCCACGGTTTACAAAACCGTTGCTCTGCCAGGCTGAGCTATATTGGCAACGATTTTCTAACAAAAACTAGCGTTTTAAAATGTTAGTGCAGCCCGTCACTCTTTAATAGAGTCACATTACAAACTCAACAAATGAAGTGGATTCCACCAAAGAAGCTCAAGGTTCTGACAATTTTGTTTCTGGGAACTGGAACTTGGGGAATCATTGCGGGAATGCTTCTCATAAAACCAATCCCGATGATGTTGGTGTTATTTGGTGTTATCAATCTCTGCATCGGCGGATTCATCGGATATCGATATTTCATGCAGGGACCAAAGCCGGAAAGGTCATCGGATAAGCGTAAGAAATAATGCCACTACAACTAGGATGTTTGTAGTAAAGTGCATCGCATAAGAGTGGTTGAGGCCTTTTTTGTCATAGACGTACTTGAACAAAAACCCAATCGGGATTAGCAGTATTGCCATGTGCAGCTTGATTCCCATTGCAACATGCGCTACCGCCCAAACCAGAACCATCTTTTTTGATTTTCTAAAGTATAGTTCCTCTACGTGGTTTATGTGGATGAACATGTACAGGAGTAGCGGAATAAACGGTACAATTCCCCAGAACCCTTGGTCTGCAAAAGGACCAAACGCAATGTTGTAGCCCAGCCAGCTCCAGTTAAGAATTGGAATATTTTCTACAATTGGGTATAGTGTAAGCAGGTATCCGATCAGTATGCCAAATGCTATTGGGGCATATATGATGGAGCGAATTCCATCCTTTAGGTCCAGCAGCCGCTTTTTTGTCTCCTTGATTAGTATCAGAGATGTTGCAACCGTAAAGACATAGTACCCGATTACAAATCCGTCTGATTGCAGGGCGGAATCCAAAAAGCTGAAGATATCCACGATCCAGTATGGGCTCAACTGAATAATAACATGTGCGTATCTGTATTTAGCAAAAGGCGCACATTTTGTGCAAACTCTTTTAGACAAAAATCATGGCTTCACCAGCTGAAATAAGTATAATAATTCCATGTATTGTTACAAAAACAAAATGCTTGATCTTGTTGCAAAAAAATTATTCCTCACAAAAGGCAAAGGCGTTCATGAGGACCGGCTGACAAGCTTCGAATTTGCCTTGCGAGACGCAGGAATCGCAGGCACAAACATCGTTCTGATTTCCAGCATTTTCCCACCTCGCGCAAAGATGGTCTCGCGCGCAGAAGGCCTCAAGCTTATCAACCCAGGCCAAGTTCTCTTTTGCATTTATTCAAGAAACCAAACAAACGAGCCACACCGACTAATCTCGGCATCCGTTGGCGTCGCTCAGCCAAAAGACCCAAACAGGTACGGCTATCTTTCAGAATATGAGGCGTTTGGACAAAATGAAAAGCAGGCAGGCGACTATGCAGAAGACATTGCGGCTCAAATGCTTGCATCGTCTCTTGGAATCAAGTTTGATCTTGACAAATCGTGGGACGAAAAAAGAAAACAATGGAAGATTTCCGGAGAAATTTACAAATCAATGAACATAACGCAGACTGCGGTAGGTGACAGCAAAGGGCGCTGGACCACGGTGTTTTCTGCAGCTGTTCTGGTTATTTAGATCTGATTCCTTTTAGATAATACACAACTGCTCCTGCAGCTGCTGCTCCAATTCCAACTAGGATTACAATTTCCTGCAGTCCGACACTTACTGGGATTGACAATGATTCTTTGCCGAACGTGATCTTCAAATCAGAACTATCTGCAGAAAACTCCTTGCCAAAAAGATACATTGCCTCTATTTTCTTGCCTGAATTGGAATTGAAGAACCATCCGCTTGTCTCTAGATCTGCTGGAACTGTCTGATTGTTCTTGACTGTGGCACCAATCATACTTCCTGCAGCTGCCTGCGCAGATTCATCTTGCGGAAGTATTACGACCTGCACTATGGAATTTAGTGGAAAGAATCCCACTTTGTAATAGTCTGATTTTTTGATTTCGTTTACCTTGAGGTATTTTAATGGTTCAACAGCTGTGATGCTTTGCGCTAGTCCTGGATAGTTCTCTGAGACTTTGAGCTGCATAACCGAGATTGGTCCCCTTGGCAGTATGGTAAATGTCATCCTCGAAGAGTCGTCTTTGGATAGTGTTTGTGCTATTTCATAAAATCCACCCATGCTTCTTATCTGGCTTGGAATCAGTGCGCTGGAGACTCGATTGAACATAAAGTCTGTGTTCTGAAATGACGCCGTATAGACTGCCGAGACTACCCCCCTTCCAGAAACTTGGCCTTGCGTCTCTAGCGCTCGGTTTGCTTTATCGTCATAATGGATGAATGTAGAGTGGAATTCAGTATCTAGGCCGAAAAATTCGTTAATGTCGTCTATTATGGCATCGCCTGTCTGTCTTGCTTTTTGCTGCGCTGCTTGGATGCCTCCTTCACCCTCTTGGCGCTTGACGTTTACCAGTACGCAAATGTCGTCCTGCACTCCGAGGACACACTGGTTTTCATTTGTGATTACCACTGCGACAATGTCTGTGTTGTTTCGTATTTTTTGGTCTAATGCGGGCGGGATCTGAAATTCATGCAGGGATGTGGTTTGTAATGACACTGAGGCCGTAACATTGTTTGACATTCTCTGATCGACTAGGATGGTTGCCGTCTCGTGAAACGTGGCAAGCCTTGGCTCTTCTGCAAACACACTCACAGTAAATCCTAGGACAAAAACCAGGCCAAGTATTGCAAAAACACGGTACACAAAGTTGGCAGAACTAATTTTTACTATTAACTTTGCGTAAGAATCAGCCATCACTGAATCAAAGGTTTAAATCCAAATGGCTCAGAACACATCTTGACATCGATTCAAACCGTTCGGGGAACAAAAAATTCCGTGGACTGGCAGCCAGTGCGTAAAGGCTGTCAGCCCCATTTTCACTTACAATAAAACCAGTTCTTTTACCTGAGATTTGATGTAATCAAAGCCATCCTGCCAGAACTTGGCAGATGAAATGTTGATTCCATATTCATCTAGCAGGGTCTCTGGCTTTTTAGAGCCGCCGGCAGCTAGGATCTCTAGGTATGTCTTCTCAAACGATCTTCCTTCCCTCTGATACATTTGGAACAGCGACAGCGACAGCAGATTTCCAAATGAATATGCGTAGCAGTAAAACGGCGTGTGGAAAAAATGAGGAATGCAGGACCACTCAAGCGCAAAATCCTCTGATATCTCTATGGAATTGGCAAACTGGGTCTTCAGGTTCCCAAGATATGTCTTGGATAACTCTTCTATTGTCGTGCCACTGGCAATTTGCTTGTGTGCGTCGATCTCAAATATTGTAAAGAAAGCTTGGCGCATCACGGTAGCATAAATGTCGTCTATTTTTTCTGACAGAATAGCGGCTTTTTCGGTGTCCGTCATCTGGTCTGAAATGTTATCGTATAGAAGCAATTCAGAAAATGTCGATGCTGTTTCTGCCAATGGGAGTGGGGCCTCTGAGACTAGGATGGATTGCTTTGATGCTGCCTGGCTATGCACTGCATGGCCAAGCTCGTGTGCCAAGGTGAATACGTCCTTTGATTTTCCTGCATAGTTTACCAAAACATATGGGGTCAACTTTGGCGATACTGTGCTGCAAAATGCACCGTCCCGCTTGCCTGGCCTTATCTGAGAATCAATATGGCTTTGCGCAAATACTTTATTTGCATACTCTGACAGCGTGGGACTGAACTTGTTCAGAGACTCTAGGACCAGTTTTATTGCCTTGTCGTAGGTGTAGTCCTTTTCTTTGAATTTTTTTGCGCTTGGCGCATACAGGTCGTATCTTCTGAGCTTTTTGAGGCCCAGAGACCTTGCCTTGAACTCAAAAAACTCGTAAAACACACTAGAGTTCTTCTTGCAGACATCAAGCAACACCTGGACGGTTTTGTCATCGACATCATTTCCGATATTTCTAATCGAAATCGGGGAGGTGTATTTTCTGATTTCAATTCCTTCGTCTTTCCAGTTTAGGACCAGATTCTGGTAGATTTCGCCTAGCACTCCCTTGTTTGCATTGAACTTGCCTAGGAGCGTCTGATATGCTGTCTTTCTCAAGCTTGGATTGGTACTGCGTACAAGAACACTCAGCTGCTCTCGAGTAAGTTTTTTCTTTTTGCCGTTAATTGTTATGATGTACTCAAACGCATTTGTTATCTTGTCGTATAATTTTACAAGTGCTGTCGAGCCGGTAACATCAAGGGTGTTGATTATTTTTTCTTCCTGCTCTGAGAGGGAATATTTTGCCAAGAGTCGCTTGTGTCTTAGGAATTGTGATAGGTTTCCTGCGTCCTTGATTAGTCTGTTTGCATTTTTCTCGTCGATTTTGCGCTTCCACCACAAGTCAAAAAATAATGTCTTGTTTTCGATTTCAGAGCCAAGCTTGGACATTTTTGTCAGCAGTGTGGTGGCCTCATCTGACTGGGTGTCTGATGAATACAATAACGATGCATAGCCGCCTAGTCTACTTGCATCCTCTGTCAGATCTTCTATGTTGTGTATGATTCCAAAGAACTCTTTTGATGAAATGGAAGGCCTAAGCTTTGACTTTATTTTCTCAAAATTCTTGACTTTGGCTTCTAGCCTTGTTACCTGTTTTGCAAATTCTGGGCTTTTGTGGTCTGGTGCTAATTCGGATAATTTCCACGTGCTTTGTTTATGCATCAGACTGGTCTGCATTTTTTCCTCTATATGACTATTCTAACGACTAAATAGCGCAGAAATTTGTCCATAGTTGGACCGGTTGTCTAGTTGGTTAGGATGACGCACTCACACTGCGTAAGGATTGTTGCAATCCCGCAAAGGTCGTGGGTTCGAATCCCACCCGGTCCACTCTTATTGTATTATTATATGATAGTAAAGTAGTACCTTCGCTAATTTGTTTGTATTATGTGTACAAACAGGCAGTTTAATCTCACAATGTCACACACTTTGTGTTGATTCGAGCAATCATAATAGATGATGAAACCGATAGTGCGGAAGTTTTTGCCGAATTCCTCAAACTCAAAGACATCGATGTTGCGGGTCTTGGCAAAAACGGCAAGGAAGGCGTAGAATTGTACAAAAAACACAAGCCAGACGTGGTGTTTTTGGACCTTGTAATGCCACAATATGACGGGTTTTACGCACTAGAGGAAATCAAAAAGATAAACGCAGATGCACGAGTCATAATAATTACCGCATTTCTGACTGACCTGATGAGAAAAAGACTGGATAATTTTGGCGTCGAAGATGTTTTTGAAAAACCATATTCGGTCAAGGAAATCGCAAACACACTAAAAGAAAAAATTACTACCTAGGAACTGTCGGCAGATCATGCCAATACATAAAAAACACAACAAGACAACAAAATCTAGTTGAGAGCGCTAGTCTATGACAATTATTGTGTAAATGATGACTATGCATCTGTTTTGCAAATCAAAGACATTCCAGAACCCGCCCCAAAACCAAACGAAGTTGTATTTCGAGTGCGAGCAGCTGCTCTGAACTATGATGATATCTGGGGAATGAGGGGGGTGCCACTCAAAGTCCCACTACCGCACATCTCTGGCTCTGATGCGGCAGGCGACGTCATTGCAATAGGTGATGACGTGACTGGCATCAAGATTGGCGACAGAATTGTTTCGCATGGAAACATGTCGTGCCGACTGTGCAAGAACTGCACCTCTGGGCGAGAGTTTGACTGTAAAAAACGCAAGGTCTGGGGATTTGAGACAGGCCCACTCTGGGGTGGCTACTGCGAGGTCACGCACTTGCCAGAAGTAAATGCGGTGAAAATACCTGACGGTGTATCGTATGAGGAGGCGGCTGCCTGCTCCATGACACTTATGACTGCGTGGCACATGCTTGTGGGCCGTGCACAAATCAAGCCCGGACAGCTGGTCTTGGTAATGGGTGGTGGCTCTGGCATGGGAATATTTGGAATTCAGATAGCAAAGATGTATGGTTGCACTGTGATTGCAACTGCGTCTGGCGACAAGCTGGAAAAATGCTTGCAATTGGGGGCAGACTATGCGGTGGACCACAGAAAAGAAGACTGGCACAAGCAGGTATTTGCAATATCCAAGGAATTTGCAAAAACAAAGGACGGGATTCCGGGAATTGATGTGATCTTTGAGCACATTGGAGGCTTGCACTGGAACAAGGAGCTAACCCTGCTAAAGTATGGTGCAACACTTGTTACAACAGGTGCCACTACTGGCTATGACGTGATAACTGATCTGAGACACATTTTCTTCAAGGGCACAAACATTTTGGGCTCTACTTTGGCCACCAAGTCCGAGCTGGAAGATGCGCTATATTGGGTATCAAAGGGAAAAATAAGGCCGGTAATTGACTCTGTGTACACAATAGATAATGCGGCAGAGGCCCACACAAAAATGCTAAGGGGAAATCTCTTTGGCAAAATCATAATGAAACCATGATAGAAACCGCAACACTTGGCTCGGACCTGAAAATCTGCAGAATAATAAACGGAATGTGGCAGGTATCTGGCGGCCACGGACACATCACACCACAAAAGGCCATATCTGAAATGGATCTGTATCACAAAGCCGGCCTGACAAGCTGGGACATGGCAGATATCTACGGCCCCGCAGAAGGGTTTTTTGGAAAATTTAGGCAAAACTTGGAAAAATCCGGGCATGATTTGAGTGGCTTGGTTGGGCTGACCAAGTTTGTTCCAAATCCTGTACCAATGAACAGAACCATCGTGGAGCGCGCAATTAAAAACTCGATTCTGCACATGAATGTTTCATCGTTGGATCTAGTCCAGTTTCACTGGTGGGATTATGACGATCCAAGGTATTTTGATGCGTTATACCACTTGACGGCACTCCGCGATGAGGGAAAAATAAAACACATCGGCCTGACAAACTTTGACACCATCCGAATGCAGATGATGCTGGACAAGGGGTTTGTCATAGTATCAAACCAGGTGCAATATTCCATAATTGACCAGAGGCCCCAAATGGAAATGGAAGAATTCTGCAAAAAACACAACATCCATCTTTTGGCGTATGGGACGCTGGGAGGTGGATTGCTATCTGAGCGATTCCTTGGTTCTGATGATCCGACAAGAATTGATCTGAACACATACTCGCTACAAAAATACCACAACATGATTGATGCATGGGGAGGCTGGACACTATTCCAAAAGCTACTGCACACACTGGACAAAATAGCAAAAAAACATCACACCTCAATACCGAATGTAGCAACAAGGTTCATTCTGGACAAGCCACAAGTCGCAGGAGTGATTATTGGCGCAAGACTAGGAATAGCGCAACACATTGAGCAAAACAAGCAAACGTTTTCACTCAATCTTGACTCTGATGATTATTCTGCAATACAAGAAATAACATCTCAGGCAAATGACCTGTTTGATGTAATTGGGGATTGCGGCTCTGAGTATCGCTAGTTATTTTTTGAGGCTTATTTTGGCAAGAATAGATTTCTTCTCTGGCTCGGCATTTTGGGTTGATTCTAGCGAGAATTTGGCCAGCGTTGCCTGGAGCTGTGATGCCAGCTCGGCCAGCTGTGTTGAGGCCGTGGCTATTTCATGTGTCTGAGCAGTCTGTTCTTCTACTGCAGCCGATGCTTCCTCAGTAGATGCTGCATTTTCCTCGGATACAGCTGCAATGTCTACTGCATCCGCTGAAATGCTAGCTACTTTGTTTGCTTGTTCATGGGCAAAATCAGCTAATTGTTTGACATTTTCAGAGACATTTTTGATGTTTGTCGCAATTTCATGCAGCGTTTTTAGTGACGAATCAATTACCATTTTGCCTTGGTTTACTTCATTTGAGCTCGTCTCGATCTCTTCTACTACCTCTTGCGCATATTCGTGAATTTGTTTTAACTTGGTGTCTATTTCATCAGACGATTGTGCAGAGCTTTCTGCCAAATGTCGAACTTCATCGGCGACTACTGCAAATCCACGGCCTGCCTCTCCGGCACGAGCTGCCTCTATTGCGGCATTTAGAGCCAAAAGATTTGTCTGATCGGCTATTTCTCGAATCACTTGCAGTGCAGCAGTGATTTCGTTTGTCTTTTCTGCTAACTTGTGGACCTTTTTTGCAGAATCGTTTGTTACTTCGATAATCTTGTTCATGCGCTCATTTGCTTCGCCTGCAGCTTCTGCTCCACGCTCTGATAGTGTGCCTACCTGAATTGATATCTCTGCAGATTCTTTGGCACTAGATGACAACTCGTTCATTGATTTTGTGAGTTCTTCCACAGTTTGCTTTGATTTTTCAATTCGCTGCGCCTGGGTTTGTGATCCTCGTGAAATTTGGTCTACTGTGGTTGCTATTTGCTGCACTGAGGAGTTTAGCTGGGTTCCAGATGCGGAGAGTTGTTGCGCATTTGCATATACTGACTGGGATGCATTTTGCATTTCTGATAGGACCCCTCTGAGCTTGTCAACCATTTGTTTTTCTGAGTTTAGCAGCGTGCCTATTTCGTCCTTGGATTTTGAGGCTGGAACTACTACTCCGAGATTGCCCTCGCTTATTTTCCTTGCAACCTGTGCGGCATTGTGGATTGGATGAGATATTGATCTTGATATGAAAAATGCAAATACGCCTACGGCGCCAACTACGATTCCGCCTGTAATTATGTACATGTTTTGCAATGAAATTATGGGTATCATGATCTCTGCCACATCAAACTCTGCAATCAAAACATAGCCTAATTCTGGTTCACACTTTGATGCACCAAAAATTGGCACATTTCTATAATCCGGATAAATGGATGCTGAAATGTCTTTGCTATTATTGATGCATTCTTGGACTGGTAGAGTGTCCACAATTTGCTTGAATTCTAATCCTTCTGTAAATCTTGAAGGCGTGATCATCGTTTTATCAAAATTTACCATATATGTCTCGCCAGTATTGCCAAGGCCGTCCCTGTCTAGAACAACTTTGTCCAAAATTGGAATTCCCGTCTGAGCAATTATTACACCGATTTTTTGATTATTCGAATCAATGATTGGCACTGCAGTGATTGCAATTCTCTTTCCGTCTTCTTGTGTATATTCGCGATGTGGATTTTCTAATCCTTTTTGGAATAACCTGTTTGCAGAATAATCCGAATTAATCAATGATGAATCTTGTGCATAAATTACCTGGCCACTTGCAGACATTATCTTGAAGTTTTGATATCCATCCTGTCCGCCAGTGATTTGCTTCGTGTTTTCAAAAATCTCTTGCAGAGATTCTGTATTGCCGGATTCTATAGAGTCAATTACTTGTGGCATCTTTGCTACTTGGGTTAATTGTTGAATTCTAAACGAGTTCAACTGCTCTAGTGTTTTTGCCCTGTCATTGGCAAGTGTTTTTAGCTGATCAAATGAGCGTTGCTCTAGGGATTCCTGAGAAATTGAAAAACTAACAAGTGATATTGTTACCAGCGGAATGGTTGCAACCAAAACAAAAAGACACACAAGCTTTGCATTCAGTGAGCCTAGTAATTTCATGAATTCATGTAGGTATGTGTAATTATAGGCTGATGTGTGTCTGTCTAGAACAATTTTGCCAAACAAAGTATGACGATAATACTTCATCACTTCTTATCCTCATACACAATTTTACCGCCTCGTTCCTAGCAATGTAAATACTACATTGACAAATTGCTTACTTTTGTTTATCATGCATTTTAAAATCAAAACCAAATAGACTCAATCTGTGCGGGTACAGAGGAAAATTTTACTAGGGTTTCTCATTATTATTGCAATTACCGTGCCAAACGGCATAGTTGGATTTCTCAAAGTAGAGCAGAATCTTCTGACCATAGAATCCGATACCAAATCCAGCATTAATGATCTAAAAGTGGCAGCACATCTTGATGGGCTGGCAGTTTCCATGAGGTATTATGATGAGGTATTGACACAGGCTGCGCGAAACTATGCATTTACGTCTGATGAAAAATGGACATCGGCCTATTTTGAAGCCGAGCCGAAACTGGACCGTGCAATACAAGATGCTCTTGCATCTGGTACTGAAAAAGAAAAGTCGATTTTCTCTAGAATCCATGAGGCGAATCTGTTGCTTGTGAGACTGGAGCATCAGGCAATTGATCTGGCCAGAGATGGTAAGGCGGCAGATGCAATTCAAATTCTAGACTCTGAAGAATACTGGAATTCAAAACAAGTCTATCGTCAGGCACTGGCTCAATATTCAAAAGATAAGGGCATAGAGCTTGATCAACTAATAGAAAAATCAACCGCCAAAATAGACAGCAATGCCGCCCAGATTAATGGCGTCCTGCTGGAAACGCAAATCCTTCTCTATGTTGGAATCCCAATACTAGTAATAGTTGCTGCAAGTCTTAGCTATTTCATATCTCGCTCCATCTCAAAGCCTATACGGCAATTACACACTGCAGCAGAACAAGTCTCAAATGGAAACTACGATATACAATTCCAAGCACAAAACAATGACGAAATTGGCGAGCTTGGCCAAAAGTTCCAATCAATGATAAACGCATTCAAAAATTCGCTAGAAACAGAAAGAAAACTAGTCATCACCCAAGAACGACTAAAGACGGAAAAGCTAACTGCAATAGGTGAACTTGCTGCAAGAATTGCCCATGACTTGCGAAATCCATTATCTGTAATCAAAAATGTGTCAGAGCTAATCAGATTACAATACCCAAGAGAAGATCCAAGACTCCAAGAGCACTTTAACAAGCTAGAAAACTCAATTCAACGCATGTCTCACCAAATAGATGACGTACTAAACTTTGTCCGCACTACACCGCTTGAGAAGAAGATCACATCACTGCGGGAAATAATCCAAAAGTCCGTCGATGATTTGGATGTGCCTGATGGTATTAGCGTGGTTGTGCCAAGCAATGACGAAAAAATAGACTGTGACGATCAAAAGATGAGAACTGCATTTTCAAATATTCTGTTAAACGCAATTCAGGCAATATCTGATAAGGGAACAATATCTATCAAGATAACCGGATACACAAAGCACATCACAATAGAGATCTCTGATTCAGGCCCTGGCATTCCAGAAAATGTACTGCCGCACATTTTTGAGCCCTTATTTACCACAAAGCAGCGCGGAACAGGCCTAGGACTGTCCAGCTGCAAAAACATCATAGCGCAACACGGTGGAACCATATTGGCGAAAAACAATCCCACTACCTTTGTGATAACACTACCTCGGATCTAAAATTCTTATACTGACTGGGTGTAGTGATATTATGTGCGTGCGAGACAGTGATGATTCGTTTAGACGCGGACGAAAGCAGATGGTAATGGACAAAAAAGAAGACGAGCTGGAATCTCACTTTAAAACATCGATGCTTTTCCAAAAATCAATGAAGGCGCTTTAAATACAAAACCGTAAACTCGTCCGTATGAATCTCACACACAGTACCTAATAGGGCTTGCAAAATCATTATCATCGTTTGAGCTCCCTGAAAACAAGAGAAAAAACCGAATTTGAGTTGTTGCTAACTGGCGAGGATTTTTCTGGGTTTAATTCTGATACGTATGATTTATCAAAAATTCTGGATCAAAAACTGGCTAGTGCTATTAATGGCGAGATTAATTCCATAATGGGCAAAAATTCTAACCTGCAAGCAATACCCGTATTGCAGAATCTTTGCTCCAAGATCCCCTCTACCATATTTACAAAATACGAGCGTGCAGGCAAAAACTATGTCACAATAGAGCACAAGTTGGGCGATTCCGGCAACGTGTTCTTTAGCGAATTATTCACAAGATCTATTCGTGCATCTGATCATCATACGGTATCCGGGCAAAATAAAATCTGCTTTATTTTCAGACAGTAAATAACAAAAACAACCTGCCCGTGGCAGGTGTTGCAATACTGTTTTTGTTACTTTGATGTAATTGTGCCAAATTTGCTATAAAATGACATGTCTGTTTGAAAAGTAAACACAGCTGTTCTAGTTGGGTAGCGTAAAATCCAAAGATATGTCCACCACGCAAATCCAGCAGGGAAAAAAATTCACACTAGAGGAAGTAGTCGAGTTTATTGATCTGATTGCAGAAAAGCTAAATTCTGCAATAGACAAAGTAGATGATGTCAATCATAAGACACATGTTTTGTCAGTTAATGCGTCAATAGAGGCCGCCCGTGCAGGAACATACGGCAGGCCGTTTGGGATAGTTGCAACAAACATGAGTGAGCTATCTGAAGAGACATCCAAAATCACCGACAATATGAGAAAAGACACCAAGGAAATCATCAATGTGGGCAACATGATAAAGACACAGTCAAAGGAATTCCGTGGAAACAGACTCACTGATTTGGCGCTAGTAAACATTGACCTAATAGACAGGAATCTCTACGAGAGAACCGCAGATGTTCGATGGTGGGCAACGGACTCAAATGTAATAGATGCATTGACAAAAAAGAACCAGGATGCATGCGATGTCGCATCAAAAAGGCTTGGAGTCATCTTGCAGGCATATACTGTTTATTATGATCTGGTAATTGCCGATGTTTCAGGAAATATAGTATCTAATGGAAATCCAGAAAAGTTTCCGTCACGCGGTCTTAATGTTTCTGATTCTAGATGGTTTGTCTCTGCAATGAATACAAAAAATTCTGGACAGTTTGGCTTTGAGTCGGTCCACCGCTCAAGCCTTGTATCAAATAATTTATGCTTGATTTATTCTGCGGCAGTCCGGGAAAATGGCGACCCGAAGGGCCAAATAATTGGAGTCTTGGGGGTTATCTTCAAGTGGGAGTCGCTTGCCCAAACGGTGATTGTACACACTCCTATTTCTGAGGACGAAAAGAAAAACACCCGAATCTGTATTGTGGATGACTCTGGATTGATTCTGGCAGACTCTGATGGCAAAATGCTCCGAGACAGCCTTGACTTTGATCAAAAAACCAGCCTGCTATCGGAGAAGAAAAACCACATCTTCATCGAATATTGCGGCCTGAATTGTTGCATTGCGCATGCACTGTCGCCAGGATTTGAAGGGTATTCTACCGGCTGGCATTCTATAATAATTCAGAAGCTTGGCACTGCCAAAAAGGCAAAGCTAGTCAAATAGCATCTTTCTTGGTTGTGTGTGATGTGAACAAACATCAAACTATATTGTATCGTTTTGGGATGATGTTATGAAGATATTACACATAGAAGACAATGCGGAAATCGTCGAGCCTGCAAAGCTTATCTTTGAATCGGCAGGGCACACATACCATTACACATTGGATGGCAAGGTCGGCCTGCAGGCGATCCGAGATGACAAGTACGATGTAGTGTTTTTGGATCTAATGATGCCAGAATTTTCCGGCTTTGATGTAATTGACACTCTGGAAAAAGAAAATCTGATGAAAAAGCAGACGACTTTTGTCTTTTCTGCCATGACGCTGCCAAAAGAGCAGGAAGACAAGCTGCTCCGCCAAGGCGTGCACAGCGTTTTGCGCAAGCCGATCTTTTTGGCAGATCTAATCAAGAAAATCGACCTGATCCAAGTCCACTAATGTATATTATGAGTGTCTAATGTGTCAGAATTGACGCATGAACGACGTTTACATACTGTGGACAGTATTTACCATCTTCGTTGGCATATCGCTTGCAATTGACCTAGGAGTATTTTCCAAGCTCCGCAAAAAAGATGCACACAAGGAAGTTCCTCCATTCAAAACGGCACTGCGCTGGACCATAGTCTGGATTTCGCTTGCAGGAATATTTTCTGGCATAATCTACTTTGATATGGGCGAGCAAAAGTTTGCCGAGTTCATCACCGGCTATGCCCTAGAAAAATCACTTTCAGTTGACAACATGTTTGTGTTCTTGCTGATATTTACATCGCTTAACATTCCCCACAAGTTCCAGCACAGAGTTCTCTCCATGGGCATACTTGGCGCAATAGCGATGAGGGTTCCACTCATTTTGGTAGGCGCGCACCTATTGGAGGAATTCCACTGGATGATTTACCTCTTTGGCGGATTTTTGATATTTACTGCACTCAGAATGCTTGTCCAAAGAAAGGAAAAGAAGATAGAAGTTGAAAAGAACATCGCGGTGCGGGCTCTGCGCAAAATAATGCCAGTTGAGCTAAACATGCAAGAGCCCAAATTCTTTGTTATCAAAGAAGGAATAAAGTACGCAACACCGCTCCTAGTCGCACTAGTAATAATAGAATTCACCGACTTGCTTTTTGCACTGGACTCGATCCCAGCAATACTTGCAATCACAACTGATCCATTCATTGTAATCACATCAAACATCTTTGCAATATTGGGCCTGCGTAGCCTGTACTTTTTGCTGGCTGGCGTGATGGAGAAATTCTACTATCTCAAGCCAGGCCTTATTGCAATTTTGATGTTCATTGGAATAAAGATGCTGGTATCAGAATTTGTAAAGATTCCAACACTTGTGTCCCTCAGCATAGTCATGGGAATACTGGGCCTAGCATTATTGTTCTCGTTTATTCGCGCAAAAAAGCATCCGGAATAATTTTTTAGCTTTTCGCGACTTATATCTGATATTTTTCTGGTAATACTGGAATAATACTATCAGACGAACCAAAAAACTCCTTACAAAACACTGCGAGCAGTAAAGTACTGACTATTTCTTTGCGCCCAGAGTTCTATTCTTTAGTCTTAGGAATTGGCCACGGCATTTTCTGCACCTGGACGCTGCCATGGAATTTCTGACGCCACAGTTCAGGCATATTTTCATGTGTAACCTTGCCGCCTGGGCGATTCTTTTTTTCTCTGGGTCTGTGATTGGCATTTGATAAAAGTCTCCGGCGTGTCCTTTTTAGTCTTTGGATCCTAACTTGCCTGACAACAACATGGCAACCTCGTTTGGCCTTTTCCCTACAGGAATGTTTGCCTTGTTAAACATTGAAACCTTGGATTCTGCAGAGCCGTATGTTCCCATGACTATGGCACCTGCATGGCCCATTCTTTTTTCTTTTGGGGCGTTTCGTCCTGCAATATATGCGACAATTGGCTTTTTGAAGTTAGTATCAATTATGTGCTGGGCCAAGATTTCTTCGGAATCCCCGCCTATTTCCCCTACTACTACGATTCCCTTTAGGTCTGGGTCGTCCTTTACCATCTCAAATGCGTCAATTAGCCTTGTTCCGTTTACTGGGTCTCCGCCAATTCCTATTGTGATGGACTGGCCATAGCCTGCGCGGGACAGCGCATTTGAAATTTCGTATAACAATGTGCCGCTTTTTGATAATACTGCAATGTTTCCTGGTTTGAATGGACTTGCAGGCATTATGCCGATTTTGATCAAGCCTGGGATCATGATCCCTGGCGTGTTTGGCCCAATCACTATGGCATCTTTTTGCTTTGCAATCTCTAGGACCTGCATTGTATCTCTAATTGGTACGTGTTCTGGTATTGCCACTAGCAACTTGATTCCTGCATCTAGTGCCTCTTTTGCAGCACCGAGGAAGAATTTTGCTGGGACGAACAAGATTGATATTTTTGCCCCCGTTGCATCTACTGCCTCTTTGACTGAATTGTATATTGGTACCTTGCCTTCGAATTTTTGTCCACCTTTGCCAGGTGTTACGCCAGCTGCAATGTTTGTGCCGTATTCCATCATCATTTTTGCGTGCAGCGAGCCAAACGTTCCTGTAATTCCTTGTACAATTACTGGCATTCTCTGATAATTCCCAGAAGAATCCTTGGCTCCGCGCAAAATCTCGTAAATGTTAGCCATGTTTTGAGACTCCTAACACTACGCCAGATATTGCCTCTTCTACTGAATCAAACATTTTTGTTTTTGTGTTTTTGAGCATTTCTCTAGATTTTTCAGATTCTGCGCCCATCAGCCTTGCATACACTGGCAGATCAATTAGCTTATCATCATATGCCTTGATAAATGCGGATGCGACAGTTGTTGTCTTTACAATTCCTCCATACAGGTTTACCAAGATTGCTTTGACCTTTTTCATCTTTGAAATCAATGTCAGAGCTTCGTATACGGATTCTGTTGTCGCACCCCCGCCTACATCCAAAAAGCAAGCGGCCTTTCCACCATTATCAATTAACATGTCAAGTGTTGACATGACAAGGCCTGCGCCGTTTCCAACCACTGCAATGTTTCCCTCTAGCTCCACCAGAGTAAATCCTGACTTTTCGGCCCGCTCCTCTAGTTCGGTTTTTTCCTGATACTTGTCCATTTCCGGATGGCGGAAATTAGAGTTATCATCAGTGATCACCTTGCCGTCTAGTGCCAGTAATGATCCGTCTTTGAGCAATGCTACTGGATTTATCTCTGCAAGCTCTGCTTCTTTTTCTATTGTTAATTTTGATAATCTTTGCAGCATGTCAACAAAGTCTGCAACGGAATTGCCTGAAAGCCCGATTGACTTTGCTACCTCTTCTGCTACTTGCGGTGTGACGTCGCCTAGGCCGACCTCCCGAATCGTCTGGTTTTTGACTGATTCAATTTCAACTCCTCCTTCGCCTGACGCAATGATGGTGTAGCACTGCTTTGAGCGATTCAAAAACAGCGATAGGTATATCTCCTTTTGATATTCTGCCATTTTTTCTAATAAGATGGCGCGCGCCTTTTCCCCCTTGATCGTCATGCCTGCAACTTGCGGGTACTTTAGCTCAAACTCGTCTTGGTTTTTGACTACTTGGATTCCACCTGCCTTTCCACGACCGCCTACTGGGGCTTGGAACTTTATGACAAATGGATAACCCAGCTCAGCAGCATGCGACCTTGCCTCGTCAATGTTCTTAGAATACCTTCCCTTTGGGGTCTTGATTCCATACTGGCCGAAAAGCTCCTTTGCCTGGAATTCTAAGAGTCGCATGGAGGGATTTTTTTTAGGGCTCTTTATATTCGGTTAGTTCATCTGTTCTTCCAAGAGTTCTATTGTTTGCAAAAACAGGTCCTTGCTTTTTCTGATCAGTCTTTGCGGAAACTCGTCCAGATCGTAAATCATCTGTTGCCGAAATGTCGGTGGAATTCCACCGCCGGAAATTACTACTTGTTCCACTACGTGCTTGTCTGTTAGCGAACAAACAATTTCTTCATAAGAGTCCTCTTCTTCTTCCAGCGTCTGCCTGTACAAAATAATCGGAGTGCCTGTCTTGGTTACGATGCTTGCACCCTTTTTTAGCAGAGCCTCTAGGTGTTGTGTCTGCCACGCATCAAGGCTGATCTGCTTTACCATTATACTATGATGGTGATTTTGCTATTTAACCCCAGACATTTACCAAAAGCTAGCTTACTACTCTATCCAGATTCGGATTTTTTGACCATCAATGTCGTCGTCTTTTGTTTGCGGGGCTGACTCAAAATCAACTGATTTTACCCGAACCAAAAAAGCCAAGTCCTTGGATTTTTCTTTAGCCATTTCTAGAGACTCTGAATCCAGGTCCAAAATGTGGGCGCAGCTCAAAACATCTGTTGGATTGTAGCCTTGCTCTTTGCGCAATGTCTGCAGTCTTCTTGCCAAATCCTTTACTAGTCCGCGAGCCATCATTTCGCGGTTTCTGGCAGTAGCTATGAACACAATTAGCGAGTCGCGCTGAGAATACGCATATCCGTCCTGGGCATCAAATGATATCACAAAGTCTTCTATGTCCAGCGTAATTTTGTCAGAGCCGACATCAAATGTATGGGACCTTGATTTGAGCAGGCTTGATACGATTTCCTCTGGCTTTGTGCCTGCAAATGCAGACAATAATGCACCCATGTGTTGCTTTGCCTTGGGACCAATCTTCTTTCTGTCCATTTCCACTAGGGGTTTTACTGGAAGCTTCAAGTCTTGCATTTCAGCAATCAATTCTAGGCCTGTCCTGTTTTGCAGCTCTACTGTCCGAAATGACTCTACATTCATCTGTGACAATAACAACTCCGATAGTGATTCCAGCTTTTGCTTTTGTCCAGGTGCGACACAAACGACTGCGTCTGTTAATGGCCATCGTCGCTTGAGCCTTGCCTTCATTCTGGCAGCTGACGATACTGACACGGACTCTTTCATCAAATCAAATGATTCTTCAATGGTGTCGTTGATCAGATCTGTTTCCTGTGCAGGCCAGCTCTGCAGCAAAATGCTGTCTTTGCCAAACACTGCAAGATACAGGTATTCACTGGTGTAGGGGCAAAGTGGGTGGATCAGAACATCAAGTGTTTTGAGAATCTTGTGCAAAATTGCATAAATTGCAAATCGCCTGTCTGTCTTGGAATTATCCTCATCCCACAGCTCTGCCTTTGTGATTGGGATGTACACCTGGCTTAGCGAATTTATGATAAAGTCTTCCAGTGTGCGAGCGGACTCGTGAAATTTGCAGGAATCATTGTTTTGTTGTACTGACTTGATGAGTCTTTGCAGCTTGGATAAAATCCAAATGTCTGGCGAGCCCAGCAGGTTCTTTTGCTTTGCCTGCGATATTGTGTTGGTGTTATAGTCGAACTTGTCGTATTCACTGTTTTGCTTGTAATACAGGTGAATGTGGTATAGCGTGTTTAGGATTTGGTATGGCCGCGACATGAGCTCATCCGTGCTGAAATTGATTGGCTCAATGGGACTTGACTTCCAGATGAAATAGAATCTAATCAAGTCCACTGGATATTTTGATAATAATTCTTTGCCGTCCATTACATTTCCGAGGCTTTTACTCATCTTGTTTCCATTTTTGTCTAGGACATGTCCCTGGAACAAGAAGGCAGAATATGGCGGTGTCGGCTTGTTGTTGAGAATCACGTTTTCAATTAACAATGTGTATGCCCAACCTCTTGTCTGGTCAATTCCCTCTGTTAGAAACGGCGCTGGAATTCCCTTGGAATATTCAGGATCTGATAATGATGAATATGGGGCAGAGCCACTATTGTGCCAGGTGTCTAGGACAAATTTTTCTCGCTCCATCTGGGCTCCACACTTTTTGCACTTTATTCCTATTCTATCGATCCATGGTCTGTGCAGCTCAAAGTTCGGTCCGTCTGGAAGGTCGGTTGCGACATCTAGGATCTCTTTTCTTGAGAACAGTCGCTCTACATGTCCGCACTTGCAGTTCCATATTGGCAGGGGGCAACCCCAGAATCTCTCACGGGAAATACACCATGGGTGTTTTTCTTTTATTATGCCTAGGAATCGGTTCTTTGGCTGATCAAAAAAGTATTCTACCTTTTCTGCTGCATCTATTGCCTTGTCATCTAGCTTGTCCAACATGTAGAAAAACTCGCGCCTTGCAAGCCACACAATTGGGTGGTGGGATCGCCAGCAAAGCGGATACTTGTGCTTTATTCTACCTATTCTAACTAGGGCGCCTTTTGCCTTGATGTCTTCCACTATCGTCCTATCCGCATCGCGCACAAACATTGATGCGTATTTTCCGGCATCTGACGTGAACTTGACCTCATCGTCAATTGGCGAGAAAACCGGAACTTTTCTTTTTTGCGCAATGTTGTAGTCTTCCTCTCCGTTTGCGGGAGCCAGGTGCACAAGACCGCTTCCAGTGCTTGGATCCACAAATTCTTCGGACACTGCAATGTGATAGTTGGGGTTTTTTGCAAGCTCGTCCAGCTTTGGAATCTCTGATAATAACGGGTGGATGTACTTTTTGCCCTCAAAGCTTGCACCCTTTACTGTTTTGATTATTTGGTAATTTTCAATTTTGACTTCTTTTGCAAATTCTTCTAGTCTTTTTTCCCCTACGACCCAAGTTTCATTTTCTACTTTGACATAGTGATAGTTCTCTTCTGGGTTGAGGCCGACCATTGCATCAGTGACCAGAGTGAACGGCATTGTGGTCCAGACAATCAAAAATACGTCCTCTGATTCCAGCTTGACTTTGTAATATAATGAAGGGTCTTGGACCATTTCATATCCCTGGTTTACCTCCTGGCTAGACAGTGCTGTCTGGCAGCTAGGACAGTATGCCACGATTCTGTATCCTTCTGTTAGTACGCCGATTTCATGCGCCTTTTTTAGAATCTGCCATTCCCGCTCGATGAACTCGTCCTTGTATGTCCAGTATGCGTTTTCTTGGTTAAACGACATGCCAAGGAGCTTGTCTACTTCGATCCATTTTTCGTTGTACTTGTGGACCAGCTTTTTGCATTCTGCTACCAGTTTTTCAATTCCAAATGACTTGAGGATCTCGGTTTTTCCACCTGTGATTCCAAGTTCTTTTTCTGCCTGCAGCTCCACTGGCAGTCCCTGAGTATCCCAGCCTGCATTGAATGTAATTTTGTGGCCTTGCAGTGTGTTGTAGCGATACCATAAATCCTTGATTATTCTGCCTCGAAGGTGTCCCGCATGGGGAATTCCGTTCATAGTTGGAGGACCTTCTATGAATACTAGGCTTTGGCCTTTTTTGGTTTGGTCTAGCATTTTTTGCAAATCAAGACCAGACAAGTGTTCTCGGATCTGCTCTTCGATTTTTTTGGAATTGAATTCCTTGTCTAGTTGCAACATCGTACAAACTGTGATCTGATTTTATAAAGCAAGCTGGGTTTGATTGGAAACTGCGATTATATACGAGAATACAAGCTCGAGTTTGTTGGTTAATGTTTTGGTTGTCGGCTCTGGTGGCAGAGAACACGCACTGGGATGGAAGCTGGCGCAATCAAAACAAGTCGACACGGTTTTCTTTGCACCTGGAAACGGAGGAACACAAAACAACATCCCAATCAATCCAGAAGAAATTGACAAGCTGATCGAGTTTGCAACAAACAATGACTGCTTTACTGTGGTAGGCCCTGAGGCGCCACTATCCAAGGGAATTGTGGATAAATTCACAGAAAACAACCTTGGAATATTTGGCCCAACAAAAGAGGCGGCACAGCTAGAATCCAGCAAAATCTGGGCAAAGCAATTCATGCAAAGAAATGGCATACCTACTGCACCATTTGGAATATTTGATGACGCAAAAGAAGCAAGACAATACGTAGAGTCCCTGAACTATCCTGTAGTCATAAAGGCGGACGGCCTTGCGGCAGGAAAAGGTGTAATTGTCTGTGATGGAAAGCAAGACGCGCTGACTGCAATAGACGAGATGCTAGTCAAAAACACCTTTGGCTCTGCTGGCGCAAGTATTGTAATAGAAAAGAGAATTGACGGAATCGAAGCGTCATACATTGCATTGTGTGACGGCGTAACTGCAATACCTATGGCTACAAGCCAGGACCACAAGAGGATTTTTGATGATGACAAGGGCCCAAACACGGGAGGAATGGGTGCGTACTCGCCTACAGGCGTCATCACAGAAGAGTTGGCACAAAAAATCCAAAAAAACGTAATAGAAAAAACCATACGTGCCATGAAAAAGGAAGGAATTCCATTCAAGGGATTTTTGTATGCTGGAATAATGGTCAAAGACGGCGAGCTGTATGTTCTGGAGTATAATGCAAGAATGGGCGACCCGGAATGCCAGCCGATAATGATGAGAATGGGCTCTGATTTGTACGAATACCTGCTTGCGTCATACCATGGTACACTTGGACTGCTTCCGCAAATTACCTGGAAAAACCAGACAGCAGTATGTGTTGTACTGGCATCAAAGGGCTATCCTGATTCTTATCCAAAAAATGAAACGATTTTGGGCCTTGACTCTGTTAATGACAATAACACCATGGTGTTCCATGCCGGAACACGGCGCGAGGATGGCCAAGTACTGACAAATGGCGGGCGTGTCCTTGGGGTAACAGCACTTGGCACAACGCTAGAGTCGGCAATTGCAAATGCCTATCTGGCTGCACAGAAGATCCAGTGGCAAAGCAAGTACTGCAGAATGGATATTGGCAAAAAAGGCCTAGCCTTTCTCTGAGTGAATAATTTCATCCTCTGTTAGTATGATGTCTATTTTGACATCCGAATTTTCGTGTGGGATGTTTTTTGCAATGGACTTGGAGTATGCCAGTGCTATTGTTGGTGTTTTTTTGCCGGCAAGGAATCTATCGTAGAACCCCATTCCATATCCTAGCCTTTGGCCTGTCCTTGTCATTGCGACTGCAGGAACTATGATCAGATCAAATCTGTCCACTGTTTTGCAATACTGCTTTGGCTCCATTATGCCAAATTCGCCTTTTTCCAAATCCTCGAATTTTTCTACCTTGCAGAAAACCAGACTTTCCCCCTCTACGCGAGGAAGCGCAAGTGTCTTGCCGTGACTGAGAATCTCTTGCATTATTTCGTGCGTTTTGACCTCACTTCCAGTAGAATGATAGCACGCAATGGTCTGCGCCTTTCTGTATTGCTCTATTTTGCCCAAGTTTTTTCTTATTTGCTTGCTTGCGATTTCTATCCAGTCCGCTGAGAGCCAATCCCTTTTTTCTAGGAACTGCTTGCGGAGGTTTTCCTTAGTTTCTACCATGACCTGCCGCAGTTATCGTGTTTTTTAATAGCATCGCAATAGTCATCGGACCAACTCCACCTGGAACCGGTGATGCAAAGGATGCCTTTTGGATTATTTTTTCAAAATCGCAATCGCCGACTAGCTTGCCATCCAACCTACTGGTAGCAACATCAATTACTATTGCGCCGTCTTTTATCATCTCTGGCGTCAGCGTGAACTTTGTCCTATCACCAACACCTGTTATGACGATGTCTGCATTTTTGCAAACATCTGCCAGGTTTTTTGTCTTTGAATGTGCTATTGTGACTGTGGCGTTTTTTTCTAGCAGCAAGTGAATTAGGGGCTTGCCGACCAAATTACTTCGATTAATGATCACGATGTTTTTTCCTTCTAACGGTATTGAATAATACCGAAATAACTCCATTATGCCAGACGGCGTACATGCCTTTAGTGCAGCCTTTTTCATTGTAAGAAGCCCTACATTTTGTGGTGTTAGGCCGTCCACATCCTTTGCAGGTAAAATCCTAGATGTTGTCTCAAATTCGTTGCACTGTGGAGGCAATGGCAATTGAACCAGTATGCCGTGGACCTCTGGGTCTTTGTTTAGGGTATCGACTAGCGAGTTTAGCTCCGCCTGTGTAATGGTGGATGGCAGCTTGTGGTCCTTGGTCCTAATTCCCACTTCGGCGCATGCCTTTTGCTTGTTTTTCACATATGTGGCAGATGCTGGATTGTCGCCAACGAGAACTGTTGCAAGACACGGCTCTATCCCATTGGATTTTAGGTCTTTTGCGTCCTTTTTGACCTGTTCCCGTACCGATGCAGAGACTACTAGTCCGTCTATTTTTGTGCCAGCCAACAAGGCATATCCGAAATAATTCTAATTTAACTTATCAAAATTGACGAGAACGACAAATGGTGAAGCAACAGGGTTATCGTTAGGTAATATCGTCCTCGTCACACAAAGTTTGCATCCGAAATATTTATGCGCAGATTAACTTTGTTAACTCAGAATTATTAGCTGGAAACCCAGCCTCTGGCTCAATGGTTGAAATTAACAAATTCTACGTAATGATTATAGGCAATATGATAACTAGGAAACATCAAACGCAAAAATGAATTCCCGTGAAAAAGTTCTAGTCTGCATAGTAGGAATACTTGTAGTGGCATTGTCTGTTGGGTTTGTCACAAACTTTGGAGAATCAAAGACAGTTCTGGTGCAAAGCCCCAAGCCAACCGCCCCTGTACTTGACCAGCAAGAGCCAATCAGTGCGCCAAAACTAGAATATGCCGCAGTCTCTGACGCTCAAAACCAAAAAAGCCCGCTGACCGTATTGTTCAAAAAAGTAGAAAATTCAGTGGTACAAATAAATGCCAAGGTATCTACTGTTAACACTAATATCATAATTAACGGCTCGCCGCTTGAAAGCCAATCCTCAAGGCTTGGCTCTGGATTTGTCTATGACACACAAGGCCACATCATTACTAATAATCACGTAGTTTCCGGCGCACAAGAGGTGGATGTCAGATTCGTTGACGGAAACATCTATTCTGCCAAGGTTATTGGAACGGATCCGTTCAACGATGTTGCAGTGTTGCAAATAACTGACGATTTCTCTGAAGAAACCCTAAACCCACTGCCTCTTGCAAACTCGGCAGAACTTGAAGTAGGTCAGCAAATAATCGCAATTGGTAATCCATTTGGCCTATCCAACACCATGACTACTGGTATAGTAAGCCAGGTCGGAAGGCTATTGCCAAACCGTGATGCTGGTTATTCAATTCCAAGTGTAATCCAAACCGATGCCGCAATCAATCCTGGCAATTCTGGCGGACCGATGCTGAATCTGGATGGCCAAGTAATCGGTATAAACACGGCAATCCAGTCTACTACTGGCGAGTTTTCAGGAATTGGCTTTGCAGTACCTTCTAATACTATCAAGCGTCTAGTTCCGGTCCTGATAGAAAAAGGAACCTACATTCATCCCTGGCTTGGTGTTTCTGGAACAAGCCTTACGCCAGACATTGCAAAGCTGATTGGACTGCCAAAGAACTATCACGGTGTATTTGTGACTACAGTGGTGCCAGACGGTCCGGCAGACGAGGCCGGAATCCAAGAGGCCACATACAATGCAAACCGCGAGCTAAAGGGCGGTGACGTAATTGTGGCACTGGATGGAAAAGTCGTGCGGGACATTGACGACCTTATCATATATCTAGCGGAAAACAAATCCGTGGGCGATACGGTGTCAGTTAAGATTAATCGTGCAGGGGAGTTGCTGGAAATCACGGCGACCCTTGCCGCAAGACCTGCAAATTAATTTAAATTCGAGATTTCTCTGATTTCATTATTATGAAAAAGGATGTCAATTCTATCGATAAGGCCGGATTCTCAAACAAGTTCTTCGAAGAGCTTGGAAAAGAGCATGACAAAGTTAACGAATTTGCAAATAAACAAAAACAACTAAGACAAAAACACAACCAGGCCAACCTAAAATAGTCTTGATTGCGCATTTTCTTGCCATAATTGGAATTCTTGTGCTGGCAGGAACTATAGTTTCTGTCGACGCGGCAACCATAAAGCAAACAATGGATGGGGCAATGGATGTTACACTGGAATATCCTGACTCTGTCATTGCTGGGCGCGACTTTGCAGTCTCTATATTTGTTCAAAACAACGGCTGGGAGGACAAACAAAACGTCCAGTTTACAGTAGAGTCACAAAGCCAGTCTATTTTGGCAAAAAACCAGACCATTTCCATTGAGCGCCTCTCAAAGAGCGGCTCTTTTGGAGGAACACTAGAGTTTAGCACCACATTGGAGTCTGAGCTTGGCACGCATTATCTGAATGGCTTGTATTCGCATGTGCTGCTCTCCAATAACGAAACACCGCAACCGGAATTCCAAAAAAACATCGCAATCCCAATTTTGATCAAGGCGGCACCGGAAATCCAGCTAAACACCGTAACCCCAACAAGCATATTTCCAAACGCTGAATTTCCATTTGACATAGAAATAACATCACAGGATGTACTTATTCGAGATGTTGCAGTCCAGATAATTGCGCCTTCCGATGTGAGCATTCGAGGGCAGACATCATACACATATTCCGTTATACAAAAAGACACTCCTATATTCATTCGAACCCAGGTGATTACAGACCCAAAAGATGTAACATCAGAGCACAAGATCCCGTTTGAGGTAGTAGTGTCATACACTGACGACTCTGGCGAGGACAAAACCACATCAAAAACAGTCTCGCTTTTGCTTAGGCCTAGAACCTTTATGGAATTTACGACCGACGGGGGACTCTGGCTTGGCGGATTCTTTTTGGCGCCATATGTGAGCATTGGTACCATAGTTGGCATTCCAGCAGGTGCACTGTTCTCATTGTTTATTCACAGATTGCAAAAAAGAAAAAAATCCAGGAAAAAAAAGTAATATCATGAAAATAGAGTTTGACGTAAAAAAATACATTGAGGAGATAAAAAACTCGGACGAATACTTCCACACATTTATCAACAGAGAAAACATTGCGGCGGGCGTCTTGGTACTCGAACCAGGAGAGGAAGACACGCAGACCCCACACGAGGCAGACGAGCTGTACTATATTATCAAGGGTGATGGGTTTTTACAAATAAACAAAAAAGACTATGCTGTCTCAGACGGCCTTGCATATTATGTGCAAAAAAACATACCACACAAGTTCCATGGCAACAAAAAACAACTGATTGCCTTGTATTTTTTTAGCGGCCCTGATTCCTAGTCTTTCTGCCACTTATCTTGACTTTGCCTTCTGCAACAAGCCTTACTGCCTTGACATAGGCCACGTGCTCTTTTGCCAATATTCTCCTTGAGAGCGTTTCTTCGGTGTCATCATCCTTGATTGGTACAATTTCCTGCAGTATGATGGGACCAGTGTCAACACCAGAGTCTACAAAGTGGACTGTGCACCCTGAATATTTTACTCCATAGTCTAGTGCCTGCTTTTGCGCATGCAGTCCTGGAAATGACGGCAATAATGCGGGATGGATGTTGAGGATTCTGTTTTTGTATTTTGCAATAAACTCGGGACTAATTATTCTCATAAAGCCCGCCAGGCAAACTAGGCCTGATTTTGGTGTAACCTTGTACTTTTCTAGGGTTTTGATGATTATCTGGTCGTATTCCCCGCGGGTGCCTGAGAAGCCCTTGCTTGGAATCACCTCTGTTGGCACGCCCATCTTTTGGGCAATTTGGAGCCCCTTTGCGTCTGGATTGTTCGATATCACTATGGCAGGGTTAATTGGAATCTTTTTTCTTTTTATTGCCTTGAGGATTGCCTCCATGTTGCTGCCTCTGCCGGAAATCAAAATTCCTAGGTTCAACGCTTTTTTGTAAATGTGACTGATTTTATGCTTTTAGTATCTGGGCAGTCTGATAGTAAAGACGGTTCCCTTGTTTACTATACTAGAGCACTCTATTGTGCCACCGTGATTTTCTATTATGCTCTTGCAGCTTGCAAGGCCGAGGCCTGTCCCTCCTGGCTTTGTGGTAAATAACGGCTCAAAGATTCTTGGCAGGTGTTCCTTTTCTATTCCACGGCCATTGTCAATTACGTCGATTATAGTATAGTCGTCTATTTCCGATGCCTGTATCATTACTCTGCCGCCGTCGTCTCTAGCCTGCACTGCATTTAGAATCAGGTTGGAAAATACTATCTCTAATTGCTTTACGTCTCCGTATATGTCGACGTTTTGGTCTGGCAAAATGATCTTTGCATTGGTAGGGATGCTCAGGCCAGAGATTGTGTCTTTGAGTAGTGTTAGAATCGATGTCTTTTCCATTACAAGGTTGCTTGTTCTGACATAGTCTAGCACATCATGGATCTGTTGTGACATTTTGTTTGCAGCCCTCTCTATTCTGTCGTAGCTTTCCTTGGTTTTTTTGTCAAGGTTTGGGTTTTTGAGATTTAGCAGTTCTATGGTATTTTTGATTATTGTAAGTGGATTCTGCAAGTCATGCGCTAGTCTGGAAGACATTTCCCCAATTGTGTATAGTTTGTCTTTTTTGATTGATACGTTTGGAGGGATGGTTTCTTCTGCCCCTTGATCTTGTGCTAGTCTGCCTACATCCTCTCTGGCATGTCGCAAAAGTCTCTCTGCGTCTTCTTGTGAGTTTTTTAATAGTCGCTCGGCATCCTCTTTTGCATGCCTTAGCAGTCGCTCTGCATCCTCCTGCGCATTTCTCAATAACCTGTCTACTTCAGTTTCCCTTGGGGCCTTCCTAGGATGCATGGTTTTGTATCAGACTCGTCTGAATATTTGATCTAGTCTGTTTTGTGCAAACATCATCCGCATAAACCATCATTTTATTGCCACACAATAAAACATCAGTCGTATTTTTATATCTGGCCCGTAAGAATATCATACATGGATGCCACAGAAATCCAGATAAAAAAAGCACTGGTCGCATTCTCAATAGAAAAGACACTCTTGAATCTAGGTGAGCCAGTATATCAAAAGGTAACAAAGACACTAAAAGATGACTATGGATGCTTTATTCCTGACTGCTACGAGCACCCAGAATACCTAAAGAGAATTCTGGCAGATATCTATGGCAATGCACACATGACAATAATTGACTCAATCAAGTCCGATCTTGAGGAATTCTCAACACAAGGCCCAATCCAAAAGTTTGTTTTGGCACTGGGCTAGCTATGCAAACCACCCTTGACGTAATATTATCAAAAAAATATCTAATTGCATCTGTTCTTGCAGTAGTTGCGTTTAATCTTGTTGCAAATCTGATGTCTCGCGAGTTTGCAACACTCGTTGGGAATCTGACGTACATTCCGATTGCTGGGTCGTTTCTGATCTTGGCGTTATTGACTGTGTCTCGCTTTGGCCTTGGGGGAAATCACGGCCTTGCATGGTTTTCATTTGCAGGATTTGCAGTGTCTTGGTTTATTGCAGAGATGCTCTGGATACACCAAGATTTGGTCGTGCATGAGGATCCGTTTCCTTCTGCTGCCGACATATTCTACTTGATTGGCTATCCGTTTTTGCTAATGTTTTTTGTAGCATATTTGCAGCCGGTTCGAGCAGGAATCACAAATAAAGCCCTCGGCATTTCTAGTGTAATCTCAGTCGGCGTGCTGATTCCAAGCCTGTATTTTGTTTTGGGTAATGCAGAAAATCCCAGCAGCCTGGAGACTATTCTGGGTACGATATACCCAATCTTTGATTCCATAGTGATAGTTCCTGCCATAATTGGGGTAGTGTTGTTCTTCAAGGGGCAAGTAAACCTGATGTGGACGCTGTTTAGTCTTGGAATCATATTGCTTTTTGCCGCAGACACTGCATTCTTACTTGGGCAAATCGATGACTCGTACTATACTGGCAGTCCAATAGAGGTACTATTTTACTTGAATTATGTGCTGCTTGCCTTTGGGGTTCATAACCATTTGACGCTTTTTAAAAAAGAGAAAAAGTCTGACAAGATAAACCTGCGATAATCCAGTAGTAGTTTATGATGTTATTACGTGATTGGCATCGTGATTTATTTTTAATAATTGAGGCTTTGAAACGCGATCTTTAATAATAATACCTACTACTCATTTTCAAATGTGGAAATATGTCGATATTGGGGAAGGGGAAAAAATATTTCACAAAATTGACAAGTGCATATTTTCAAAAAAGACGAAATTTCAATTACTAGAGATAGTCAAAACGCAGGAGTTTGGCAATGTTTTGTTCCTGGATGGCGACCCACAATCTTCCGAATCTGAGGAGCACATCTTCAATGAATGCCTAGTCCATCCATCAATGATCACAAACCCAAAACCAAAAACCGTATTCATCGGCGGAGGGGGGACTGGACTGACATTGCGCGAGGTATTGCGTCATGGCTCTGTTGACCGAGTTGACATTGTGGACATTGACAAAGAGGTAGTTGACATTTGCAGAAGCCTGTACAACTATGCGTCCGAGTCGTTTTCAGATCCGCGCACCAAATTATACCATGATGATGCAAGAAGGTTTCTTGATCAAACTGATTCAAAATATGACTGCATGTTTTTAGATACTACAATGCCTCATCACGACGATATTGCAGCCCCACTGTATCGCAAAGAGTTCTTTGAGCTGATAAAAAACAAGCTAAATCCAAGTGGCATGTTTGCAACTGCGGCAAACTCTGCTGACTATAGGTATTCTACACGCTTTGCGTCTGTTGTAAAAACGCTCAAGGCCGTCTTTGACTATGTAGTCCCTTACATGGCATATACTCCTCTTTTTGGCCAAGAATGGGCGTTTGCACTCGCATCGGACACACCAATTCCTACATTAAATTCGGCACTGGTAGACGAAAAACTAAAACAACGAAAATGCGACAATCTTAGCTTTTATGATGGCCTAACTCACCAGCGAATCTTCTCAATTGACAAGAAAACACGCAAGGTACTGGAAACTAAGGGTAAAATTCTGTCGGATTCTGATGCCATCCGGGACAAAATCTTTGTGCCGGATGTGGCCAAATCTCATCATTTTGATAACTTTGTAAACTTGGTAGATCTATCGGAGCTAGCCGCGCTAAAAGTAACTGCCCAATATCACAAGACTTTTTGATGCTTGTATAAGGAATAGATGATTACCATCCATCCGGCCTGCCATAATGCATTGACTACATGCGTGTCTGTATACTCGCTAAATATCTCAAGATAATAATACCAAATGTCGCCAAATATATGCAAGAACAATCCTACTGCCAGTAGTGACCAAACCACTGCAAATGCACTTCGTCTAAATGTCAGTGCACCCAAAATAGCAAATGATACTGATATTGATGCAGCAGTCACAAAAATCAGCGAATAATAATAGTCAAAATTTGTACCGCCCCAAGCTGTAATTGCAATATACGAATACGCAGTAAGGATTACTACTGGGATTGTTGCCATCCATGTGATTGTTTTTTTAGTAAACTTGACTTCAAAACCGCGAATGTTTGTTACCATGTGGTATATGGCAAATGGATAAAATGCAAAATAGAAGATATCTGCGGGCGACGGGTATGGCTCTATGAACAAAATATTTTCATAGACTTGCCAAACTAGTTCCCCTGCCAACCACATGCCAAATGCTATTCCTAGTGCAAAGTATGCCTTGCCGAAGACTTTACCTAGCCAATACAACTTTGATATGAAAAATGCCGTTATCATTGCAGCCGCCTGAAGGGATAATTCTATGACATCTATGACATTGAATTCTGCATCTGTTATGTCCTTGATTGAAAAATTTACAATTTGGTATATTGCCGATAATCCAATTATGATCCAGATTATTTTATAGTCGATTTTGGCACCTAGATTGTCTGGAACTGAACGCGATTCTGTCAAATATGTTTATGCGTGTTATCTGTCTTAAAAATATACGAGTCGATTTACGTATAGTATTGTGATGATTGACCTGATAAAAGATCCATCTTAAATTTAGGGACTCATTTCCACTTGTGGGAATGGTGCTACGATCTTGTCTATTGTAATGGAAATCCAAAAAGTCAATACAATTCTTTCCAGATTCTACAAAATCAAATCTGTTAGTACTATGGGGTTTGTGGTTGCAATAATTGCCGCAGCTTTGTCTTCACTACCTGATGTTATTTCAAAGCCAATCATTGATCCAACCGTTTCTGGAGTTGTTCCTACTGATCCTCTGTTTGTGGTGTTCATAATGTATATGGTTACTGGGGCAGTTTTTTCACCCATCTCAAAATTACAAAAACCAAAAAATCCCATCAAAAAGTCATCCTATTTTATTTTGATCATATATGGCGTTGCCTCTGCCTGCTCTACTCTGGCGTTTTCATATGGACTAAAAGAAACAAGTGCTACTAATGCATCAATTCTGGCAAACAGTGAGATCGTCTTTACTGTGCTAATTGGAATGATAATGTACAAAGAATATCTTGCAAAAAAAGAGATACTCCCGTTTGTCCTAATTGCCGCAGGTGCAATCTTTATGCCGATTGGCTCTGATATTTATGAACACAAGTTTGAATTTACAAAATTTGTCTTTGGTGATGCCATGGTTTTGCTTTCAGGATTTATCTATTGTATTTGCACATTTATTGCAAAACATGCAGGTACTGTCAATACCGCAAAAGTAGTACAAGTAATGTCCTTGTCTGGTGCAGGCATGTGTTTTGCATTGATGTTGGCAACCGACGCACCATTTGTAATAGGAATGTCAGATCTTTCGTTGCTGTCCTTTGTAGGCGTGGCGGGAATAGGGGGCAGTGTTTTGTTCTTTGTTCTTGCCGTACGACTAATTGGGGCGGTTCGAACCATATTGGTTTATTCATCAAGCACTGCTTTTGGCATTGTATACTCTGGCGTCTATCTCTTGGAATCAGTAAACATATTCACTATTTCTTCTATAGTGATAGTGGCTGTGGGGTTATACCGACTTAGATACAAACTAGCAGCTTGAACGTCTGATTTCCAAGTTTGGCAGAGTGATTTTTTATACCAAGTGCGAATGTCATACTACATACACATGGCTGACGGCACCCAATCCCTTCGTGACCCATTATTCGTAATTAGCGCCTCTTTGGAGATAATAAAGCATCAATCCAATGACAAGTCTGTCCAAGTAGAAATACAAAGAATAGAAAAGGCATTAGAAAAAATCCGCAAAATAATTAATTGATATTTGAGATAATCTGGCTTATTTTTTCAATATCGTATGGCTTGATAAATACACGAGTTGGCTTGAGCTTGCTTAGTTTTGTGGCAGTCTCATCCCTCAAATCTGCAGTGACTATGACAATTTTTGCCTCTGGGCTTATTTTCCGAATATTTTCAAGAGCGTAAATTCCGTCATATTCCGGCATCATCAGATCCAAGAACACCACGTCTGGCTTGTGGGCCTGATACAGCTCTACTGCCATCTTTCCGTTGTATCCGCGCCCTACGACTTGGACATTTTTTATCTCCAGATAATCGCAAAATACGTCTACGGTGTCAATATCATCGTCTACTACTATGGCTGTGACCATTTCTGATTCCCACAACCCATCTTGTTTTGACCGCTAAAGCGGGTCATCATATCTCTTGTAAACCAGTCCTACGTGTGAAGTTGATACCCATGTCTAGGAATGCTCTCATTACCATATTTGGAAATGATAAAATGATATTAAACTCTTATGCCCATGAGTGGAAATGGTAATATACTTGGGCGGTGGTATCATGGTATGACCGGATTGGACAGACTTTTTGCAAAGTCGCTAGACGCCGTCATCCGGGAAAATCTTGGCAGCAGAACCGTGCAAAAGATAGAAAATAGACTGTTTGAGAAATTTGGAATCACACTTACCGAATCCTTGGAACAGTTCCAAAAACTAGATTCTGTATTGCGCGAATACTTTGGCGCTGCGGCAGACGGTCTTGAGCAAAAATTCCTCAAAAGCGTTTGCACAGTCAGCTTTGCAAACGATGAGACTTGGCTAGTAATCGACAACCCTGTTCTGACTGGAGTGATACTGGGTTCATTTGGAGATGATGACAAAAAGAAGATTCTTGGCGCATTAAACGGCAACCCGCTTATAGTGTCTCAGATCATAGACCTGTGCAGCATTGCGCAGACTTCGGGATACCGAAAGGTAAACGCCCTAATTGACGATGGACTGCTTGTACCGTCTGGCTACATCACAACAAACGACGGCAAAAAGGTCTCAAAGTACCGCTCTGTCTTTGACAATATCAAAATAGATATCGTCAAAAACAAGATTACAGTGTCGCTTCGCCTGGCAAAAGAAGACATTGGCAGTAGCACAATTCTGGCTGTCTGCACTCAGGCATAATCTGGCTAAACATCTGTTTGGGTTTTAACTTTAAACTGGACGTATTTTTGATTTTATTGGTGTCTGCAATTTTGTGCTAAACAGATTTTCACTAGTCCGATGATCCTCATTAAATAATTCGTAGGCGTATGTGTCTTGATTCGAAAATGTAAGGGAACTCGGTGTCCAATTGCACAATTGAGCTAGCCATCAAGTGCTACTTGATTTTGCTCTCTTGCGCCGGTACAATGGTGCCGATTCGAATTCTAGCCAGGTGAATTGGACACTGCGATCTTTCCTATTTTTTTGCTTGACAAAATTTTGTACAGTTTGTCAATGTTCAATCAAAGCCGAGACTTAAATCGCATGTAGATTCTGCCTTGATTGCAGCTAATGATAAAAATGACAAAGACAGGAATTGTTTGCAAAATAGATGGCAAGACCATAAACTTGGATCCAAAGACTGCCGCGCAAAACTGTGTGAATTTTGTGTCTCATGCCCACTCGGACCATCTGCCTAGCGGCAATAGTGGACTGGTCCTGGCAACTCGGGAAACAAGGGAGATTGCAAGCCTTAGGGGGCGAACACTGGCAAATCATGTTGAACACCTAGATGACTTTAGGCTATATGACTCTGGCCACATTTTGGGCGCAAGAGGGGCGCTGTTCCATGACATTTTCTATACTGGTGATATCTGCACTAGGGATAGGGGCTTTCTCAAGGGTGCTACAATACCAAAATGCCACACACTTATCATGGAATGCACCTTTGGCAAACCAGAATTTGTCTTTCCAAAAATAGACGAGACAGTAAAAAAAGTAAACGAGCTGATATCGGAATTGTACCACAAGGGCAAACCCGTGATATTGATGGGTTATCAGCTTGGCAAGGCCCAGACAATATCAAATCTCTTTGGACACTGGGAGCCGTTGTACTATCATGATTCTGTAAAAGAGATGAATCTGCTTCACAATCGCTTGGGTGTTCCACTCAAAGAAGCAATGGGCCACACCGAAGCCGAGTCAAAGGGATTGCTTAACAAAAAGCCATGGGTAATGGTGTGCCCACTCATGTCTGAGAACAATCCGTTTCTCAAGCAAATGAAGACAAAATACGGCGCAGTCACAGTCGGGTTTTCGGGTTGGGCAAAGTCAAACGTGTCATTTGGCAGAAAATCAGACTATTCCATCCCATTATCTGATCACTGCGATTACTCTGAATTGCTAGATTTGGTCAAAAAGACAGGCGCCCAGAAAATCTATACAATTCATGGCTTTGTTGACGAGTTTGCATCCGATCTAGTCAGGCTTGGATATGACGCCCAACCTCTACATGAAATCTCTCTTGACGAGTTTTTCTGAGGCTGGAATATTTCCGTAGTATCACATCATAAAACAACACCGTGCATCCTTCACCATCTTTAACTAAAATCATATCTTGGGTGTGTCATGTCAAAAACTATCCAAGAAGTTGCGCAAAAAGAGCTCTGGGTTCTAGTAAGCCAGCTCAAAGAAAATGCAAGCAACTCTGAGCTTGAAAGAATCGCACCACAAGTTCTATCCATAATTGATCAGTGGAGCGACTCTGGCAAGTTCATCTGGTCTGGGCCGTTTGGGGACAACACTGGGGGAATGGCAGTCTTTGAGGCAACACAAGAACAAGCAAATCAGTTTGCCAAAAACTATGGCGACATTGTTTCCGGCGTTCTGAACTATTACATCTACAAGTGGGATGTCCTCTGGGGCTCCAAATGACCATTTTTTTCTTGCACCGGACTAGCTTTAAATGAGAATGGTTTTGCGAAAATTTTATGGCAACTGAGTCGCTGCGCAAGGACCACGACCTAATAGAAAAACTAGTCAAGGCAATGGAAGTCACACTAGAATTGCTCAAGTCCGGCAAAAAAATCCCAGAATCGATTCTGATGCCGACAATAGATTTTACAAAAAATTTTACGGATGTGTGCCATCATGGAAAGGAAGAGGAATCACTCTTTCCGGCACTGGGGCAGGCAGGCATGCCAACAAACATGGGCCCAATTGCCGTAATGCTAATGGAACACGAAATTACGCGCAAAATAGCAACCCACATGGAGGGCTCTGCCAAAGAATACCTTGCTTCTGGGGCTGCAGATGCACTAATCGCTGATATCTCGCAATACATAGAACACATGGGCCAGCACCTCTGGAAGGAAAACAACCGACTGTTCATGATGGCAGAAATGCGCCTCTCTGGAGTATCTGATAAGGTCAATGCCGAGCTTGGTGCCGTTGAGAAAAAAAAGCTCGACCTGCTTGGCAAGTCAAGGCAAGACTATGAAAATCTGGTGCAGGGAATCCAGTCGGAAATATCTAAAATAAATTAAAAGAAAAATAATGTGGATTTATTCCACTATAACTTTGCCTGTCATCCACGGATGGACGATGCAAAAGTAGTCGTAATCGCCTTCTTCCTCAAAGGTGTGCTCAAATGTTGCACCTGACATGACAATACTGCTGTCAAAGACACCGTCTGGTCCATCTGTTGGTGTGCCACTAGTTACGGTGTGTGCTGCAGTGTCGTCGTTTGTCCATGTGACTGTTGCGCCAACGCTTACTGTTATCTCTGGTTCGATGTAGCATGCATTGTCTGCTTCACATCCTGGAGTCGATGATCCTTCTGGGATTGATACGTCTGCACTCATTACCATCTCAGAGTGTTCTTCTTCCATCACTGGTTCTTCCTCTGTTGGTACTTCCTCAGGTGTTTCCTCTACGGGAGCCTCTTCCTCAGGAATTTCTTCCTCAGGTACTTCTACTGGAGTCTCCTCAACGATCATTTCTTCAGGAGCTTCCTCAGCTGGTGCCGGAATGTCTACTGGCATTGGAGCTGATGGTGCTGGAATTGGAGCCACTGGTGCACTTTTGCCCGTTGCCGAAAATGACATGGCAAAGGCAATCAGAGCTACAGTAAATCCAATTGAAATGGCGATGCCGAATTTATCTGCGGCTGTCATGGCTCAACTAATTATGAACTCTAAATAAAGCTACGACTTTACCAGAACTTGGTTTACTTGGGCATTGAATCTCTTTAGGCTGATTAGAATTTGCTCAAAATACCTGTACGGATCTTGGGTTTTTTGCACAAATTCATGCATTGTTTTGCCCTCGCGAACAGTGTATCTGAATACCAGTGAACACCCCGTCTTGCAGATGATGTTTCCGTGCATTGCCTGATTGCGAAGCGCCTGCAGTCTCCAAAGGCTGCTTTTGGTGGCATCGACCCTGGGCTTGGTCTTGGGGGTGGTAAAGTAGCTGGCAATTGCCTCTTTGGACTTTTTTTGTGAGCCTGAGTTTGCAAGGTTTTTTCGCAAGCCATGTATGTAAAAGACATTTTGTTTATCAAAAATCTCGAATCTGTCGTTAATCTGGCGCTTAATTATCTCAATTACACCAGATGCAAAAAACAAAAAGGCCTCAGAGTTTTCTTCTAGTTTTTCTAATTCTCTTGGTGTTTTTGGGATTTGGCTTGGAATTTTCGCTAGAAACTTTTCTGCCGTTTCTAGCTTGAATTGCATACTGTCCATGAAATAATGTGGTATGACTAAAACGTAAATGCTTCTTTTAGCATTGCGTGTATGTCTTCTTTTAGATGATCGGAATTCATTGATATCTTGAGGTTCTCAAGTAATGTCTCTATTATGGTGCACTGGTTTTTGGAAAACTGATAGTAGCATTCCAGAACATCTTCGTACGACTTTGCGCGCTTGTACATTTGCCAGAAATTATCCGACATTATCTGGTAATTATACAGAAAAATCCTGATCGGCTCTTGTACTCCAGCAGAGGAATTATACCTCAGCATGTTTACCAAAAGCTCTTCTAGTCTTGCATCTAGGTTTGCCTCAAAAATTGACTTGTAAATGCTGGTTGCAGCCGTCTATAACATCACTGTATGATCCAAGATAAGTCTGTCTTGTGGTATAGTGAACGTTTGTTTAGCGTGCAAAAAACAACACTAAACGAATTTTCGTACAAAAAGTTTGGAGAGTTATTGCTGGCCTTCTATTCCCATCAATGTCAACGTGGAGCGGATTCTGTCTATTTTGCGGATCTTCCAAGTTATTGTCTCGCGGAGTTGTTCTGTAGTGGGTGTCTCTATTTTTGCCAAAATATCATATGCACCAAAGACTCCCTTGACCTCTCTTACCCCTTCCAGGGGCTTTATCTGATCAATTACTCTTTGCTCAGAGCCCAAGTCGCAGTTGATCAGAACATAGGCAGTCGCACTCATCTTATCCCTCTGGATTTCATGCTAGCATTATGCAATTTGTCGTATATATTGTAAATTATGGAAAATCTACGAATTTGTTTAATTTTTTTGTTCCACTATGAACAGATTTTAAGAAAATTTGGATTTTGGCATACGCAGAGATCTGTTGTATGCCACGCCAAACCTGTGGGCCTCATCTCGCGCATGTTGCAGGATTTTCAGTGACTGGTTTTGCCTTGGTAGAATGATTGGCTCTTTTTGGCTGGGCAGGTACACCTCTTCGTTTTCTTTGGCAAGCGATGCGCAAGGAATTCTAATTGCCATGCTTTCCAGCGCAGACATTGCGGCGCCAAGCTGGCCTCGCCCCCCGTCAATTAATATGAGATCTGGCATTTGCACGTTTTCATTGTCCAGCCTAAAATACCGGCGCTTGACTATCTCATTTATCATTGCAAAGTCGTCTTGACCTTTTACCGTCTTTATCTTGAATTTTCGGTATCCTGACTTGTCTGGCCTGCCGTTGACAAATCGCGACATAGAGCCAACTGCATATGACGTGCCGTGATTTGAAATATCAAAGCATTCTATTATTTTGGGTATGGCAGGCAGTGCGAGTCTTTCTTTTAGCTCGACTAGGCCTGGCTCTGAGCCACTTGACTGCACCAGGGCAATATTTCTCATTATTAAATCCAGCATTTCCCGTCGCTTGCCTGACTTTGGCGATATTATCTTGACTGGAAATCCTGCTGTCTTGGCAAACATTTGCTCTAGTAATGCATGGTCTTCTGGGATCTGGTTTGTTATGATAACTGGCGGAATCTGGTTTGTCGTGTAATACTGGTATAGGAAGTTGGCAAACGTGTTATCGCCAATCAAATCAAAGGAATATTTGTTGCTGTCGCGAATCACTCCGTTTATTTTCTTAAAAGTCATAATGTGGGCAGTCTGATCAGATGATACAATTCCAAAATATTCCTCATCAGAACCTGTCGCATTTTCCATCTTTTGCCTGGTTTTGAGGCTGCCTAGTCTTTGGAGGGTGTCTTTGATTTCTTGGGCGCGCTCAAACTCGAGGTTTTTTGAGGCAAGTACCATCTCATGTTCTAGGCTTTTTGTAAATGCGCTCAGGTCTCTGCCCCGAAGTATTGCCTCTAGGTCTGCAACATGTTTTTTGTAGTCTGCTTGGGCCTGGACAAACTCGCACGGTGCCTCGCAATTTCCAAGATGGTATTCTAGACACGCCTTTTTTGGCAGTCTCTTGCAGATTCTGATCTTGAATGTTTTTCGCAGCGAGCCGATGCTGAGAAGCTTGGAGCTGCCAGAGGTAAATGGCCCAAACACCTTGCCGTCTCCTAGGAATTTTCCACTGCGGGTTCTTCTTGCAACCAGTAATCTTGGGTATTGCTCGTCTGTTATTCTCAGATACGTGTATCTCTGCTGGTCTTTGAGCTCGATATTGAACATGGGCCTGTATTGCTTTATCATGTTTGATTCAAGCAAGAACGCCTCTGATTCGTTGTCTGTTAGGACAAATTCTATTTCTGAAATTTTTTCAACCAGCTTATGTGTCTTGTAGTTTTGGTTTTTTAGAAAATACGACCTGACTCTATTTTTGAGGTTTTTTGCTTTTCCAATATAGATTATTTTGGAATCGGCGTCCTTCATCAGATAAATTCCTGGGTGTGATGGAATGGTGATTTTTTTAATGTCTAGGGTCAATTTAGGATCTTTTTGAGGTATTGCCCTGTATAGCTTTTAGAATTTGCGGCAACCTGGGCCGGAGTCCCAGTCGCAATTACTCTGCCGCCCTTGTCTCCTCCCTCTGGCCCTAGGTCTATTATCCAGTCGGAATTTTTGATTACATCCATGTTGTGCTCTATTACCACTATGGTGTTTCCAAGGTTTACCAGCCTGTTTAGAACATCGAGCAGCTTTTGCACGTCAGCAAAGTGCAGGCCGGTGGTTGGCTCGTCTAAAATATACATCGTCTTGCCGGTGTCGCGCTTTGCCAGCTCTGATGCCAACTTGACACGCTGGGCTTCGCCGCCTGATAGTGTGGTAGATGACTGGCCCAGCTTGATGTAGCCTAGACCAACATCAAATATTGTCTGCAAAATTCGCTTTATTTTAGGAATGTTTTCAAAAAATACCAGTGCTTCCTCTACTGTCATATCAAGGACATCAGAGATGTTTTTGCCCTTGTACAATACAGAGAGAGTCTCGGAATTGTATCGTTTGCCCTTACATTCGTCGCATCGAACGTATACGTCTGATAAAAACTGCATCTCTATTTTTTTGACGCCGTCTCCCTCACACGCAAAGCATCTACCGTCTGCAACATTAAACGAGAATTGTCCTGGCGTGTACCCTCTCTCTTTTGATGACTCGGTATTTGCAAACAATTCCCTAATTGGAGTGAATGCGCCAATGTATGTTGCAGGGTTTGATCTTGGGGTGCGCCCAATTGGGGACTGGTCTATTGCAATTACCTTGTCAATTAGAGTGGTTCCTTCAATGGACTTATGCTTGCCAGGCCTCTCGTTTGTCTTGTAAAAATATGACGACAGTGCCTTTAGCAGAATCTCATTTACTAGGGTTGACTTGCCAGAGCCTGAAACCCCAGTCACAGTAACTAGCAGTCCTAGTGGTATGTCTACTGTAATGTCTTTGAGGTTGTTTTCTGCAGCGCCCGTGATGGTTATTGTTCCAATTTGGTTTCTCTTCTTGTCTGCTAGTCTGATGAGGTTTTTGTCCTTGAGATAGTCTCCAGTGACTGACTTGTGGTTGTTCATTATCTGCGGAACAGTTCCCTCAAAGACCACCTCACCGCCGTGAATTCCTGCGCCTGGGCCCAAATCCACTATCCAGTCTGCGTTTTTGATTACCTCCTCGTCGTGCTCTACTACTATTACTGTATTGTCCAAGTCCCTAAGCTTGACTAGTGTTTTGATTAATCTGGCATTGTCGCGCTGATGCAGGCCTATTGTTGGCTCGTCCAGCACATACAGTACGCCTGTGAGATTAGAGCCAATCTGGGTTGCAAGCCTGATTCTCTGCGATTCCCCGCCTGATAGGGTCGAGCTTTGCCTGTTTAGTGTCAGATAGTTGAGGCCTACGTTTCGCAGAAATTCCAGTCTTTCTGTTATTTCCTTGAGAACGTCTTTTGCAATATATTTTTCAGTGTCCGTTAATTTGATTTCTTTGAAAAACTCGTAGCAGTCGTCTATGGACAGATCACATACTTCAAAAATTCCCTTGTCGTTTATCTTGACTGCAAGTGCTTCTGGCTTTAGCTTTTTGCCATCACATACATTACACGGGATGTCTCGCATGAACTGCTTTAGCCAGTCTCGCTTTGACTCGGAATCAGTCCCCATGAAGACTCGCTGCAAATTATTCAGTACGCCTTCAAATGAATTAGTATAGGCCCAGTGTGAATCCGTTGTCTGTGATTCATAATGGAAGTTTATTCTCTGGTCAGTCCCATGTAAAATAACCCGGAGATGTTCCGGCTTTAGCTTGTTAATTGGAGTCATCAGATCAAAGCCGAATTTTTTTCCAACTGCACGCAATTCCTGCTTTCTGAATGCGGAAAATCTCCCACTCCATGGAATGATTGCACCATCCAGAATCGATTTTGTCTTGTCTGGAATCACCAAATCTTCATCAAACTCCATTTTGACTCCAAGGCCATGGCACGCCTTGCAGGAGCCAAACGGCGAGTTGAATGAAAACGTCCTAGGCTCTATTTCGCCAACTGTTAATCCGCAATATGGACATGCATTATTCTGGGAAAACATCTTTTCGTCCTTGTCAGCTGATACCAAGACTGAGCCCTTGGCAGCCTTTAGCGCAGTCTGGATTGCCTCAAAGAGCCTGCTTTTTTCTGCCTTTGATGCCCTGAGTCTGTCTACTACAATTTCGATATTGTGCCATTTCTGCCTGTCAAGTGGTGGGATTTCATCCTCCAATAGAATTACTTGGCCGTCCACTCTGGCTCGGGAATAGCCGTCCTTTTTCATCTGCTCGAACAGTTTTTCGTACGTTCCTTTTTTTCTCTGGATTAGCGGAGCCAAAATCAGTACCTGCTTTTCATCAAAATCCTTGAAGATGGATTCGCAAATTGACTCTACTGACTGGTTTGAGATTTTCCTGCCGCATTTGACACAATGCGGAATTCCGATTCTTGCGTATAGCAACCTCAGGTAATCATAGATTTCCGTAGTGGTGCCGACAGTAGAGCGGGGATTTTTTGATGTCGTCTTTTGTTGTATGGATATGGCAGGCGACAGCCCTTCTATGGAATCGACATCCGGCTTGTCCATCATTTCTAGGAATTGCCTTGCATATGCTGATAGTGATTCTACGTATCTTCTCTGTCCTTCTGCATAAATTGTGTCAAAGGCCAAAGTGGACTTGCCAGAACCAGACAGTCCAGATATCACTACTAGCTTGTTTTTTGGTATGTCCAAGTTTAGGTTCTTGAGGTTGTGATGGCGCGCACCTCGAATCTTTAGCTTATCGTGCATTTTTCTTTTCCAACTCTACTTGAATTCGCCTCAGTCTGTCGCGACAGGCAATCGCATTCTCAAAGTCCAATTCTTCTGCATATTTTTTCATCTGGGTCTCTATTTCTATTATTTCACGCGACAGGTCGTGCTGGGTCTTGTTTTTGAGATCATCAAGTGCTGCCACCTGCTCTGGAATGGACTTGATGATTGTCCGCGGCGTGATGTTGTGGATTTTGTTGTATTCTAGCTGTTTTGTGCGCCTTCTGGCCGTTTCTTCCATTGCCTGCTTCATGGACTTTGTGGTAGTGTCTGCATACATTATGACAGAGCCGTCTGCGTTTCTAGCAGCCCTGCCAAACGTCTGAATCAAACTGGTAAAGTTGCGCAAAAAGCCCTCCTTGTCGGCATCAAGTATTGCAACTAGTGCCACTTCGGGAATGTCCAGGCCCTCTCGGAGCAGGTTAATTCCAACTAGGACATCAAAGTCGCCTAACCTCAGCTGGCGTATTAGTTCGGTTCTTTGCAGTCCTTCGATTTCAGAGTGCAGGTATCGCACGCGCACCTCTTTTTTTGCCAGATATTCTGCCAGGTCTTCTGCCATTCTTTTTGTCAGGGTGGTGACTAGGACGCGCTGATTTTTTTCAATGCGCTTTTTTATTTCAGATATTAGGTCATCCATCTGGTTTTTTGTAGGCCTGACCTCTACTTGCGGGTCTACTAGTCCTGTTGGTCGAACCAGCTGTTCTACTATTTGGTATGATAGTTCTTTTTCATATGCAGATGGTGTTGCAGAAACAAAAATCGTATTTTTGATATATTTTTCAAATTCCTCGAATTTCAGCGGGCGATTGTCAAATGCGCTTGGCAACCTAAATCCGTAATCAATTAGGGATTTTTTTCTGGTGTGGTCCCCGCCATACATTCCATGAAGCTGCGGAATTGTTACATGCGATTCATCTATTACTAGTAGATAGTCGTTGCCAAAAAAATCCAAAAGACAAAAGGCTTGCTGGCCTGGAGCCCTTCCATCAAAGTGGCGAGAATAATTCTCAATTCCGGAGCAATAGCCGAGCTCCTCGATCATCTCTAAATCAAACTTGGTTCGCATTTCCAGTCGCTGTTGCTCCAGCTCGTTTAATTCTGGCAGTCGCATTTTGAGTTCTTCTCGAATCGACTTTACTGCTCGGGCTCGTACATCATCTGCTATTAGATAGTGCTTTGCGGGAAAAATCTTGATTGAATTTGTCCTGCGCTTTTCTTTTAGGGATACATTGTCCAGTATGGAGATTTTTTCAATCTCGTCGCCAAACATGGATATTCGAACTAAATCTTGGGAATATGCAGGAATCACATCCAGCGTGTCGCCTTTTACTCGGAAATTTCCAGGCGCAATCGTGGTGTCGTTGCGCTCGTATCGTGCGTTGACTAGGCGTCGAATCAGCTCACTTCTACTCATTTGCGCACCTGCCTTGATAGTGGTTGCCATCTCCTCCCAGTCTTTGGGATTACCTAAAGAATAGATGCATGACACTGTGGCTACTATAATGGTCGGCTCGCCAGACAAGAGCATGGCAGTTGCCTCTAGTCTCATTTTTTCAATTTTCTCGTTGATTTCGGTGTCTTTTTCGATGTATGTGTCGGTTTGCGCAATATAGCTTTCAGGCTGGTAATAGTCATAGTATGATACAAAATAGCCGACATTATTCTTTGGGAAAAACTGTTTTAGCTCTGAATATAGTTGTGCTGCAAGTGTCTTGTTGTGCGATATTACAAGGGTGTTTTTGCCGGTTTTTGCAATTACGTTTGCAACCGTGAATGTCTTGCCCGAGCCGGTCACCCCAAGCAATGTCTGGACCTTGCCTTTTTGCACTCCCTGGACTAGTTTTTCTATTGCCTCTGGCTGGTCGCCTGTTGGCTCAAACTCTGATGATATTTGGTATGACTGTACCTGCAATAGGCAATGAAAATTTAATTTCAAATTTAAAGGATGGGTGATTGTATTATCGTAGATTACCTAGTGGTAAGTAGCTCACTGATAATTCATACGTGTCTCTTTTAAGCTAATTTGCAAAGTCAAGCTTTGGTTGCAAGGCTCATTTAACACGCACTTGATCGCATTGTGTAGTATTGCGTTTGTTGTGGTGTCTGCATTTTTGATTTTCGATCTTGACGAGAAATTTTACCCAAAACCAACAGGACATGCGGCAAGCATTGACTATACTGAGACGCCAAACCCGACTATGATCCATGAGTCAGTTGCAGAATCCTCACTTGCATTAGAGCCTACTCCCACAATACAAAAATCAATGCCAAAATCTGTGCCGAAAATCCAAATCGAGCCTAAATCACGCCTAGCAGAACTAGAACAAAAACAGTTCCAGCTTAATCTGAGCGGCGAGGCATTTGTTTCTGGCATGCTCAAAAAGGCAAACCTGCTACTAAAGCTAGAGCCAATTCAGGGAACAGGCCTAAAACAGTTCAAGGTAGTCGAGTCTCGACTGATCCTAGATGGCACCGGCGTTGCAATTGTATCGACTGGTGCAACCATTAATGACACTGTATTGACGCTGGACTTTACCGCAAACAATGTTGGACCATTTTCAATTTCCGTCACACTGGATAATAATATACTAGATGATGCAAACAACAAGCAAACCGTAACAATGAAGGACCAGAATTTCTATTTGGTCAAAAAGGAAATGCCGTACAGATTAAACCTAATGGGTACGCTGAGCAGCTAAGCTACCAGAGCGGCTCGTCTACCATCTTGACGTCGTTGTCTATTATCTCGAAGCCCATTATCTGCAACGCCTGCCTTGCAAGTGGGCTGTTTTTCTCTAAAATCTTTCTTGCCAGCTGAATTCTAGTGGACTTGTCCATGTGCTGGCCTATCTTGTATTTTCCTCGCATTGTCTTTGGCGTTACCTTGATGATTGCGACTTCGTCCACTACGTGCATTTCAGGCGTTAGCCTTTCATAGCCTCCCTCTGGCTGGTATTTTTCCATTAATGCATTGAGTGCCATTGCCTTTTCTGACCTGTCTTGTATTATTGATACGATTCCCTTTATTACCACACTGATGTAAAGCGTGTCTGCCTGCGATGCGTCAGTGGGTGAGCTAAAGTATGATGGCAAAAACTCTACTTCTCTATCGACTTCAAAGCCCACCTTTGGGTTTGCGCGAATGTTGTCAAGCTTTTCCCCTCTTGTGTGGGAGTGCATGTATATTGCGCCGTTTACAAAGGCAAAATTCATCGGTATTATCTGCGGAAAACCCTCTTTGTCTAGTGAGGCAATCCTTCCTACGTGCTCTGAGTTGAGAAATTCAGCTATTTTTTGGGGTGATTTTATCTCCAGCCTGCCTAGTAGCTGCATACTGCAAATTATACTGCACTGATAATAAATTCAACCGAACTTGCTGCTTGGGATTTTTGCTCCCAAGCACTTGGGTACAGGTATGGCTTAGGGTCCATGTGCCCTAATTGTTGTGATTATGCAATTTTACAATAAAACCATTACGCATGATTTGTCAGTATGCTATGTAGTTGTCCACTCATATATGGAAAAGGACAACCCTTCGTCTTTTTCGGATTCAACTAGCTTTTTCTCTAGTGTTGTCTTGTATATTGTAGAATCATCCTTTATGATGTCTAGGCCTGCCTCTACTTCCTTGCCTGATGCCATTATTGGTGATAATACTGCAAGCAGAACATTAGATAGTGAGTGTGTGTCTTTTTTTGCGTGCACGGAATCCTTTTTGACATAAAATGTAACGCTTATGGATAGTGGCTTTGATTCTATTCTTTTTTTGACTGCATCAATGTTTTTGCCTAGCTTGGTTTCTATTGCCTCTTTGATTTTCTTTTTATCCTCTTTGACGTTTTTGCCTGCCGTTGCGGGAATGAATCCTCGAACCGAAATGTTTTGCAGCAAAATGTCTCCCTTCATGGTATTGGATGAAAAAATTCTTAATTTAAGCTAGGCCTGCAAAGAAAATCTGGCCTGCTAGCTTGCACTTTTCATTCAAATTTGATCGGGCGGTGCCCAAAGTGCATAATGGTCTCATTTGCACCATCTAGCAGTTTTGACAAGCCCAGTGCTTTGTCCTGGTTTTCTGCAATGTTTTTCTTAAGCACATTGAGATAGTGGATGTTTTGCTTGAGCAGCTTTCTGCGCTTGTTTTTTGATAATTCTGATTCTTTTATCACCTTGAGGTTGGCAGAAATCTCGCATAATTTGATTAGGACTGATTCCCAAGGCGCTTGCTGTATCTGCTCTACATAGGACTCTTCCTGCTTTTTCTTTGGTTGGGTAGTATCCCGCATGATGCTAGTTGCCATGACTGCGACGTCGCGCCCAAAGCGCTCAAATAATTCATCAAAGGTTGATTTTGTCTGTGACAAGATGGCCGAGCACAGAATCTGTTCATGTGTTATTCCAATTGACTTTAACCTAAAGACTACTCCCATGCAAAATGGTATGTCTGCTCCCTTACCGCGAGCATAGGCCTCACACTCGTCCAGAGTCGCCATTGAGGAAAATTATCGTGTGTTGCCTTTGAGGTGTGGCATTACTTTGGATGCAAACTTGTCAATTGATCCAAAATAGTTAGAGCCCCAGAACCTGATGACAAAATGGTTGACGCCTGCCTTCATGAATCTCTCAAACACTGGGATTACATCGTCTGGTGTTCCTACCGCAACAGAAGAGCGTGCGATTGCGTCTGGGATTGTGGTTGCACCCTCTCTCATCTTTACAATCCAGTCCTGGTTTGACATCGAGTATTCTGTGAAATATTTCTTAAAATCAAACCCCTCGATTGACTTTAGGTTGTGTACACGCAACACCTCTGGCTTGAATAATGATACCTTGACTGCCTCTTTCATCTTTGCCCAGGATTCTTCTGCGTCTTCTGAGAAGTACACGTCTATGTCCAAAGCATATTGAAAGTTTTCCTGCTCTTCTTTGGTGCGGTTGTTTTCCTTCATTGATTTTCTAATTGTTGCAGCATGGTCTTCAAACAATTCCGGTGTGTATCCGATTGGCAGCCATCCGTCACCGTATTTTCCAGTCATTTGTAATGTTCGCTGTCCGCCAGCTGCCATGTATGTCGGTGGATGTGGCTTGCGAATCGGCTTTGCCTGCAAGCACGCGTCTGTTAGCTGATAATATTTTCCATTAAAGTTTACAGTGTGTTCTGGTGATGATTGGTATAGCAATTTGATTACCTGGAGCTGTTCTTCCCATTTTGAGACCGGGTTGTCAAATGGAATGTTGAATTCCTTTAGGTTTTGTGCCTCGCCCGCACCAATTCCAAGCGTTCCTCTTCCTTTTGAAATTCTGTCCAGTGTTATGGATGCAAGTGCAATGTTTGATGGATGGCGTCGAATCGCATCTGTGACACATGTTCCAAGTTCTACATTTTGTGTAGTAGCTGCAATCGCAGATAGCATGACCCATGGATCCAGCACCGTTGCCTTTGTCCACTGCGGGACATTAGAGTGATCCATGTACCAAATGGAATCATAGCCTACTCTGTCTGCAAGCAAGCATGCTGTGAGAATCTGGTCTTCTGAAAAGCCGGCCCTTGCGACGTTTAGCCCGTTTTGAATTCCAAACTTTAGCATCTTTTTTTGTGATCAGATTTGACCTATTTAAGTTTAGTAAACGCCGGCGAAATTCGTGTACAAAATTAAAAGAGAAAATGAAAATTTTACAGCTTGCCGTCGACGATATCCTGTAGACACTGGATGACATCTTGTTTTGTCACCGGTCTTGGGTTTGGATCCAGATGGCCCTTGTCTGTCATGACTACATCCGCTGCCTGGTCTAGTGGTGCCTTGAGCGTCATTCTGTCGAATTTTAGCTTTTCAATTACTTCTTTGAACTGCTCGTAGAAAATCGACTTGTTGAACTTGTGTGCTACAGTTGTGCATGATGACAATGAATATCCATGTGCTACACCCTCATTTGAGAAGACATAGGATAGTGCGTGACCCAGTGTCGTGGAGCAGTTGCCAAATCCGATGCCTGATAGCATTGAACCATATGGATAGTTTTCCGGCTTGTCGTTCATTATTGCGTCATACAATACTTCAAATGCCTGCTTGCACATTGTTCTTGTGAACTCGTTGCCCAGCTTGGAATCGTATCCTTCAGTTGCCTGGGCACATGCGTCACAGACAGAGTTTTTGACTATTTGCTCTGGTGTTCCTTCCATAAAGTATGAATCTACAATTGCCCTGTCTGCTAGGAATCTGTCCTCGCGGAGCAGTTTTTTCTTGCCGTCGAATTTTAGGACGCAGTATGTGGTCATCTCTGCTCCAGTTCCAAATGTTGTTGGGATGAGTGTTTTTTCCAGTTTCATTTCCGCTCCTGCATATTTTGCAACATCTAGTGAGCTTCCGCCACCCAATCCGATTATACAAGATGGATTCTTTGGCTTGAATTCTGCAATTACGTTTTGTACGGTTTCGATTGATGGTTCTGGTTCTACTTTGTCATATAACATGTAATCTTTGATGCCCATTCTGCCTAGCCACTTTTGTGATATTGGTGGTGGGGCAGTTGTGATTACTAGAGCATTTTTTTGATATTCTGATTGAGATAATGCGTCTTTGCCGAAATTGATTATTTTTGGAATTTTTACTGTGTGCATGTTTTGGTGGTTGTAATTTGGGTACTTATACCTTACAGGATGAAATCAGCTCGCCGATCATTCGCGATGCCAAGTGTGACGTGACATCGTTTAGGTCATGTGATGGGCAGACTTCCATGATATCAAGGCCTATGATTCCTCTCTGGGCCAGTTTTTTTACGCAATACATGGCGTCTGTGGACTGGATTCCTAGGGGCACTGGCACTGATACTCCTGGCGCAAATGACGAGTCAAGGCAGTCCATGTCAAATGACACATAGACATTTTCTTTTACGGTATCCAAAATGGTCTTGGCTGCCGACTTTATGCCTGATTCTATTATATCAAATGGGGTGATTACCCGGAGTCTGTGCTTTTTGATGTTGTCTAGTTCTTCTTGCTCGGGGCTGCGGATTCCTATCTGGATGCTGGACTTGATATCGATATAGTCCAGACAGTCGGTGATTACCGAACCATAATAGTTTCTGGTGTGCGATACAAAGTCAGGATGGGCATCAAAATACACTAGTGAGATTTTGCCATGCTTTTTTGCCATGGCTTTGATAATATGGGTGGTGTTGGAGTGGTCTCCGCCAATGGATATTGGCAGTTTTTTTGCGGCAAGAATTTTTGCCATGGTTGTTTCAATCTGCCGTCTTTTGATGTTGCCGTAGTCGTGGACGCGCGCTTGCCCTATTCCAAGTGTTGGCTGGGCCAAGCACAGCAATTTTTTTTCCGCATAGACGTCATTAGAATTTGAAATCTTTCTGATGTGATCTGGTGCGGCAGATGATCCTGCAAATATTGCGTGCGATCCCGTCTCGTCTGGAATGCCAACTATAACAATATCAGAGTCATCATAGGACGAGTTTGCCCAGCAGATCTGTTTTTTATTCAATGAGGTAGCTTGGCTACCATGCGAAGAGAAGATAACTCTTTCTACTAATCTTGGATGTGACTAGTGCTAATCTAATAAGCAAGGCAGGACTCAAATCATTCATTGAGTGATGTGCGCAAAATTCTTGATGCCGGACTAGGTGCTGCAAGGCCTGCAACGTATATTAAAAAATACATTACACAAAACAGGCTTGTCTGCTCTGGCAAATCGTATCATACATCACAATATGATAAAATCTGGCTTGTCGCAATGGGCAAGGCAGCAGATGCAATGGCCAAGGCCGCACATAATATTTTACACGCAGACGGCGGAGTCATTGTGATTCCAAAAAACACCGGGCCTGCATTTTACAATAAAAAATTTCGAGTCATCCGCGCAGGACATCCAACGCCTAACCAAAACTCGGTCCTTGCCGCAAAAAAGATCATAACACTATTGCAAAATGCGGGCAAAGACGACCTGGTTGTGTTTTTGGTATCTGGGGGCGCATCTGCTCTGGTCTGTGCGCCTGCGGGAATTACACTGCAACAAAAAATCAAGACCACAAAAATACTGCTGGAATCGGGCGCCTCTATATCGGAAATTAACGCAATCCGCAAGCACCTCTCAGGCGTAAAAGGGGGTAAAATCCTAGAAAATCTCCACTGCGACGCATTATCCTATGTAATGTCGGATGTGGTGGGAAACGACTTGGGCGCAATTGCATCTGGAATGACATATTGCGATAAGACGACATTTTCTGACTGTATTGGTATAGTATCAAAGTACAAGCTGGGCAAAAAGATGCCAAAGCCGGTTCTATCCAGACTGTGTCGTGGCGCGCAAGGCAAAATAGCCGAGACTCCAAAAAAGCCAAAAATCCCAAACCAGATAATTGCGTCAAATTCCGACTGTCTTGGTATAATGTCGAAAAAGGCAAAATCACTTGGCTATTCTGTGGTGCAGTATGGTGCTGTGACAGGAGATGTTGCACTGGCTGCGCAAAAAATTCTCAAAAAATTCCAAACTGCAAAAAAATCATGCCTTGTCTTTGGCGGGGAGACCACTGTACAAGTGCGCGGCAGGGGAAAAGGGGGGCGCAACCAGGAGCTTGTACTAAATATAATTCCAAAGTTGCCTGCAAACACAACTGTCGCATCGATTGGAACTGACGGAATTGATGGCAACACGGAATATGCCGGCGCAATCTTTGATCATGCAGTTGATTATGATGTTGTAAAGCCATACTTGCAAAACAATGATTCCAATTCGTTTTTTAGAAAATTTGGCGGCCTGATAAGGACTGGGCCCACCCACACAAACCTGCAAGACATTGGAATAATTCTACAACATTGATGAGCTGATATTGTCTTGGCTTGATATCTTGGAGTACTGGTAGATTAGGCCGCGTTGTTCCGCTAATTGATTGATGAATCTTTTTTTGCCTTCTATTAGCGGGTCTTGAGATTTTTGGTCACTGGATAAATGTTTGATCATCTCGTCCGAGTCCAGCTGAATTTTTATCGTGTCGCCATTTTTTATTATGAAAACGCCGATTCCCCAAAAAATCCCTACGTGCAGCGCGATGTATTTTGATTGCAGGTCAGTTACTTTATCCAGGTAAATGTCGGCATGATCTCGGAACTGATCAACTGTGGTACTGTCAGTCTGAATGGTCCAGCAAATTCTCTTTGCATTTCCGTCGCAAAAAATATTGTGAATCATAGTCAACCAAAAAGGCGTTTTTTGTCTATATAATTTGAATTCAGGTCTGAATAGTCAAGTGCAAAACCATACCGTAATGCAAAAGTCCTTTGCCTTCTTTACGAGGATGGTCGACGAGCTGGTCCAATTCTCCGACACTGATCCTGAACTAGCAGAAGGAATCAAGTGGCTTGATGCGCAGGCACAACAAAAAGGAATCACGTTTTACGAGATGGTGTTCCAAGTTTTGTACAAGCACGACATTACAAATCGCGCACAACAATGGCTCAACACTAGAAACTAGATCTCGGATGCTTTTTTGAATTCTACTTTGTGATCTCCTGGAATGACTTTGATCTTTGGCTCTATTCGTGGCTTTGATTTTTTCTTTGACTTGACAGGTGCCTTTTTCTTTTTTGGCTTGCCATAGTCAGAATATCTAATCCAGACCATTACTTACATTGCAAAAAATTCTCTAATAATTATTACCTTGAGCGGATCGCTGCACTTGGCTGCACAGTAAACGCCCCGCATATTAGCAGAATCTACCAAAATCTCCATAATGGACAGAAGCATCTTGATGGGCCTCTCTATCGTTGTTCTAGTGGGGATTGCAATTGTTACACTTGTTGCATTTCCTGCATCGCAGCACGTCTCATTTGCTGACAAGACTTCTGTCCTGCCTTCCCAGACAAGACACTATACCATAATTGCACAAGACACCACAATAGAGATTGCACCCGGAGTCCGCGTAGAGGCATGGACGTACAATGGTACAATACCTGGTCCCACAATACGCGCAACTGAGGGAGACCGAGTCATAATAGATTTTATCAACAACGGACATTTGCCTCACACGATACATCTGCACGGTGATCACAATGAGAAAAACGACGGCGTATTCCAAGAGGTGCTTCCAGGCCAATCCTACACGTATGACTTTGTAGCAGAGCCTGCAGGCGCATTCATGTATCACTGTCATGTGATGCCAGTCTCTGAGCACATTAGGAACGGCCTCTATGGGGCAATGATAATTGACCCCAAAGTAGCACCAGCGCCTGCGCGAGAGTTTGTCCTAGTCAAAGGCGAATATGACTTGGACGACCAAGAGTCATGGGAGCCGGACTATGTGTTCTTCAACGGCTATGCAGACCAGTACTGGAATAACCCACTGCAGGCAAAAACGGACGAGCTGGTCAGAATCTATTATGTGGACATGGGTGCAATGCCCGCATTTGGGTATCATATCCATGGGACAGTCTTTGATGCAATTGCGTCTGGAATATGGCAAAATCCACCGGTAAAGGCACAAACCTGGGAGGTCTCGCCAGGAAACGCAGCAATCTTTGAGGCAAGCTGGGAAGATCCAGGAAGATACTTGTTCCACCTGCACGGCTTGCCAGAAGAGCGTGGAACCATGGCGTACTTTGATGTGTCCGATGCATCTGATGGCGCAATAGACGGAGTGGATGTTGCAAAAACAAAATCCATCTACATGTGGCAAGACCAGCTTGCACTATTGACAAGACTGCAGGCATCTGATACCGACGGCACCGTTATACCATCATCTAGGCCAACGAGTACAGAGTCACATCAAAACCACTTTGCACAAACTCCTGCAACAATTCAGACCACAACATGTGAAATAGAAAATGGCTCTGCAATGAAATCAAGCAACAAATCATACTATCCTCAGCAAATCCAAGTAAACGCAGGAGACACAGTCCAGTGGAAAAACAGCGACAACTCCATTCACACTGTCACTGGGGAAGAATTTGACTCTGGAATGCTGATGGCGCAAGACACGTTTGAGTACACATTTGAGTCTGCGGGATTGTACGAATATTACTGCACACTGCATCCCTGGATGAGAGGTGCAGTTCAAGTGATCTAGGCAGTAAACACGAGTGTGAACATTCTTGGGTTTGCGTCTATTTTGATTGGCTTTTCTAGGACGTCTCTGAATATTATCTCGAGTACTGTCTTGTGGTATAATGACCAGTTCTGGCCAAGATCGTGCTTTACAATGTAGGTATGGGTGTCGTTTTTGACATTGTGGTTTACCTCAAATCCGGACATTTGCATTCTTGTCTCAAACCACGAGGTAAATGACTCTAGGTTCATTGCGCCTTTCATGAATGTGGCAACATCCTTTACTATTTCACTGCCGATTTTTTTTGCCATCTCTATTACCTCGTCTCCACTCAGCCTGCCAAAGAGCGAATCCAGGATAGGTCTTGCGACTGGAACCATGCCGACCTTGGATTCAAACATGTCCCAATCTGTGTATCTTCTTAGGACTTGGTTTATCAAAACATTAAGGCTGATTCCTTGTTTTTCTGACTCGCGTCGAAGCTTTGCTAGAACCTCATTGTCAAGCCTAAATGAGATGGTGTCTGTTTTTCTCATTTTGACGTCCTTGATACCAGCTGGGCCTTGATGAATCCTACAAACTCTGGCTTGAACTTGTGGGAATTGTCATAAAACCATGACTTGTGCAGCTCTGACTCTAAAGTTATGATTGTGTTCCAGGTGTCGTGAATCTTTTTGTATCTGTCATGTACTGTGGCAGCTAGGTTCATTGCCATAAAGGCATATGATTCGTACGCAAAAAGCCTTGTGCCTGAAAATGATGTCTTGTAGTTGATGGTTTGTTGAGGATCTCTAAAGTCTGGGTTGTCTACTCCTGTTTTCATCAGCTCTGTGTACATTTTGTCAAGTGAGCTGTAAACAAAGTTGGCCTCTGACTTTTGCGCCGTAATTATTGAAATGGCAATTGCGGTAATCGATATTGTGATTGGCAGTATTGTTCCGATTACTGTATACTCTGGCGTCATGATAAAAAAGAAGACTCCTAGCTTGTGACTAGGAATGCTCCTACTCCTGTTCCTACGCCAATTCCTAGGACAAAAAACAATGTATCCCAAGCAATGACTTTTTTGAATGGTGCGCGAATTTCGCGGTTCCAGTGACTCATGTGTGTGATATGGCGTCAGAATTGATATTGTCTTGTCAGTAAGGTGTATGATTTATCAGCTAAGTTGTTGATTTTTGTATCTATTTTCTAAGATCGATTGGCTCGTACGTGCAGCCTTGCGGTCCGCAATACTTTCCGACATATACTGCCTTTGGTCTATACAATGCAGTCTTTGGCGCCGCCTGCGCAAATTTCTCCTCTATGACATGCGAGGTCCACCCTGCCACTCGAGATATTGCAAAGATTGGCGTGTTAAGATCTGGCGGAATCTTTAGCATGTAGTATAATGATGCGGAATACAAGTCAACGTTTGGGTAAATGTCGATTCCCTTTTGGCGCTTCATCTCGCGAATGGTAGTCTCTTCTACTGCCTGGGTGATATCATACCATGGCGCGCCTGTCTTTTTTGCCATTTTGCGTGATAGCTCCTTGAGGACCTGCGCTCTTGGGTCATACGTGCGGTATACTGCATGGCCCATGCCCATTATCTTTTGGCCTTGGGCGATCCTTTCTTTGACCCAGGACTCTGCATTATCGACTGACTTGATTTCAAGCAACATCTTCATTACCTCATAGTTTGCACCGCCGTGCAAGGGTCCAGACAATGCTCCAATTGCTGCGCTTACTGCAGAATACATGTGCGCACCAGTCGATGCTACCTCGCGTGCTGCAAACGTGGACGCGTTAAACGTGTGGTCTGCATGTAAAATCAGGCAAATATCAAAAATTCTCTCTGTTTCGGCGTCTGGCTTTTCGCCCACAAGCATGTTTAGAAAATTTGCCGCATGGGATAGCCTTGGGTCTGGGTCTACAATGTCTTTTCCCGTGCGGACTCGCTCCCAGCTTGCGACTATTGTTGGTGTCTTTGATATTAGAGATATGGCGCTCTGATAGTTTACCTCCTGCTCGTTTGCACCTTTATCATCATAGTACCCTGACAGTGCAACTACAAATGCCTGCATCATTACCATCGGGTCGGCGTTTTTCTTCCAGTTTCTCATGTTGGACTGCATCTGGCGCGGCATGTCGCGCGCATCAATCAGCCTTTGCTTGAACTCGTCAAGCTCTGACTTTGTTGGGAGCTTGTCGTTGAGCAACAGATATGCAGTCTCCTCGTAGGTCGAGTTTTTTGTCAGATCCAAAATGTCGTATCCGCGATAGATCAGCTTGCCGTGCTCGCCGTCAATGTCGGATATTTTGGTGTCTGCCACTTCAATGTCGCGCAGGCCTATGTTTTTTGTCTCCAATTCGGCCTTTCTGCCCAAAAATTACCTATTAAGTTTATGCAGGAAATTTGAAAATCCTACTTGAAGATTCGATTTCCGGTAAACTCTCCGCCGATTGTTATTTCCCCTACCGATCCTGACACTTGTCCTCTGATCAAATCACTGGTGACTGTTCCCCTGACGTCTAGTAGGCCCAGCTTGCCGGAAAACCCGGAACCAAAAATCTTGGCATCAACTGAGCCTAGTGGGGCTAGGCCTTCCTCAGAGCACACCTGCATGTTTCTTCCGCCTGTGACTTTGAAATTTGTTATCTCTGCTCCACCTCTGACGATGTTTCCGGTTTGGGTCAATGTCATCCCAAAGTTTCCTTGGTACTGGCAAGCCTCGCGATATGATCCCAAGTTGGGATCCCAATAATCAAAAGATGCAGACCATGTTGCAATTCCTTCCCACTTGCCAGACATGTCCAAGGACGTAGTCGAGCCTTGGGTATGAAGTTTTGGCTTGACTGGTTGCGGCTTTGCTGGCTTTATTGATTTTGTTAGGTTTTTTGGCTCTGATTCCTGTTTTGGCTTGAGTGGTTGAAATCCCGGCTTGAGCTTCTTTTTTTCCGCAGTCTTGGTTTTTTTCTTGGTGTCTTTTTGCTCGGCAAATGCTGAATCCGATGTTGATGCACTAAGTAACAACATTGCACCTAGAAATACTGCAAGCACACTGCGATTCAAGCAAGTCACAATTTTCTTTAATTGATTTAAGACTTGGTCACATTATCAGACTTGATATCGTGAAAATTTCAGTGATGGTTGTGGCCTTGAAAATCATGATCAGTCTTAAATAATATTTTGCCGTAATTATTTCCGACGAGAAACTGCCATATCTGCGTCGTAGACTTGGCAGATGGGAAAACACATGTTATTGGAAAATACTACTTCGTTGTGGTTTTCCACCGTGTTCTCGTCTGTTTTGTTTGGTATGGTATTGATTGGCTCTAAATATACACAAAAAATTTGTTCGCGGTTTATGAGGAATTATTGAATATAATCTAAACCCATCTTGTGTAAAAATGAACTGATGCTATCGAATTTATTCACAAATTCTCTTCCTTTATCGGTTATAGTTAGGGGGTCTCTTTGAATTAATTTTCTTTCTCTCATCTCATCAAGGTATTTGGTAAATTTATCATATGATAGATTACTCTTACCTTGAATTCTTGTCTGAACTGCATTTTCACCTGCTTCGCCTATTGCAACAAGTATGTCGAAATAGATTTCCAACTTGTTTCGTCTAAGTTGTTTTAGCGGTCTTGATGTTTCTTTGATTATGTCTGAGTGAAAGTCGTACAATCTACCTCGGCTTTCTGGATTTAGGATGCCGATTGACTCTGACATGTATGCACATAATGCTGTGATTGGCAAATCAAACCCCATTCCTAATATTTTTTCACATTCAAAGAATCTTTCCACATGGTCGTCTCTGAAAAATACTGTCTTATCTCCAAAAATCCTTATCCCAGTTTTTTTATCGTCTTTTGCCTGTTTTACGATATCGTGCATTCTATTCAATAAATCATTAGAATCAAATTTGTCCTTTGGGAAATACCACTTGTTAGAATTCAAAATGACTGCGTTTTTTTCTTTTTCAAGTTTTTTCAAATCTATTCTGTAGTTTTTTTCCATTTGCTGTTTGAAGCTATTCTCCTCATCGTCTATGAGTATGATGATCTCATTTTGTTTGATACCTTCGATTAGGAATTCAGATGCATGTTTTATTTTTGATTCGAGATTAGAATAAATTAGTAAATTATGAACATTTTCTAATCCCACTTCCTTATTGTGTGGTTTTTATAGATAAATCTTAGCTTTGAATTTTAGTAGTTGATATGCCTGCTTTATTCTTGACAAAAACTGACCAAACCAAAATGAATAATCCTACATCTCTTAATATGTTGGATGCAATCCTTGCAGCAACACTACCGTCGATTGAAAAAATTAACACCGAAAATTGACCCATTAGGAGAATCATAAATGCAAAGGGGACATGAATTGGACCATTCTTTTGAGCTACATATTGTAATGAAGATTTTACTATGTATGCAAGTATGATTACATTGAATAGCCTGAATAAAAAGTTGGATTGATTGGCTATTGTTGGGCCAGGTAATTGCATTGTGATGTTGGTCAAAAATAACACAATTCCAGTCATGATGAATGCCGCAATTCCAATCTTTAACAAGGGAATTTGTTGATCTTGTTTGCTACGATAATGATATGTTAATGCAATAAAAACAAAACCAGCTGATAGAAAAATCAACCGATACCAGTACAGTAAGTTATACTGACTTGATTCAAGAATTGGCCCAAATGTTGCTGTTATTAGCAAGAAAAAATCACCAAGAGCTATACTTGCAAAACCAATGACGAGTCCTAGCAAAAATTGACTCTGTGCGATTTTGTACATTTTAAATGACTGCCCGGCAAAAATGCTTGCCAAAACAATTGAAATTATGCTTGTGGGCAGCAATACATGTGCAAGTGCAGAGTGATCAATCAACAACTCCATACTGATCTAGTTGTTATGCGAAATTATTGATAATAAGACAAACTCCCCATGGGACATATCATAATATGTATTGAGTTGAGCAAGTCCTTTTAATCAGAATTTGATCTAACCACTAATGTCGAATTCACAAAAAAAAGTACTCGTCATAGACGATAATGAAAGCATAACGAAATTATTGGCTAGTTATCTAAAAATTAAAAAACATGATTGTGTTTATACAAACAATTCTATCACGGGCCTAAGTTTAATCCAGCAGCAGCAATTTGATGTCGTTCTTCTTGATATTGCAATGCCTGAGTTATCGGGCCTAGAGATTCTAGAACAATTGGATAAAAAAAATAAAATCAGGGAAAATCGAATTTATCTATTTACGGCAACACCAAATCATCGCTCAGAGATAGAAAAATGGCTAGGTCGCGGTCTTAGTGGTTATCTAAGAAAACCGATCAAACTACAAGATCTAGTACAGATTATTGAATCACAATGATGATGTGAATGGATGACCACAGACACATACTAAATGAAAAAGAACAGGAGAAAATTCTTCTTGAAGCAAACATCCAAGAGCTTGACAATGAGGCCCAAAAACTAAGAGCGAAAACACAAGATCTTGAAAAAAATCTCGATCAAAAAATACATCAATGTAATGAATTAGAGCAAGAAAAGATCCTTCTTGTAGAAAACATACACCAAAATCGTTTCACAAAAAAACATTATTTATTGATAGTAGCCATCTCTGCTTTCATAATACCTGTCGTTGTATTTTCTACCCCACTAAAATCGTACGAGTCTGAATTAACATCAAAATACGTAATAGAAAATTTACGTGGAGATACAATTGACACATGGATCGCTTGGAAAATTCCAGACGGCACGGCTCTGGATGTGAATATAATTGGTGAAGACAAAATTTCTTCGGATAAAATTACCGCAATAAAGAATTCGATTTTATCTGATGCCGTACTGGAAATTGATGACTCTCTTTTACATAAGGGTCCTAAGGGAATTGTTTCAAAATACTATGATGGGTGGAAAGGAGCATTAGTGAAAGCTTCAGAAACTCCAACATCATTACATATCCCAACAAAATTCAGTATTATTCAGTCAAATACTGGAGAAGGCGATATTATAATAAAACTAACAAATGAGCGAAATACTGATGGTTATACTGGATATACAAAATCTGTTGTAGAGGATAATCAAATTCTAAAATCCACCATAACGATATACAACGTGGACAATCTGACCGTAGATGAATTAAGCACAATAGCCAGACATGAATTTGGACATGCGTTAGGCCTTGCACATTCTACTGCTCCAGAAGACCTAATGGCGCCCACAATCATATCTGCGTATCCATACATATCTGAATGCAATATTGACGCAATTGTCTCACTGTATGATGGAAATCAATCTGGCCGCGTGAGATGTGAAAAATGAGGGTTACTACCAAAACATATTTGGCATTTTTGGGCATATGTGTGGCCTTTCTTGTTAGTGGAGTTTTTTTGATCGTACAAACTGAAAAGATGACTAAAGAGACAATAGCCAATAATTATCAAGTTCGAGCAAAGATCCTTGCAAATTCTATAGATCATATAATACATGAAAAAATCTCATCATTTGAAAGATTTCAAGAAAAACAAGCTATACATCCCATGAAATCATCAAACGAAGAATTTTCCCAGTTTGCGGACGTTTCCGAGTACATAAAACAAATTGACAGTACGTGGAATTCACAAAATTCTGTTCATGCAGAAGCAATAACTCGTAATGATTTTTCAAATGTTCTTGTGGATCAGGCCTCGTACTACAATAAAGCTTGGGATTTTAGCACTGTACAGGAAAATACCTCGTTTATTAAAGAAATAATCATGACAAATTCCTATGGAGCAACGATAGCAGCAACTAACAAACCAAGTGATTATCGTCAAGATGATGAAAAGTGGTGGAATGAAGCACGTAATGTGGGATATTATGTTGATGACATATACTACGATGAAAGCAGTAAAACCGATGCAATTGCAATCTCATTGGCAATAAATGATGATCAGGGAAATTTTGTAGGTGTTGCAAAATATGTGCTTGATCCTTTAGCAATCTCTTACCCGCTTCAAGAAGCAATATCAGTTTCCAAATACAACACCACCAAATATTATCTTCTCACGAATGATGGCAAAACAATTCATTCTAATTATTTTGATGTGGGTCACAGTGTGCCATCTGAGAGTTTTTTTGATAAAATAATTAATTCTGAAGGATACGTTGATAGTAAATTATCTGATGGTACAGAAATTTTACTTGTATATACAAAAACTGCTAATCTCGTTAACTCTTCTAATTTGAACTGGATAGTGGGAATTAGCATAGACAATACAGAAATTATGGAGCAAGTCTTGCCTTTGATTAATAATGTAAGTCTATCATTGGTGATAATTTTTGTATCCGTGTCTGTAATCGTATTTGTTATATCTAGAACTAATCATAATAAAATCGCACAGATACGAAAAATTGCAAATCAAATTTCAAATGGAAATCTAGATGAAGTTTCACAGTTGGAAGGAAATGACGAATTTGCAGAAATCAGTGGATATTTTGACAGAATACGAAGATCACTTAAATGTCAACTTGAAACAATCCGCCAAAATGAATATCAAATTAAAGACCATCTGGATCATGTAAAAAGACTAATTCAGCAAAAAGATGAGTTTGTATCTTTGATGGCTCATGAACTGAAAACTCCACTTGTTCCGATATTGGGACACGTAGAATTACTCAAAGAGATTTCCACATACGACAACGACCAACTAGAATCCATGGATGAAATAACAAAAAATGCTAATAGGATAGAGTCACTAGTTAATGATTTACTAGACGCACAAAAACTTGATTGCGGTAAAATGAAAATACACAAGACAAAATTCAAAGTGACCTCTCTTCTTTTTGATGCATATCAGGAATTTGTTGCGGTTGCCAAGAAAAAGAATATTCAATTTGAAATAAAAGATGACACCAATGATGCAGCTATAGAAAGTGACTTTCAGAGACTTTCTCAAGTATTGAGAAATCTCTTACTAAATTCATTTGATTTTGTAAACCACGATGGGGGCAAAATATTGCTCACTGCATTATTGAATGGTGACAATGTTGTGATTAGCGTAATGGATAATGGTATTGGAATCAGTAAAGAAAACCTCTCAAAATTATTTACTAAATTCTATCAAATAGACTCCTCAATAAAGCGGAGTCATGGTGGAACTGGACTGGGTCTTGTTATTTGTAAAGGCATAGTGGAATTATTGGATGGAAACATCAAAATCACAAGCGAGAAGAATCTTGGGACTACCGTGTCGATTACTTTGCCCTTGATGCAAAAGAAAGCCACTGATAATTCTAAATCAAAACCCATACTGCAATTATCTGAGAGATGATCGATAAATGAAATCGCAAGAAAATGTCAAACACAAAATCAAGGAGCTTGAACAAGAAAAAATGCTCCTCGCAGAACTGAATCTGTACCTAGACGAAAAAAGAGACATTGAGGTCAATGAGTTTCTGCAAGTTGTATCTCACGAACTCAAAACTCCGTTGGTGCCAATCATGACAAATCTGGATCTGATCTTACGGCATGATTCAATAAACCTCACTGACAAACAAAGGAAATATCTGTCTGAGATAAGTGCAAATGTCGCATTTCTCTCACAGATTATAAAGAATTTACTTGATGCGAAAAAATTTGCTTTTGGTGAAATCATAATAAGTAAACAGCAAGCCGACTTGAATGAGATAATTAGAAATGTAATGCATATGATGAGACAATCGTATCCAAACATTCCCACAATTACTTGTGATGCACAACAAAAAATTCCAATAATGTGCGACGTATCTAGAATAACACAAGTGATCTTTAATTTATTGAAAAATAGCGTAGAATCAACTACTGTTGATGGATTGATAGTGGTGAATGTTTTGAATGATGAGGACATTGTAACTATTTCTGTTTCTGATGATGGTGTAGGAATAAGTCAAGATCGTATGAATGATCTTTTCAAAATGTTTTACCAATCAGATATGTCTACTACTAGGGAAAAAAACGGACTTGGTTTGGGCTTGTATTTGTGTAAAAAAATTATTGAAGCACATGGGGGTACAATCTGGGCTAAGAGCGAACTAGGTGTTGGGACCACAATTACATTTGTACTTCCCAAAGGGATTATTCAGTAGTGTTACTCTTGCAAAAATGCCCTAAGAATTTAGTAATTGGTCTAATCTGACAAAGCTGAATCCTATAGGTTTGCTTTTGATTATTCATTATGAGCCAAATAGAGCGCGACTTTATGCGTCAGGTAGACGAGCTGGTTTTGTCTGCCTCGCCAGAACTGCAGGCAAAGCTTGCAGAAATAGACACGGCTGCCCAAATGTCTGGCAGAACATTTTACGATGTCTACTCTAGTCTCTCAGATGAGGACAAGCGCCAGCTAATAGTCTTGGCAAAAAAGTAATTTTGGTTTAAATTAGAGCCCAAAAGACCGCACCTTGTGGCGGCAAAAAAGTCAGTCAAAAAAACAAAGGTCTTGTGCATATCGCACATGGAGGACGCAGACGGAATCAGCTCGGCAGCATTAATTAGAGAAGCCTTTGGCGGAGATACAATACTGGTTGACTATCCGGGATTGATGCCTGCAATTGAGTCTCTAGTCCATGATGAAAAGCTAAAGACACTATACATTTGCGATTTAGGCCTTGCAAAAAACAACCAGGACAAGTTTGTCGAAGTATTATCCACTCTGAGAAAGCGCAAGGTTGCAGTCACCTACATTGACCATCATGATATCGACCCAGAAATAATAAAAAAACTGGAAAAGGCCAAAGTCAAGATATTCCACGACATCAACGAATGCACCACGGTCCAAGTCTATGACGCATACAAGAAAAAACTATCTGACCATTCCACATTTGTTGCCACATGTGCAGCTATAACTGATTACATGGAGGACAGACCCAAGGGCGCAAAACTACTCCAAATCTATGACAGGCAGTTTGCACTGATATCTGCTACCGTTCTGACCTACAACATAGTAGGACACCAAAAGGATCCTGACTATTTACTATATCTAGTGGAAATGCTGGCCGAATCAAAATATCCACATGAAATCCCGAACACATTCGAGTTTGCGCAAATCCAGGTAGGAAAATTAGCAGAGATGATTGCCAAGGTCAAAAAGTCGCTAAAAACAATGAAGAACCTCGGGTACATGGAAATAACAGATGCAGGTGCATCGGGCGCAGTCAACTTTGTTCTGGGATTGTCCGGCAAAGACGTCGGCGTTGCATACAAGGAGAGAATAGACCATGGAATCTATGCTGTTTCCATTCGAGGATCCAAATCATGCAAGATACACCTGGGAAGGATGGTAAACGGCCTGTCTGCAGAGTTTGGCGGCTCTGGAGGGGGGCACGACAAGGCGTGCGGGGCAGTAATACCAAAAGACAAGATTATGCCATTTATCAAAGAGTTCAACGCAAGGCTAAGCCAGAAAGCCTAGGAAAACTCGACAGTCATGTCGATTTCTACAGTAGAGTTTAGCGGAAGGCTGCTCACGCCGACTGCGATTCTAGAGTGTTTTCCTTTTTCTCCAAAAATATCATAGAACAAATCCGATGCGGCGTTGATTATTTTTGGATGCTCTGCAAAGTCTGGCATGCAGTTCACAAATCCTGATACTCGCACGATTTTTGTGATTCTATCTAGGCTTCCAAGATTTGCCTTTAGCTGTGCCAATAGATTGATTGCACATAGTCTGGCAGCGGACTGGGCCTCTTCTATTGATTTGTCTGAAGGGACCTTTCCTGTGAATAACACCTTGCCGTCATGCATTGGAATCTGCCCTGACACAAAGGCCAAGTTGCCGGATGTCACCACTGGAATGTAAGATCCTGCTGGCTTGGGCGGTGTGGGTAATGTTATGTTGAGCTGCACTAGTTTTTCTTCTATCATAATGTGGTTCAAAGTATTTGGGAATTTATTGTTTTAAGATCTCTAAACAATGTGGTGTGTCCAGCTTCCCGGAAGATGCGCATTTTGGTGATATCCCAAGTCAGAGTTTGTTTTTGCCAAAAATCCGCACATCTTGCATGATTTGAGGCCCATCTCTTCCATTGGAATTTCCTTGGAAAATATCACAACGTCTTCAAAGAACTTGATCTGATAGCTTTGCCTGTTTGTCTTTATTGCAAATGCTGCCAGATCATCTAGCACATTGTCTTTTGTCGTGATTATGGCATCCTCGACTATTATTGCATGACCTGTTTTTTTGAGATATTCTGACAGCTCTGTTGCTATAATGTGATCAAACACGCAGTCGATTCTCAACGGGTGTAATTTGGCGATTTTTGCTTAAATTACTTGTGTCTAATTTATCTTGAGGTGAATCATCTCGCCCTTGTGCGAGTCTGAATGGTAGATCATTTTTGGATGGTTGCCCTTTTGCTCCAAATAACTCTCAATGAGCATTGCCCATGGAAGGGAGTGGCCAGAGTTTATCTTTGATTCTAGGATGATGTTGTTTGTTTTTTCGTCATATTGAACTCGACCAGAGCATGTCATCTCTAGTGTGGAGTTTACGATATCCAGTACTTGGTCGAGGGTCTTGTCCTTAAATGAGATTCCAGACTTGTCTAGGAATTTGGTAAAGTCGACAAACTTTTTCGAGTTTAGTATAGAATGCAGCGCAAAGCCGAGGCCGTTTTGGTTTATTACATTGATTATCTTGCATACTTCGAGTGCCTGACTCTTTGTCATTTCTGATAAATTGTCGATTTTTAGTGCGTCCTTCCATAGTTGTGCAAACAATCTTGACTGGCTTGCACTGAGAATGTCGGTTCCAGAAAAGACTGCACCTCGGCCGTTTGTGTTGTCGATTAGCAAGATTTCAGAATCATCAAAGGCAAAGCAGTTTTGCACGATTTCAGATGAGCGAATCTTTACCCCATCTGGAATGTTCCTAAACGATTCAGAGCCAATCACAGATACTGGCACAACTAGTCTGACGTCGAGGTCTCGTCGAAGCACCGATAGCAGTTCTTCCTTACACTCGGCTAAAATTGACAAGCCCCAGGAATCTGCAGTGATGTGTATGGATGTCTTTGCGCCGTCAATCATTGTTCTCATTCTGTCTGGGACATAGTTTGCGCCCAAGTGAAAGTAGCGCTTTTCTTCTGCCCCTTGCGCCTTTTTACCGTCCTCGCTTATTTTCTTTAATTTTGATACCAAGGTGTTCATTGCGTCAACCTTGCTGATTTGCTCGTGCACAATTTCATCAAATGCGTCTTCTGGTGCAATTGCCGTGCACATTACAGGCTTTGATTTTGATATTATGGCAAGTTTTTTCTGCTGTAGTTTTAGCAAAACTGGATAGACCTTGGTTCTTGGAAGCTCCGCGTAATATGCAACATCCGATGCGGAAATCGTCCCCTTGGTGATTAGTGTGACATAGGCTCGCGCCTCATACTGCGATAACCCAAATTCTTCTAGGCTTACTGTTATTTCCCGTTCTTTTCCCATGCGCAGTCTTGATGGTTTTCTAGTCAAGACCGTTTGTCAATTTCAGTAAACAATTAGAAAAAAACTGTAACCCCCGGGACTTGTTACCGCGGTTACGACAAAAATCGGGACACCGCGCTCATAAGCAAACCTCAGATCTGAAACTAGGTATGGTCGCAAGCTCTGTATTTGTAAATGATATGGTCCATGTTTTGCCAAACCCGTATGCCATTACGATAAAGCCAAGACTGGAATACTGCATTCATGTATCTGGCATGATACTGGACAAGCTGGAGCAGGCAAACTCTGAGATCCATGCCAAAAACATGCAGTTTTACGCACAAAATGACTCGCTAGAAAACACGCAATTGGAAATGGAATCAAGTGTTTTGATTGCAATAGACGCAATAAAGTCAGTCAAATCCACACTGATTTCAATATCGCAAATCTCCGGCATTGTACAAATCTGTCCGCTAATTTCATTAATCCGAATGGTAAACTCTAACATCTATGGAATAGTTCCTGGCACGCGCCATGATCTAGTTGAGCTCTCGACTTCTTTGGGCAGCATTGTTATGGATTCGGGGTGTCTGTTGGAATCTAGGTTTGATTTTAAGCAGACCAACCTCGAATCCAAACAAATCCTAGCTGAGCTTAATTTGATGGCCGAATCTAAAATCCGCAAGTTCTATCCTAATCTTAATTCCTAATCATACACACCATGAACTTTGAGAGTACTAGTTTTGAGCGTGATTTGGGCAAGGTAAAGCAGCTCTCAGGCCTAGTCAGAAAAAAGATCCTAGAATCCAACCCAAACTATGAATCCAAAATAAACAAGCTATCAAAGGACGAGCTAGAGGACCTGGATTCAATACTGGCGCTAGCCGAGCAGATAATACTCAAGCACCACGGCAAAAAGGAGGCCTATGCATTATTGCGCGAATTCGTAGACATGATGAAAAACTGGTCCGTCTCTATTGAAGAGGTAAACGACCAAATCCAGGAATTGCTAATATCGGCAAAATCATCCGTGTCTGAAATAGAGAGCGCAAAGAGCGACGTGTCCAATAACCTGTCTTTTGATGGGCAAAATCAAGGTACAATAAATTTAACAAAATTTGTCAACGGAGTTCACACCCAAGAATACCAAGGCAAATCTAAAGTCACATTCGAGCAGGTAGTATAGAAATGAGTCTGGCACCACAAGAACTAGAAAACAACGCATCAAAATACGCATCCGATGCAATAAAGCTGGACTCACAGGGCGCCCGCGGAATGGCAATTGCCAACTATCAAAAGGCAATCGACTCGCTAGTAAAATTAATCCAATTATATCCAGACAACAAGCTAAACAAGGTTTACACTGAGAGGTGCCGTGCATATGAAAACAGAATCAAGGCTTTGCAGATGAGCCATGGCGTCGATATAGAGCCCGCCGTGGACCCAAACGCAACCCCTGCTGAGCAAAAGGCACAGCTGGAAAAGAAAAAGGACGAAGACACATTTGATGACCTAATAATGAAGGAAAAGCCAGATGTTACCTGGAAGGAGGTAATCGGTCTTGACGATGCTAAAAACGCATTGCGTGAATCCATCGTTTATCCTACACAAAGAGCAGATTTGTTCCCACTTGGATGGCCAAGAGGCATACTTTTGTATGGTCCGCCAGGATGTGGAAAGACAGTACTAGCTGCTGCCACCGCAAACGAAATTGACGGCTATTTCATTGTAGTTGATGCCGCATCGATGATGTCAAAGTGGCTAGGAGAAGCAGAGAAAAACGTCTCAAAGGTATTCAAATTAGCACGAGGATATGCGGAAAAGGAAAACAAGCCAGTCATACTGTTTATCGACGAAATCGATTCACTGCTTGGAAACCGCAACTCTGAAGTCGGAGGCGAGGTTAGAACCAAGAACCAATTCCTAACAGAAATGGATGGAATCAACGGAAAAGGCAAGGACATCAAAATGTACGTAATCGGCGCTACAAACAAGCCGTGGAGTCTGGACTGGCCGTTCCTGCGAAGATTCCAAAAAAGAGTCTATGTGCCATTGCCGACACTTGAGGCAAGAGAGGCACTCTTTGAGCTATACACTGCACAACTAAAGAAAGACGACAAGGTAAAGCCAATAGAGCTTGCAAAATTATTTGATGGTTACTCTGCATCCGATGTCAAGGATGTCTGCCAGAGCGCACAGCTAAGAATAGTAAACGAGTTATTCACACAGCCTGGCTATCATGAGCCAGTAGAGGGTGAGACTCCACCGCAGCCGCGAGATCTAACAGTGGCTGATTTCAAGGAAATCATGGCAAGACGCAAGCCAAGCGTATCAATGGACATGATTCGCGCCTACTACAAGTGGAGCGAGCAGTTCAGAGCACTCTGATCCACGGTCTTGTTGCAAATCCTGGCTTGATTTGATAAAAAACTATTTTCAAAACCAAAGCGACAAACCTGCCTCAAAAACGATATCTGGCGCCAGATTCATAAAATCCGGCACTATATTTCAATGAAAAATATGGAAAGATACGGCTTATGCCCTGATTCTGACTAGAAATCTTCTTTATAGTGGACCAGAACTGAGCGCTCCATTACTGGATGCACTGCTACTATGTTGTCGCCTTTTTCTGCCAAAAAGTCGTTTACTATATCCTGGAGGAAAACACCCGGCTCCAATTTGTCAGCTTCAAAATATTTTATTTTATGGATCATACAAGTCTAGCTTAACATGTGGATATAACAATACTGTGACTGGTTTTTCTGATCGCTATTTTACTCATAAAACTTAAATCATCTCTAAAATCCAAACACGGAGGGTCACAATTTCAATAAAAAAATCCCAGTTTGCAAATAAAAAAGCAAAACTGATCTTATCTGATGGTACCGTTCTTTCTGGCAAGGGCTTTGGCGCATCAAAGACCGTTTTTGGCGAACTAGTATTCAACACCGGAATGGTAGGATACGTCGAAACACTGACTGACCCGTCTTATTCGGGGCAAATCCTGACTCTGACTTATCCACTTGTGGGCAATTATGGCGTGCCGGACCCGTCACAAGCCGACGAGTCTGGGATATCAAAATTCTTTGAATCTGGGCGTATCCAGGCTCGAGGCTTGGTTGTACACGAACTATCCGAGATTGCAAGCCACTGGAATCTCTCCATGACACTAGATGAGTGGATGCACAAGGAGGGGGTGCCGGGAATTTCCGATATTGACACTAGGGAGCTGACAAAAAGACTTCGAATCAGCGGAGTCACAATGGCTGCACTGGTGGTGTCTGATTCTGAAATCAACGTGGAGCAAATCAAAAGAGAGCTGGCATCTGCAAAGCCATACTCTGAGGAAAAATTCATGGATGCAGTTTCCACAAAACAAGTCCAGTCATTTGGACAAGAATCTGACTGTGTCGTGGTGGTGGATACCGGTGTCAAAAATGCTATACTGCGAAATGTCCGGGATCTGGGATACAAGGTAATCAAGGTTCCATGGAATACTAGCTATTCAGATATCATGAAATATTCTCCAAAGGGAGTAGTGCTCAGCAACGGACCTGGCGACCCGGAGGCATGTCCTGAAACAATAGAGACTGCCAAGAACCTGATCCAAAATAACATTCCGACACTTGGCATTTGTCTTGGTGCACAAATTATAGGACTTGCTGGTGGCGCATCAACATACAAGCTAAAATACGGACACCGAGGACAAAACAAGTCCTGCCTTAATCTGCAAAATAAACAGGTCTATGTAACGTCACAAAACCATGGATATTGCATAGACCCCGACTCGCTTGGAAAGACGGAATTTGATCTGTGGTTTACAAACACTGACGATAACACAGTCGAAGGCATTCGACACAAGCTCAAAAAAATAATTGCAGTGCAATTTCATCCAGAGGCATCGCCTGGCCCATATGACTGCAAATTTGTTTTCGAAGAGCTTGATTCTTTGATAAAGGGAGGGAAGCAAAATCAAAAATGAGTCACTGAAAAAAATCCTAGTTCTTGGCAGTGGGGCAATCAAAATCGGAGAAGCAGGCGAAAGTCGCTAAAACGACCGCTAATTCGACTACTCCGGTAGCCAATGCCTCAAGGCCATACACGAAGACGGTCTGAAATCCGTACTGATCAATCCCAACATCGCAACGATTCAGACCGACACTAGGTTTGCAGACAAGGTGTACCTTCTTCCGGTTACGCCAGAGTATGTCTCCTCTATAATAGAATCAGAGCGACCAGATGGAATCATGCTTGGATATGGAGGGCAGACTGCCCTGAACTGCGGCGTAAAGCTAGCGGAAGCAGACGTTTTGCAAAAATATGATGTCAAAGTACTGGGAACGCAAATTCCTGGAATCCAAAAAACCGAAGACAGGCAACTATTCAAGGACTCAATGACAGAGTGCGGCGTTCCTGTACTAAAATCAAAAACAGTCAACACGTTTGAGGATGCAAAAAAGGCAGCAGAAGAACTGGGATACCCAGTAATAATTCGAGTTGCATATACTTTGGGCGGCCGTGGCGGGGGAGTCGCTCATAACGAAATCGAGCTGCACGAAATCGTAGAGCGGGGACTCAACGCAAGCCTTGTCCACCAAGTACTAATTGAGGAATACATTGGCCACTGGAAGCAAATCGAATACGAGGTAATGCAGGACTATGAGGGAAACAATGTCATCGTATGCAACATGGAAAATGTCCTATCAATGCGAGTCCACACTGGCGACAACATCGTAGTTGCCCCATCTCAGACAATAGATAATCGGGAATACCACATGTTGCGCTCTGCGGCATTGCGTGGGACAAAACATGTTGGTATTATTGGTGAATGTAACATCCAGTTCGCACTCGATATGAAGTCTGATCGATATGTTGCAATTGAAATCAACCCAAGACTTTCTAGATCATCTGCATTGGCTAGCAAGGCAACCGGATATCCACTTGCGTACATGTCTGCCAAAATCGGCCTCGGTCACACATTGCCTGAGCTAGTAAACAGAATAACAAAAACCACGACTGCCTGCTTTGAGCCATCTTTGGATTATGCCGTAATCAAGCATCCTAGGTGGGACTTTACCAAATTTGAGCGTGCAAACCGCAAGCTGGGGCCCACAATGAAGTCGGTAGGCGAAGTAATGGCAGTTGGGCGCACCTTTGAAGAGTCTCTCCAAAAGGCAATTCGTATGTTGGATATTGGTAATGACGGCCTGGTTCTAAACAGACTCAATGTAGACGATAAGGAAATAGAAGACATTGAAAATCACCTACTAAACCCAGACGACCGCATTTTGTATTATGTGGCAGCTGCACTGCGAAAAGGTGTCTCTGTTGAGAAAATCCACAAACTCTCGTTTATTGATCCGTGGTTTATTGAGAAAATCAAAAACATCGTCGATGTGGAATCCGATCTCAAGAAAAAATCACTGGACATGAATCTGATGAGAAAAGCAAAACACCTGGGATTCTCTGATAGACAGATTGCGCGGGCGGTAAACAAGGACGACTTGGAGGTGCGAAAAATCCGCAAAGACATGGGTGTGTTGCCTGTTGTAAAGCAAATCGATACGCTTGCCGCAGAGTGGCCTGCCAAGACTAACTATCTTTACATGACATATGGTGGATACGACAACGACATTACAGTAACGCCTGATCAAAAAGGCATAATCGTGCTTGGTGCAGGACCGTACCGAATCGGCTCATCAGTGGAATTTGACTGGGGAACAGTCAACATGGTGTGGGGCTTGCAGCAAAACGGCGAGTCCAATGTTGTCGTAGTCAATTGTAATCCTGAAACAGTATCTACTGATTATGACATTTGCTCTCGATTGTACTTTGAAGAGCTGACGCTGGAGAGAATTTTGGATATTGTGGACATGGAAAATCCGAAAGGCGTTGTGACATCCGTGGGCGGACAAACCGCAAATAACCTGACTCCAAAACTTGCCAAGGCAGGAATCAAGCTGTTTGGCACATCTGCCGAAGATGTGGACAGGGCCGAAGACCGCTCCAAGTTCAGCGCAGTGCTGGATAAATTACACATAAAGCAGCCTCAGTGGCAGGCGTTTTCCAACTTTTCAGAGGCAAAATCCTTTGCCACAAAGGTTGGCTATCCTGTCTTGGTTAGGCCTTCATACGTGCTTTCTGGCGCGGCAATGAAGGTTGTCTGGTCACAGGAAGAGCTATCAAGATATGTCGGCGAGGCAACAACGCTTTCGCCAGACCATCCGGTTGTAATAACAAAATTCATGCTAAACTCGCTTGAGGTGGACGTTGACGGTGTCTCTGATGGAAAGAACGTCTTCATCGGAGCACTAGTGGAACACATTGACGCAGCTGGCGTACACTCTGGTGACGCAATGATGGTGATTCCTCCATGGAGACTGTCAAACAAGCAAGTCGAGACCATAACTGACTATGCGACACGAATCGCAAAATCATTTAACATTAGGGGGCCATTCAACCTCCAGTTTCTGATAAACAACGACCAAGTCTATGTCATAGAGCTAAACATCAGGGCGTCTCGCTCCATGCCGTTTGTATCAAAACTAATCAAGACAAATCTTATCAGCTTGGCAGCACAGGCAGTCCTAGGAAAGGAGCTTCCAAAAATCCAGCCAGACAAGTGGAAGAAAACACCAATCCATGGAATCAAGATGCCCCAGTTTTCGTTTATGCAGCTGGATGGAGCAGACATTGTGCTTGGTGTTGAAATGCAATCCACCGGCGAGGCAGCATGCTTTGGAGATAGCTTCTATGACGCACTATCAAAGGGCTTGATTTCAGTTGGGTACAATCTGCCAAAGACTGGAACCGCGCTAATCACAATAGGCGGCTCAGAAAACAAGGAAAAACTGCTCCAAACAATGGCAACACTCAAGCACCTTGGATTCAAGTTGCTGGCAACAGAGCACACTGCGGAATTCCTAGAGGAAAAGCAAATAGGCGATGTGCAAATAGTGCACAAAATATCAGAGCCGGAGCGCAAGCCAAACATCTCGGATTTGCTATATGAGAGAAAAATCAATTTTATCATCAACATTCCGTCTACTTCAACACTGGAAAAATACGTGGGAATGCTAAATGACGAATACCAAATTAGACGAAAGGCAATAGAGCTTGGTATTCCTGTTCTTACGACAACGGAGCTGGCAGAATCCTTTGTCAAGACGCTAGAATGGATGACGCACAATGAAACCACTAAAAAAGCACTAGAACCGTACGATCCAATGTAGTGATGGTTAAGAAAGCTTATTCCACATACGCAGTCCCGATTCTGGTTGGAGCACTGATTCTTCTTGGAAGCTTGATTGTGTCTTATCAGTTGTCACAATACCAAAATGAAATCAAAAAATCAAACAAGGAAAAATTCACCAACATTATTGAAAATACTATTTCCCGCAGGGAGGGAAGGATAAACACAATTGCGTCCAGCGTAATTGCATTTTACGCAAATTCTGAAAAAGTAGAGCCAATAGAATTTGATAGGTTCGTCGGCGAGATTCTTGGGAAAAACCAAGAAATCATAAATGTCTTTACATTATCTAATAACACAATTACCCAGTCCTTTCCAATCAAAGAATATGTTGGTAGGGATTTTGATGAGGCATTTCCTACATATCCTACTGTAGTTGCGGCAAAAAAGGCAATGACTGTCGAGTTTCCAGTCAACGACCAAATCACATTAATTCTGGCAGTGCCGTTTGACTATTTTGTCCAAGAAGGAGTGATCGCAAGTGATTCATACAAGCTTGTCCTTCTGAGCCCAATAGATGACAATGTAGAATTGTATAAACTTGCAAAATCTGGAGGAATAACATCCAACAATGTCGAGTTTACCGAGCAAGAATTGCGCAATTCTGTGACTGTGGAACATCAGACAACACTGTTTGGCCACAAAATCCAGGAAAATTATGATCTAAAGTATTTCATATGGGACATTTCTTTTAATGACGACCTGACCAACCAAATCATAATTTCGGGAATGGGAATGGCACTGTCAATTTTGATCCCAATCTTGCTGATTAGATCAAACCTGCTAAAGATCCAACTGCAGGAAAAGTCTACAAAACTTGAATCCCTCAACGAAGAGCTGATTCAAGTTGAAAAGTCAAAGGATGAATTTGTTACAATGATTGTACACGACCTAAAAAACCCACTCGTACCAATACATGCGTACACGGACATGCTTCTTGAGCAGACCCTTGGGAGCCTAAACGAAAAGCAAATCCAGCGGCTACAGTCAATCAAAAACAGTGCATCATCGCTGCAAAAGCTGATTCAGGATCTTTTGGACGCAAACAAACTGGAGCTGGGCATGCTTAAACTCAATTTACAAGATAATGATTTGGCTCAAATCATACAAGACCAGATACATCACCTCGATTCGGAGTTTCAGAAAAAGGGAATTGCAGTGTCATTTAAGCCAAAACCTGTCTCTTGTCAATGCGACGGCTCAAGAATAGGCCAGGTTCTGAACAATATTCTGATAAACTCTATTGACTTTGTGGATGAAAATTCCGGCAAAATTGTTATCAGTCTTGACTCTGATCAAAAAACTGCAAAAATAACAATTCAAGATAACGGAATCGGCATTGCAAAGGACAAGATTGGAAATCTCTTTGTCAAATTTTACCAGATAAATCCAAATCAGCAGCGCAAGTATGGTGGAACAGGGCTTGGGCTTGCTGTATGTAAGGGAATAATGGAAAGTCACGGGGGCAAAATCTGGGCAGAGTCTGACGGCGAAGGAAAAGGAACCAAGTTCCACATGGAGATTCCACTGAGACAGCCGGAAAAGGCTTAACATAATGTGTCAAGAACGGTAATGTTTACTAGGAATAGCAACGTATTGTATGGCGTATTGGAAAGCAAAGGCAATTGCATATCTTTATGTGATATTCTCAAAAACAATACTACCAAGGTAATCAAAAAACTAGAATCCCAAATTCCGCCAAACATTCAGACAAGCTCTAACCTATACATGCAATATTTGCATCTGCTGGATGATTACTTTGGCACCTGTTATCTGTGGCAAAAGCAGTATTTTGACAAGCTAGGCTTTGACAAAAACATGCTCGAGGCAATAGACAACTACTGGAATGTCGTAACTGACTTGTACTGCTCGCAAATCGAAGTGGTCACTGGCACACAAAAATCCAGCGCTGATGTGCAAGAAAAAATGATGCACCTGTGTGATCAATATCTTCACCAGGCACTAGACTATTACGGCAAGATCTTTGCGGATGCGCTGGCAAAAATGAATCAGAAATAATAAAAAAAAGATTCAACTAAGCTTTAGTATCTTTTTTGAAATCTTGGTTTTTGGTGTTTTGGTAGACATTCTTTGCAATAAACTGGTCTGTCTGGTTTTGGTTCAAAAGGTACCTCTGATGCCTTGCCGCAGTCTGAGCATGTACATGGGTACATTTTTTTGTCATATGACATGCCTTGGCTTTTACCAATCCAAATAAGAATGAATAGTTTGATCTCTTCTAGATTACTTGAGACAGTGATGATTCGTCGCCGATTATTGTGCCATCCAGGGTTACTATTTTTGCAGACAGATCCCCTTTGATCTTTTCTATGATTGGGGAGATTGATTTTTTGTATGATTTTTTCTTGGTTGCGTAAAAATACCGATTAAACGACGGCACGATGATTATTTCCAGTTCTCCAGACTCTGATGGGAAGATGTTTTCTTTTTGCGTCCTAATTGAGACCCAGACGCGCTGGCCGTTCAGAATCGAATTCTCATCAAAGAAAACTGGGTGGACATGACCCATCACGATTTTTGACACGTGCGAAAAATTCTCAGTAGGCATTGTATGGCCATGTGTGAGCAGTGTGTCTTCTAGGATCATCCCAAGGGAGCTGATCAAAGTTATGCTTGATGGCGTAAGATGGGAAATGTTTGCGTCGTGGTTTCCCGGTATGAGTATTGTCTCGGTTTTTTCTGCCAGTGCCGATAACAACTTTGGCACCTCATCCCATTCTGACTTTGAGATTCTGGAAATTCCTGATTTTACATCACCTAGCAAGATGAGTGAGTCTGGCTTTACAGAGTCGATTAAAGATGTTATCTTTTGGATGGATTCGTTTAGTGTGGTGTTTTTTCCAACAAAGATCTTGTTTTGCGCAAGACTATCTTCAAAGCCGACATGCAGGTCAGTTAGGACTAGGTGTTTTTTGTCTCCTTCTAGGACTAGTGCAGCTTCGCCTGGTATTGGCTTTGTTTTCATCAAAAAATAATACAATGTGTTTTGAATTAATTCTTGTTGGCGCAAGAAAAAACTTCAGTCATTGTATCGGAGAGGCGAGTAAAGTGCCATATCTTTGAGCCAAGCAAGCGCCAGATCTGGACGGTGGTTGGCATGGGAAAGGAGCACTGGCTTGCACCAGAGCACGATTATTGCTCTTGCGAAGGGTTTTACTTTGGCAAGCTAAAGGGCAAAAAATCCTGTTATCATCTGGATTCTCTGAAATTGGCGCAAAAACAGCATGAAATAGAATACGTAGAATTTTCCGATGATGAATTTGCTGATTTTCTCAAGGGATTGATTTCGGAATTATAGCTAGTTGTTTCTAATTGAATCTCGTGTGTGGCCTTTGTTTACTAACATCTGAATTACTGCATCTACCGAATAGTCTATTCCGTGCTCGTTTTCAAAATGGTCTCGAAGCTTTTTGATCATGCTGAGGCTTTTTTCACCTGATATGGTAAACCCGCACTCAAATCCGTAATCAGAGCATGTAAGCTTGAATGTCATACAAGCTTTGCCTTTCATTGTTCGTTTATAACTTTTATTCCCGTACTGACGATCAAACACTAGAAAAATTATAGTGGAATTGTGGTAATGTCTTCTTTAGAGACTCCCTTCCATAACCCGATCATTCCCTGCGGTTCTACTGGCTCGACTTTGGTGATTTTCTGAATCTTGATGTGGTCTGGATTTGGAGGCATCCAAAGCATTGCCATGTATTCGCCAACTTGGCCTACCTTTGTTGGAACTGCCGGAGTTATCTTGTCCTTGGAGAATCCTTTTGATACCAGGGCGTCGACTGATTTTTGCATCAGATCCATTCTTCCATGAACAAAAAGATAGACTGTCTGTGTGTTGTCTAGCGACATTGTACTGGCTTTGCGTGGTTGCTAAATCAACGTTTGGGCTGACTGAAAAACGGTTAAATTGGCACGTGTGGGCGCAAAATCGTGAAGATTGTAACTATAGGCAGCAGAATCTTTGTTACAAGCTTTCAGCTTGCAGGAGTACAGGGTGTAGTAGTTGATACTCCACAAAATGCGTTTTCCGAGGTAAAAAAACTAGCAGACGATCCTGATGTTGGTCTAGTCTTGATATCAGAAGACATGTCGACTCCAATTAGCACAGAGCTGACCAAGCTTCGCGCAACAAAATCAAAACCCCTCATATTTGCACTTCCGGCGTCCGGCTCTGAGAAAAAGGAAGTCGACTATAGAAAAATGCTCAAGACAATCTTGGGCGTCTAGAATCTGTCGTATTTTGCCTGATTTTCCTGCTTTAGTTTGGATATTTTTGGCCCGCCAAGATATGTGGTGATATACGCAATTCCGCCTGATATGATACCTGTGGCAAAAACCAGTGCAAACACCGCCACCGGAATCTTGACAATGTCTGTCAGATATTGCGCTTGGTTTTGCTCGCCTTCTGCAAAGCTCACAAAACCGGTTCCTACGAATCCTGCCACGATAAGAAGTATTGTAGTTGCCGCTCCGCCCACATTCATTCCGACTAGCTGAATCCAAACTAGCTTGTTTTTTGAGCCGCGTACTGATTTGCCTAGGTTTGACTCTAGGTGATTGTAAAAAATCGCAGTGATTGCTATTGCCACTACAAGTGTGATATGCATGAAATATCCAAAAAAGAACCACTTTGCCGGACCATCCAGCGACAAGGAGAGAAACTCAATTAATGATACCTCAGAAAATATTGCCTGCATTAGGATCAACGATACTGTCAGGCCTGTTATGACTGCGCCTTGGATTATTGCAGACAGGACGAACCTGTTGCCCCATGGGCTGGGTTTTTTCTTATCCGATACCTCCAAGAACCGCTTGCGCTCTGACTCTTTTTTCTCTATTTCTGCATAATCGTAGAATTTCTTTAGTAATCTGGACTCTTCTTCCTCTGAAAAAAAGTCATCTACTGGATTGTCCCATCTTGACATTGTATGGTATCATTTGAATTTTATAATATCTGATATCATGTTCGAATCGAACGGATTGTTTGAAAAATTGTAACAATTTTTTCAAAACCATGAAGCAAATTGTGGAAATTGCTCATCATATCATGGTGAACAGCGATCCAACTATAGCTCCGTATGCTAGATGACCAATCAGGCTTGTGATCATGGGTAGATTTCCGTCAGGATGCCTCCACGGTATTATTCCTGTGATTGGTTTGTGTATTGGGATTAATGTGGCGACCCACAAAAAGACTCCATAGGCAACGCCTGCCAGAATGACACTTGATGTTGCAAATGGAAATATGATCAACACCAAGGCAAAACCCATCCCGCCGAGGCCGCCATTTACAAAATGCAACAAGAATATGCCCTTTATGTGAAGATCAGACTCTGCCAGTCTGAAAAACTTGGTAGATAAGACCTGATTTTCATGCCATTCCAAGACTCCGCGTAACCCAAACCTCTTCCAAGCAGGAATCTCTATTATTGTCATGACTAGCGTGGCGACAAGGCCTGCCAACAATGAAAGAAAGAACACATCAATGTTGGGGTTATTCATGAAAATCTGCTTCAATTACTGATCTGTGTTTGTAAATTATTAAGCAAGGCAAATGGCTGGCACTAGTGCTAACTTTTTGATTGGCGGTGAATTTTTTAAAAGCTGATTTTTTGGCAAGAAATTCAGAATGCGTGTCTGGGATATCCAACCAAAAAAACTGTGCCGGGAACATTTGCTTGGTGAACACAGAGAACTACATGCGATTTGGACAATTCTGACGCAAGGCAAGACTGGATATTCACATCATCCTGAGACATTGCGCTGGCGGGGAAAATTACATGCGCTATATCACAGACATGATTTGCTAGTTAGCGAGATGATCAGGCGGGGATACAACCACAACAGCAACCTGGATAAAAGACTGGCAAGTGGCACTAGAACACAAAATGATTTTGTTGATTCCTATCAGGACCAAATCAAAATTCTAAGACAGAAAAATTGCGCATGCGAGGTCTGATCCTCTAAAAGACTACATATACCCTAAACGAATAGCTTCATCAAATGAAGACTGCATCAGTCAAAGGACCGTCTCTTGTTGATGTCACAGAAACAACAAAGCCGACTGTGGGTCCTGGCGACATTTTAGTAAAAATGCAGTCCTGCGGAATTTGTGGCTCTGATGTGGAAAAGGTATTTGGAAAATATGGCCAGCCATCAATGAGACTTGGACACGAGCCAGCAGGAATAATAGTCGAAGTCGGCGCAAATGTCAGGGATTTCAAAAAAGGAGACCGAGTCTTTACCCATCACCACGTACCGTGTTATTCATGCCATTTGTGCAATCATGGAAATGAGACCATGTGCCCAAAGTATTATGAGACTAATCTGTCCCCATGCGGATTATCAGAGGAATATGTCGTGCCGGAATGGAATGTGTCCCATGGCGGGGTGCTGAAAATACCGGATTCAATGTCGTTTGATGAGGCTGCATTGATAGAGCCCCTGGCGTGCTGTATTAGGTCCTGGAACAAGTTCAAATCTCAAAAAGGCGACACTGCGGCAATCTTTGGAGCAGGCCCAACCGGCATGATGCATGTAATGCTTGCACAGTCGCAAGAATTCTCCAAAATATTTGCACTGGATCTTAATGACTTTAGGCTGGATTATGCAAAATCAATTGGAGCAATTCCTCTAAAGTCCGGCACGCCCCAATCGATTCAAAAAATCCTAGAGGAAACAGCAAACCAAGGTGTCGATGTATCTATTGTGGCAACGGGCGCACTGTCTGCGGTAACTGATGCCATAGCGCTCACAAGAAAGGGCGGCACAATAGTCATGTTTGGTGTCCCATCAAAGGGCGCCACGCTAAGTGTGGACATGAGCGTTGTTTACTCTAAGGAGCTAACACTGGTTACAAGCTATGCAGCATCAGACCGGGACACAAAGCAGGCACTCGATCTAGTATCAACAGGCAAAGTTCCTGCAAAAAAGCTAATCACACATCGATACTCATTGGCAGAATCGCAAAAAGCATTTGAGCATGCACATACAGGCCACAATGCCATGAAGATAGTAATAAACGGCTGAGGAAAAGATTAAGAAGGGTCTGGATAGGTCGGTTTTTACAGATATGGATTACGGATTAAAAAGCAGAATGGCGAGCATTCTGAAGCCAAACAACGGCAGAGGAGTAATGCTTGCAGTAGATCACGGCTATTTTCTTGGACCAACAGAAAAACTCGAAGTACCAAAAAGAACAATTTCTCCAATTGTGAGATACTGTGACTCTTTGATGGTAACAAGAGGTGTAGTTAGAAGCTCAGTTGATCCAAATTTCCCAGTGCCAATAGTGCTTCGAGTCTCAGGCGGCGCAAGCATCATTGGCGAAGACCTCTCAAACGAGGAAATTACAACCAGCATCAAAGACGCAATCAGAATTAACGCAACGGCAGTAACAATGTCTATTTTTGTAGGCGCAAAATATGAGCACAAGTCTCTAGTCGGCTTAGGACACCTAGTAAATGAGGCAGAAGAATATGGCTTGCCGGTACTGGCTGTTACCGCAGTAGGAAAAGAGCTGGCAAAGCGAGACGCAAGATACCTGTCATTGTCATGCAGAATTGCAGCTGAATTTGGCGCACACATGGTAAAGACCTATTATTGCGATGACTTTCAAAAGGTAGTCAACTCTTGCCCAGTGCCAATCATAGTGGCTGGCGGACCAAAAATCCCAGAGCGCGACGCACTAGCCCTGACATACAACTCCATCAAGGCAGGTGCTGCAGGCGTAGACATGGGACGAAACATCTGGCAATCACAATACCCCGTGGCAATGATTAGGGCAGTACGAGCTATCGTTCACTCTAATTACAACTTGGACCAAGCATACAAGCTGTTCCAACAACTGGCAAAAGGACAACCAGTACAACAAAACAACAGGGGCAACTTTAATCCAAACCAAAACAGAAACCAAAACCGACCACAAGGAAACAGGCCAAATCCACAAGGAAATAGGCAAAACCAAAAAAACCAACAAAGACGCCCACAACAAAACAGACCAAACAACCAAAACCAAAAGCCAGGACAACCAAATCAACCTAAACCAAACCAAAAACCAAACCACGGAAAACCTCAGAACCAAAACAAACCACAGAACAAACCTCAACAAAAACAAGGACAAAAACCACCAAACAAACCAAACCAAGGAAAACCACAAAACCAAAACAAGCAACAAAACAAGCCACAACAAAAACCAAACCAACCAAAACCAACACAACAACCAAAGCCAGCTGCACAACCGGTAACTCCTGCACCAGCAGCTCCAAAACCGCAATAAAACTACGCATTATTTACAGAGATATACTATGAATTCAGTGTGTTCATTTTGAACACATTCCTACGTTTAATGTGATTCAAATAAATCATTTTTATGAATAGGGCACCGCTTTCCAATTCACAATATTGGAAGCCAGAGTTTCATTAGAACGGAACTGAGAGACAATGACTAAATTCATGAATAAAAAGACTAACGATTCAACAAATGTGGAAAGGAAAATCTACTTTACTAAAAACAAAGAAAACACAGACACCAAGAATCCAAGCGATTTTGAACAAATAGAATTTGCAGAAAATTTTGTGGACCTTGACAACTCTGATGATTCGCTAGAAGTTGATGTGCTTGATATGACAGAAGATGATCGAATGCGCTTACTACGATCAGTCATAGACCGTGAAAAAAAGGAATTGGACACCATGATGCGCCTAGTCGAAAAACAAACACAAAGCATCCAAAATTCACGAAAAATGCTGACTGACAAACAGCTATTATTGCAACTGGAGCTCTCAAAAAAGGCAAGCAAATTCTCTACAAATGAGAAACTCTCCCTGATAGGTGATCTGTCTGTTAAGATGGCTCACGACATAAAAAACCCAATCACGGTATTGAAGTCCCAGATTGAGCTTTTAAAATTACAATTCTCAAAAAACGAAAATTCCATAATGCTTGGCTCATTGAATCGAATGGACAAGGCAATCTCAATAATAATGACTCAATTTGATGACATGCTTCATTTTCTGCGGGAAGAACCTCAATATGATTTTGAAGAATGTGACGTCAGACAAATAATACGTGATGCGTTATTTGGAATAAAAATACCATCTAACATCAATCTGAGATGGCCATCAAACGACATTGCCCTTTTGTGTGACAAGAGCAAGCTCCAGCGCGTTTTTGCAAATCTGATCCAGAATTCAATTCATGCTATGGAAAACGGTGGCGAAATATCTGTTGAAATATCCGAAAACAAAGAAGATGTCACAATTAAGGTTCAAGACTCTGGTCCTGGCATTGCAGAAGACAAACTGGACAAGATCTTCCAGCCGCTATTTACCACCAAAAAATATGGCACGGGATTGGGGCTGGTAATTTGCAAACAAATCGTAGAAGCACACCACGGAAGTATCTCCTTACACAACAACCCTACCACATTTACAATAAAAATTCCTAAACAATCAAGAAAGAATTAGGCAGACTGTAATTCTAGTGATTTTGCAAAACACTTGGATGAGCAATACGAGCTTGCCCTGTTTTCGAATTCAGTGCCGCATTCTTTACACATTTGTTTCATGTGGTATTTTGTCTTGTTTTTCTTATAAACAAGAATGGATAGATTTGCGCGTTGGCACTAGCATTTTTTCACTATGATTATTGTAATCATGTCTTAGATCTTTGATAGGTGAATATGGGCTATTTTCCAGCTCTCTTTTTTGACTAGAACAAAGGTGGCTCGTCCCTGTATCTCCATGAATTCGCCGGTGTATGCCTTGGTGTCAACTAGCATTCCCTTCTGTGTTAGCTCAAATGCCACCACTGCAACATCACCAAAGATGCTTATCTTTGGGTTTCTAATGGAATAATCATAGTCTGATATTGAGACGAATCGAAGCTCTTCCAGCTCTACTGATGTCTTGTAGTCTTTGAGGTCATATGGCGGCAAGTCCGAAAATGATGAAAACGCAGGATCATTTAGCTGTATTTCCCGCAACGGTGTGAGGTCCTTGGTCTTGCCTGCCTCAAAGAATGTCTCTATTGTTTTGATAATGTCTTCTCTGTCTGACAAGTGATTTTTTTGAGCCTGAGTCAGAGTTTAAGCCTTGGGGTCTGGCTTCAAAGTATCAAGCAATCTTTATAAGAATAATTTCGCTCTCTAATCTTGAATATGTCATATAGCTTGACAGCACCATTTGTAGGACTGCTAGTCGAGCTGGTGCTGTAAATTTATACTACAGCGCGCTTTTGTGGTGAATAAATCATGGAAAAAATTTCAGGCGCAAGATCGTTAATCAAAGCATTAGAAAAACAAGGAGTAAAAGAAATCTTCGGGCTACCGGGAGGTGCAAACCTTCCAATGTATGATGAGCTCTACAAGAGCAACATTCGACATATTCTAGTTCGACACGAGCAATCAGCTGCACACATGGCAGACGGATTTGGCAGAGTTTCAAGGCGTGCAGGTGTGTGCTTTGCAACATCCGGCCCTGGCGCTACAAATATCGTGACAGGCCTTGCAACTGCAAACGCAGACTCGGCGCCAATGGTGGCAATAACAGGACAGGTGCCAACTGCCATGATAGGACGCGACGCTTTCCAGGAAAGCGACATTATTGGAATAGCAAACCCAGTTGTAAAATATTCATTCCAGCCAACCAAGGCAACCGACATTCCAGAGGTGGTCAAAAAGGGATTCTACATTGCAGAGACAGGAAGACCGGGCGCAGTACTGATCGATATACCTAAAGATGTTCAGACAAACGAAGCAGAGATTCCATTCCCTGAAGAAGTCAAAATCCGTGGTTACCATCCATGGACTGATCCAGACATTGTCGCAATAGAAAAAGCAATCAAGTTGTTATTGTCATCTACAAAGCCAGTAATTCTAGCTGGTGGCGGTGTCATAATATCATCAGCGTTTGCGGAATTGCAATCACTAGCTGAAATGCTAATGATTCCGGTGGTGTCAACATTCAAGGGCAAGGGAGCATTTCCAGAAAACCACGCACTATCACTAGGCCCAATAGGTATGCATGGACACGCAGAAGCAAACAAGATAATGTCTGAAGCCGACTGTGTGTTAGCAATAGGAACTAGATTCTCTGACAGATCAGTAGGAAGATTTGACGAATTTGAGAAAAACCTCAAAATCATACACCTAGATGTCGACCCTGCAGAAATTGGCAAAAACCAGACAACCAGTGTTGCAATAGTGGGTGATGTCAAGGCGTCATTGAGAATATTTGTCAAATTATTGATGCAAAAGGCATTTAAAAAGACAGAAGAAAACGAATGGCTCAAACACGTAACCGAAGTAAAGCAATACTGGCGAGACAATCTAAAATTACATCCGGGAGAATTGACTGCAGCAAAAATCTTGCGCAAACTACGCGAGGTAATGCCGGCACAATCTATAGTTACAACCGAGGTAGGCCAGCACCAAATGTGGGCATCATTATTCTATGATGTAATATCTCCTGGCACTTTCTTTAGCTCAACTGGTCTTGGTACCATGGGCTGGGGGTTCCCGGCAGCAATTGGTGCAAAGGCAGCTAGGCCAGACTTGCCAGTAGTGGACATTGCAGGCGATGGCAGCTTTAACATGACGGAAAACTCGCTAGCTACGTCGGTCCTAGACAATTTGCCGGTAATCGTATTTTTAGTAAACAACTACACCCTTGGAATGGTTGCCCAGTGGCAGAGAACATTCTATGACAGAAGAATGATTGGCGTTGACCAAAAACAATGCCCTGACTATTGCAAGCTAGCAGAATCATACGGCGCGCAGGGAATCAGAGTGGGCGACCTAAACGAGCTAGGCCAAGCAATCAAGGCAGGACTAAAATCCGACGTTGCAACGGTAATTGACATTCCAATCGACCCAGAAGAAGACGTGTTGCCGTTTGTGGCGCCTGGAACATCACTTAAGGACATGATCCTACCATCCTAGGTGTGTACAATGGTGTGGGCAATCTTATCAATTCTAGTAGAAAACAAGCCTGGAATACTATTCAAGGTGACTCACTTGTTTCGCTCCAGAAACTTTAACATTGATTCAATCTCTGTTGGCGTGACTCAGAACCCGGAATTCTCCAAGATGACAATTACCACAATAGGCGATGAAAAACAAATAGAGCAAATCGTAAAGCAACTAGACAAAATGATTGATACCATAGAGGTAAAGAGACTAGACGACAAAAAAACAGTATTTCGGGAGTTGTCGTTGTTTAGAGTCAAAGTGTCAAAGCCGTCGGATTCCATGGAAATCAACAACATAGCAAACTCGTTTGGCGCCAAGGTTCATGACGCAAGACGCGACTCTATCATGGTGGAACTCACTGCCACGCCTGAGCAGATCAACAATCTTCAAGAGCTACTAGCACCCTATGAAATACTAGACATTGCAAGGACTGGCGTTGCTGCACTACAAAGGGGCGGGGACTGATGCGAGTTAGAATATTTGATACCACATTACGGGACGGCGAGCAAACCCCTGGTGTTGCACTATCCCCAGAAAAAAAGCTCTCCATAGCCCAAAAACTAGACCAGCTAGGCGTCGATGCAATAGAGGCAGGCTTTCCAGTGATATCGGAAGGCGAGCAACAAGGAATTAAGATGATTACAAAGGCTGGACTCAAAGCAGAAATCTGCGGCCTAGCTAGGACCAACAAAAAAGACATTGACGCCGCAATTGACTGCGGATTAAAGTACATTCACACATTTATCGCAACATCTGACATTCACTTGCAGTACAAGCTAAAAATGACTCGAGAGCAGGCGCTAGCCAAGGCAATTGAGGCAGTAGAATATGGAAAATCCCATGGACTACAAGTAGAGTTTTCTGCAGAAGATGCTACAAGGACAGATCGTGCGTTTCTAAAGCATGTCTTTGGCGAAGTAGCTAAAGCGGGAGCAGACAGAATAGACATTCCAGATACCGTGGGTTATTCCACACCGCAATACATTGCAGAAATCACACGCGATGCAATCGATGCAACACACCTTCCGATTTCAGTTCACTGCCACAATGACTTTGGCCTAGCCGTTGCAAACGCAATCTCTGGCGTTCAGGCAGGCGCATCATGCGCACACGTTACAATAAACGGAATTGGAGAACGGGCAGGAAACGCATCACTAGAGGAATTTGTAATGGCATTGCAATGTCTACAGTTCGGTGATCAAAAATGGGAAACCGGAATCAACACCAAGTTACTATACGAGACTTCAAAATTCGTATCAAACCTAGTTGGAATCAAGGTCCAGCCAAACAAGGCAATAGTGGGCGAGAACGCATTTGGCCACGAGTCTGGAATCCACACACACGGTATACTAAACAATCCTTTGACATATGAGCCAATCAGCCCAGAACTAGTTGGAAGAACACGTTGGCTACAGGTAGGAAAGCATGCTGGAATCCACGGAGTCTCTGCAATGCTAGAAGAATATGGAGTCAAACCAAACGAGGACCAGCTAAAGCAAATTCTGGATAAGGTAAAGGCAATTGGAGACCAAGGAAAGCAGGTAACAGAGGTGGAGCTAGTATCAATTGCAAATGAAATACTATCAGAACACCCAATCAAAAGAATCGTTCAGCTAGCAGGATTTTCAGTATCTACAGGTATAGGCACAATGCCGTATGCATTTGTCAAGCTAAACATTGATGGTTCTGACTATAGCGGAACCGACTTTGGAGTAGGCCCAGTAGATGCAGCAATCAATGCCATTCAGAAAACCACCGGAGAGATTGCAAAGGTGCGAGTAAAAGAGTACAAACTAGACTCTATTTCTGGAGGAGCAGACGCACTCTGTGAGGTTACCATAAAAGTCGAGGACGCATACGGAAATGTCGCATCTGCCAAGTCAATTGGTGAAGACATTGTCACAACAAGCGTCCAGGCAGTAATAGAAGGCATTAACAGAATAATGTTCAAAAACACGCTAAAGCAGAAAAAATTCGGCAGCTAGAGGAGCTGAATCCACATTTGTACAAGATCTCACTAATCACCGGAGACGGTATTGGACCTGAACTATCCGAGTCTGTCATTTCTGTATTGAATACAATCCATGACAAATCTGGTGTAAAATTCGACATTCAAAAATTGCTTGCGGGGGACATTGCACTAAAGCAGTATGGAAAAGCATTGCCTGATCAAACACTGGATGCAATCAAAAAATCCGATGTCTGTATGAAGGCACCCGTTGGCGAATCAGCTGCTGATGTCATAGTGGTGTTGCGCAGAATGCTAGACTTGTATGCAAATATTCGTCCTGCAAAATCTTACCCTGGAATGAATGCCCTAAAGGATGGAATTGATATGGTAATTGTGCGTGAAAATACCGAGGATTTGTACACTGGCCAAGAGTTTGAGACACCAGGTGCTGCCGTGGCATTTAGGATAATCTCAGAAAAGGCATCTACAAAAATTGCAAAATATGCGTTTGAGACAGCAAGACAACGAAGTGGCAAAAAAAGAGTCACATGTGTGCACAAATCAAACGTAATGAGAAAAACAGATGGCTTGTTCTCTCGGGTTTGCGCAGATGTTGCAAAATCCTATTCAGATATACAATTTGATCAAATGTATGTTGATGCATGCGCGATGAATTTGATCAGGCGTCCTGAAACATTTGATGTCATAGTGACTACGAATCTATTTGGCGATATTCTATCTGACGAGTCATCTGAGGTGGTAGGTGGATTGGGAATGGCGCCAGCTGCAAACATTGGTGATAATTTTGCATTATTTGAGCCAGTCCATGGTGCAGCATTTGACATTGCTGGAAAAGGGATTGCAAATCCTTCTTCGTTCATTCTATCTGCAAAAATGATGCTAGAGTGGCTAGGAAAAAAGCATAATGATCCTAAATGCTTTGAAATTGCCAGAAAACTGGAATCTGCAGTATATGGTGTAGTAAACAGGGGAATCAAAACTGTAGATATTGGCGGAACTAAATCTACGTCCGAGTTTACCAAAGAAATAGTTTCTTTGTTATGATACGGTTCGAGTCCCACGGATCCAACCAATCTGTATTATTCAGACAAGTCGATTTTGAGAAATTCGATTTTTGTACCATTTTTTTCCATTTTAGGATATAAACAAACTCGACAATACCACACCATGGACGCATTTTACACCAAAATCACAAGACCCGACCCAGACGACCCAACAAAGTCATACGCTGATCATACTCTGCTCAAAACAACCGAGTACTGCTGCGAACAATTCCAAAACCACAACAAAAAATTCCCAAGCTGGAACTATAGCACAGGCAAATTCACCATCATTGATTCCATAACGTATGATTCCAGCACTCTAGTGTCAATCAACTACTGCCCGTTTTGCGGACAAAAGATACGATACAAAAAAGCCTAGCTTATCTCGTTTTCACACTGTATGGAGCATGCGCCCTTGTTCAAAACATCCTCAAATTCCCGTCCACAATGGACACACTTTCTGAAGCTCATCCATACCACTACGCATCCATTGCATATAACATTGCACTAACATTGTTAACTGGATTGATATGCTCTACACTATGGATGGATTTTTGGTAAAATGCCGAATCTGCAACACCGAATTTGCCATGCCAGACATGGGACCGTGCACGGATTTGGAATTTCAATCCTACATAAAAGATTCAGGCTTTGTATGCAAGTGCGCAAAAAACGACTGGGAACTAGTACAATAGAATCAGGCGAGCTTGTTTTATGCAATGACTGTATATCATAATCCATGGTTTTTGTCTATATTGGAATTGGAATTGCAATACTAGTTGCCCTATTCCTGCTCAAAAAGATACTTTTCCCATCAAACTCATTTGAGATGTTTTGCCAAAAATGCGGCACAAAGATGGACGGCCTCAAATGCTCAAGGTGTGAAGACCACTCAAAGAGGCAAAGCTGGAGATAATTTAGAAAAAAACAAAGAGCTCAGGGAGTGACATAGTCTGCTCTTGCGTGAACTCTTTGCATGTATTGGCTGTCTGTTACTGCGGGCCTCATGTATGAGAACTCGATGCTCTCACCTGGGCTTGCTTTGCAGTCAGCAACCGTTATTGGGTATCCGTTACTTCCATCAACCACACATCCATTTTCAGTTACTGCAATCACTGTTGCAGTCTCTGTAACACTTACTGGAACCCAGTGTGCTATTGGGACTATGGTAGTCAGGACTAGTACAGAAAACACCACAACGCCAAGTGCTGTGAACAACACTCGAGGCGTCACTAGTTTTTGAACTTGTGTTTGCATGTTTTTCTCCTCGGATAATATTGTGTGATTTACACTTAAAAGCCCAGTGGCGGAATAATCGCCTAGTGCTAATTTTTCCAAAAACGCAAAGCTAGAAATTACCCAATGTATAATCACACCAAAATTATTTTACATCAGATGACGGTGGATGGCGCGACCAAAAAAACATCATCAGGCACAACGGTATCATGCATACTATGCCAGCAATTACAAACACCACATAATATCCAGAGTGCAGGCCCGGAATGAGAGGCCCAGGAAACACTGCATAAAACCAGATGAATGCAACAAAGCCAACTATGATCTTGTTCTTTTTGATAATCTGCTTCCATGACAGCTTGGCCTTTTTGATGTAGCATTTTTTGCAGCGTGTCCTATCATCTGTCATGCATGACGTGCAAACTGTCTTGGAGCAAAAATAACACCTTCTGTCGCCAAATGCAGAACTGCAAAACTCACACGTGCCCAATGGCATTGTATTGTGCTGGAAACTTAATTTGATTTATGGCGATAATCGCTCTGGGTCGCGAGGATACAGCACCACTTCGCGGACATTATCCATTCCAACTAGTACGGTCATCAGTCTGTCCAAGCCCATTCCCCATCCGGAGTGAGGTGGCATGCCCCAGTCAAATGCGCGCAAATGGTCCTCAAATGTGGCAGGGTCCAATCCCTGCTCTGCAATTCGAGCCTTGAGGGTGGCAGGATCGTGCAGTCTTCTGCCTCCAGAGGACAACTCTAAATGCCCAAACTGCAGGTCAAATGAGCGTGAAATCTTGGGGTCATCATCCTTTGGGTGAATGTAAAATGGTTTTAGTGCCATAGGCCAGTCAAGCAAAAAGAACAAGCCCGGATGCGACTCGCCAACCAACTTCAAGTGCGAGTCCAATAGATCATCGCCCCATTTCAAGTCGACTCCTTTGTTTTTGAGCTCATCAATTAACTGCGAATATGTTATTCTATCAAAAGGCGTCTTGGGCACTTCTAGTTTTCTCTCCAATATGGCAAGCTCTTTTTGGCAGTTTGCAATTATATCTTTGAATACTTGCACCACCAAGTCCTCTAGGATTTGTATTACATCGGTATAGTCCATAAATGCAGCTTCCAAATCAATTGATGTAAATTCAGATAGGTGCCTACCAGTGTGGGATTTTTCCGCTCTATAAAATGACGCAATCTCAAATACGCGTTCTAATCCAATTGTCATCTGTTCTTTGTATAGTTGCGGTGATTGAGCAAGGTATGCTTTTTTGCCAAAATACTCTAATGAAAACAAGTTGGCGCCGCCCTCACTTGCACTACCAATTATTTTTGGCGTGGTAATTTCGATGAATTTTTTCTCCAAGAATGTTTTTCGCAATGACGCCAAAACCGCAGAGCGGATCTTAAATATTGCAGCGACTCGCTGGTTTCGCAAGTCAAGTGCTCGAGCATTTAGCCTGTTGTCGATGTTTGATTCCAGCCTTCCAATTGGGTCTATTGGCAGTGGATGGACTGCTCTAGTCAAAATGTCAATTGCCTCGGCCTTAATTTCATATGCAAAGTCACGCGCCTTTGTTGCCTGCACTATTCCTTGTATCATTACTACTGTCTGGCGAGTCAGGTCCTCAGGCAGTGCAATGTCTTTTACTATTACTTGTGCCAATCCAGTGACATCTCGCACGGTCAGAAACGACATTTTGCCCAGTTTTCGTAAATCCTCAACCCAGCCGCCAATTACTATTTGCTTTCCTTCTAGGGATATCGATATGGATTCAATGTCGTGCGTTTTTTTGAACTTCATTTCTTTTCCTCAAATTCTATTACGATATCAAGCTGGCGCAGCTCTTTTACAATCTTTGCCACCTGCTCAGTGTCGATTGGGAATCGGCTTGTCCACTTGCCAGACACAATTACCTTTGTTTTCTGCAGGCCTCCTGGCGCCCAAACCGCATTAATTGACAATAGTTTGGCAGGAAAGAACAAATCCTCTATGAATTTCCTGTCAGATGCCTCCGATTCCACAAGCCAGACCTTGCCTGAAAACTCGCCAGATATTGCCCGGTATAATGTGCGGCTCTTTCTTGTGGCGTCAATGTCATGCTTTGATAAATACAACACATGATTGAGCCCGATTTGCCGACACGAGTTCATGGAAAATTTCTCTATTTCCGGAATTGTCTTGGCAAGTTTTGCCAATTTCATTGACGCATCAACGTCTGCCTGCGTGAGCTGGCCCGATTCCAGCTTGGATTCGCACTGCGGACAGAGAACCGAGTTTTTTGCATCAAAGACGCAGATGGGCACTTGCAACATTTCAAGTCAAAAATAAAACAAAGTTAAATGTTCCCCTTGGCTCAACGATCCATGAGTTTTCTTTCCATACAAAATCTAAATGCAGTTTATCCAACCGAACAAGGGCCTGTCCGGGCGGTGCAGGATGTCTCTTTTTCTATCAATCCGGGTGAATCAGTGGGCATAGTAGGCGAGAGCGCATGCGGCAAAAGCACGCTTGGCCTATCCATAATTAGGACCATTCCTGGCGGCAAAATAGAGTCAGGCAATGTCATCCTAGAAGGCAAATCTATTTTGGATCTGTCTGATGCCGAGTTTGACTCGCAATACCGATGGAAGAAAATATCCATGATATTCCAGGGGGCAATGAACTCACTGGATCCAGTATACACAATATCGCAGCAATTCTCAGACATTCAAAGACAGCACCAATCCAATGACCGAGAAATAATCCGGTCATTATTGTCCCAAGTCGGCCTCGACGAATCCATATTATCAAAATATCCGCACGAGCTCTCAGGCGGAATGAAGCAGAGAATAGTAATAGCAATGGCATTACTACTAAAACCAAGGCTAGTCATTGCAGATGAGCCGACAACTGCGCTGGATGTTCTGGTGCAGTCCCAAATTCTAAATCTGTTCAAGTCGCTAAAAAAGCAAGGAGTATCGTTTGTGGTAATATCGCATGACCTGGCGGTAATATCCGAGGTCTGCGAAAAAATAGGAATCATGTATGCTGGTCAGATGGTAGAGTTTGGCACAGCAAAGCAGATTCTGCAAAATCCAAGACACCCATATACGCAGGCGCTAATCAAGTCAATTCCAAGGTTGCACGATTCGCAAAAGCCGCAATACATCACGGGATCCCCGCCGGGACTAGTAAACCCAAAGCCCGGCTGCCGGTTTGCGTCAAGATGTAATCGTGTGATGGACAAGTGTGCCCTGGATCCAAAATACACCAAGACAGAATCAGGATACGTGCAGTGCTGGCTCTATGAATAATTTTTCACAATAGGCAAGCACGAGTCAATAATTCGGAGCATCTCTGATCGTATGACTTTTTTGTCAATTGAAACCCAAACTCGATGCTTTCCAACCGCAAACGATATTGTCTGGACCTTTTTGCGCTCTTCCCACACGAACTGGACCTCGCCCAGACTCTTGTCGAACTTTGCCTCCATGTCTGTTTTTATCGCTATATGAGCAAACTGATTCTTTGTAGCAGTAGAATCCAAAAGTGGAGTCATGTGCTCCCTTCTCTTGTATGCCAAAAGTTCCCCGTTTGTGTTGATTATTCCCACAAACCGGATGTAGGGGCTAATTAGCGAAATTTTGTTGCAGATTTCTTCCAGCTTTTTTGCAGTCATTTTCTGTTGGTGTTGGTTTATTCTATTTTAAGCTCGTGGTGGTATAATGGCTTAATAATCATCTGGCGTTTCCAAGTTCGTGGATTTATCCGCCATTTTCCCATTTGCCGACGAGATTGGCTATTTGGGCCTGGCGCTGGTAAGCTTTTTTGGCTCTCTGATTCCGTTTGTCCCGTTGCCGTCTTTCATATTGTTGGCTACAATGTCTGCTGGCGACAAGTTCAACATACATTATTTGGTGTTTATTGCGGCAATTACATCCACTGTCGCAAAGCAGATCATATTTCTGATATCATACGAAGGACGAAGAATAATCACGGAAAAGACAAGAAAGAGAATGAGGCCATTTGAGAGGCTAGTCAAGCGATACGGGGCAGCCGCTGCATTTGTAGCTGCAGCCACTCCAATTCCAGATGATCTCATCTACATTCCGCTGGGCCTTGCAAAATACAATCCTCTGAGATTTTTCATCTCCACCTTGATTGGCAAAATAGTTTTGTGCTATGCAATAGTGCTGATATCGCATTATTTTGGAATGAACTATGTCGATCCTGTTCTGGAGAATATAGAGGATCCGACCATCATCTATGTCGGATTTGCAGTGTTTGTGGCAGTAACAACAAGTTCTGTGCTCCTGGTCTTGCGCCTAAACTGGGAAAAAATCCTGGGCCGATTCGCACCATGGACTATACAAAAAGACGATGATCAATCCTAAAGTTCCATTTTTTGTCAAGGCCAAATCGTATTCCAATTCTTGGTGACGCAATTATTCTGTCAGGCGTGATTCCATTTGTGATGTATAGCGATGATGATCTTACTAGATCCTCACCGTACTGCTTTTTTGTAATGTCTAGCGCTATTGTGAGTTTGCCTGGGCCACTTGTCAGGTTTGTTATCCTGTCGGTCTTTCTGTTTTTTATCATGATGTCAATTCCAGTCTTTGGCCGCAGGGCGCGAATCAAGACTGCACCTGCCAGATGCTTTTGGCTTCTTGCCACAACATTGACACAGTGATACATCCCATATGTGAAATACACATAGGCACATCCGACATTTCCAAACATTGCCTGGTTTCTGGGAGTGATTCCTCTATATGCATGGCTTGCAGGATCGTCCGATTGGCGATAGGCCTCAGTCTCTGTTATTATGCCCGATATTGTAGTTTTTCCTATTTTGCGCACTAGGACTTTGCCTAGTAGATTCCTTGCGACATCTACTGTGTCTTGCTCGTAGAATTTTCGTGCTAGTCTCATTTTACTAGTTTTGCAAGTGTTGCAATGTCTGACTCAAATATTGCAGCCAATTCCTGGTTGTAAATTATTGCGGCTGGGTGAAACGTCAGAAAATACTTTTTGCCGTCTTTTTCTATGATTTTGCCCCTGTTCTTTGTTATTTCTCCTTGTCCCAAGACAGAATTGCTTGCGGTATTGCCCAAAACACAGATTATCTCAGGCTTGATTGCTTCTAGCTCTGCATTTAGATATGGCCTACATGATTCCCGCTCGGATTCATTTGGAACGCGGTTGTTTGGCGGGCGGCACTTGACCACGTTTGTAATGTATACCGAGTCTCGCAAAATTCCGTTTTTTGCAAGAGCATCGGAGAGTTTCTTTCCTGCCGAGCCGACAAACGGCTCTCCCCGTATGTCTTCCGTTCTTCCCGGTGCCTCACCGATGAATACGATTTTGGCACTTGGGTTTCCCTTTCCTGGCACTGCATTGGTGCGAGTCTTGCACAGCTCACATTTGGTGCAAGATATCACATGGTCCCTAATTTCAGAAATGCTCATCCCACACTCCTAATTGTTGCCATGCAGCGTATTGTGGGTCCACCATTTCCCATCTTCATTTGCTGCATTGGATCTCCCTTGCCGCAGTTTGTGATTGGGCGTACGGTAAAGTCATTACCGCATGCGTCAATTGACGAGAAAAACTCGGGGGCGGTTCCGACTATGATAACATCACGTAACAATTCCTTTATCTCTCCATTTTCAATTCTGTTTGCATGTTGGGCAGAGATGCTCCAGTTGTGGCGCTTCATGTCTATTGAGGGAATCTTCATGTTTGATACAAAATACCCATGTTTGACGTCTTTGATTATTTCTTGTGGGTTCCAGTTTCCAGGCTCTATGCACGTGCATGACATTCTGATCAAAGGCATGAACTGGTATGATGTTGCCCGCATAGAGCCCGTCGGCTCCACTCCAAAGATCTCTGCGGTTTCTCTGCTGTGCATGTGGTTTACCAGGGTGCCATTTTCAACTAGTCTTGTTCTTTTTGTCTTTACCCCTTCGTCATCAAATGCGAATTGACCAAGGCTTGCAATTGTGGGATCATCAATTACGTTTAAAGAATTGGAGCCGATTTTTTGCCCTAATTTTCCTGCCCACCATGCACCTCCTGCCCACGCCATCTCTTTTCCAAGGACTCTGTCTGCTTCTGATGGATGGCCTAGAATCTCATGCGTAAGCAGTGCAACAAAGTCGGGATTCATCACAAGTGTTGCCTTTTCCTCCTTTGGCGCCCTGGCGTCTAGGAGCCGGACTGCCTTGTCAGATATCTCTTTTGCAGATTTTGTGGCAGCACTAATCTTTTCAAGACCGCCGCGCCCGCCTTCAGTAATGTTGATTGACTGGGTTATGTTGTGTCGCGCAGTCGCAGTCATGTCTATTGTGCAATCCATATAATTTTGAGTAACTATGGTTCCTTCACTATTCTCGAAATTCTTTTCAGTGTGGACTGACTGCGCAAAGACTTGCCTTTTTGTAATTTTCCTGTTTTCCTTCATTATGCTGTCGCATTCAAATGCCAATCTTGTCATGTCTTCAATTTCTGGTTTTTTGATAATTGTAAATTCTATTGTTTTTTTGTTTGCTGGTATGTTTGCAAGTTTTACCTTGTGCTTTTTTGATGTGGCCCTAGCTGCCTTTATTGCGGAAATTATGCCGTCACTTACTTTTTCCTCATCGGTTGTGGCAAAAAACCCCCAAGCCCCGTCATAGAGAACTCTGATTCCTATTCCTTTGTCAAATCGTATCTGAGCCTGCTCCTGTTGGCCGTTTTCCACTAGGATTCCTTGCTTTTTGCTCCGCTCTGATCTGACATCGCAGTATGTTGCGCCCTGCTCTAGCGCAATTCTGATAATACTTTGATATTCCACGATTTTTTGAGCTGTTGCTTATTGTTAATTGTTGCCTGAAATCACCGGCATTGTGTAAAAGTATTCGTCCTCAAACGCATAGTCGTTTTTGCCTGCCTTGCGCAACGCCGCAAAATATTCACTACACATGGCATAAAACTCGGTGTTCTTGTCCATGGTTGGGAATCGCAAAACTTGGGTTATTTTGGGCTGTGTTGAAAAGTTTTGATTATTTGATTACACTGCGCCTTTGTGGTCTGACTTTGGAAGAGTAAATGTGACTGTGGTTCCAGAATCAGGCGTGCTCTGCAGGCTGATTTTTCCACCATGGGCCTCTACAATGCCCTTGCATATTGACAGCCCCAGTCCACTCCCGCCCTTTTCTCTGGTAAGGGATGCATCCGCCTGGTAAAACTTGGTGAAAAGCTTGGACTGTTTGTCATATGGAATCCCAGTGCCGTTGTCTGATACGCTGATTTTGATCTCGTTTGGCAGGTCTTCTGAGTAAATTCGTATTTTGCCTGTTCCTGGCTTGACTGCCTTGAGGCTGTTTCGAATCAAGTTTGTTAGGACTTGAGTAATTCTGTCCGAGTCGTGAGGTGCCATAATGCTTGCTACCTCGTTTGTTACTGTTATTCTGTCTTCTTCTAACTGTGGATGCAGTGTCTGAATTGACTTGTCAGCAGTGGCTCGTATGTCTGCGTTTTCCTTTTTCATCTTGAGCTGCCCCAGCTCTAGCTTTTGCACATCAAGCAGGTCTGAAATCAACTGTAACAAAGACGACGCGCTGGACTTGATAATTGATATTCTCTCCTTTTGCTTGTCTGTTAGGTCTCCTAGGTGGCCTCCAAGCAAAATGTCAGCGTATCCGCGAATGGGCACAAGCGGTGTTTTTAGCTCATGCGTGATCATTGCAAGGAATTCATCTTTTGCAGTGTCAGTTTTCCTCGCCTCTTCCTCTTTTGCGCGGATTGTCTCTGACATGGTGTTAAAACTAGATGCAAGATCACCGATTTCGTCTTTTGCAGAATATTCTATTTTCTGACCATACACACCTTCCCTGACTTTGGACAGAGCGTTTGTGATGGTCTCAAGCGGGCTCAGTGACCTTCGTATTGTAAACAATACCATGACAAATATTGCAATGTCTGCGCCAATTACTGCTTGTGTGATTATCTGGCCCTGGTCCCTTCTCTCAATTCTGTCAGCATTCCACATGTCTAACACCGAATCAATTGAGCCTAAAAGTGACTGTCTCTGGTTGTTAATTCGAGCAATTGGGTTGTCAAGATCATCGGAATAGAGAGACTTTGTCTCTATTGTCTTTATTCGCAATTCCACGGATTCCCATAACAAGTCCAGCTCTTCAAGCGAGTCCGAGTTTTCTCTGGGAATGGGTATTAGCTCTTCTGATTTGATGTTGGTTCCACTCAAGTCAAGGTCGTTTAGGGGTAGCTGGAGCAATTTTCTAATTCCTGCGTCAAATGTTATTCTCGCCTTGTGCAGGTTTTCCTTTGCTTCTTGTTCCTGCCCCAGTGATACCAATAATGTGTTCTGTCCTATTATTTTTGCAGTCTCACGTAATTCCGCCGCAATCTCTCTGTGTCGGTTATAGTTTCTATCAAGCAGCTCCAAGTCGCGTGTTAATCCATCTGACACTAGAATCAATTCAGTGTTTTTTTCCAAGACATAGTTTACTGCATTTACCACGTCCTTGTTGTACAGCGATGTTGCCTGGATCTCTACGGCATCTGCTCTGTACTCTTTCCAAATCTTGGTAACTCTCTCATAGTCTGGTGTGATGTCTGCAGGTATTGGGGCGACTACCTGCCCCCTAATTGTACCTCCAGTCTTTAGTGTGAGCAGCACAGAGTCAAACTCTGCTATCTCTTTTTCAAGTATTGGTCTGTCGCTTTCTTTGCCATTTGCAATGGAGCTTGCCAGGCCTGCGATTGTTTCCACTTTGGCCTTGAGGTCTCCTACACGAATAATGGAATAGGATTCGTTTGCAGTTGTGGTCTGTGTGCTGTATAATACAAACAGGTTAAAGAGAGCGACACCGATTAAAACCCCGATTAGCAGGTATGTCTTGCTAATTATCTTCAATGGACTGCCTGACCTCTAATATGGTATAAAAACCACGATTAAAATATTGTTAGTGATGTCTGAAGAATTCTTACGCGTAGCGCGTCAAGAGGTAAGCGAAGACATTGCCGGAATTGGTAATTTGCTTCAAAGCTGTAAAACCGACTCGGATGTTACAAAAAACGCATCAGAAATAGAAAAACACGTTCACAAAATAAAGGGCCTTGCGCCAATGATGGGCCAAGAACAGATAGGCAACATCGCAACCCTACTGGATAAAATCCTCAAAACAATGCTCTCAGGCAATACGGTGCCACAAATACATCAAACCATGGTTCAATCGCACAAGTTCATGAATGATACCATGAACGGCACCCCTGACGGCTATGATTCCCTAGTGTCGCAGATCCAAGCCACACACAAGGATTTGATTTAATCGAAATTCTCTTAAGCTATAACCATGTGGCTTGGTTAGAATGGCTCGAGTTATGATAGCGGACGATTCAGACGCTATACGAATGGTGCTCCAAGATATTCTGTCTATTGGGGGGCATGAAATTGTAGCCGAAGCACAAAATGGGGCAGAGGCGGTGGAAAAATACTCACAGGCAAACCCAGATGTGTTATTGTTGGATCTTGCAATGCCAAAAAAGGACGGGCTAACAGTAGTAAAAGAAGTAATGGCAAACCATCCTGACGCAAAAATCATCTTGATTACTGCAAGTGACAATCAAAATGTCATAAACGACTGCATAAAACATGGTGCCAAGTCGTTTATCTCAAAGCCGTTTGACTTTGATCATGTTTTAAAACTAATTACTGAAGTGACTGCCTAGCGAGTCCAGCTGTATCCCCTGCTTGTCAAAAGCTTGGCATGATCCAGCTTGAACTTGTCGTTGCATCGAAGGCACAGGTATTCCAATAGAATCTCGGCAAATATCTCACCGCATCCGTTGCACGAGTACATGTTTTCCTGAACCCGATAATCCACACCAAAAACCTTGATCAATTCGTGACATTTGGGGCATTTGTCGTCTGTATATGTGGAAGAAGAGGTGACGTTTCCGCATTTGTAGTGCTCTATGATTTTGTCTTGCTTAAAGTTGGTGCCCCTACATTTGGGACAGTGAAATGTCTGCGCCACCCGCACGGAGCTACATCTTGGACATGCAACCTCCTTTATGTCGTCTATTTGTAGTATTTTTTTGTCTGCAATCAGTTTTTTTATTATTGGTGTAACTTCTTGTTCATCTTTTCCTGTTTGCTGTTGGATTCTCAAAAGGCTGATCTGAGTCGAGCTTGAGAGCAGTTTTTCAATCAGCTCGCTTGTCCCAGCATCTATGCCTTGGGTTTCTTCCATTTTGAGCGTCTCTATTATCTCTTTGATATTTTCTAGTCTGATTGGCTTTGGCAGATATTGGTATGCGCCTTGGGCAATCACATCTTTTATGGAATCTTCCGTTTTCTCACGTGCTGTTTCTATGATGATTTTGACGTCGGGTCTGATGGTGAGCATCTGTGTCATAATGGAATATCCAGTCATGTCTGGCAGGTTGTAATCTAGAAACACCAGCGGGACCTTGTTTGATTCTACTAGTTCCTTAAACGACTCTATTCCGGTTTTGCCGTTTTGACAATGATGGATTTTTTTGAGTCCTAATTTGTTTAGAAATTCTTTGAGCAAAATGCCGACTGCTGGACTGTCTTCTATAATTAGTATGTCTTTGTCTTCTATTGCCGACATTGTTTTTTTGATTTCTATCTGGTATGAAAAGTTTAGTTTGTAGTTATGGTTAATAGTGCCAGAGTGTCTTGTGGACTTGTGCCAAAAATAGTTGCAGACACCAGCGTAATAATTAATGGCTATATAACAAAACAACTAGAGTCAAAGTCAATACGTGACGATCTGATAATTCCCATGGCTGCACTGGATGAGCTGCAGGCGCAAGCCTCACAGGGAAAAGAGCAAGGCTTTGTAGGCTTGGAGGAAATAAAAAAAATCCAAAAACTGTGCCAACAAAACAACATCCCAATCCAGTTTGTAGGCCAACGACCAGGCCTTGATGACATACGTCTTGCAAAACATGGACGAATTGACGCAATCATAAAGGACGTAGCAAAACAACAATCTGCAACACTGTACACGGCGGATTATGTGCAGGGCTTGACTGCAGAAGCAGAGGGAATTTCAGTATTCTATCAAAGGCCGGAAAAAATAACCTCAAGCCTTGAGTTTTTGCGATTCTTTGACAACACGACAATGAGCGTTCACCTAAAGGAAAACAACCCCCCTTTTGCCAAAAAGGGAAGGCCAGGCGCATTTGATCTAGTCAAAATAGAAGAAAAAATACTCGATGAGCAATACTTGGAATTGATCACCACGCAAATTCTGGAAGCAAGCAAAATATCAAACGCCGGAACAATAGAAATATCCAAATCCGGCGCCCTAGTCATACAGTATGCAGACTATCGAATAGCAATAACTAGACCGCCGTTCTCGGAATCACACGAAATCACCATAGTACATCCCACCACAAAAATGGCACTGGACCAGTATGGCTTGTCTGAAAAACTAATGGATAGGCTTTCAGACCAGGCGGAAGGAATAATCATTTCTGGGCCTCCAGGATCTGGCAAAAGCACCCTGGCATCAAGCATTGCAAACTTTTATGCCGCAAAGGGAAATGTGGTAAAAACATTCGAGTCACCGCGAGACCTCCAAGTCGACAAAAATGTAACTCAATACACCAAGCTGGAGGGAAGCTTTGAGAATTCAGCAGATATTTTGTTGCTAGTCAGGCCGGATTACACAATATTTGATGAAGTGCGACAAAGGGATGACTTTAGGGTGTTTGCCGACTTGAGGCTTGCAGGGGTGGGAATGGTCGGCGTGGTTCATGCAAACATGCCTCTTGATGGAATACAGAGGTTTATTGGCAAAATAGAGCTCGGGATGATCCCAAGCGTAATTGACACTGTAGTGTTTGTAAAAGACGGAAGCATTGCCAAAGTCTATGATTTGGAATTAAAAGTCAAGGTGCCATCAGGAATGGTTGAACAAGACTTGGCAAGGCCTGTAATAGAGATTGCAGACTTTGAGACCGGCACACTAGAATATGAAATCTATACTTTTGGAGAAGAAAACGTAATTGTTCCGGTAACGGAAGGCACAGAAACCAAGTCTGGCGTTTACAAGCTAGCTACAGAAAAAATCAAAGAAACAATACGACGATTTGATCCAAATCCGCAAATCGAGGTCCTATCGGACAACAATGTTAGAATCAAAGTAAAAAAAGACGCAATTCCGTCACTGATAGGAAAGGGCGGCACTACCATTAATGAGATGGAAAAGATACTGCATGTTCACATCGATGTGCAGGAAAAAGACTCACAAGAACCGTTCTCAGAGGGTTCCGGACATGGAATATCGTTTGATTTTTCCGAATCAAAAAACACTTTGCTCTTTGAGGTAAACAAGCGTTACAGCGGACAGCTTGCAGAACTATACGTCAAAGACCAATATGTGACAACGGCAAGAGTTGCTAGACACGGAAAAATCAAACTATCCAAGCGTTCCGATGCGGGAAAGGCATTATCACGATCGGCTTTTTCAAAAAACGATATTGATATTATGATTAAAGATTCTTGAATCCTTCAAGGATTTTCTGATTTGACTTCAAATACGCGATGAACTTTCGTAGCTGCTTTATGGTTTTTGGATTTAGGTGATGCTCTATTCCCTCGGCGTCCTGATTTGCAGTCTCGTGCTCTATTCCAAGTATTTCAAAAAACTCTAGTAGGATTCCATGTTTTTGTCGTATTGCGTCTGCAACACTGTTTCCCTTCGCGGTTAGGTTTATTCCATGATATTTTTCGTATTTGAGATAGCCGTTCTCATCTAATCTTTGCAGCATCTTGGTGACGCTTGGCGCACTGACATTCATGTAGCGAGAAACATCAAGCGTTGTGGCGTATCCCTTCAGCTCGACAAGCTCTGATATTACCTCCAAATAGTCCTCCATTCTGGAAAGATCTGATTTTGTGGACTTGTGGGCAACCTTGATTGATTCTAATCGTATCTCGCCTTTTTTCTTCAAATTGCTTTGTGGTATGTTGCGGCTCTTATAATCAAATTGGATAATTGGTTTTTAACGACCATTTGATTTTGTAATTTCGTGGCAAGCCGCGCTCAGGTCCTAATACCAATTGGAATAGCTGCCGTAATAATTGGCGTTGTGGGAATGCTGTCGATACCCAAAGACGTCAAGCTAGAGCAGACTGAATTCCCGCGAGGCATAATCAAAATCGATGATGTCACACTCCAAGTCCAAATTGCAGACACAAAACCGCTTCAAACGCGGGGCCTGATGTTCCAAGAAAAATTACCCTATGACCAAGGAATGCTCTTTATCTTTGAAGACCAGGGAATTCGCTCAATGTGGATGCTAAACATGCAATTTTCACTAGATGTCATGTGGATTGATGCACAAGGAAATGTAGTCCATATAGAAAAGGACACTCAGCCTTGCAAATCCGCACTTGAAACAATGACTTGCACATTTACAAATGGAAACGGTGAAGAAGCAAAATACGTGCTTGAAGTGACTGCTGGATTTGTAGACAAGTTTGGCATAACAGAAAACTCCAAGTTGGAAATAATCTCGGTCTAGCAAAGGCTTATCTGTAGTTGTTCAATTTTATCAAAAAACGATGAAAAAAATAATCACAATTGCATCTGCTGGAGCAATTGCAGTGGTAATTGGTTTAATTGTATTCTTGCAAACTCCTGCGACAGAACCCGTACTGGAAAAAACCGAATCCAAATATGTTGAAGTCAATTTATTATTAAAACAAAAGCTAGTAGAACACCAAATCAAAATGTCATCTCCAATCAAACTCTCTGAACCGGACGATGTCGAAAAATATTGCTCGTTTTTCACATCTGAAGAAAAGCAACAACTGGTTCAATATTGCACTTCGACTGAATTAAAGGATCAAAATGATGTCTTTCTTGGAAACATTCACATGGTTGGCACCAAGGATGAGCCAAAAATCGTACTGGCGTTAATTCAAACCGACAACTCTACATCACAACTTGATTCAGTCAAGTCTGTCTTTGCAATAGTATCGGATAACGTCGTCTGTGATTGTTGGGCACAACAAAAGCCTGGCGGCCTTGACAGTATTGGCCAGTGGGTGGATGGCCTGTACCAATTCCACCAAGGAAACGTCAAGCCGCACAGCAAATCAAATCCTGTTTTTCTTGATGGCAAATCCATACAACTAGAGATAACTACGAATGAAGCGGGTTATCTTTGGCAGTTTTTTATATACTCCTAGTTTGTCCGTTTTGAACAGACAGTACGTTATTATTTCATCAATGTCAGTGAGTTTGGTTTGGGGGAATTGGAGTCTGTAGTAGAGCCTAGAATTTCGGATCCATTATTATCAAAAATTACAAAACTGGAAAAAGAGAGGCAAGATCTGATCCAAAAAACCTCATCCCAAAACCGCATGATTATAGCATATGAGAGAAAACTATCCCAGTTTGACGCAATCAAAGAACAGCGTGACTGGCTCTTAGAAGAAATGACTAAGAAAATCAGCGAACTGAGTCACTTCCAGACAGAACTATTCAAGGCAGAGCGATTATCTGCAATAGGAGAAATGTCTGCCCGATTGGCTCACGACATGCGAAATCCTCTAACAATAATCAAAAACTCTATTGAGCTAGTCAAGCTAAAACATGCTGAGCAGATTCCGTCTGATTTGTATCGACTGTTCATTTCGATAGAAAATGCTTCATCCAGGTTGGTTTTTCAGCTTGATGATGTTCTTAATTTTGTTAGAAGCTCGCCTCTTGATTCCACATCAAATTTTCTGTCAGATATATTGGAAGAATCCCTATCTGAAATTGTCATTCCGGATCAAATCACAATACAAAAACCAACAAAAGATGTTTCATTGTTCTGTGATGCCGAAAAAATAAAGGCAGTATTTACAAATCTGATTGTCAATGCAATTCAGGCAATGGATAATTACGGCAATATTACGATACAATTTGGAGAGACCGACACCGAAGTAACGTTTACGGTTCAAGATTCCGGCCCAGGCATACCTGATTCGGTACTTGAAAAGATCTTCGAGCCTCTCTTTACCACAAAATCGCGTGGAACAGGACTTGGACTGCCTGCAGTAAAAATGATCATACAGCAGCATCAAGGAACAATAAGTGTCTCTAACAAGCCGACTACATTTCTAGTTGTTCTGCCAAAAAAATCCAACTAGGACAAGATTCAAAAACTAATTCAATCCTATAGCAAAAATGTTTGAAAATCTGTGGCTAATCCCACTTGGCTTTGTGGCGGGTGTGATTGGATCTATTGTTGGTCTTGGGGGTGGAATTGTAGTCGTCCCAGTGTTGACAATTCTTGGTATTCCTCATACTGTTGCGTCCAGCAGTAGTCTGTTTGCAGCATTCAGCAATTCCGTAGCATCCACAGCTTCATACGCAAAGCAAAAACGAATTGACTACAAAAGTGGACTCCGTTTAGGATTGTTTTCTATTCCAGGAACAATCCTTGGCGCAATTTTGTCTGGGCAGGTAACATCAGATGTCTTCAAGATATTGTTTGGTGTGGTTCTTGTTGCATCGTGTTACTATCTGTTTGTTAAGAGAAATTTAGGATCCCAACAAGGTAATATTTCTGCAAAAATGTTGACAGTGTCTTCTGGAGCTAGCTTTTTTGCAGGAATTTTGTCAAGCTTTTTTGGGATTGGGGGTGGAATTATCTTTGTCCCATTAATGATAATTGGACTTGGAATTGCAGTCAAAAACGCTACTGCCACATCGCAATTAATTTTGTTGTTTTCATCAGCTGCCGGAATGATAACTCATGCTTTGCTAGGTCATGCTAATTTTGAATATTCTGTTTTATTGTCAATAGGTGCATTTGCAGGAGGTCTAGTCGGTGCAAGACTATCTCTTGAAATAAAAGAAAACAAGATTAGGATTCTAATAATATTAGTCATTTTGGCTGCAGCGATCAAGCTTTTCTTGGACGCACTTGGTATTTGATTAAGGATATAATCAGGTGTCTTGATTATTTGATATGGTAAAATTTGATGGAATCAGAATGCAAGAGCTGATCTCAGTTCAAGATCCAGACAAAGACGGCGGCATCACCTTGGTATTTCAGGGAAACCGATTTTTACACATCAAAATCAAGGATGGCAAACTAGAGACAGTTTCCGTTCCAGAATGAATTATCTTGGCGGCTCTTTTTTAATTCTGTACAGGTTTTTCTTTGCTATTACAACTATGTCGCCGTTCTCCTTTTTACCTTCAAAATCAACTACTATGATGCCGAATTCATCGTCTTGGTCTTTTTTGTCTGATATTGTATATTTAATTTTGAGAATTTCGTCTATGTACAGTGGTTTTAGGAATCTGGCATTTCTGTTTTCCCAGCCTGGGTCGCCATCCATTCCGTATAACAAAATCATGTTTCCATAGATCTGGCTTAGCCTGGTGAATTCGCCCTCCATCCTTGCGATTATTGCACGGCCTGAAACAATACTGCTGTATTCATCGTCATCAAATATTGTATTTTTTATTCTGGCAAACGCCAAGTATGATTCAAGTTCTTTTTTGGAAAACGTGCATGTGGAAAAATACTCGTCTCCTACTTTGAGATCGGAAAATTTTTTCATCTAGTCTCTTGTCTCGTCAACACAGAATATTACTTCTGATGATCTTCGTGCAGGATCGGTGACAAAGTAATTCAATGCATTTGCAATTTTTGAATTGTCTCCGTCTTTTCCATCGATGCTTCCAGGCAAGACCAAAAATGATCTGATGTTGGATTTGAGCACGTCGCTTAACTCTTGGTTTACCGTGGTTGCAAATGGTCTTAGTGCTCCTCTGAATACTTCTACTCGTGCTCTGTCTGCGCCAGAAACCTTTGGTCCTGCTGGTAGGTCTGGGCCTATTACCATGACTGTTGCTTTTGCACCCTTGTACAACCTTGGGTCTTTTTTGCCCCCGGGAACAAATGTTTCAAGGGCCGTTTGGATTACTGTTGCTGGCGTGTTTATGAACTTGTCAACCAGACCGTCCCAGCTATTTCTTGATAATTCGGTGATTTTGAGGTTTGATGGGACTTTGCCTGTCATGTATACTAGAGTGGATAGTTTTCCTACTGTTTTTGCAGTGTTTAGCCATCTCTGTACCTCGGCTTGGTTTGTGAAATCAATCACGTGACTATGGAATTTTGAGCTAATCGAGTCTTGCAGTTCTTTTGGCGCAGAATTTGAGATAAAGCATACTGCCTTTCCACCATTTTTCTCTATATGCTGTGCCAAAAATTCCGCCCTCTCAGAGTCTTGCTTGTCTGTTGCGTCTATTGCAAACACTACTACTTCTGATGCAAAGCTTGGTTGTGCATGTGGTGTAGTGGTTGCAATATGTGGTTTTACTGGATAAAAGACTCTGTCTCCTGGGATTACTTTGCCGTTTAGAATTTTTCCAATGTCATCGTCTGCAAGTGTGAGCACTGTCTGCGCTACCTGCGTCTGTGATAGAAATTGCTTGTCTGCAATCATAAACGATGTGTTCTTTTGAACTTTTTCTGCAATCTCTTGAATTTTAGCAAGAAGCTTTCTTAGGGTATCTGCAATTTTTTGCACGTCTCCGCCTTTTACTTTGACAACTGCTTCGGCGGCCTTTGTGATTCCCTCACTAGTTGTCTTTTCATCTTCTCCAAGTAAGCCGACAATGTCCTTGTTTGCAATTTCTACTTCAGATGGGGTCAGATCCTCAAACCCACTAACTCGTAAAAATTCGGCTGCAGCCTTTGGATATACTGTTTTGTAAATTCTGTCGGAGTGAACCGGCCCCGGGTTTGTTGCAATCGATACTATTCCTTTTTCGACTAGCTCCCACGACATTGCCTCGGAAAGTCTGTTCTTTGCTCCCTGTGCTGCAGTGTAGGGACTACGGAAACGATATGGTCTTTGTTCATATGGTTTTTCTTCTGTAAAGAATGTCGAAATTGTTACAATCTTTGCACCCGGCTTCATCACCTTGAGTGCCTGAACTGACGTCCAAAATGTGCCAGTCAGGTGTATTCCGACTGCACTTTTGAATTCGTCTAGTGGTGAATTTGCAAAACACGTGACTGGTCCTGAAACGCCCGCATTATTTACTACGACATCTACAAACGTTCCTGATTTCTGCAGGCTGTCGTACATTTGTGAGACGCCTGCTTCGTCACTGACGTCTACTCCTGGGAACAGCCAAACTTTGGCATTGCTTTTTACACGATTAATTATCTCGTCTAAGATCTTTTTTGTATCTTCTAGGGGTTCTTTTCTTCTGCCTAAAATTATGATGCTTGCACCGTTTTCGGCAAACAATTTTGCAACTGTCTGACCAATACCCGTACCGCTACCGGTGACTAGAACGACTTTATTTTGAAATTTTAACATGGATCTGACATTTGACTTGTATTATTTATGTGGATCAATTCGATATCAAATCTTTACTAAAAGGGGGATTTTTCACCCTTAAACTAGAGATTTTGTATATGTTGATAACTTGTAATTTTATTCATAATCTGACTTGTTGAAATCAAAAATTCACTCACGTACTAATTTGTATATCTAATTTGGATTTTCAGTATGGTGTCCACCTATCAACGTGTATATGCGATCAGGATAGTGGCAGACTATGTTGAAACGTGTTTGAATCTCTTTTGTCACTAGATCAGATTCTGCCCCTCTCCACACGTATGGTGAGAAAAACCCTGAGTCACATGATGCTAACAAAAATGAATAATTCTGCTGTTTGCAAAAATTATCTTTGGCAGTAATTACTTCTGCCAGTACTCGTTGATCAGGTGCATTTGGATATTTTCTCATAAAACGTTCAATTTGTTTGAATTCCAATTCGACCTGAGAATAATGTGCATAAAATGCTTCATCTTTCTGTTCATCTTTCCAGTTTGGTGCCGTGTCGGTAGGTTTTGCTCGATCCTTTGTTTGTTGTAATCTTTTGTATTTTTGATTATATTGTGGATAAAGTGTATGCTTGATGTACTTGGCCATGCTATCGACCTTTTTGAGATTTCTTTGAACTTCATGTTCTGGTAGTCTTACATGGATTACGCTTGCCAATAATGCTCTCATTTTGTAGTCGCATGAATTTATGATTGCAACCGCTTTTTCAAAAAATATTCTACGTAGCGAAATATTCATTTTATTATTGCCGATAAAAACATCTTTTACTGCTCTTGATAATACCAAAAATGCTTCTGATTTAACTCTGGGTACGATAATGCCTAATTTGTCCTGTTGTCTTTTTCTAAAAACACTGAACAGCCGTCTTGACTGATCATAATATTGATGTTTTATCGGAATATTTTGTTCCCTGACGTTTGCAATTATACTAGCTGCAACAATAACATTAGTGTCAATTGCTACCTTCGGATTCTGCAACGATTATTTCTTGATCTTCTGGTATATCTAAGGTTTTCATTAACTCTGTGAAGTTGGTCTTCCATGTATCGGTATTTATTAATTCCTTATTGGCTTCTGGTTTTTCAATTAGATTAGTACTTACAGCTTTGTTTCTGAGGTCAATGATTTTTCTTAACATGTTATCTATAGAAGATCGGCTTATTGTACTTGATTCTGCAATATCAAGAATATTTTTAATAGTTGGAAATAGAATTAATGAGTCTTCTGCAATTTTTGGATTGTCTTTCATTATTTGTGAATTTTTGAATCTATCTTCCACTCTATCTAAAATTAATTCTACGTTTCGTGCAGCTTGATAAAAGTAAAAGCTATCATTATTTGGATTTTCTAACCATTTGGCTTGGATTTGGTTTATTGTTTCACGTAGCTTCTTGAAGAGATTTAGGATAGAAAGATCTACTTTACCCGTGTTTTCCATACTATTTAGTGAATCTTCAATCTCTTGAAATAAGTGGGGATTCGTCATTGGGGATCTACTACCTTTTTCCTGCTATTATATTGTTTTTCAAATAGATAAGGCACACCATCAATATTCACACCTGATATTAAACAAAATTACCAACTATTATTTGGGCTTTCATTAGACTATTTTAAGATTAAGCAACACTAATCCCTTTGAGTGTTCAAAACGCACAACATTGAATCGCATGTTCATACTTTACGTGCCTCTATGAAAGTAAATGTTCCATTTTCGTAATCTTCGTAGATCTCAAAACCTTCCTGCTGTAGGAATTGACGTATTTCTTTCAATCTACCATTAACTGCATGTGATGTTTCTGAAATGAAAAGAAAGCCATTGGTAGCTAGGCATCTTCTTGCTTCTTTAATGTAGTCTTGCCAATTTCTACTCATTAGAGAAAGAGAAAACACTATGACATCCAAGCTCCCGTCGTGTAATGGAACTGATTGTAGATCACAAGAAGTAATTCTTTCGCTAATAGCAACATGATCAAAACTGTGGACCCTGTCTCCTACTGATTCCATGATCATTGCCTCTCCACATCCAAAGTCACCAATCTCGAGTCTTGGTGATAGCTCATTGAGTCGTTTTATCCAATGTTCGTATGGAATGATGCTCCAAGTTTTTCTCGCCTCACGATATTGTCTATGATATTCCAACCACTCTTCAGGATTTTTTAAGAATCTAGCATGGGTTGTTTCAGAATTTTCAGTGTTGATCCTTTGATTAAACTTCTCAAAATCTCCATACTTTTTGATACGTTGCTCTACTTGAACCGTAGAAAGTTCCACGTTAAGATCAGGTCTCCTTACAGTAGATATTTCGCCCCTTTCCAGTCGTTCAAGCCATCTAACAGCTTCTGTTGTAGCCTGTTCTGGTGAGATTAGATTCTTTTCAGGAAGTCTGCCGTCTACAGCACAGTCAGCAAGTGTTTTCTTGAATTTTATTCTGTCAAGCTTGAGCTGATCATACGGATAACCAGCTATGCTAGCTTTAATGATGTACACATGAACGACATCTTTTATTTGACCACGTCTAACCAATCTTCCAAGTATCTGTTGATATTGTGCGTTAGTCCAAGGTAATGTGTTCAAGATTAATCGATTACAGATCTCCTGTAATCCGTCTATTCCCGTAGAGATTGGTCTTGATGCAATCAACACTTGTACTTTTCTAGCAAGAAATTGCTTGAGACCGCTATGATCAGAGCCAGTATGACGAGCAAATGAATAGCCTGCATCACGTACCGCTAGTGATATTTTTTCTATTATTTTTTCAACATATTCAGTATAGATTATCGTTTGACCTTCGATTAACTTGACAATTTCAGGTATTCTGGAATCTGTCAGAATTTGTTCTATTGATAACGGGTTACTTTTCAGCTGCTGTATTGTAATATTTGATGGTCGTGGAACTTCGACATCAACAGTTTTTGTATCTAATTGTATTGGATATTCAGGTAATTCTCTAATTGAAACATTGGATAACTTTTCGTACAGAGTTACAGCATTTGGAATAGTCGGTCTGGTTGCAACATCATCAAAGACTTTACCTGTGATGAGTTCTAAGAGCGATCTCCCTTCTTGAAGATTATTTACTACTGGAGTTGCAGATATTCCAAGAACCTTCAAGTTTGGATTTCTTTTTCGTAATTCGGTCATCAAACCATCCAAATTCTGTCTCCTTGCACTTACATTAGCGTCTCGAATCTTTGAGAAATGAATCTCATCAAGTACTACAAAATCCACTTTCTGTTGTGCCAAGTTAGAAATGAGATTTGGTGAATAGGGCTGATTGAATTTATCATAGTTGAGAATTGCGTATTTGTATTTTGTCTCATCATATTTTACAAAAAACGAGTCTTTCCCAGATATTATCTCTGAATTAGGAAAGATTTCTAGTGTTTGATCTTTCCAGTGTTCTACCACATTATTAGGGCACACTATGACAGTGAGTCTGCTGTCTAATACACGGCTTGACAGTACTGCAGACAGAGTCTTCCCAGAGCCAGTTCCAGAAAAATTCCCAAATGAATTTTCTCGAGTCATCTTGTATGCAACGTATAATTGCATTAAAAGAGGTGACTTTGGAAACGAATATTCTTCTGGAATTTGCAAATTTTTCATTCCATTGTAATCGGTCAGGAAGGTTTGAACTACTTCATCATGAAATTTGTTCCCGTTTGTACCCTCATTTTTTATCTTGTTGACAGTTTCCATTTCATTCCTGAAGGCGTTTTTCCAGAGCTGGGCAAGTGAATAATTGACATAGAATTTCATAGCTTCTTCATCCACGTTAATTGATTCGAGAAAACTTGTGTGTTTGAAGATGTTTTCTACGGATTCAACTGGTTTGTATTCAAGAGGGTCTGAATCATCAATTAGATCCGCCAATTCTTCAATATTTGCAGCAGAAATTTCTTCATTGGTATCAGCCATGGGTGAATTGATTTCTATTATCTGTGAAAAATCTGGAGGTAACTCATAATCTGAATTTACATAATCTTCTATAGCCTCCCTGCCAGCTTTTGTTTTGATAGCTTTAAGCATATCTTTAAAAAATTGATTATGTCTGTTACCTTCTCCGAGATTCAATAATCCCTTTCGATTGAGAAATGAATAGAGTACAGCTTCATCCCATTGGTAAATTATGCCGCTTTCAATCAATCCTTTCAAAAGGGATTTTATTTTATCAACAGACCAGCGACCATCGTCGTCTTTCCCGAGCCAATCTGTATAGCTGATCCATTGATCTCGGTAGGTCGCCTGAGGATTTCCGGGGATGTTTGAAGGTCGTTTTGTGCGTGAATAGTTGTACCATTCAGTAGCATTTTTGAGATTAAGGGATCTCACGAACTTTCTAGCATCATCGAACGGTAAGAATTTTCTATTCTGATGTGCTACTGTGAAAGTACCGAGCCAATCGCCAAAACCCCGCCATTCTTTTCTGTAAGTGTTATTTGGATTTCCTGGGATATCGATTGGTCTGGCTCCGGATTTTGACCATTCTTTCCATTCTCTTCCATTTTTTAGTCCGAGTTTTCTTGCGAATTCCCTCGCATCCTTGAATGAACGATATTTTCTTTTGCTTGGTGCTATTGCGTTTGTACCTAGCCAATCGCCAAGACCTTTCCACTCACTTCCATAGACTAACTCAGGAGTAGATGGTATGTCTGGTGGTTTTTTACCAGATTTTTTCCATTCTTTCCACTCAATGTTATTTTTTAAACCTAAACTATGAATGAATTGTTTTGCTTCCTCATATGATCGAAGTTTTCCAAATTTATTTCGTTGAGGATAAAAATTAGTCCAATCCGACCAGCCATTCCAAGTGTCCTTGTAAACTTTATTTGGATGGCGAGGGATATGTGCAGGTCTTTTACCAGAATCACAAAAAGAGTGCCAAGATAGAGAACCAGATAATTTGAGAGTGTGAACATATTTCCTAGCATCTTCAAAACTAAGAAATTTACCCTTACCGCCTTTTTTTGTTACTCCTAACCAATGTTTCCAGCCTTGCCAATTGCGTCTATATACCGTGTTGGGAGAGACTGGTATGTTTGCTGGTTTTTTACCTGAATTATAATATTTTCTCCATTCAGCTTCAGTGTTTAAGTTTAAACTCGAGACATACTTTCTTGCTTCATTAAATGGTAAAAATTCCTGTGCTGAGTTTCTTTTTGCTGTGTATCCTAACCAGTCCTCAAAACCCTTCCATTCATTACGATAGACTTCATTTGGACTAGTTGGAATATCCCTTGGTTTTTTCCCTGATTGTGCGTACTTGATCCATTCTCTTGCTGATCCAAGCTTTAATGTTCGAACAAATCTTCTAGCATCATCAAAACTACGGTACGTCTTTTTCGCACACAATATTTTCTAGATCGTAATTTAGTATAAAACAGATCCTTTACAATAAGCAACAATTATTTGTTAATTAGCGGTTGCAATACCTTTTAGAATTACATTCAAATCTCTAGTTGACGCATAATCGTACTGTATCTCAATCTCGTTCTCAGTAAACACTTGATACCATCCTCCCGGATCTACAAATCCTTCAAAATATTCGTCAGGCGGAACCACTGGATCATATTCCTCTTTGTGAATTTCAACTAGCTTGACTTGGCAACAAGGACAGAGATTAGTTTCGGGCTCTTTTTCCAATTTTAGTTTGCCATATGATAAAGACCCAGTCCACACCAAACTCCTAAACCTCTTCTTGATACCACAATGCGATAACAAATAACAAAACGTCTGAAATATCGAGTCTCGAGTTCCTTTGTATTTTATAAACCACCCATGTTTTTTTGCTACAATACCGATTCTTCCCTGAATTTCACCAAAGCAGACAAGATGAAAATGAGGTGAGTAATAGTATTGCTTACGCTCAGGTTTCTTTAACCTAAATGGGTGGAATATGACAGCTGCTCCATAAACACCCAACTCTTTTGCAATCATGGTCTGTTTTTTCTTCAATTTCTTATACGGCAGACTATAATCAGATCGGGCTACACTCAGTACCAAATGAAATGGTTTCCTTTTTGACAGTCTAGCATACTTTTCAACTCTTCTTGTAGAACGATTAGACTGCCTGATAATCCATTGATAATAACAGATTTTACAAATTGGACGATAGCAGGAGCTTTTGAACTGTTTAACAAATATTGTATCACCATAACCACGTTTTTTATGATTCATCGCATTAAGACAGCCTTTCTGTTTCCATATTCCACAATCACAATGTGGTTCATCTGTTGCAGGAAATCTCCAGCCATCATATTCCATAGTTAGCCAGTTTGTACTAAGCTGTTGCTGTTCTACAAAACTTTGAATTGTAACCCTTGCGTGATACTTGTCTAGTTTTGAAGCTTGAAATTCAGTTTGCTCAGAGGGTTTCGATATAATCGCTTTATCTTGGGGAAATTCAGGATAACGTCATTCATGGAGGTAAATCCCTGAATGGCACAAACTGCCATGTTTACGTAGCTTTTGCTTAGTCCTTTCTGCTTGATCTCGTAGACATAATCTTCAATCATGGTTTGTAGCTTCTTGGGCTCGATCGATAAGATGGACTCGATTGTTCTTAACTTGTAGTGTTTTTGGAAGAGTTTAAGCTGGTAATCGTACTGTTTTTTGGTAGCTTGAGAGCCGATTGTGTCATAAAAGATCCTCAGGGCTCTTGATTCAGGCATGGTTTTTGATACCATTACTACAGTTTAAGGGTGGATCCTAGACAGTTTAATCTTTATTTGTGGGTACCAAAACACCAAAAACATGCATGATACAGAATCTGACACATTCACCTATGAGACATGGCCAGAAAAAGTATCACACATGCTAAAGACTATTGGTGTTGAATCTTCTGCCAAAGAGCAAGGAACAGATTCTGTAGAGCAAGGCGATTATTCTAGCAGGGTATTTTCACAGACAACAAGAATGGTCACAAATCGCGGCGTTGTTGAACTAAAAAATTCTAATATCGACGTTATCCAAATAATCCAAAAAGGTTAAGAAAAATGCAAGATCCACTAGTTTCTCATTGGGGCGCTCAAGACAGATTTCAGGCTCACTTTATCGTCAAAATAGAGACACCAAATCCATCCAAGTATGTGGCAAGAACAATCCTGAAAACATCTGGTCATTTTAATGGCAAAAAAGTCGAATCTGTGAGCTGGAATGGTGGTTTGCTTGCTGAAGAACTAAACAAAGACTCTGCACTAAATGAACTAATTGCACAACAATCCATCAAGGATGCTAGCATCTACGTCGATCCGTCAAACAACGGAGTTAGAATTTACAGCAAGTGGAAGAACTCTCACGAGTTCAAAATCACAAAAGACATGTATGCAATTTACAACAAAATTGCAGAACACGTAAAGAAAATCTAGGCACGCCACCAATCAAGTGCCAAATAATTCACTTTATCAGCGCCCGGTATTGCCAAGATAAAGTGTTTTTTTACACTGGTTGCAAGTCTTCCAGCCAACACAACTCCAGTTGATGTTACTGCGTCTGTCTTGTTGTGTACCTGAACCAAGTATGGTGCATGATCAATTCCGGGGCCTCTCTGGTACACTGCGAAATCGCAACCAAATTTTATCCCCGGATTTACGATGTAGTTTTTGTCCCTAAAATCTTTGTAAACTTGATATTTCCTGTCAAAATTATGGTATTCTTTTCTGCAGATCTCCAATAATTGCGGCTTTGTTATTTTTTTCTTTGATTTGTGAATTACCAACTGATCTTTTTCTTGAAGATAGAAACCTTCTATCAAATCCAGAATTAATGGGACGTCGATTTCCTCCGGCTTTGGCTTTGCCATGCCTATTGGCTTGCCATAATATGATTCTGAGAAAAGTTCTTTTGATTTTTTTACATCCCAGACAACAATTCTATTTTCTACAAGCTCGCCATGCATTGTTACAAAAAATGATTGTGTTTGGGTATAAAAAGTTGGATTATAGACTCAACGCGAGCAGAATGAAAGAGTCCGATACCTGCTGACATTTGTCTGACATTTCCTCGATTCCCTGAATCACGTCTTTGACCAGCAACAGCTCTTTTGTGTTTGAAATCTCATCGAGTGCTTTGATTATTGTCTGTCTGTATTTTTTGTCTATTTCACGTTCTATTTTTTGGGTTTCTTGGGCAAGCTCGATTGCGTTCGCAGTGTTTGTATTAAGACCCCTCACAATTTCGTTTAGTTTGTAGACTTCGTCAACAAGTAATTCGATCAGATCGGAGATGTCTTCATCTATTTTTGCACTCTTTAGTGTAGCTGGTTTTATGTTTGATAAATTGAACGCAATTCCAGTGATGTAGCCTGCAATCTCATCCATGGTGTATGCCGTGTTGAGGAGATTTTCTCTATTCATTATCAACCCACCAACATCAGCCACTTCTCGTGTAATTTTGCGTCGAAGGTTTTCTACCTCTTCTTCAATGCTGGAAATTTGTTCGTTTACTGTCTTGATTCCTGCCTTGTCTTTTTTCATGATCAATGCTGGAAGAGTTGCTAGTTCTCTTGCGGCATTTAATATTCTGTTGATTTCGTCTTGCAAAACTGCGATTGCTTTTCGTTTTGCTTGGACCTCTAGTTCTCCACTATACATCCTTCTTGGTTAATTTTAGGTGGTATTAATTAAGCTTGCAAATTTTAGACTTCGGATACATTTTGGGTTACCTTTTTCTGATTTTTGTATAATGTGATTACTTCCTGATCCGTGGACGCGTCTTCTGCAGCTTTTTCCATGCGAATTTTGCCTGTGAACTTTGGAAATCTCAAGGCAAGTCCGCTTCCGGATCTGATTGAATCCTTTGCAGTCATGTGTACTGGACTGAGCGTTATTTCTGATGCCACTATCTCAATTACCAGTTCTGGCTCAAACCATACGTCAGGTTCCATTCCGCTTTCTATCCTTGGGTTTTTCCTGAGTGTGACTTTGTCTTGTAGTATCTGATAGAATTGGTCCAAGTTTTCATCTGTAAATCCTGTTCCTACCTTACAAATGCTCTCAAAAACATCTCTATCTGCATTGTATGAGGCCAAAAGAAGTGTCCCATATTTTCCAGTCCTACGGCCTTTTCCAAAAAATGCCCCAATTACGACTAGATCCAAACTGTCTCCAAGCTCGTTTCTGTATTCGCGTTTTAATTTGAGCCAATTGCTTCCCCGTGCCCCTGCTCTGTATGGGGCATCAAGCGCCTTGAGCATCAACCCTTCACACCCTGCATTAATCCCATTTTCCAAAAAATCCTCAATTTCATTTTCAGTGTGAACTGTGGTCTGTGTGACTATCTTGGTATAGTCGTCTTCGGCTGTTATTCCCTCAAGCTTTTTTCGTCTTGTCCTGTATGGCTCATTTAACAGGTCTTGACCATTAAGATACAACACATCAAATAGGTTTACTGTGATTGGATATTTTTCCACGATCCTGTCTATGTCGTATTTTCTTCGCCGATGCATTAATTCCTGAAATGGGAGAAATTCTCCAGAATCTAGATTTATTGCGACTGCCTCTGCCTCTAGTATGACGTCAGTTGTTTTTAGTGCCTTTGGGACATTTTCCAAAATGTCTGGATAATAACTGGTGATGTTTTCCAATCTTCTGGAGTACAATATCATGGTATTGTCTTTATAGTGAATCTGAACACGTTCACCGTCAAGCTTGTATTCTGCAGCAAATCCTGTTCCAAGTTTTTCAACTGCTTCAGATTCTGATTTGACTCGTTCCGCAAGCATTGGTCGTATGGGGCTGAAAACTTTGACATGAAAATCCTTCAACCCGTCCAGTCCTTTGCGTGCAATGGTTTCAGCAACCCTTCCCAAATCAGATGATACGTTATATGCTGCTTCTAATTTCTCTCTGTTTTCCTTAGAGCCAGTAAATGATATTGCAAGTGCGTCCATTACTGTATTGTCTGCAATTCCTAGGCGCAGTGTGCCCATTGCTATTTTTAGTATGAATTTTGCTTCCTGAGGAGTTGCATCATTTAGCAGACTAGAAACATATTTCATTTTCATGTCTTGCGAGCGCGGTCCTTCCAGTTTGGCTATTTTGTATAGTGTTTCGTATACTCGTTCCGCTGTAATGTCTTGTGCCAAGAACGTGGTCTGGGTTTTTTGTTCTAGAATTTTTGCTGCGGCACTACCTAGGTCTCCATCTTCCGCATAGACAGAGTTTATCTTTTTTATTGGAATCCCAGATGATTTTGCAAGGGCATGAATTGCAAGTTTTTCTGCCAAGCCAAGTTCAACCCCTTCAAAGTCTGGGCGCAGCTTGCCTTGAATTAGATATACCATTTTTGAGATTGTCTCCTGCGGTGTTTTTTGGAACAATTCTACCAAATACTGAGTAAGCTCCAATCTCTTTGTGGTGGCACTCATTTTTTCAAAAGTATCTGCAATCTCTGAAAACCGCATTGGATAGAGTTTTGCACTCTCAGATAAAAGCCAGCCGTTTGACTATTCTACAAGTGAAGGTTTGCTTTTATTTTCAGTGCAATTGTTTTGTTGTTCTCACCGATGATTCTGTTAAAGTGTGAAATCTCATCCTCATTTAGAAACCTCTTGTTTCTCTCCAAAAATCCATCAAAAAATACCCCACTGATGTATCCGACGTACAGGCCATATGCTACGTCTACCAATGATCCTGTTTGGGCTGGGGATTTGACATGGGCTAGAACCATACTTGGATAGTCCAGAGCGTAGCTGATAATGTCGTTTAGGTGTTTTTCTTCGATTACGTCTAGTGGCAACTTGATAAATTGACTTATTTTTGCTATTTAGAACTAGTGCTCAAATAATTTTAGATGTATCTGAAAATTGTTTTCTTGTCAGTATCCTTAGAGTCAGCCACCATTGCAAAGTTAAACATTGGATAGTTTGACTTGTACTGCTTCATAAATGACCATGCCACATCGTGGTTTCTAAATTCAGTCCTGATTCCTTCTAATTGGATCTGTTGACTGTTAATATCAAATACGATCACGTTGTATTTTTTTGGTCTGCTGTGAGGCCTTGCCTTCATGAACCACGTAAATGCAAAAATCAGGACTGATGCCAGTATGAAGGCACTGGCGACCTCTCGGAAAAATCCCCCTACGGCGTTTGGTATTATTTGACCAAAGACAGAAATGAAAATGTTAGTTACGATCCCAATTCCAAAGAAAAGTAGTTCCCTAGTTGAGTTTGGCATAGTTAGTTAGCCTCGTAATAGCACTTAACCTTATTGATGTTTATTTGGCCTAGTCTGGGTCTTCGTAGTTTTTGTTACCTGCTGACTTGGCAGTGGATCCCATGGGCTTCATCTTCTTATGCAAACCTTCGATTACAGCTTTGTATCCTTCAGCATATTCTAGTTCTGCTGGAACCAGTGTTGCTGGGTGGATGAATCCCTGACTTCTCATTGCAAGTGCTTTTTGTGTCGCAATGTTTCTCACATAGTCCCAATCTGGAGTCGAAAATCCATCAAACGGCCCTGTGAATTTGCCGTTATGCATTGAGAACACTAGCGCTTCTATGATGGGTATGCAAAAGTCAATTGATGCTGCAGTGTTTATCTTAACTGGCATCAATGGCATGTGGTGACTGCCCCTTGTATTGCCAGCTACATAGTGTGGGTTGTTGAAAACACTTCCTAGCTCTTCTGTTGCAGGAAAGTTCTTTTGTGTTCGCACTATGGCGATCGGGTCATCTTTTCCTACATATGTTCCTGCAATGTTGTGTAACCTGTCAGTTGATAATGATGCGATTGGCTCGCCAGATTTTGTGTATACTGAAGAAATCACATATCTGCCGGGATACATTAGCGCTGCCTCCAAGACTGGTTTGTCTTGCCAAAGCTCTAACTCTGCAATTTTTCCCTCTTCCACATCCATTATGTTGAATTTTACTCCTGCAGCAAGTGATTTGTTTACAATTAATCCTGTGTTTGATAGTGCATCCACAAATAACCTGTAAAATGGATAATTGAATGCGCCTGGCTCTGTCTTGTCTGCCGCTAAAACAGTAAATGCCTCATTTGGCCTTTCCTCAAATTCTAATTCTGCAACTCCCGGCCCCATACCTTTTACGTTTCCTGAAAATGAATCCTTTAGAAGATCTTGGCCTGCACCGTACAATCCTTCGGACTTTGCAACCCTTGTGCCTTCTTCAAATGCCTTCCATGCTAATCCGTGAATTTCAGCATTATCTGTGCCCTTGGTATGGGACATGATAATATGCACGTCGTCGCCTGAATATCCTATGTAGTGATCTAGCAACAAATTGCCGGCATTTTTGATTGTCTTTCTTACAGCATCCAGCAATCCATCGCTTGGTCTTGTGTGACCGCCAATTCCGCCAACATCAGCTTTGATTGCAGAAACTGTAACTTTCACAATTTCAGACTTTGATTACTTTGATTTATAGTATGTGAGTATTGTTTTGTCAATTTTTTTTACAAAACCCAACTGATCAAAAAAATCCAAAAAACAACAAAAAGTCTTGAAAAAATCGTAACGGTAATAAACCCCTCAGAAGAGGTACAAACACATGGCAACAAAACCACACTTGAACTTGATCGTAACAGGTCACATTGATAACGGCAAATCGACCACAATGGGACACTTCTTAATGGATATGGGTCTTGTAGACGAAAGAACCATTGCATCACACGCAGCAGAGTCTGAAAAGACCGGAAAAGGAGATACTTTCAAGTACGCGTGGGTTATGGATAACATTAAAGACGAAAGAGAAAGAGGTATCACAATCGATCTGGCTTTCCAGAAGTTTGAAACACCAAAGTACTTTTTCACTCTGATTGACGCACCAGGTCACAGAGACTTTATCAAAAACATGATTACCGGAGCATCTGAAGCAGATGCTGCAGTTCTAGTCCTTTCAGCAAAAGAAGGTGAAACAGATACTGCTATTGCTCCAGGTGGACAAGCAAGAGAACACGCATTCTTGCTCAAAACCCTAGGTGTAAACCAACTAATCGTAGCAATTAACAAGATGGATGACAGCAACTATTCCGAGGCAGCATACAAAGTTGCAAAGGAAAAGGCTGAAAAATTAATCAAATCTGTAGGTTACAAACTAGAAAACGTCCCAATCATTCCAGTATCTGGATGGAAAGGAGACAATCTGGTAAAGAAATCAGAAAACATGCCGTGGTGGACTGGAAAGACACTATTGCAAGCGTTCGATGATTTCACAAACCCAGAAAAGCCAATCGGAAAACCACTACGTGTTCCAATCCAAGACGTCTATACCATCACTGGTGTAGGTACAGTCCCGGTAGGAAGAGTAGAAACTGGCTCATTCAAACCAAACGATAAAATCATTGTAATGCCATCTGGCGCAACCGGCGAAGTCAAATCAATTGAGACCCACCACACTCAGCTAGAAAAAGCAGAGGCAGGTGACAACATTGGCTTCAACCTTCGAGGTGTTGAAAAGAAAGACATCAAAAGAGGCGATGTCATGGGTCACCCAGACAATCCACCAAAGGCAGCCAAAGAATTCAGAGCACAAATTATTGTAATTCACCACCCAACAGCAGTAGCACCTGGTTACACACCAGTAATGCACGCACACACCGCACAAGTTGCAGCAACAATCACAGAATTTGAAGCAAAAATTAACCCTGCAACAGGTGCAGTTGATGAACAAAATCCAAAATTCCTCAAAGTCGGAGATTCGGCAATTGTAAAAATTCGACCAGTACGCCCAACATGTGTTGAGACATTCAAAGACTTTCCAGAAATGGGACGCTTTGCACTTCGAGACATGGGCGCAACAATTGCAGCTGGTATTATCAAAGATATCACTGAAGAATACAAGCCATAAGTCTGGTTTTTGTCTTGACTCAATCCGCCCGCATAAAACTGACAAGCACCAATCTTCCTAAACTCGACGGCGTTTGCACAGAGATTATGGGCATTGGAGAGAAAACAGGAGTCAGGGTCAAAGGTCCTACACCATTGCCCGTAAAGCGACTAAATGTGGTTACGAGAAAATCACCATGTGGCAATGGAACTGAAACCTATGAAAAATGGGAAATGAGAATGCACCGCAGAATAATTGATCTTAGCGCTGATGATAAAGCAATACGACAGTTAATGAGACTAAAAATTCCAGACGATGTTTATATCGAGTTGTCATTAAAGTAGGATTAGAAAAATGTCGGAAGAATCTACTCCAATTGATGCACCAGTCGAAATGGCACCAGCAACTGAAAAGTTTGATGTTATTTACAAATGCCTTCGGTGCGGAACAAACGTGACAAATACCGAACTCACAAGACTCCCTGAAATAAAATGTATTTGTGGTTTTAGGGTATTTACCAAAGTAAGACCCCCAATCGTTAAAACACTGCAAGCAGTCTAATCTTTTCTATAGCTGTGATGTTTCTGCAAGTGTGTTCGCATATCTTGCATATTTGTAAATGACTCATTACATGCTTTGCAGTCGTAAGGCAGCTCATTACCGTGCACAATTTGCTTGTGCTGCATTAATTCTTCTTGTGAAGCAAATTTTTGATCGCATTTGTCGCAGAGGTTACCTTTTCTAAATATCATCTACGGGATTCCTTTTGCTCATCCCAGCATTTTCGGCATAATTGACCCTCTAGTTTCCATTCGTTTTTTGGATTATATCTAAAGAAACTAAGTCGTGTACCGCAGGCTGAACAAAATTCTTTTTTCTGATTAAAATCAATTTCTTTAGAGTCAAAGCACTTTTTACACAACAATCCTTCCATGTCCCACTGCCAACGCGGCTCCCACAAGTCTGTTATTTTTTGAACAATTCCACAACTAACGCATTTTTGCTTAAATGTGCCGTTGTAGTACTGCTCCATTGTTTTCATATAGCAATCAGTGCAGAGAGGATTTTGCACATTCCATTCCTTTTTTGCCTTGTGTTTGTGCGTGGTCTCTTTGTTACACAGGGTGCATGTCACTGGTTTTTTATCAAAAATGCCCAATAGGTATCAATAAACTGGATCTTTTAAAAAATGTAATCATAAAAAGAATAGTAAAAACCTTAGATTTCTCTTAGGATCTTTTCTACTGCTTGTCCTGCATCCACCATGCCATTGAGTTTTGCAATCTCTTCTAGCTTTTTGTATTGGTCTGCAGTCAAGCAAACTGGCATAGTTCTTTTCGCCATAATGAATAGTGCCTTACTAATTTTATATCCTTTGCGTTCATAACGATGATCGAAAACGATATGAAACAATATTTGCCTGCAGTAATTCTGATTCTATATTGACAAAAAAACGGCAGATTCTAGTCATAGGAAATAATGAGAGTGGATCGACTCCTGAGCTAGAAAAACTTGCGTATGCCGTTGGATTTGAAGTAGCAAAATCTGGTTCTGTTCTAATAACTGGTGGATTAGGAGGTGTGATGAAGGCAGCCTCGCATGGAGCACACGATGCTGGCGGGCTGACCATTGGGATAATTCCGCAGGACAATCCTTCATATGCAAACGAATACTGTGATATTGTCATTCCAAGTGGACTAGGGTTATCTAGAGATTTTCTTAATGCGTTATCGGCAGACGGCGTAATTATTGTGGGCGGTGGCTCTGGAACCTTGTCTGAAACTTGTGCTGCATACATGCACAAAAAACCAATCGCGGCATTAAGATCGTCTGGAGGAATCGCAACAAAATTTGCAGATCAATATTTAGATCATAGACAAAATGTCAAAATTGTAGGAGTAGAGACGCCACAAGAAGCTGTAGACTATATCCTAAGTCAAATTACTGCATAGATGTTAGCAGAGGATCTGGCTCGTAAAAAGCACCGTATTTTTGTGCCAAACCGTTTAACTCGGATATGATATTTTTGATGCCAAATTCTTTTGCAGTGTCAAAAATCGGTTTTTTGAGGCCAAGACCCAGCTGAGCTGCCTTTTCAATTTCTGTAATGTCGCTTGCCTTGTTTGTGACAAGCCATGCAGCATTGTTTAGTATGTTTGCAACAAGTGATATTGGGTTGCATTTTTTTGCCAATTCTTCATCAAGCTGGACCCGCTCATATTTCTCATCGGAATATTTGTAAAATCCCTCGCCTGTTTTTTGACCTAGTTTTTTGTCATTGTAGAGCTTCTCAATATGCGGATGTGGAAAGATGACTTTTTTGTCACGTATTTGTAATTCTATTGTTGCCTTGTGGATTACATCCATACCAGTAAAGTCTGCAAGCTCAAAAATTCCCATCGGGAACCCCATGGTGAATTTGACTGCAGAGTCGATTTCTTCTAAGGTATAGTTTTCTCTTTGTTTTAACCAACATGCTTCGTGAACCATGGGTATGAAAAGGCGATTCACTATGAATCCTGGAACGTCTTTTTTACAAATAACTGGCTCTTTTTTTACTGATTTAACATAATCTACCGTAAGGTTGACTATTTGTTGATCTGTTTTTTGTCCTGGAATTACTTCTACTAGCTTCATTAATTGTGGTGGATTGAAAAAGTGGATTCCGATAAATCTGTCTGGCCTGCTGGTTGTATTTGCTATTTCAGTAATCGGCAGTGTGCTGGTGTTTGACGCAAAGATAATCCGTTTGTCTGCTACTTGATCTAACTCGGAATATACTTTCTTTTTTAGTTCCATTATTTCTGGAACTGCCTCTATGACCATGTCTGCTGATTTTACTGCCTCTTTGAGGTCAACTACTGTCTTGATTCTAGACAGAATTGAGTCTGATTCTTGTTTTGAGATCTTTTCTTTACTTACTAGCTTTTCAAGACTCCATTTGATTTTCTCCATTGCCTTGTCCAAAAACTGCTGCTCGATATCTCGCAGTACTACATTATAACCAGACATTGCACTGACTTGGGCAATGCCGTGCCCCATGATGCCGGAGCCAAGAACTGTGATATTTTTAACTGTCAATATTTGTGGTGAATTCTTGTCCATTATAATGTATTTCGTGTTTTATGTCCTACAAAATAATTGTAAAATATATCAATGATTGAGCATTTTGTGTTTGCATGGATTGTATTTTTTGCAAAATAGCCAATGGTACAATTAAGGCAAGAATTGTATCTGAATCAAAAAAATCAATCGCTTTTTTGGATGCATTCCCATTGACAAAAGGACACACTCTAGTTATTCCAAAAAACCACTATTCCAAAATGCAGGATATTACTCCTGAGGATAACTCTGATCTGTTTTCTCTGATGTATGATCTAATTCCAAAAATTGATTCAATAACTGGCTCTTCTTTGATCTCAATTCATAATGGAAAAGATGCAGGTCAAGAAATTCCACACGTGCACATACATTTGATTCCACGCAGTCAATCTGATGGTGCTGGAGCAGTACATTCAATGTTCAAGAATAGACCAAAACTATCCGATGCAGAACTTGATGAAATCTTATTGAAGCTAAAAACTGGCTAGTAGGGGTATAGGCGCCTTCCCGTCTCCATATTTTCTACTTTGATTGCTTTTGTAGGGCATGTTTGTGCGGCATCCATTATTTTTTCGACACTTGCACCTGTCTGATTTATTACATTTGATTTAGGATTCATCTTTGATAGTTTATCGATATGAAAGACCTGTGGTGCTATTATTTCACAACTACAACATCCAATACACAGACTGTGCTCTACACTTGAAAACAAATTGGGTTTCTTTTCCTGTGTTATCTCAAAATCATATGGATTCTTGGTTTGTTCTGATTTTGCAGATTCGTAGTTTTTCCAAAATTCTGTAACGTATTCCTGCCAAAAATGTGGATCTGATTGTTCTGTTTGTTTTGTGTATTTACTCCAGTCTTCTTCTGGTGTTTTATCTGTATGACGTGCTCCCCATCTGGATGTGGATTTTTCTTGCTTTGTTCTGGGGCCTGTGTTTCTTTTTTGATTTAGTTTTGAGGAATGCACTCTGTTGTTTTTTAGAGTATGGTATGCCTCTGTGATCAGCTTAAATTTTTTTCCATCTTGTTCAGAGCCGTTTCTGTCTGGATGTGATTCTAAAACGAGCTTTCTGTATGCCTGCTTGACTTCACTATGTGTCGCATTAGGCCTTAGATTCAAAATTAGATATGCCTGCGATGAATCCAACAAATCTCATATCGGCTTACTGTTTTAAAAATTTGATTGATTGTGTTTTAATTTGTTAGGTTTTTCGCGCCATTCTGATTTATCAATAGTGCCATGTTGATCACCTGGCTGGATCTTAGGGATTCTTTTGGAACTGAAATCGATGTAATTACTCTGTCTTTGTTTATGCTGATCTGAATCTTTTGAATCAACGATTTGTATAGTATTGCTCGTTTGCCCTCAAATGATTCTGCCAGTCCGGTAGGAACAACAAATCCTTCCTCAATTAACTGATTCATTTTCCTATATCCTGATGTATTTGGCAAATTACACAAGCCCAGTATTTTTGGAATTGTTTCTGCGTTTTCTCGGATCAGATCTAGAATTAGTTTTTTGTCTGCATCTGCATATGTCTTTAGAATCATCTCTGCTAGATGTTTATCTCTAATTGTTATCCACGTTTCCGTCCCAGTTGATCTTTCGACTGTCAAGAAATTTCGTAGTATCCTATCTTCAATATTCTTTAATTCATCATCAAATTTTCGTAAAACTCCTTGCATTTTATCAAACTTGTTGAATACTTCTTGAAATGTAACTCCGTACTCTTGCTTTAATCTGAGGTTAATGTTTTTGATTCTCTCCGAATCTAATTCGTCTTGAATCGATTGAAAGATCGCCTTTAGCAATAATGTGTCTAATCCTTCCACATTGCCAAAAATACGATTCTTGCTTAAATTAATATCTAATAACATATTCAGTTGTTCTCGGAGAATCGTTCGGATGCGGTAACAAGCATCTTTACATCCGATGTAGAGTGCGCATTGGAAAATGCACCAAGTTTTCCGGGTAGGAAAAATATTCCGTCTTTTACAATCATTTCAAAGTGGAATTCATGTAGCGTTTTGACATCGCATTTTGATGCGTCCTGCGCATTGTTTATTTCTGAGATTCCGTTCTGTACAAAATGTATCATAAACAAAGAATCTTTTCCAGTTGTGATCACTTTGCCATCAAACACACGTGTAATTTTTCTTCGTGTGTCGTCTCCAAGTTTTTTGATCTTTGGATAGATTGACTTGTTATTCTTTAACACATCTAGTGTAGTTGCGCCCGCAATCATTGTCATTGGATTTGCTGAAAATGTTCCTCCGCCGATGTATGCCCGGTCTTTTCTTGAAAATGATTGAGTATCGGCATATTGCATGATATCATTTTTTCCGCAAATGACGCCAATTGGAAATCCCCCACCAACAATTTTTCCTAATGTGACAATGTCTGGATCCAAGTTCATGGTACTGTAGAGGCAGCCATTTCTGAACCTGAATCCCGTCACAATTTCATCCAAAATGTATAGCGCGTTTTTCTTTTTTGCAAATTCCTGTATTCCTTTGAGATAATCTTTTGTTGCAGGAATGCAGCCTGCTCCGCCGAGTATTGGCTCTATTATGATGCCTGCAAGATCATTTTTTGCAGACTGTAAAATACTAATTGATTTTTCCAAATCATTATAGGGCAATGATATTATGTGTTTTTCATCTGTAAGGCCACTACTTTCTGTTTGATTGAAAGGCCAGTTTACCGTTTTTAGTAGATCTGTTGTGTATCCATGCCATCCTCCATCGATTTTGGCAATTGTTTTTTTCTTGGTAATTGCACGAGCAAGTCTTACTGCATACATTGTGGCCTCTGTTCCTGTTGAAACATAGCGAATTTTTTCTGCAACTGGAATAACCCTTGCAATTCTTTCTGATAGTTCTATTGTGTTCTTGTTGACGGTTCCATACATCCAACCATTACGTAGTTGCTCACGCACACTGGCAAAGACGTGTGGTTCCTTATGACCCAAAATAAGACTCCAGTGCCCCATCCAAAAATCAACATATTTGTTGGAATCTATATCGATTAGGTATTTTCCAGATGCTGACTTTGTGACAAATGGATATGGTGCAAAAAATCGAATATTGTGGCTGACACCGTTGACGTGAAGTTTTTTCGATTCTGCAAATAGTTTGGCTGACTTTGCTGTTTTTTTTCTGTAAATCCTTTCTATGTTACCCAAGTCGCTTCTTGCCTTATATTGAGCAATATATTTTTGATCGAAAATTCCTAGATTTTTTGCAAAAAATTCTGCATGGTTTATATGATATTCTCTTTGTTTCCACTTTGCATACGTAACGCTTTGGCGGCGCTTGTGATGAAGTGTGGCATTATGCCATTTTGTGATTTACGAGCCTCCAGTTACGCATACAAAATGAGGATTTGATCAACTGATCTAATCTGAGTATGTGAAGATTAGTGCATTCCGTCCAATTCCAAAATGTAATAATAGTAAACCAAGAATCCCGTTGATCCTGCGGGACCTGACTGCTATCGGATTGGTACTAAGCCATGCGAGTCGTTGTAGCAATACAAGGCGAACTGCTCAGTAACACGTAGTTAACCTAACCTATGGATGGGGATAACCTCGGGAAACTGAGAATAATACCCAATAGACCACAGTGCCTGGAATGGCCTGTGGTTGAAATGATTTATCGCTGTAGGATGGGACTGCGGCCTATCAGCTTGTTGGTGAGGTAATGGCCCACCAAGGCTATAACAGGTACGGGCTCTGAGAGGAGGGGCCCGGAGATGGGTACTGAGACACGGACCCAGGCCCTATGGGGCGCAGCAGGCGAGAAACCTTTGCAATGTGCGAAAGCACGACAAGGTTAATCCGAGTGTCTCCTGCTAAAGGAGTCTTTTGTCAGTTGTAGAATCACTGGTGAATAAGGGGTGGGCAAGTTCTGGTGTCAGCCGCCGCGGTAAAACCAGCACCTCGAGTGGTCAGGAGGTTTATTGGGCCTAAAGCATCCGTAGCCGGTTGCATAAGTTTTCGGTTAAATCTATGCGCTCAACGTATAGGCCGCCGAAAATACTGTGCAGCTAGGGAGTGGGAGAGGTACACGGTACTCAATAGGAAGGGGTAAAATCCTTTGATCTATTGATGACCACCTGTGGCGAAGGCGGTGTACCAGAACACGTTCGACGGTGAGGGATGAAAGCTGGGGGAGCAAACCGGATTAGATACCCGGGTAGTCCCAGCTGTAAACGATGCAGACTCGGTGATGCATTGGCTTGTGGCCAATGCAGTGCCGCAGGGAAGCCGTTAAGTCTGCCGCCTGGGAAGTACGTACGCAAGTATGAAACTTAAAGGAATTGGCGGGGGAGCACCACAAGGGGTGAAGCCTGCGGTTCAATTGGAGTCAACGCCAGAAATCTTACCTGGGGCGACAGCAGAATGAAGGTCAAGCTGAAGACTTTACCAGACACGCTGAGAGGTGGTGCATGGCCGTCGCCAGCTCGTGCCGTGAGATGTCCTGTTAAGTCAGGTAACGAGCGAGACCCCTGCGTCTAGTTGCTACCATTACTCTCTGGAGTAGTGGAGCGAATTAGACGGACCGCCACAGTTAATGTGGAGGAAGGAAGGGGCCACGGCAGGTCAGTATGCCCCGAAACCCTAGGGCTACACGCGGGCTGCAATGGTATTGACAATGTGTTCCGAATCCGAAAGGAGGAGGCAATCATTAAACAATATCTCAGTTATGACTGAGGGCTGTAACTCGCCCTCACGAATATGGAATCCCTAGTAACCGCGCGTCACTACCGCGCGGTGAATACGTCCCTGCTCCTTGCACACACCGCCCGTCGTTTCATCGAAATTGGCCTTTAGTGAGGTAGTGTCTACTTGGCATTATCGAGCTTGAGGTCAGTAACGAGGGAAAAGTCGTAACAAGGTGACCGTAGGGGAACCTGCGGTCGGATCACCTCCTTAGATAAAGTGTGATGGATGCACTAATCTTCACGTACAAACCATCGATGCAATGCATCACGAAAGTGGTGTATGAAGGATGTAGCGGGGTACACCCAGTACCACGCAATGATCATCGTGCATAGTCGTGTAATATTGTGGCTAATCATACCAGTGCATAGACGCCAGTAGGAGGATTGCTAGGCTTGAGAAGAGAAGAAGGACGTGGCAAGCTGCGATAAGCCCGGGGTAGGCGCACGCGTCCTATGATCCCGGGATCTCCGAATAGGAATCCTGTATTTACATACACACCGTTCGCAAGAGCGGTGATCGAACCGTGGGAATTGAAGCATCTTAGTACCATGTGGAAGAGAAATCAATTGAGATCTCCCAAGTAGCGGCGAGCGAAACGGAGACAGCCCAAACTGAATCTGTTGTGGTAACATAACAGAGATGTGGTGTTCGGTTATGATATTACGATCCAAGAATGCAGCCGAAGTTTTTTGGAACATTACGGCATAGAGGGTGATACCCCCGTAGGCGAAACAGTATTGGATCTTATCATGACCAGAGTACTTGTCCTTGGCAGTGGGCAAGGAAATTAGGTGAAAGTAGCATCTAAGGCTAAACATTACTCAAGACCGATAGTGGACTAGTACCGTGAGGGAAAGCTGAAAAGTACCCCGGAAGGGGGGTGAAAAGTGCATGAAACCTACTGGTTACAGACGTGGGTGGCATGGAAGGTGATTTTTCCAGATTGGAGGTCCTAGCAATAGGGCTGAAGGTTTGGGTTTCTAGTCATCAGTGTCATCCGTTCCGTCTAGAAACACGGGCCAAGGAGCTTACCGTTATGGCGAGCCTAAACCTTAACAGGGTGGAGGCGAAGGGAAACCGAATTTCCGCAACATTGTGAGGGAAAGCGTGTGAAAGTGCGTAGAGTCATAGCGGCAAGGCTAGAAGCCGAGCGATCTATCCCTGAGCAAGCTGAAGGTGGGCGAAAGCCCGCTGGAGGGCTGAAGCAGTTCTAACGTGCAAATTGTTTGTCTGACTTGGGGATAGGGGTCAAAAACCAATCTAGCTCGGCGCTCGCTAGTTCCAACCGAAGCATCCCGTAGGGTGTCCTTTGTGGAGATAGCACTTCTTGTAGAGCACTGATAAGGTAGACCGGGGAAGAAATTCCTCACTACCTATTCAAACTCCGAATGGATGTGCGTCGTAGAAGCAGGGAGACGGGTTTGCGTGACGTAAGGTTCGCAACCGAGAGGGGTTTAACCCAGACCAAAGTTAAGGTCCCTAAATTTATGCTAAGTGTCAAGCGGAAGAGCGTCATTACGCCAAGACAGCAGGGAGGTAAGCTCAGAAGCAGCTATCCTTTAAAAAGTGTGTAACAACTTACCTGCCGAGCGTGGTGGCCTCGAAAATGGACGGGGCTAAAGCATAGTACCGATACTTTGGATACTTGCCTTAGGGCAAGTCATGGTAGGTTGGCGTAGTGATTGGGTCGAAGCAGGGCCGTGAGGTCCTGTGGACCGATTGCTATTGCAGATCTTGGTAGCAGTAACAGCATAGTAAGGTGAGAATCCTTACCTTCGCAAGTGCAAGGGTTTCCAGGCAATGCGTCATCAGCCTGGAGTTAGTCGGTCCTAAGAATAATCTCAACAGAATTATTCGAAAGGGGAACTGGTTAATATTCCAGTACCCGACAGTAGCGTTATCATCTATTTGATCGCTTTAAGATAGGGCAAGTACAACCGTCGTTGTATCTAACTTTTCTAGAATTGGGGAGTGTCGTAATGACGAGAACCAATTCGAGTTGGGAATGGCTTGGCGTTAGCTGAGTTTGTCCGAGTCTTGGGGACCGTGAAAAATCATGTAGAGAGCAATCTGTCGTGTCCGTACCGAGAACCGACACAGGTGCACTGGATGAGTAGTCCAAGAAGTATCGGGTATACCGTAGGCGAGGGAACTCGACAAATTAGTCCTGTACCTTCGGTATAAGGGATGCCTGCAATCCTAATGAGAAATTGGGATAGCAGGTTGCAATGACAAGGGGGTTCCGACTGTTTAATAAAAACACAGGTGACTGCTAGTCCGAAAGGATGTGTATAGTCACTGAATCCTGGCCGGTGCTGGTACCTAAAACTTGGGTTCAACCGAGCTAAGGGCCAGTTAACGCCGGGAGTAACTCTGACTCTCTTAAGGTAGCCAAATGCCTTGTCGGGTAAGTTCCGACGTGCATGAATGGAACAACGAGAGCCCCACTGTCCCCGCCTACAACCCGGTGAAGCTACATAAGGTGGACGAACAGTCCATCATCTTCCATCGGGGAGAGAAGACCCCGTGGAGTTTTACTGCAGCTTGTGCTTGCGGTATAGTTGACATTGCATAGTGTATCTGGTAGCCATGCTTAACGTCCTCCGGGATGTTAAGAAGCGTCGTTGTAACACCAGACCTTGTTTGCAGTATCGCTTATCAGGTGAAGACCTGAGACACGTGCAGGTGGGCAGTTCGGCTGGGGCGGCACCCCTTTGAAAAGATATCAAAGGGGCCCAAAGTTCAGCTCAAACGGGTCAGAAATCCGTTGAAGAGGGCAAAGCCAAAAGCTGGATTGACTGGATCTCCAAACGCACGGGATCCAGAGACGAAAGTCGGGCTTAGCGATCCTTCGTGTGCCCACTATTGGGGCCCGGAGGTGACAGAAAAATTACCCCAGGGATAACAGGCTCGTCGCGGGCGAGAGCTCCTATCGACCCCGCGGTTTGGTACCTCGATGTCGGCTTTTCCTATCCTGGTCCTGCAGCAGGGGCCAAGGGTGAGGCTGCTCGCCTATTAAAAGGGAACATGAGCTGGGTTTAGACCGTCGTGAGACAGGTCGGTCTCTGCCTGATGGAAGTGTGGTTATTTGAGGGGAAGTTGCTCCGAGTACGAGAGGAACAGAGCAGCGTGGCCACTGGTTTACCGGTTGTCTGACAAGGCAGGCCGGGCAGCTAAGCCATCTGGGCTAAGCGCTGAAAGCATCTAAGCGCGAAACCCTTCCTGAAACAAAATAACCTTTCTTACGATGGAGGTCGGTAGTAGAAGACTACTTTGATAGGATGGAGGTATAGATCACAAGCTTCGGCGAGTGGTGAGCCTGCCATTACTAATAGACCAACGCACTGGTTAGCCACATTACATAGAGACTATGCGCGATGATTTTTTCATTTAAAATCAAACCCTAGCGGAAGCTAGGTTTTGATTTTAAAATTACACGACTACAAATCTTTTATTATGGATGAAATGATGATTTTTTAATGAGTGATTCTGCACAAAACAAATTCTATGAATCAAAATGCGCTCAACTGACACAGGAAAAAGAGATCCGTTTTGCTGGAATCATTGACGAGTCCGGCAAATTGGTGGCTGGAGGATTCAAAAAAGGAATAACTCCACTTGAAAACAACGAGAACAAGCTTGATGATTTCATGGAGTTTGCATCTAGGGTGTCACTACGAAAGGAATTTGACAAAACTTTGGGTCCGATTAACTACCTTGCAGCAAGACGAGACAGACTGGTTTTGATAAGTTTTCCATTTCCAATCACTCGTTTTGTTTTGCTGATTTCTGCAGAACCAACAGTTGACATTGAAAATCTGGCAAAAAGAGTGGTTACAATCTTCAGTGTTACATCATAGAAACTGAAGAAGCCAATTAAACTTTTTAAATTACTGGTAATATATGAGCGTATGAATGAGGCATATGTTCTGCTAAATGTTGATTATAAAGAACAAAAAGACATTATTGAGAAAGCGAAAAAAATTCCCGGCGTAAAAACAGTAAAAACCGTATATGGTATTTACGATATTTTGATTATACTGGAATCAAACGACATGCAACAGATCAAAACTGCAATCGACGTTCACATTCATGGCATGAGTGGAATAAACAATCTTACTTCTTTGATATCTGTGAATTAATTGGTTCAAGAATACGACGTTGTAATAGTTGGGGCTGGACCTGCTGGTCTGTCTGCTGGTATATTTGTTGCAAGGCAAAAAACATCATGCTTTGTGATATCAAAAGACCTTGGAGGACAACTAAACCTCATCCCAAAACTGGAAAATTATCCTGGAACGATGATGTCAAGTGGACCACTGCTTGCCAAAACACTAGAAAATCAATTTCTTGTATTTGGAGGAGAGATGACATATGATACTGTGGAAAGAATTGATGAGGTAGAATCTGGACTCAAAGTAAAAACAACCCGATCCGAATATCTGGCAAAAGCAGTTGTTCTTGCTCCCGGCAAAGTTCCAAACAGCTTAGGGATACAAAATGAAAATCAGTTTGCAAACAAAGGCGTTCATTATTGTACCAAGTGTGATGCTCCATTCTATCAAGGGCGAGCAACTGCAACTGTTGGTGTTGGCGGTTATCTGGTTGAGTCTGGAATCTTGCTGTCCCGCATGGCATCCAAAGTTTATCTGATTTACAAGGGCGGCGCCCTTGGTGGTGACAAAGACCTAATTGAATCCATCAAAAGAAAAGAAAATGTAGAACTGGTCCCAAACTCTTCTGTTAAGGCAATCAGCGGGTCTAATTCTTTGCAACAAATCACGATACTGGATAATTCTGGCACTGAGAAAACAATCAATGTGGATGGCTTGTTCATAGAGATGGGCTCTAAAATTAACCTAGATTTTGTAAAGCACCTAGTCAAGATAAATCAAAAAGGCGAAATTGAGGTAGCCGAGGGTGGTAAAACATCACATCCTGCAATATTTGCTGCGGGTGATGCAACAAGCATTCCATACAAGCAAATTGTGGCTGCATGTGGGGATGGGGCCGCAGCTGGTCTTTCTGCATTTAATCATGTGGAAAAACTAAAGGGCAAACCTGGAATTCGAGCAGACTGGAAGAAAACAATCGGGGATACAGTATTTCATTACTAATGTGATACTGATCATTAGTAATTCATAAAAACATCTGATTTTTCATAGTTTTTGTTGATTAATACTGGGATTGCTTTGTTTGTTTTATCACTTGGTCTTTTGGTGGCTATGATTGACCCTGTTTTTGCAGATAGTTCGGTGCCTAGTGCACCGACCGGACTTTCTGCTAATGCAGTATCGCCAACGCAAGTGAACCTGTCTTGGTCAGCACCGTCCAACAATGGTGGATATCAAATAACAGGGTACAAAATTGAAGTCAAAAAAGGCTCTGCATCATATTCTAACTTGGTATCAAATACTGGAAATGCAACAACTACATACTCTCATACCGGTCTTACAACTGGCACAACATATTCTTACAAAGTTTATGCGATTAATTCAATTGGAACCAGTACTGCATCACCTGAGGCATCTACCACCCCGACTACCGGGTCAATCTCCTCACCGCCTGCACCTCCTACGGGAGTTGTCGCATCACCTGCATCCGCAACTCAGATCAATTTGTCTTGGTCAGCACCATCCAACAATGGCGGTTCGCCTATTATTGGCTATAAAATAGAATACAGGCAAGGCACATCTGGAACATATTCTATTCTTGTTGCAAACACTGCTAGCACTACCACATATTCTCATACCGGGCTAACAACAGGACAAGTCTATTTCTACAGAATTTACGCAATAAACTCTGTTGGAGCAAGCAATCCATCACCAGAGGCATCTGCAACCCCAACTGTATCCTCTCAGATCGCTGCCACAAACAGTGCTCCTGACTCTCCTGCAGGACTTGTAGCAACGTCTGTTTCAGGCACTCAGATCAATTTGTCTTGGTCGGCACCATCCAATGTGGGCGGATCTCCGATCACTGGATACAAAATTGAAGCAAAAAAAGGGTCTGGCTCGTTTGAAGTAATTACAGCAAACACCGGAAGTACAGTTACGTCATTTGCACATACTGGCCTCACAACTGGAACTCAATACTATTACCGAGTTTATGCGATTAATTCCATTGGAACAAGTAGCCCCTCTGGCGAATCATCTGCAACACCAAAAGAAACAACGGTACCGATACTTACTGGATTTGCTATCTCTCCAACTCAGATTTATCTTTCTTGGACTGCTCCATCTCAAACTTACAAACAATCAATCGGTGGCTACAAGATTGAGGAAAAACTTGGCACCGATTCATACAAAGTAATTAATGACAACACCGGATCTGTGAATAGTTATACAATTGGTAGCGTGATTACTGGAAAAACATACACGTATACAGTAACTGCGTTATTTACTGCCGGCTCCAGTCCACGATCAAACGAAATATCCGTTATGCCGTCTAGTACCTCTGTACCTCCTGCAGGTTTTTCAACCAAGCCCGTTACTGCGCCTACCCCCACTCCAGCCAAGCCTATCGGAAATGATCCTACATCGATTCTCAAAGCGCAACAAGAAGAATTAAAACGAAAAGCGCAGGAAGCCAGGGATGCAATGCTAAAACAGTCTGGTAAAGGCGACAGTGAGAAAGCAAAAGCATTACGTGAAGAAGCAAACAAGGCCAACGAAAAAGCAAGACAAGACGCAATCGCGGCAAAACAAAAACTGATTGCCGAGAAAAAAGAAGCTGCAATCAAGGCACAACAAGAAAAAATATCGAATCAAACTTCCAAAGTGCAACCATCAGAAACCGCTTCAAAAAAGCCAAAAACTCTCGAGGAAGCGCGCAAGCTAGCAGAAGAAGCAAAACAAAAGGCACTTGAGAAAGCAAACATCGACGTTAAAAAATCTGGATCAAGCGCAGAAGAAAAACAAAAAGCGTTAGATGCGGCCAAGGCAGCTGCATGGGAAAAAGCCAAAAAAGCACTGGAAGAACTCAAGGCAAAATCCCAAAAATAACCCACTGACAAGCAGATTTTTATTTACAATCTGATTCAGCTTGGCATGGTTACAAGTTCAGAACCAAACGTTGTCGGCGTAAATGTTCTAAAACAAAATGGTGTAGATATTGACGAGCTGATAAGACTTCTGATCTACAACGCATCGGTGGAATTTACTGCATACTATTATTTCACCAATCTTAGAATGCACTGCACCGGCGTAGATGGTGAGGGAATCAAAGGCGTAATCGAAGATGCGCGTCTTGAAGATCTCAGTCATTTCGAGTCCTGTCTGTCTAGGATCTATGAGCTTGGTGGAAGTCTACCAAATGACGCCACCGAGTTTATCAAAATGTCTGGCTGCGAGTTTCTGCAACTCCCGCCAAACAAAACTGATCTTAGGGCAATAATGGAAAGATGCCTCAAAGCAGAACAAGGTGCAATTGTAAACTGGAACAAAATATGTCAGATGACACATGGAAAAGATCCGGCTACATATGATGTCGCAAAAGACATCTTACGTGAGGAAATAGAACACGAGGCGTGGTTCTTGGAACTCTTGTATGGTAGACCCTCTGCACATATGAGACGAAAGTTTCCAGGCGAGCGACCGCACACTCACAAGCATTCTAGGGCATTAGGTTGAGCCTAGACTTTTTCTTATTTTTCTAAAGTACTGTGAAATCTCTTACGATCATAATAAGGCCAAAATTTATCTAGACCAAAAAAATGATAATGTTGATCCAATGCAAGAAGCATTTGTAACTGTTGGCGGCAGTAGGATTCGATACCTAAAAGCAGGATCTGGCAAGAAAAATCTATTGCTCATTCATGGGCTTGGGGCATCCGCAGAAAGATGGGAATTTGTAATTCCGAGTTTTAGCAAACACTTTACTGTTTATGTGCCGGATTTGATCGGATTTGGACTCAGTGACAAACCAAATGTGGATTATACTACGGAATTTTTCGCCGATTTTATCTCCTCGTTTCTGAGAGAAATAAATGTCACAAAGATCACCGTGGTCGGTTCTTCACTTGGCGGTCAAATAGCTATTGAATATGCAACACAGAATCAACAAAATGTTGAAAAATTGATTCTAGTCTCACCTGCAGGTGCAATGAAGCAATCCACTCCTGCACTAGACGCATACATAATGGCTGCTTTGTATCCTGACAATGATACTGCAAAAAATGCATTCTCTATGATGACTGGAAATAATAAAGAAATTAACCAAACCACTGTGGATGGTTTTGTGCAAAGGATGCTGATGCCAAACGCAAAATATGCGTTCATGTCTACAATTCTTGGACTAAAAAACGCACCAGAAATATCCACAAAACTAGAGGTGCTAGAAATTCCCACATTGGTTATCTGGGGCGAACTAGATCCGGTCATACCGATAAAATATGCGGAATATTTTGTGCAAAAAATTCGTGATTGCCGATTCTACCAAATGGAAAACTGCGGCCACACGCCTTATGTGGAAGATCCAAAAGAATTTGTCAAAATTGCGCTTGATTTTATTCGCTGAGTTGTGGTATCTTTAAATAACTAGTGCACCAAACAATACCGATGATTGGTAACAATAACCAAGATTATCTATCGATGTTTCAAGAATGGGTGCAAAAAGGTGGACGTGCACAGGCAGAATTCATGAAAGCATTTTCAGCATATATGGAGAATAATCAAAAATTTGATCCAGTAAATACCCTCAAAGAACTGACTACAAAATCCTCTGAGGCGCAAGCCAATCTTATGACAAACATGTCAAATACGCAAAAAAATGTCATGGAGCAATTTTTCAATATGGGTAATTTGATGCAAAACTTCATTGGGTATGGTGCTTTTAAGACAACAATTGGAAGTAATGGGAGAATCTCAATTCCAGAAGCAGAGCGCGATGCACTGCGAATCAATGAAGGCGACCTAGTCCAAGTAGTTGTGATTCCTCTAGAAAAAAAGAAGCGTCAATCCTAAGATCTTTCTTTAATCCACTGGCAAAGCTCAGGCAAAATTTGTTTTTGTGAAAAAGAACTGGCAATCATTCCAACATGTCCTATTGGATATACTCGCATCGTTTTGTCCTCACTAGAAACAGCATAGTATATCGGCATGCTACACTCTGGTGAGACTAGATGATCCCCTACAGCTACCTGAACAAAAATTGGCATGGTGATATTTTTGAGATTAATTTGTTTTCCACCTACATACATCTTGTTTTGGATTAGTAGATTCTCCTGATAAATATCCCTTATCCACTGTCTGAATAACTCTCCTGGTATGGGTGGAGTGTCACTTAGCCATTTTTCGACGCGAAGAAAGTTATCTACAAATTCTTTATCGTGTATATTTTTAAAGAATTTGTAATATTTTTCCAATCCTTGCTCAAATGGTTTTAGAATTGAAAAGCAATAATACATGAATTCTGGCGGCATATTGCCGATTGTATCAACCAACATGTCAATTTTCATGTGTTTTGCCATGTTGCTTACTACGGTGGTGTCCTTCCATCCATCAATTACTGGCGCGGTAACTACCAAATTACGCACCTTTTCTGGGTGTAATGTCGAGTAAATTGTAGCTATTGTCCCACCAGTGCAGTATCCTTGTACTGATATGTTGTCAACTTGGGCTTCTTTTCTTATGAAATCTACACAATTATCCATGTACAAATTAACATAGTCATCAAAGTCAAGATATTTGTCAATGTTTGACGGTGTGCCCCAATCGATCATGTATACGTCAATTCCGCTTTCGAGCAGCTTTCTTACCCAGCTTTTCTTTTGTTGAATGTCTAAAATGTGAAATCGATTGATGATTGCATAGCTTATCAGAAAGGGCGTCTTGGTTTGCTTTTCAACAAGTGGTCTGTAATGTAGCAGCCGCATTTTGTCTTGCTCATATACGACATCAAACGGAGTTGACTCTAATGTTATTTCATCTGGCGCTGGGACTAGCTTTGGCGCCTCTGTGACATTTTTTGTAAAACTGAGGAATTCTTCTACTAATTTTGGATCAATTATTTCACTTTGCATTTGTCTTCTCCTCATTTCTTTCTAGTTTTGTGATTCTTTTTCTTAGCTCGTGTAATTCTTTGTAGACTTCGTCAATCTCTTTTCGTGTCGGCAGTTTCATAGATTGTAAAATTACATTGGTGATGCTTTCCCAATGTCTGCTTAATTCCAATTCCGCTGAGACCAATTTTCCATAGTTTTCGCCAAATTTCTCGGAATCAAAAAGCTGGGTAAAATCGTTTTCAAAAATGTCAATCCAAACTCGCTTGTATGCTTCTAGGTGTTCTACATCTTGTGGAATTGTGGGAATTTTCGCATTGACCTTCTTCTGTGATTCTGTCCATGTCTCTGAGAGCTGTTTGTAATATTCTGTCAATCTCTGGTTGAATTCTATTAAATCATCATTTGCGTCAATTAATTCCGTTATGACTTTTTTTGCGTCGTTTCCCCAATTTCTTGATGGTCCAACGGATGTTAGTGCAATCGGTTTGCCTGACATGAGGTGTAACAAGTCAGTCCAGAATAACGATGCGTGTTTGAAATAATCGAGCGGAAGCTTGACGTCTTGTGACATGTTGATTAAATACACAAGCTCGCAATAAATAGTTCGTCTTCTAATATGCTATGTCAAATTATGGAGGAATCGTAATGGAAAAAGACGTATTATGCGAGTCGGTAAAAAAATTAGACTCATCCATACGTTTTGTGGGGCTGATAAATGCCAAGGGTCATCTGGAAGCGGGTGGAATGACTGAGGGAAAAAACACTCTAGAAGACACTAAAAAAGACGAGATGCTCTACATGGAGCTTGCTCTGCGAGTCAGAATGCGTCAGGAATTTGACCAGGAATTAGGTCCTGTGAGATTTGCCATGTCGTACAGAGACAAGGTGATTGTGATGAGCTTTCCAATAAATAAAGAAATTCTACTTGTTTCTGCAGAAAAAGATCTAAATTTTGCTAAATTTCCATTTGAGACTCTTAAATTAATAGAGCAATACCGCAAGTGAAAATATCAGATTAGTTTAAGATACGAATCATTGCAACATTATGCCGTGGAAAATAAACTGATCATTCTCTTGTCACTGGTTGTGCTGACGGGATTGTATGGTGACATTTATGCAGATGTGATGATCCCAGAAGATGAAATTCTAGGATACTATGATTCTGAGGGAATTTACACCATTGTGGGCGCAGTAAAAAACACTGAAAACTATGCTGTATTGCCAGTGATTCATTTGACTATACTTGATAATGGCAAAGAGATCTCTATTGTCCAGAGTCTTCCGACTGTTTTTCCAAATAAGGACATTCCATTTAAAATCAAATCTCACGAAATATCTGGGACTGATGCATCAATTACGAGTTTTGATGTAACGTTCAGGCAAGCTTTTGATACACATGAGTCAAAAGTAGAAGTAGTCTATGACAGAACACTGAAAAAACACGCAGATGGCCACCTAACTGGAAAAATAATCAACAAAGGAAATCAAACTCAATACAATGTCAAAATTTACGCCACAATTCATGGAGAGAACAATTCATTCATTGATACTGCAAAAAACCTTGAAAAAATCGATAAAATAGAGCCTGGCCAAATCATTAACTTTACAATGTATCCTGATCCTACTGTTGCGCAAGACATTCATTATTACAGCTGTTTTGCAATAGGTGATGAAACAATTATTCCATTATATGCTGTCAGGGATGGTGAAAAATTCAATTTTCGTTATGATTCTACTGCGTGGTTTGTAGTGGATGAGGGATTTGATGAGACCGGCACAATACTTTCGCTTAAAGGCGTGAACTCTTTTAGGTTCCCCACATATGTGAATTTTGAATTTCCAAAGACTTCGGAAAATGAAAAATTTGCAGTTGCCGTTGATGGTAAGACCATTCCTTTCATCCAAAGTATCGATGAAGAAGGTAATTGGCATGTCGCGTTTGATGTATCGGGTTCTACTCAGAACAAGATTGTGATTTCTGGCTTTGAGAAACCAAATTTAGTCACTGACCAAAAAAGTGAGTCAATCGTGGAGTCGAGCGAACCTGTGGCTGAGTCACAAGGCACACAGGCCGAATCGCAAAAGGAGGCGGATTATTCTAACTTGTATTATGTGGTTCCTGTCATTATTGCTGCTGGAATCGGAATTGTTGTTTTTTCACTTAGAAAAGCAAAGCCTGCAGTCTAGCTTTTTGGCAGCATTATTGTAAATGTCGTTGGGTTGTTTTTTGCCGAGATGGTACCACGATGTCTCTCTATGATGTTTTTACAGCTTGCCAAACCAAGACCAGTTCCAGTTGTCTTTGTAGTAAATAATGGTTCAAAGATTTTTTCCAAATTGTCTTCACTGATGCCTGGGCCGGAATCCTCGACTTCTATTATTACGTGATCTTTTGTTTCTGACGCATTGATTGTGATTGTACCTGATTTGTCCATTGCCTCAATTGCGTTGCTAATCAAGTTCACAAAAACAATTTCAAGCTTATCGATATCGCACATAATTTGAGGATTATTTTTTGGTAAATGTACTGTGACATCGTCTGACGTTTGTACTCTGTCTATGATTTTTTTTAGAATGTCATGTAACGAATGAGTCTGTAGCTTCAACGGAGGTAATTTTATGTAATTTAGAACATCTTCTATTTGATGATACATTTTTCTTGCTTCTTCTTCAATCAATGCAAGCTGGTCTAGTGATCTCTTGTCAAGTTTATTTTTAGAGTTCTTTCTGACCATTGTAGTATAATTGATTATGACCGTTAGTGGATTGCGCATATCATGAGTGATTCGCGATGTCAGCTCTCCAATATGTATCAGCTTGTCTAGTTTTTGCCGTCCGTCTTGCTCTTCTACTGCCATGAGGTTTATCCTGTTTCTAGTAGTGTTTTAACTTATTTGCATACTTTGAGCCTAATTTACAAAAATGGTTCTGAAGGACCATTGGGGATACCATTTGGTCTGGCAAGGGAAATTTATGGCATTGGTCCAACAGACCTAACAAACCAAAGACAATTCAGTTAGTATTCTTGTGTATGTCTAAATGATTCAAACAACACATCATGTTTATTCCATACATTTTGGCAGCTTACCATCGTGTTTTTCTTGATATTCTTTTAAGAGTTGAGAGCCAATCTGCTCGTGATTTGATGCTATTGAATACTTGAATCGTTTTGCTTCTTTGATGCATGAATTGTTTAGTGATTCTGAAATTGATTGTCTGAGGTTTGCCGTATTCCCAATGTACAAAATCTTCATTGCTGCATGCATCATGTAAACGCCACCCTCTTCGGGAATCTTTGATATCTGTTCCAAGTTATAATCTAGCCATTCCGACCATGCAATTTCGGTCATACTGTGCTGATTCTGTGGCCTTGTTTTGAATGTTATTTATCTAGCAGTCCCTTTAGTCCAACACAACGGTTCCTAATTGTTACCTCGGTAACTCCTGCGGCCACCGATATGTCCTTTTGCGATCTAATTTCTCCATTAGATACACATGCCAAATACAGTGCAGCTGCAGCAAGACCCATTGGGTCCTTTCCTGCAACCATTCCTATTACTTTAGCTTTGTTGAGTATCTCCATTGCTTTTCTTTTGGTTTTTTCAGAAAGATTTGCCATGCTTGCAATCCTTGCTATCCCTTTTGTTGGGTCTGCTACCGGCATTTTGAGATCTAGCTCTTTGTATATGAGTCTGTAGCACCTTGCTACGTCTTTTCGCCTGATGTTGATGCTCTCTGCAACGTCGTCTAGGGTTCTTGGAGTCTCTGTATTCCTGCATGCTGCATAAAGACAAGCAGCAATCAGTCCGTGAATGGATCTGCCTCTAACTAGCTTTTTCTCCATTGCCTTTCTGTAGATATATGCTGCCTTTTCAATTACTGCGTCCGCAAGACCCAACTTGTCTTTCATTTTTCCAAGTTCATTTAGTGCCTGTCTTAGATTTCTATCTGCAGATGTATGTGCCTGGGTTCTGCTGTCCCACGTTCGTAATCGTTCAATAGAATTCTTCATCGACGCTGATAATGGTTTTCCCGTGGCGTCCTTGTCCGCACTTCCTATCACGGTGGATAATCCCATGTCATGCATCGTAAGTGATGTGGCGGCACCTACTCTACTTTTGTCTGATTCGTCATTTGAAAACGATCTCCATTCCGGCCCAGCCTCCTCAATTTTTTCTGCTGCCACATAGCCGCAATTTCTGCAATAAATCTCGCCAGTTACTGCATCTACCTGTATGGTGTTCTTTGCACATGATGGGCATCTTGACTGCGATGTTGTCATCAGTCTATCTATAGGTCATTTTTAGTTATTATGGGTTCTACACAATTTCGATGATTATTTGTGTGTAGGTCAAGCTAAGACTCATTCTATGATTATAGAACCTGTTTTTGGGATTTTTGTCTAGAGTGGTCTTTTAGCTTATCCGCAAGTTCTCTGAATATTTCATTTACGCTAACGTCGATCAGGTTAATCGTTGCATTGTCTTTTATGATTTGTCTTTCATATTTTTCTTTGAGTGCAAACATTACTGATGACCAATGCAGAACTCCTTTGATTTTTTCCTCCACTATGATATTTGTGTCCGGAAAATTAAATGACTGAAACACCACACCGTTTGTCCAGTTTATGGTGGGTATTGCACCACCTGCGGTTTTACTGCTAAATGCAATCTGAGTCATCCAGTCTTCAAAATTATACTCGATGACTTCGTGTATTACGAGCTTTTTCCATGGTTCTATTGAAATCTCCAAGATAATGTGGCTTTGAATGTCGGAATTATATAACTTTCAAAAGACTCGCGGAAAAATCTATGGCATGATATGTGGCTGTCTGTCTGTTTTGAACAGACAAGATCTATTATTTTATTCGAGAATCGATACCCTGGGGATTAAATGAACCACGAAGAAATCATCAAAAATTTAGGCTTTTTTGGCCTAGAAGAAATCGACACCCAAGTATACATGGGATTACTCCAAACAGGACCAGTGTCCGTTGGAACTCTATCTGCAAAGCTGGACATTGACAGAGGCAAGACATATCGTGCATTAAACAGATTAAGAAACATGGGTGTAGTCAGCACTACATTTTCAAATCCGACACTGTGCTCTGCAATTCCACCGATGGAGGCATTGAGCGTGATCTTGGATAGAAAACAAGACGAATTGATCACAATGAAAAATCTGTCTGAGAAAATAATTCAAGACATTGATGTCATAGTAAAAGAAACCGACATGCAGGAGATTTCTTCCTTTGTAATAATCCAAGGACGCTCAAACATCTACTCGAGAATCAGTAAATTACTCCAAAAAGCAACCGGCGTAGTATATCTGGTTGGTCCCCCTGAAGACTTTATGAGAATGTATCATACCACAATTCCAGAAAGAATTCAACTGATTCGAGAAAATGGTGCTGAAGTTAGAATTCTAACTGAAATATCTGGAGAAAAAGAACTGGCCTTTATTCAAAGACTGAATCCAACTGAGATCCGTTTAGGAAAACTCCCTTCAAAAAGCAGAATGGTGGTGGAAGAAAACAGACAACTGATCATGTCTGGAGCACTGACTACTTCTATGGATCTAAATGACGAAAATGATTCTGTAATGCATACTAACTCTTCTGAAATGGTTAGCAATATGTTTAGTTTGTGTGCGTTACTTTGGAACAAATCCAAGACTGCGGAAATCTTGGTTACTCCAAAAACAAAGAAGGTCAGATCACAATGATGGGATACAAACCAGTTCACTGTGAGTCTCTTGATAACAAAATTTATCCAGAAGTAAATTCTGCAAGAAAAGAACTATACCAAAAAAGAAAAGAAGACTTGGTGAAAGAACTAGTGGATCCGATTTGCGTAATATCTAATGCAAATGAGCTTTTGTCATCTCGTCTTGGAAAATTCGTCGATGATGAAACTCGAGCTTATTTTGAGATGATATCTCGGGCAATAACAAAAACAAGGACGCTAGTCGAAGAACTGCGCCAAGAGACTAACTGAGAAGACAATACGCGTATTTGGGCTTCATAGATGGATACATGATGCTGTCTGCGTTATCGGTGTGTCCTAGGCCAATGGCGTGTCCTAGTTCATGTCTCATTATCTTTTCAACGCTTGCTACGTCATACAGCTGAAAACTACCATCACAATTGTAATCCCCTAGAGCAACTTCCACTACTCCTTTTCCTATATGTGCGTGCCCTAGTACTCCCTCTCCGAGCTTTCTTACTGTCCAGGTGACCCAGATATTTGCATCTGATTTGGTCTCTGTATAAGAGAACTTTACAATTGCTTTTCCCTGAGTCGAATTGAAGACATGACTTTCCCAGAACTTGGTTGATTGGGTTAATGTGCTCACATGATCTAATGGAAGTCCTGTGGGTTGTTTGTTTACAAAAATCTTGTAGTTCAGCACGTACGTGTTATTCTCTCGTGTTATGATGGGATCTGGAAATCCCGAAGAGCCTGCTTTTACTTGCTGTTCAAAATTCCATCGCTCATAATCTCGCAAGAATTTTTTAATCACATCGAAACTTGGGTTTGGATACTCAATGTATCGTTTGTCTTTTGTCGCTTTGGAAGAGATCTTGCTTGTGTATGATTCAAATGTTTTCTGATCTGGCGTCATACTCCAGTTCTTTGGCTTCTCAGTTGGTTTGTATGGGTATTTTTTGATTACTTTGTCTGCAAATTCCTTATAGTTTTTTGCTACTGTGTTGTTTGGATACAACTGATATGCTCGGTCAAAGTAGATTTTTGCTTCTTTGTACTCGCCATAGTTGCCAAAGCCCACTCCGAGTCCAAGTAGCGCTGTGATGTCCCTGCTGTCTTTTTTGTAAACCTTGTAAAAGTCTGACATTGATTTTTGGTGCAAACCTAGGTTGCTTTGTGCAACTCCTTTCATTTTTAGTACTGTTGCATGATCTGGATAGTTTTTGAGAATTTTATCATATAATACGATTGCTTCTTTGTATTGCCCCTTTACAAAGTGTTTTGCGGCTTCTTTGTATGCAATGTTTGCCTGTTTGGCTACTTCGTCTGCGAAAGTCGGTTCCGTCTGAATGGTTATTAACGTAAATACTACAAAAATCATAATAACGAAATATTTCATGTGATGATTATGATTGGACTTGGTAATAATTTGAACGAACTAAAGATACGAATCCAAAAGTTACATCAAGAAATCAATGCGCTTGGCGAACCAAATTTGCCTCTTGAACAAATGATTGGTACAACCAATGTTCTGCGCCAAAATGAGTATCTTGTAAAATCAGATGAAAAAAAGACTGATCTGATTGAAGCTTACATGGAGTATACTAAACAACTAGAACAAATAGTAAATTCATTATTTTCAATTCAATCCGATCTCAAAGATTTGATAAAAACAGAAGCATCCCTAATAGAATCTGAAAAACCAAAGAAAGTAACAAAAAAAGGTAAAAAAGCCTAACTTACTTGTGATACGATATATCGCCAGACGTGATCCTGGTTGATTTTGAACCATGACGCACAATTAGGCTGCCGTCTTTGTCCAATCCTATTGCTTTGCCTGATATTTTAGTGCCTAGATCTGTAACTGTGATGTTTTGCCCAATAGTTGAAGACTTTTTTGTCCATTGTTCTGTTATTTCATGTGTTTTGTTTGCATGCAACAATCCTAATGCCGCTTCAAGCTCAAAGAGAAACTCTTTGACTAGGTCTGCCGGTTTTACATTTTTCTTTTCTACTAGAGTAGTTACGCCATAAAAATTCCTATTCTTTTTTATCTTGCTTTCGATTTGTTTTGCATTTACGTGAAAGTTTATTCCAACCCCGACTGTAACGCTTTCTATTTTTGTTGATTCGATTGATGCATCAATTATTATTCCTGCAACTTTTTTTCCGTTCAACGTAAGATCGTTTGGCCATTTGAGCTTAGTTTTTATCCCAAGTGTCTTCTCAATTGCGTTTGCAAGTGCGATTGCCACTGCAAATGGGATGAGTGTTATTTTGTATATGTCAAAGATTGGCTCCAAAATGATTGACAGCCAAATTCCTCCCTTTGGAGAAATCCACTGTCTTCCCTGTCTTCCCTTTCCAAGTGTCTGTGACTCTGCTATTATGACTGAGCCAAAATTTGTCTTGTCTTTTGCAATATTCGTGGCAACACTCTGTGTAGAATCTATTACATCATAATAGTAGACTCTTTTTCCAAGTTGTTTTGTCTTTATCCCATCAGTTATCTCCCATGGGAGTAAAAGGCTAGTTGTATCAATTAGTCGATATCCAAGATTTTGTTTTGACTCTATCTTGTATCCGAGAGATTGTATTTTTTTGATGTGTTTCCAGATTGCTACCCTGCTTATCTTTAGGACTTCGCTTAGGTCTTCTCCTGAGAGATATTCTAGGCGATGAGCCTTGAGGAATTGTAAAACCTTGACTAGTCCTTGGTTTTCATCTGAAGTGTATAGCAATAATGACTTGATTATAACGTGGTTGATTTAAGATTTCTAAAAACCAATGTCAATATCAAAGCCGCCGTCTCCGCCACCCATATCGCCACCTGCGTCCCCTCCAGCATCTGCCCCAGCGTCTGACATTTGGTTTTCAGCACCTGGTGGAACTTGGTCTGGTGGAACATAGCTACCCATTGACGCTCCAATCATTGAGAACATCATTGAGAACATCATCATGTTCATTATTCCAAAGAACATCATCATGGCAAAGTCGGACTTGTTAGAGCCCATGAATTCTTCTAGTTTCTTTTTGTCTCCAAGCTTGTATAGTTGAACCATCTGGTTCCATTTTTGCTCCATTTCGTAGATTCGTTGTTGGAGTTCATTATTTCCCTTGTCTGTGATGTTTAACTCAATTTTTTCTCCACCGAGAAACCCCTTCTTTTTATCTACTTTGATAAATCCACGCTCTTCAAGTTTTTCTAGTATTTGGTTTAATTCTTCAGGCGAAATTCCAGTCTTGGCACGTATTTTGTCAAATTTTTTAGCGCCGTTTTTTATTGCGCCTAATACGATAATGTCTTTTGGCTCTTCTTCCATGATGATGATTCTTGTATAGTCTATAATAATTTTGCAAAATAGATTATAATCCGTTATAAGTAAACTGTGTCATGGAGCGAGATCCGCACACCGACGATCAAATACGGAATATTCTGTCATTAAAAAAAGTTGCAGTAGTTGGCATGTCTAAAAACGAAGAAAAAGCGGCAAACTATGTCCCAAAGTATTTGCTTTCACAAGGATATGACATCGTACCAGTAAACCCGACCGCAGATAGCATTCTTGACCGGAAATGTCACGCTAATCTATCTGAAATAACTGAGCCCATTGATATTGTAGATGTGTTTAGGCCGTCTGATCAGATCTTGCCTGTAATACAAGAAGCAATCAAAATAAAGCCAAAAGTAATCTGGCTTCAAGAAGGAATTCACAATGAAGAAGCAGAAGATCTGGCTAGAAAAGCTGGAATCCAAGTTGTTTTCAATAGGTGTATGTTGGCAGAACATCAGCGGTTGTTCTAATGGCCAAGTTTGATGATTTCTACAAAGAACTTGCAGCACTGGTAAAATCGTACACGGATAATGAAACAATGCTCAAAGTCGAGTCGGACCTCGAATCACAAATAATTCGAATTTTTGGAGAACGCGTATCCTCACTTGGCAGGGCAAAAAATGGTCTTGCAGACGCGTCAGAACTTGCCTTTACCACGGCAGAACACCATCCATACTGGAGCTTGCTGTATAATGCATGCCAGATAGCAAAAATCACTCTGGACAAATGGGAGTCTGATCTGACGCGTGAAGAAATAGATGAGATATCTTGGTCGTTAGACGAGCTCAAAAACACCTGTCAAAAAATACTGGCAAATCCACACAATGATCATACTCACTAGTCAGAGATAAATAACATGAAAGGCACATCTTATCGTGCCAATAAAAATAGGGATTATCGGCAAAACAAATACTGGCAAGACCACATTCTTCAATTCCGCAACACTTTCGTCTGCAGAAATCTCGACATATCCGTTTACTACAAAAAAGCCTGAATCTGCTGCTGCAAATGCAATCGCCCTTTGTGTTCATCCCGAGTTTAATGTCTTTGATAATCCAAAAAACTCTAGGTGCATTGATGGGTGGCGCTATATCCCAATTGAGCTAATTGATCTTCCTGGATTAATCAAGGATGCATGGCAAGGAAAGGGACTTGGCAACCAATTTCTATCTGTTGCAGCACAATCTGACGCATTGTTGCATGTGGTGGATGTGTCTGGCGGTATTGACTCGTCTGGTAAAATTGCAGAAGCAGGAGCCGGAGATCCAATCTCTGATTTTGCAGACATAGAGGAAGAACTGATAATGTGGTATCTGAAGATTCTAGAGGGAAACCGTGACAAAGTCTCAAAGACAATACATTCGGGTGTGGACAAGATAGTGGCAATTGCCGATTTATATCGGGGGATAGGCGTTAACAACTCTCATGTAAAAGAAGCATTACACTCGGCTGGAGTAGAAGATAAGGAACTTGATGACATCGGCTTTCAGGAATCCAAAAAATTTGCGACAGTGTTACGCAAAATATCCAAACCCACACTAATTGTGGCAAACAAAATTGATGTTGATGGTGCAGACAAGAACTTTGCAAGACTTCGAGAGCGATACATTGACACCATAGTGGTGCCTGCAAGCGCAGACAGCGAGCTTTCACTGCGACGCGCAGAACAAAAAGGACTCATAAAATACTCGCCAGGATCTGAACAATTTGATATCATGAAACCTGGTGAACTATCTCAAAAGCAAAAAGGAGCACTTGATTTTATCACCAAAGAAATCATGGGAGAATACATGCGAACTGGAGTCCAATTCGCAATCAACGTTACTGTCTTTAAGCTTCTCAAAATGAATGCAATATACCCAGTAGCTGATGAAGAAAAACTTGCAGACAAGAAAGGAAATGTCTTGCCTGACCTGATTTTATTAAAAGATGGTGCCACTGTGGTTGATCTGGCAAAGGAAATCCACACCAGTCTTACAAAGGGCTTATTATATGCAAAAGATATTCGATATAACCTGAGATTGCCCACGAATTATCAGCTGCGAGATAGAGATGTGATATCACTGGTTTCTGCATCTACTAGCAAAAAACCACATTAGGCGTCTGCCAAGATTTTTTCTTTTTTCATCCAGACTGTCTTGTTTTTGTGATCTAGCAGAACAATGTTTTGCGCAGAGATCTGGTCACGGATTTTATCCGCTTCTTGGTATTGTTTTTGTGCGCGCAATATTTCTCGTTGTTTTATGAGATTTGTAATTGATTGTTTTTCCTGGTCTGTGACCTTTTGTACTTGCAATCCTAAAACGTCCGACATGTACTCGAATTCTGGTAATGCGATATTGGCAATAGATTTTGTCATGGACTCGGAGGCCGCAATTCTGTTGATTCCCTTGATTAGCTTGAAAAATGCGTTTATTGCAAGGGCGGTGTTAAAATCAGAATCAAGTGCGGAATCAAACTCTGTTCTACACTCTGATGCCATGTTTATTATCTCGTCTGTTGGACCTGTGTCATCGGACATGATCATCTCATAATATGCTATTTCTACCTGTCTCCATTTTATGAGATTCTCTTTTAACAAATCTTCCGAATAATCAATTGCCTTGGAATAATGGCCTGAAAGACAAAAGAGTCGAATTACATTTGGGCCCCAGTTGTCCAAAACATGTCTTACTGATTTGATGTTTCCAAGCGATTTTGACATTTTTTCACCATTTATTGTAACCATTCCCACATGCATCCACAACTTGGCAAGTGGCTTTTTTGTCACGGCTTCTGTTTGAGCTATTTCATTCTCATGGTGAGGAAAGATCAGATCACGTCCGCCACCATGAATTTCAAATTCCTCGCCTAGATATTTGAGGCTCATCGCAGAGCATTCGATATGCCAGCCTGGTCTGCCTTTGCCCCAAGGGCTAGGCCAATTTGGTTCGGTTTCAGAAAACTTCCATAATGCAAAGTCTAGTGCATCATTTTTCGTTTCATCCACTGCTATTCTTGCACCAGCTATGAGGTCTTCGGTTTTTCTCTTTGAAAGCTTGCCATATTCTGAGAATTTTGACACTGAGTAGTAAACGCCATTTAAGGATAGATACGCATATCCAGAACTGATCAAATCCTTGATCAATTCTATTATTTCTGAGATGTGCTCAGTTGCTTTTGGGTGAGTAGTAGCACGCTTAATGTTTAATCTATCAAAATCTTCAAAATAATGATCAATGTACCTCTTACTGATCTCAAGTGGATGAATGCCTTCGGTATTTGCTCTGTTGATTATCTTGTCATCGACATCAGTAAAGTTCTGTACAAAGTTCACTTTGCACCCCCGTGCCTCCAAAAATCTTCGCAACACATCAAAGATTATGATGGTTCTTGCATGACCTATGTGTGATTCATCATATACTGTAACTCCGCACAAATAAATTCTGATGTCATCTGATGTTATTTCTTGTTCTTTCGTGCTTAATGTATCGTATATCTTCAACTGGGTTCCCTCATAATCTGTTTGGCATTGTTCTTTTATGCTCGCTGTTTTTGTATAGTTGTTGTATTTTTTGGATTTTATCTAAATTGATGTTAGTTTCTTGGTGAATTCTGTCTGCTGGCATGTTTTTATCTATCATGCAATACAAAATGCAATCAATTTCTTCATATGGTATACCTATTTCATTTTCTGCCAAATGTTCAGGCCAGAGATGAGGGCTGCTTTTTTTTGCTATTATGGATTCTTTCACCTGTAGATGTTTTGCAAGCTGGCGAACTTGTGTTTTGTATAGTGATACTATTGGCAAAAGATCAGCACCCCCATCACCAAATTTTGTAAAATAACCTATGAGAAACTCTGACTTGTCGCTAGAGCCTAAAACAAGATAGTTTTTCAGGTTTGCATAATAATATAATAGATTAGCACGAATTCTTGCCCGAAGATTCCCAAGTGCCCTTTGATCTGGTTCTAGAATGTTTGCAAATTGTGAGTGAATCATGTTGATATCGATTAGTTTGTAATCAAGACCTAGTTTGTCTACGGTGTATAATGCGTCCTCGGTTTCTTCTTTTGGTGAAATCTTGCTGTCTGGCATTATTAATGCAATTGATCTTTCCTTGAATGATTTTGCACAAATGTGTGCAATTACTACAGAATCTATACCGCCTGATAACCCAAAGACAAATCCGCCTGAACTTGCGATATATTTTCTGAGAAATGATTCAATGTTGTTTTGAATTTGAGTGTAGTTTTGAGCGATGATTTCTTTTAGAATCTTGTCCAATAATTTGACATTGTGCTGTTGATTAAAAATCGTATCTAGACGTCCATGTAGATGCCATCGTTTCTAGACTCTACCTTGTATGTCTGGAGCTTTACCCCTTTTAGATAGTCCAAAAGCTCTCCCGTCTTTATATCATAATGCCAAAAGTGAAGTGGGCATTCTACCACACAACCGTTGAGTTTTCCTGGCGCAATAGAGCCGTCCTGATGCACACATAATGCGTCGATTCCATGATAGCCATCTTGGTTGAAAATAGCTATTCTCTTGTCGCCTATTTTGACTTCAATCCCCATTCCTTTTTCGATCGAGTCTTTTTCAGCTACTTTTTGCCAGACCATTGAATTGCAACAAGTTTTGTTGGTTATTTACTTTATTGATCCGACAAAGATTTTTTAGTATATTGAATAGGGTACGAATGTTGAGTAAAGTAAAAGATGAAAGTTTAGCTGATCAGGGAAAGTTGTCTTATGAATGGGCACGAAGCCATATGCCAATTTTGGATAAAACCATCAACAGATTAAAGAAATCTCAGCCATTCAGAGGACTTACACTGGGTTTTTGTCTTCACATCACAAAAGAAACATCTGTTCTTTTGATGGGTGCAAAAGAACTTGGAGCAGATGTAGCTGCATGCGCAGGCAATCCACTTACCACACAAGATGATATTGCGGCATTTTTGGCATCAGAAGGAATTCATACTTATGCTTGGAATGATGAAACTAATGAAGAATACGACTGGTGTATCGAACAAGTACTCAATCACAAACCAACCATCGTAACTGATGACGGTGCAGACATGAATGTCAAATTACATTTTGATAAAAAATACAAGAGCATGAAAATTCTCGGTGCGACAGAAGAAACGACAGCCGGTGTGAATAGAATCAAGGCAATGGAAAAAAAAGGCAAGCTCCGATATCCTGTCATAGTAGTAAACGAAGCATACACAAAGCACATGTTCGATAATAGGTATGGTACTGGTCAATCAACAATAGATGGATTCTTGCGCGCAATGAATCTGCTATTTGCCTCAAAGCGGGTAGTTGTTGCTGGATATGGCTGGGTGGGTCGTGGCGTTGCGGCAAGAACTCATGGAATGGGCTGCAAGGTAATAGTGACTGAGGTAGATCCAGTAAAGGCTTTGGAAGCACACATGGATGGATTTGAAGTAATGACCATGGCAGAGGCTGCAAAAATCGGCGATATTTTCATCACGTGCACTGGCATGCGCGACATCATAACAAAGGAACACATCTTGAAAATGAAGGATGGTGCAGTCATGGGCAATGTGGGTCACTTTGATGTAGAAATTGACTCTGACTATTTACTAAATCAGTCTAAATCAGTGCGCGAAGTGCGACCAAACCTAGATGAATGTGTTCTACAAAATGGCAAAAAGGTCTACCTTGTCGGAAAGGGAAGGCTGGCAAACTTGGTTGCTGCAGAAGGCCATCCACCAGAGGTAATGGCACAATCATTTTCAAATCAAATAATGTCAATTCTGTATATTCTCAAAAATTACAAAAAAATCGGCAAAAGAGTGATCACAGTGCCACTGGAAATAGATACTCAGGTTGCTGCAGATGCACTGGCCGCATTTGATGTTAAAATTGATCATCTCACCAAGAAACAAATCGCATATCGAGAGAACTGGTAACAAACCTTCTTAAACAATACGAACAAAACTCTTCCAAATGAAACCTCGTGCAATCATTACTAGCGCCTTGCCATATGCAAATGGTGAGATCCATCTAGGACATGTGGCATCAACGTATCTGCCTGCAGATGTAACTACTAGATTTCTAAAGCAAAATGGTGTTGAAGCGTATTACATATGTGCGTCAGATGATTTTGGAACACCGATTTTGATTGCGGCCGAAAAAGAAAAGAAAACTCCGCAAGAATACGTTGCACATTGGAACAAGCGAGACTATGAGGATTTTTCGGCATTTGATATTGGGTTTGATTTGTTTTATCGTACTAGTTCTCCCGAAAACATTGAATTTGTTAGATATGTCTTTGATAAGCTAAAAAAGAATGGGCATATTTACGAGTCAGAAATCATACAGTTTTACTGCCAAAATGACAAAAAATTTCTCCCAGACAGATACGTCATAGGAATTTGCCCACATTGCCAGGCACCTGATCAATACTCGGATTTGTGCGAAAAATGTGGGCGCGTGCCAGAAGAAATAGGGAATCCAAAATGCGCTATATGTGGCGCAACTCCGACCAAAGAAAAGACGACACATTACTTCTTTAGGCTCAAAAATTTCGGCGATCCTTTGTTCAAGTGGTTAGAAGAAAATCAAAACTTACAAAAAGACGTGAAAAAATATGTTCAAAACTGGATAACCTCTGGACTAGTGGACTGGGATATCACCCGTGATATCTCGTGGGGCGTACCGATACCAGGTGATGAATCAAAGGTATTCTATGGATGGTTTGACAATCATCTGGCATACATTTCCTCTGCAATAAAATTCCTAAACGACAAAGGCCTGGATGGAAAAGAATTTTGGAACTCTGCTGACATCTATCACTTTATTGGCAAAGACATTGTATACCATCACTATTTGTTTTTACCAGCAATGCGGCTTGGAATCGACTCAGAGTATAAGCTGCCTGACTATATCCCTACCAGGGGACATCTTACATTACAATCAAAGAAAATCTCAAAGAGCAGAAATTGGTATATTGGATTAAAAGAATTCTTGGAATTTTATCCATCTGACTATCTACGATATTACCTGGTTTCAATCAACCCCTACTCCCAAGATGATCTTAACTTTGACTGGGATGATTTTATGACCAGAATTAACTCTGAGCTGATTGGCAATCTGGGCAATCTAGTTAACCGCGCACTTGGATTTACTAAAAAAACATTTGATGGCGTGATTCCAGCACCAAGTGCATATGATGACAAAGACAAGGAGGCAGAATCCAAGATCCGCACATTTGCATCGGAATTATCTGAACTAGTACAACAGAATCATCTTGACAGGGCTTTGAAGAAAGTCATGGAGTTTTCTGCATACTTTAACCAGTATTTCCAGCACAAGGAGCCATGGAAAAAAGGACCTGGAACAGAAACGTGCGTGTTTTTGGCTGCAAACGCAGTTTATTCTATATCGATAGCACTGAATTCGTTTTTGCCAAAATCATCACAAAAAATATGGGAGCAACTTGGCATGTCTGGGAATGTTTCTACAAAACCCTGGAAGTCAATTTCGGAGTTGGAGTTAAAATCTGGACACAAGCTAGGGGAAATTACGCCAATATTTGGCCGAGTGGAAGAAGCAGACATCAAAAAGCGCAAAGAAAAATTTGAAACAAAATAAAAGAATTCCTAGAATTTCGACTAGGGGATTTTATGATCTTTCTACTGGTAAAACAAAAAAGAACAGGTCATATGATCTTTATCCAAAAAAATTCTTTGATAATTTGTATGATGTTTCAGAAATAACAATAATGATTCATGGATTGCGCAACAACAAATCTGGTGCACTTGCTAAATTTATGATTGCGCAATATAGATTACAGCAACTTGGATATTTGCACCCAGTAATTGGCTTTAGCTATGATTCTAACACTAGGGGGGTTCAATACAAGTCTCATGAACAACATGCTACTGATGTTGGAATCATAATTGCAAAGAAAAATGGTAAAAACCTAGCAGAGTTTCTAGTTGACATAAAAAGAAAATACCCAATGATAAAGATACGACTGATTGGTCACTCCCTTGGCTCTCAAGTGATACTTTCTACGCTTCAAAATCTAAAAAATAAACAGTTAGTGGAGGCAGCGTATATTTTTGGCGCATCAATTCCGTCTGATTCTGCAAACTTGCGGAAATATGGCACCATTATCCAAAAAACCATCCACCAGAAATTTGTCAATTATTACAGCAAGTTTGACAATGTCCTCAAATATGCATTTGAGCAAGGGTTGATTCCAGAACCGATTGGGTATTCTGGGGCTATTGGAAAAACCGTGGCTAAATATGCCCAAAAACATGTGCGCCCGGATAATCATAGATTTGCTAGCTATGCCAAAATTCTCAAGTCATACCCATAATCTCTGAATATATTGAAGTGATTTTGTGTTGGTGTGATGACAAATTCAGTCAATTTTGTAATATTGGGTGATCAGAGCATAGCAGCCGGCCTTGGCAAAAAAGGAACCGCCACAGATATGACCATGTATGACAAAAAAGAATCAGGAGTTATTCGTACCTATACTACACCTAGCGGGTTTCCAGACAAAATACAGCCTTTGCTTCAGACAATAAACTTGGCAGAACATGTGATATTTCATATAAACAAGCTGGACAAATTTGCCGGCGAGCAGATTGTCGCATTGGACATGTTGCAGAAAAAATCCGGACTGCTCTCTTACACATATGATGTCGATGAAAACATGTTAAACACAATGATAAAAAATACCGTTTTGATTAATTATCCGAAAATCCAACAGGACAAAATTAAAGAAGAATCCGACAAGCTAGCACAAATCTCACAAGACGGTAGTGCGCGTGTCGTAATTGATCATTGCTTTGATGTTAAAGGAGTTGGAACTGTCATATTGGGAAAAGTGGAACGTGGAAAAATAAAACAATATGATACGCTCAAACTCTTGCCTGCAGGAATAGATGTTCTCATAAAGTCAATACAAATGCACGATGATCCCGTGGACGAAGCTGTCTCCCCAGGACGAGTAGGATTGGCAGTAAAGGGGGTAACTCCTGATCAAGTTGGAAGGGGCGATCTGCTTTGCGCTCCAGGCCCTGAACTAGTATCCACCGAACTCGAATTGGAATTTACAAAGAGTCCATTTTACAAAGGCGGTATTGCGCCAAACCAGATGTGTCTTGTCAATATTGGTCTTCAAATCAAGCCTGCAAAGTTCGCCTCTATATCTCCACTAAAATTAACACTTGAAAAACCAGCAGTTCATAACAAAGGAGATATCTGTGTTATATTAAAGCCGGAATCTACTAGTATACGATTGCTTGGTAGCGGCAAAATCAAATAGAAAATTAATTACCATACTATACAATATTAGAACATGAAAGGCCTTCGGGCATGTCCAATCTGTCCTTCATGTGGCTCCAAAAAATTTGAGCGGCTTGATGGAGATGATACAGTACAGGTGAGATGTGTTTCTTGCAATAAGGTTCTGACCATATGATTTTGATGGTTTTTATTGTCTATATTTTGGGATTGTATTATGGCAAAGACATGGAAAGATTCCGATATTAGTTTAGATCCTATTAAAAATCAAACAATAGCAGTAATTGGCTATGGCATCCAAGGTGATGCGCAAGCAAACAACCTCAAAGATTCCGGCCTCAAAGTTATCGTAGGCCTAAAGGAGGGTAGCCCAACATGGAACAAGGCAAAATCAGACGGCCACACCGTAATGTCTGTTGCAGAGGCTACAAAGCAAGGCGATATTGTTCACATTTTACTTCCAGACATGATCCAATCCCAAGTTTACAAGGATGAAATTGGACCAAACCTTTCTGCTGGAAAGGCACTGTCATTTTCACACGCAGCCGCTATTCAGTGGAGCTGGATTAAGGCACCAGACAATGTTGATGTTATCATGGTTGCACCAAAAGGACCTGGCTCAAAGGTTAGAGAAACATACCAAGAAGGATTTGGAACACCTGCAATAGTTGCGGTATATCAGGATAAAACCGGAAAGGCATGGGACAGAGTTTTAGCAATTGGCAAGGGAATTGGTTCTGCACGTGCAGGTCTGATACAAACAACGTTCAAAGAAGAAGTTGAAACTGATTGGTTTGGCGAGCAGGCTGACCTTTGCGGCGGATGCGCATCAATGGTAACAAACGCATTTGAGACATTGGTTGAAGCAGGCTATCAACCTGAAATTGCATACTTTGAGGTATTGCACGAACTCAAACTGATTGTGGATATGATCCAGCGATATGGAATAAACGGAATGTGGAGACGGGTATCAGAGACTGCGCGATATGGCGGTCTGACACGAGGTCCAATGGTCATGGATAAGGAAAACAAGGCAAAGATGAAAAAAGTACTAGATATGATCCAAGATGGTACATTCAATGAAGAATGGATCTCTGAATATCGCAAAAATGGTAAAAACGCATTTGACCGCTACATGAAACAACTTGAATCCCACCAAATAGAGCAAGTTGGTAGACAAATGCGCAAAATGATGTGGCCGGATTCTAAAGAATAATCAGATTTTTCTTAGCTTCGCAACACCAGAATTGATGTGCTCTATGATTGCTGGCAGTGGAGATCCTGGTCCAAACACCTTGGAGACTCCAGATTTTTCCAGACCGCTCTTGTCTTCTTCTGGGATTACTCCTCCGCCTACTACTAGAACATCTTTGAGGCCTTTTTTGTGCAATTCTTTTACTACTCTTGGAAACAGTGTATTGTGAGCGCCATTTAGAAGGCTTAGTGCAATTGCATCCACATCTTCGTCTTCAGCTATTTGTGCTACGCGCTCTGGCGTGGCAAACAAGCCTGAATAAATTACTTCCATTCCTGCATCTCGAAAAGCTCTGCATAAAACAAGTGCGCCTCTATCATGTCCGTCGAGGCCTAGTTTTGCGACTAGGATCTTGATTCGACGAGTGGCAAGCTTTTGCTTCATCTGAGAGTGATTGATCGGACTGTATTTTAAAACTTTACAGTTTTTTATCCCTGGTTATATCTTGCAGTCTGGCAAGCTCGTACAATATTTGGTCCCTCATTTTTTCAAGCTCCACAATCCTTTCCTTGAGCGAATATCTGGTAATCATCTCTGCGGATAGGATAGATTTTACATGTTCTTGTTTTTTGTCGGTCTTTTCCATCCAGTCATCTAACATGTATGATTTATTTCAATAATCGATAAAATGGATGTGCTGAGTGTCAAGCTATGCACATGTTAATTTTGATCGCCGTGAACACTAATGTACATAAAGCCATTTGGCACACACTGCATTGTGCAAGTAACTCCTATACACTATGATCTTACCTTTGAGCCGATTTTTTCAAATTTTACCTTTGAAGGAAAAGAGACAATAGATGTCAAAATAACAAAGCCAACTAGTACAATTACTCTGAATTCGGCCGAGCTGAAAATAAAAAAATGCACTGTAGAGTCGGCGGGAAAATCATACGTGGGACAAACAATTCTTGATGAAAAAAATGAAGCACTGACAATAAAAATACCTGGCAAAATTAACAAAACCGCAACAATTCGCATCGAGTTTAGCGGAATTCTAAATGATAGGCTGGTTGGATTTTATCGCAGCCAATACAAGGACAAATCCGGCAAGACAAAATACCTGGCAACTACGCAATTTGAGGCAGCTGATGCAAGGCGCGCGTTTCCGTGCTGGGATGAGCCTGCCGCAAAGGCCACATTTAGCATTTCAATAATTGCTGAATCAAATCACACTGCAATATCGAACACAAATCAGATCCTGCGAAAAAAACTGGGTAAAAAAACACTATACAAATTTGCAAAAACGCCGATAATGTCGACATACTTGGTGTATCTTGGAGTTGGCGAGTTTGAATTTCTGAGTACCAAATCCGGCAAAGTCACAATGCGAATTGTCACAACCAAGGGCAACAGCAAAAAGGGAAAATTTGCACTGGACTTGTGCAAAAAACTGGTGCAGTCATATGAGGACTATTTTGGAATAAAATACCCACTGCCAAAACTAGACTTGATTGCGGTTCCTGATTTTGCATCGGGCGCAATGGAAAATTGGGGAGCAATTACATTTAGAGAGACAATTTTGTTATTTGATGAAAAGACATCATCTACGCAAACAAAGCAATACATTGCAGAGGTAGTATCGCACGAGCTAGCACACCAGTGGTTTGGCAATCTTGTGACAATGGAGTGGTGGAATGATCTGTGGCTAAACGAATCATTTGCTACATTTATGGCAACAAAGTTCGTCGACAAGTTCTATCCTGAATGGAAACTCTGGGACCAGTTCCTAGAAGATACGATGAATACTGCGATGGGACTTGATGCCCTACATTCATCGCATCCAATCGATGTCAAGGTAAACTCACCATCAGAAATCCGGGAAATCTTTGATGCCATATCATATGACAAAGGTGGATGTGTTCTCAAAATGCTAGAGAGTTTTGTTACCGAGAAAAACTTTAGGGCAGGCCTGCGAACATATCTCAAAAAATTCTCCTACAAAAACGCTCAAGGAAATGATTTATGGGATGAGATAGGCAGGGCAGCCAAAATGCCGGTTCGCTCTATGGTCAATTCATGGCTAAAGCAGACTGGATTTCCACTAGTGGATGTACAAAAACAAGGCTCGCATCTGATATTGTCGCAAAAGCGATTCATTTTAGAGAAAAAAGGCACAGCAAAAGGACTCTGGGAAATTCCTGTTGTGATCAACGACAATGGCGCAATTACAAGCAAAATACTCAGAAAAAAGCAACAAGCCATTCCGGTAAAATCTGAACAAATCTTGGTAAATCCGGGCAGAAATGGTTTCTATCGCGTAAAATACTCGCAGGACATAATGTACGAGCTAAAGGAAATGATTTTGCAAAAATCTATATCTCACATTGATAGGTGGGCGATTCAAAACGACCTGTTTGCATTATGCGTGTCTAGCGACGGCAAGACCAGCGACTATCTTGATTTTGCATCGTCATACGAAAACGAGGATGACTATCTGACACAATCAAACGTGTCTGGAAACCTATATGCATTATACCACAGAACCATAGATGAATCATACAATTCTGAAATCCAGCAAATAGCGCAGCGATATCTCAGAAATATGTTTGACTCACTTGGATGGGATGCGCAGCCTGGCGAGCCACACACCAATGCACTGTTGCGCAGCTTTGTGATTGCAGCCCTAGGAAAAATGGATGATGAGGAAATACTATGCGAGGCAAACAATCGCTTCAAGCAATATTTGCAAAAACCAGACTCGCTAAATCCCGACATTCAGGATACAGTGTTTTCGTTGGCGGCATGGAGTGGCGCTGTCTCTTATGACAAGCTGCTGCAATTGTACAAAAAGGCACCGTCTCAGGAGCAAAAAATAAGGTTTCTTGGCGCATTGTCCAGCTTCAAAGATCCGAAATTACTACTAAAAACGCTGGATCTGTCGCAATCAAATGATGTTCGCTCTCAAAACATGCACATTCCAATCATGCGCATATCTGCAAATCGATATGGCAAAAAAATACTATGGCCGTGGCTAAAAAAGAACTGGAAAAAGCTTCGAGTCAAAGTAGGAGTTGGCAGCCCTCTTCTAAACAGAGTAGTCTCTAGCATTTCCGCAGTGGCAGATGAATCCATGCAAGGTGAAATAAAACAATTCTTCAAGAAAAATCACACCCCTGGAACGGAGATGACACTGTCCCAAACATTGGAGCGAATTCGAATTCACTCTCAATTCCTCAAGCAATTACGTGCAGAGTTTGCCTGATGAATAAAAAAATCGTTTTGGCATCAATTGCAACAATAATTGTATTTGGTATTGGGATTTCAGTATCGCAAAGCATCTCTGTGCAACAAAAATACCAAAACCTTCTATATCTGGATGGGACGTTTTATCCCGAAAAAAAGCTAGTAGAAATCACATTTACCGACAAGACTCAAAAAACTACCAATGTTGTGCTGGAAATATTGGGAATGGAAAAATCGTTCCAGAGAACGTTTGATGGGCACTCTTTTACCATCACAGTGCCCTTTGAAGAGGAACCGCAATATGGTTGGAAGGTAGTTCCGATCACACTGGTTGTAAATCATCCAGAGTTTGGCAAAGTTGGTGTCAAAACCGATATACATGATGTGGGCAAGTCAAGCAGTACAATCTTTACCCAACTCTAGTGCAACAAGAATTTATTGTAGATGTCAAAAACTAGTTTGTTTGTTACTTGCTGATCTAAAAAAGGCAAAGCGTGGAGCAATTGCAAAGGCAATCTCTATTGTTGAAAATAATGAACAAGAAGCACGCAAGCTAATCAAATCGATATTCAAGACATCTGGCAAATCCGTCATAATTGGGATAACCGGACCTGCAGGTGCAGGCAAAAGCTCACTAATTAACAAGACCTCAGTCGCACTCAAAAAACTTGGGCTCAAGGCAGCCGTTCTTGCAATAGACCCGACAAGTCATGTGACGGGAGGCGCAATTTTGGGCGACCGTGTGAGAATGACTGAATCGACTGACTCTGGCACATACATTAGAAGCATAGCATCGCGCGGCGCAACAGGTGCGATATCTCGCTCTATTCGAAACAGCATTCGCGTACTAGAGTATGCTGGCTTTAATCCAATCATAATAGAAAGTGTTGGCGCAGGCCAAACAGAAGTAGAAATTTCCAATATTGCCGACATTACGGTTGTAGTGTTTAATCCTCATACTGGCGATAGCATACAAACCATCAAGGCAGGCCTGACAGAAATTGGCGACATTTACCTAGTCAACAAGTCAGACTTGGACGGCGCAACCCAGCTATTCGAATCAGTCAAGGAATTTATCGGCATGACCGAGCGAAATCCGGTGATATTGCAGACATCGGTTACAAAAAACAAGGGAATAGACGAATTTGCCAAAAAACTAAAGGAAATGATGGAACAAAAGCTAAAAGAAAAAAAGGAACACGATGCAAGAAGGCTAGAAATTGAGCTAAAAGATATTGTTTTAAATAATGTTAGACTCAAAATCGATGCATTGTTGGAATCTGACAAAAACTATTCCAAATATCTAAAAAAACTCCAATCAAAGGAGATGGATCCATTTGAGGCAGCAGACAAGATATCTGAGAGGATAATCAAGTGATATTATGGCGCAAAAAGAAGAACAAAAACCAAAAAAAATTCTAACCGATTCTAATTTTCCGGTAGCTCGCGTATATCATGGAACAAAAAAGAGACCAAAGGAAGAGCCCGGCAAGTATCCGTTTACCCGTGGAATTCATGCGGAAATGTACCGGGAGAGATTCTGGACAATGCGTCAGTATTCTGGCTTTGGCGACGCCAAGCAGACCAATGAGCGCTTTAAATTCATGCTTGAAAAGGGGCAGACCGGACTTTCAATGGCATTTGATCTTCCAACACAAATTGGCCATGATGCCGACGCTCCGCAGGCAGAAGGCGAAGTAGGAAAGGTGGGAGTTTCAATATCGTCACTCAAAGACATGTTTACCGCATTTGATGGCATTCCACTTGGAAAGGTCAGCTCTTCTATGACGATTAATTCTACTGCATCTACGTTATTGGCATATTACATTGCAGTTGGCGAATCACAGGGATTTGCAAGCACAGAACTTCGTGGCACTACACAAAATGACATTCTCAAAGAATACATTGCAAGAAACACGTACATCTATCCACCACAACCGTCGATGAGACTAATTGGCGATATGATTGGATATTGCGCAAAACATGTGCCGCAATGGTATCCGGTTTCAATTTCAGGTTACCACATGAGAGAGGCTGGTTCTACTGCCACACAAGAAGTAGCATTTACGTTGGCAAATGCAATTGCATACATTCAGACCTGCCTTGATAGGGGACTCAAAATTGATGATTTTGCGCCAAGACTGTCGTTCTTTTTCTGTTGTACTATAGAATTCTTTGAAGAAATTGCCAAGTTCAGGGTCGCAAGAAAAATCTATGCAGAGATTCTCAAAGAAAAATTCCACGCAAAGGATCCAAAATCATTACAGCTAAAATTCCACACACAAACAAGCGGCGAGTCATTGACTGCACAACAACCAGACAATAACATTGTCCGTGTGGCAATACAGACAATGGCGGCAGTACTTGGAGGAACCCAATCCTTGCATACTAATTCTAGAGACGAGGCATTGGCATTACCCACTGCCGAGTCTGCAAAAATAGCACTACGAACACAACAGATTGTTGCTCATGAATCAGGCATTACCAAGACAGTAGACCCAATGGCCGGCTCATATTATCTGGAATATCTATGTGATGAAATAGAAGACGGAGTGCGCAAATACCTCAAGCAAATTGAGAAAATGGGTGGCGCGCTAAAAGCAATAGAAAAAGGATTCTTCCAATCCGAAATAAGACAAAATGCGTACAGGCTCAAAAAAGAAGTGGACTCTGGCGAGCGAGTCCTAGTTGGGGTAAACAAATTCTCTGATGAAAAAGAGTCAAAGCAGGAACTGCTTCGAATAGATGACACTGTGGAGAAAAAGCAAAGAGCGGCACTCAAAAAACTACGATCAGAGCGAGACGGAAAAAAAGTACAATACGCACTATCAAAGATGCAGTCGGCTGCAGAAAAGGAAGAAAATCTCATGCCGTTTATCTTGGATGCTGTAAAATCATATGCTACTACTGGCGAGATAAGCAACACATTCCGTCAAGTATTTGGCGAATACCGACCAAAGGAAGTGTTCTAGATGAAAATAGACCACATTGCAATTGCTGTAAATGATGTAATGGCTGCGGCAAAACAATACCAAGATGCGCTAGGTGTTGAGAAAATAATCTACGAAACAGTCGAATCCGAGGGAGTCAAGCTTGCCATAATAAAGCTGGAAAACGGCAGAATTGAGCTGATGCAGCCAACACGCGATGACAGCCCAATTAAAAAATTCCTAGAGAAAAAAGGTGAAGGTCTGCATCATATGGCACTAGCTACTGATGACATTGAATCTGAATACCAAAGAATGGAAGGATGCGGAATCCAGTTTTTGGGTAAAATACGACCTGGCTCTGAAGGCACAAAAATAACATTCATTCATCCAAAATCCCTAAGCGGAGTACTCACTGAACTCTGCTCTCATCCAAAGCACTAGGGCAGAAACTTTATTGGAATCTGGCTTGCATGACATATACATGCGTTTCCAGTGGAGAGTAATTATTTTTGGTGTCAAAACTGGCTAGATTTTGTGCCTGGAAAATGGGTTTTAGGCACGGATTATTAGAATTTTCTAACCATAATCGGAATTATTCCGAGAATAATGAGAATTATTCTCAAAATGATGGAGAATCATGAAAAAATCCGATATTGACGCCATTGTGGACAAAATAGACAAGGAGAACAGTATTTTCAAGAACAAGGCAGCCCTTGACGTTCTTCGGACCCCAAAACGCGTCATTGGAAGAAATAAAGAAGTGGAGAGCCTGATCCGGTTTTTTGTCTCATACAAGCAGGGTACAATTCCACCTTTTGTCTCAGTATATGGGAGGAGTGGTTCTGGCAAGTCCACGCTTGTGAGATTTGTATGTGAAAGTCTTGATGATATTGCACTTTGTTTTGTGAATCTGAGAAGCGCCAAGACACTCTTTGAGTGTGCCAACTTGATTCTCTCTGAGCTTGGAGCAGAAGCGCTGCCAAGTGCAAAGGGTCTTGGAGCAGTGGTCTTGGCAATCAAGGACGCAATTGCGTCATATTTGCAAGATGCAAAAAAACATGTCATCATTTTAGCGTTGGATGAATTTGACATGATTTTTTACGACAAGCGTAACAAGCCGTCTGATTTTATGTACAAGCTAGTGGTTCTATGCGAGCAGCTAAAAAAGGAAAAAAATTATCAATTATGCATTGTTGGAATATCAAACAATGTAGTGTCTGAATATGATCTAGATGAGCGAGTCCGCTCAAGAATTGGCAACTCGGAGGTGTATTTTCCAGCATATGGGTATGAAGAAATCCTGGAGATTCTTCGTATGTGTTCCAAGGAGGCCTTTAATGAAATGGATGATGTTATTTTGCAGCACTGCGCCAAACTTAGCTCACAAGACCATGGGGATGCCAGGCGCGCAATTGATCTTTTGCGAGTCGGAGCAGAAATTGCTGGCGCTAAAAACCAGGCATTATCCACAAAACACGTCGATCAGGCCTATGCCAAATTGCAAAATGACCGAATATCTGAGATAATGAGTCGCACAACCTCACAATTCAAGTATGTCTGTAGAGCAATTGTGTATCTGAGCTATATCATGGGATTGGAGATGGCTCATACCTCAAAAATCTATGATGAATACAAGCTTATTGCCCCAAAAGAATCGCAGCTGACGTATCGCAGAATATCTGAAATTCTAAATGACATTGAAAACACCGGCATAGTGACATCGCAGGTGCATTCTAGAGGACGCCATGGATACGGCAAGCAGTACAAACTCGAATTTTCTCCAAACTTTATCGGACCTGCAATTAATTCTGTATGGTGGGATAATCTGGTCAAAATGAAGAAACAAATGGAAGAATCAAAACAGTATGACAAGGAAAAAAAGTTGAGTCAAAGTATTTGATGGATTTATGAGAGGTAAGCAGTATCATCAAGCGAGCCCTGAAGTGAGAGAACATTTGAACAAATTTTACGATGCGTCGTTCTCAGAGTTTTTTGGTAAAGACAAATAATCTCAGATGCTTTGTTAGATGCGTTTTCTTTTCTTGTTTTTTGCCTTTTGTATTTTATAATCTAGGTTGACAATTTGTTTTAGGTATATCTTTAATTTTGCATCTAGTATTTTTCGTGCCTTTTGCTCCCTTGAAGCTATGCTTGTATATTGATTGGCAACTTCAAAAAACGAGTTTGCCTTGCCAATGTTGTGCTTTTTCCATTGGTGGATGAATTTTTGCCGTAAGGGCTTTGCTTGGAGTACTATGTTGCACCAGTCTTGACCTTCGGTGCATACTATTGTTTGCAATTGCTTTTTTTTGCTTGGATTCGTTTTTTTCTGAGATTTGAAGCTGAGCTCATGCTCTATATTGCGAAATTTGTTTAAAAATACCGGCAGTCGTATTTTGTGCCTTGCAATCTTAATGAAACAATTGAAATTGTCTTTCAATGAGGGCATTCGATGTTGCGTCATGATGAGAAATATTTGCATTTTTTAGCAATTTTGACAAAAATATGGAGCCGCCTAGATATGAGGCTCTGCAGGCATGGAAGACAAAAGGATTCCACCGCAAGATGATGAAGCGTCGTTTTGATAGATACATGCCACAGGAGAAACAAGGCAGAGGCCATATTTTCTGTGATCAAAAGAATGTTGGGAGGATATGTAATGTCAAGACATATCAAAACTCAGAACAGAGAGACAATGTGCAGAATTGCCAGAAATTACATAGTGATTTTTGGGTGGTTTCTAGAGCCACGATTTAATTAAAATAATTAAATGAGCATTGAATTTTCTTATCTTTCTACTACCTTCTAATTAAAAGAAAGTTCGTGTCTAGGCTATATTTTATGGAGGGAAAGTGTAAAATCTCAATTCCTAACTATATACACCTACAAACTATGTGTGATACAAATTTGAACCAGATCCAATGAATGGTGCTATCCTACTCCAACATCTTTAATGTGTCTGACGCTGTAATGATTCCGATGATTTTGCCTGTCTTTGCAACCAAAATGCATTTTGAGTATCGAATTAATGGTACTAGTGCCCTAGCTGGTGTTTGGTGGTCCACAATGGGCGGTCTTGCCTCCATGACGTCTGCTAGCCTGATTTTCTTCCATGATGATTCATCGCTGTCTGCCAGATGTTTTACCACGCCATCTTCACTAATTGCCCCAACTGGCTCACCGCCGCTGAAAATTGGAATTTGACTAATTGACATGCTTCTCATCTTGTGTATTGCATCATGAAGCGAGTCTGTTGGTTTTAGCTTGACAATATCTTTACTGCAAATATCGCCTGCTTTGTTTGGATCTGCCCTGCCTTCAAGAGTAGCCAGACTGTCAAAGATTCGCTTTGCAGTTTCATAACTGGGTTGGCTTCGACCGGATTCTATCTGGTTTATCATTGATGTGCTAACCCCAGTCATTTTTGCAAGTTCTTTTTGTGTTATGCCAATCTTTGTTCTTGCCTGCTTTATGCTGTCGATTCTTGGAAGCATAATTGTATGCTGAGTAATAATCCTATGAAGTTTACTGCATCAAATTCATATTCGTAATGGCAAAACAGAACTTGATGGGCCTTTTTGGAGGAATTGGAAAAAAATACCCAGACTGCAAAACCACTGAGAATTGGTTTTACAAGGGAAACTCTTTTGCATCGTCTGGCAACTATGAAGAGGCAATTCGATGCTTTGATGAGGCAATCAAACTTGACATTAAAAATTCTCAGGCCTGGAACAACAAGGGCTTTGCACTAGATGAATCTGGCAAAACAAAAAAGGCAATTCCATGTTATGATGTGGCACTAAAGATAAACCCAAAAAATGCCGATGCATGGTACAACAAGGGCACAGCAATTGGAAAAATAGGCAAGTTTGATGAATCCATCAAGTACTTTGATGAGGCAATCAAGCTAAACAAAAACAACTCATTGGCTTGGAATGGCAAGGGCTTTGCACTAGGAAAAACAAAAAACCTAGATGAAGCAATTTCATGTTTTGATGAAGCAATCAAGCTAAACCCTAACTATTTTGATGCTTGGTACAACAAAGGCTTTGCACTAAAGATTATGGGACGAACAGAAGAGTCTGACAAGTGTTTTGAGCGCGCAACCGCACTAAAGCAGAGATAATTGAAAAAGTGAGGATATCTGGTAGAACACGGTCGACAGATGATATCCTCACCTGATTTGGTTGGTCTTGGCTGGTCCTGACTCGGTATTTCCGAATGAACCTTGGATTACCTGTGCAGTTTAACAAATAAAGGCTTACGTAGGAATTATCAGTGAACAATTTAGATTTGTTGTTCAAAAAAAACACACTAGTTTTCAAACTCTTCTAAAATCATATCGAATCTACATTGAACATATTGATAGCAGAAGACAACAAGTTTACCGCAAGGCAATACAAAATATTGTTGGAAAAAATGGGGCACAAGGTAATAACAACTGAAGATGGAAGCGAATGCGTCAAAAAATACAAAGAGGCATTATCAAAATCCGAGTTTGACTCGCTTGATGAATCTCCATTTGATTTGGTGTTGTTGGATCATAACATGCCTAAAAAAACTGGCGCGCAGGCCGCAAAAGAAATACTGGCAAAAAACCCTGATCAGAAAATTCTTTTTGTCACTGCATATCAGAGATGGGCAGTAGAGGATGACACTGACGAACTATTTGACAAAATTGTACTGCTGGAAAAACCATTCACATTGGGGCAATTATCCCGTAAAATAGAGTCGTTTAGCGTCTAGATTTTTTCTTGGTCTTTTTAGGAGATTTTGCAGAATTTTGTATTTTTGCCTGAGCTGCTGCTACTATGGCAATTGGAATTCTATGTGGTGATGCACTAACGTAGGATACACCGGCATTGTGGAAGAACTTGATAGAGTTAGGGTCTCCTCCATGCTCTCCGCATACGCCTATTTCGATTCCCGGCTTGACGGATTTTCCATTTGCAATTGCTATTTTGACTAGGCTTCCAACTCCGTTTACATCGACTGTCTGGAATGGGTTGCGCTCTAGGACCTCTTTTTCTAGATATTCTGGAAGGAATTTGCCCTCGACGTCCTCTCTTGAGAAGCTAAATACTGCTTGGGTTAGATCATTTGTACCAAAGCTGAAAAATTCGGCGGTATTTGCTAATTCATGCGATGTGAGGCATCCTCGGACTACCTCCAGCATTGTTCCAAAGTTTATCTTTAGTTTTAGTCCGTGTTTTGTTTCTACTTCTGATTTTACCTTGTCATAAATTGATTTGATGTGGTTTAGCTCCGCTACGCTTCCAACCTGGGGGATCATTATTTGTGGATAGGCGTTTACTTTTTGTTTTGCCAGCTCAGCGGCCGCTTCAAAGACTGCTCGAATTTGCATTTCATAGATTTCTGGATATGTAATACCAACACGTACTCCGCGGTGGCCCATCATTGGGTTTATCTCTGCAAGTTCTTTTGCTCGAGCCAGAATTATCTTGGCTTCTTCTAGGTCTGGCGATCCGGTCTGCTTTTCCAGCTTGTGGATTTTATTGATTAGTTCTTCTGGGTTTGGCAGGAATTCGTGCAGTGGCGGGTCTAGCAGTCGTATTGTAACTTTGTAGCCTTCCATTGCTTTTAGAATCTGGATAAAGTCGCTTTTTTGTAACTCTTGAAGTTTGATTAGGTGTTCTTTTCGCTCTTGGACAGATTTTGCCATGATTAGCTTGACAAACAATCCTAGTCTGTCTGCCGCATTGAACATTCGCTCTGTTCTGCACAGTCCTATTCCCTCGGCACCATATTTTCTTGCTAATTGTGCTCCTTCAGGCGTGTCGGCATTTGCTCTGATTCCAATTGTTTTTGTTTTTTGTGCCCACTCTAGTATGGTTTTGAAATCTTCGGTTATTTTTGGTTCTATTGTTGGGACCTCTCCTGTATAGACGTCACCCTGTGAGCCATCGATTGTTATTGCATCGCCTTCATGTATTGTGATGTTTCCAACAATTGCCTGCTTTGCCTCTGGAGAGATTTTCATGTCTGCACATCCTACGATGCATGGCTTGCCCATTCCTCGAGCTACTACTGCGGCATGAGATGTCTTGCCTCCGCGACTAGTCAAAATTCCAACTGATGCAAAAAATGCCGGAACATCTTCTGGTTTTGTTTCTTCTCGCACTAGGATTACTTTGGCACCGTTTTCGCCCATTGCGACTGCTCGCTTTACATCAAATACTGCTATGCCACTTGCCGCACCAGGCGATGCTGCAATTCCTCGAACTACTTTTTGGAATTGCTTTGCTTTTTCAACATCAATTGTTTTGTGGAGCAGTTGCTCTAGCTGGTCTGCATTGAGTCTCATTAACGCTCTGTCTTTATTGATGAGTTTTTCTTTTACCATGTCTACTGATGTTTTGATCATGGCCTGAGCATTCATTTTTGCAGAACGTGTCTGGAGTAGGTAGAATTTACCCTGCTCGACTGTGAATTCTATGTCTTGTGGTTCTTTGTAGTGTTTTTCTAGTCTTTTGCAGGTCTTTAGCAATAATTCATAACTTCTTGGCATTTCTGTTCTCATCTCATCTATTGGCTTTGGAGTCCTAACACCTGCTACGACGTCTTCGCCCTGCGCATTGACTAGGTAATCCCCAAAGATGTGGTTTGTTCCATCTCCCGGATTTCTGGTAAATACTACGCCAGTTGCGGAGTCATTGCCCATGTTGCCAAACGCCATTGCCACCACATTTACGGCAGTGCCGTCTGCAATGTCTTTTGTAATGTGGTTTTTCTCTCTGTATACAATGGCACGCTCTCCCATCCAACTGTTAAAGACTGCCATTACTGCTAGTTGTAATTGCTCATCTGGGTTTGATGGGAATGGTTTGCCTGTGTGATCTTGGCAAATCTGCTTGTATTGTGATACTATGCTTCTAAGCGACTGCTCGTTTAGGTCACTGTCTATTGTGACTCCTTGTTTTTTCTTGGCTTCATCTAGGATGTGGTCGAATTTTTTGTCATTGACGCCAAAGACTACTTTGCCAAAAAGTTGCACAAATCTACGATAAGAATCCCATGCAAATCTTGGGTTGTTTGTCTTCTGAGATAATGCTTCAACTGTGATGTCGTTTAGTCCCAAGTTCAGAATTGTATCCATCATGCCAGGCATCGATAATGCGGCACCGGAGCGCACTGATACCAGTAATGGGTTCTCAGAAGAATTCCATTTCTTTTTTGTAATTTTTTCTAGCTTGGCAATGTTCTTTTTTACCTGAATCCATAATTCCTTTGGAACTGTCTTGTTGTTTTGATAGTATAACTTGCAAACATCGGTTGTTATGGTAAATCCCTGTGGCACTGGCAGCTTGAGCTGTGTCATCTCGCAGAGCCCTGCGCCTTTTCCGCCTAGGAGTTTTTTGTTTTTGCCGTCTCCCTCATCAAAGAAATAAACCATTTTCATTATTTTATCACGGATTTTTCTATCAATTTGAAGGTGTTTTAAGCATTGCCTTGGCAAATTCCTCTACGATCGCACTCCAGTTTTTTGCCTTGACAATACCGCTTGCCACAAGTATGCCTGAGGAGCCAAGCTCGATTGCCTTTCTTACATCTTGACCTGACACAATCCCCGCACCGCAAAGCAGCTTGGTAGAGTTTTTTGCATTTTTTACTGCCTGGACTGACTTGGTTATCAGCTCTGGTTGCTCTGTTGATACTGCCTTGCCTGATCCAATCAGTTCTGGTGGCTCTATTGCAATATAGTCTGGATTTAGCTTGGCGTATCTTGTGGCCTCTTTTGTATCTTGAACACAAACTACGGAGACTAGTCCTAAATTCCGAAATCGATCAACTAATTCCTCAATGTCTTTTGGCGGAATTCTGTGCTCCGAGTGGTTTATCAGAGATCCTGCTATCTTGGATTTTTTTAAAAGCTCGGGTATGACAAATCCTGTGGTGCTGCCCACTTTGGCATTGTCTGTATGTTGGGCAAGGATTGGGCCTGAATATTTTACTCCTAACAGATGATGTGGCGGGGCGATTGCTATTTTGATCTTGTACTTTTTTGCTATTTTATCAGCAACCAATGCGAGTTTGGCCGATTTTACACCAGCGATTTCGTCATAATTTTTGTAATTGATGATAAACAAGATCTTTGTGTTGTTGGCTAGCTGAGCTATTTATTGTTTATAGGACTATAATTCTACTGGAATGGCACTCTTCCAGATGAATGTGCACAAGGTAAAGATGTTGTCTGTCATCTCATCCGAGTTTGTAAACAATGCGCATTCTGCATCGGTATTTTCGTGCAGATTACCCTTTATTGCTGAATCCGACATTAGCAGCTTGCCGCTTAGTGGACAACTCTTTGAGACCGAAATTCTTCCCTTTGATGGCAACTTTCCAATTCGAACCTCACTTGCGCCAAATCGCTTTATGAATAGCCTCATCTTGTCTGGGATTTCATCTACAATTAGCCTTACTGAGCCGCCGTTACGCTCTGTTTGCTTTATTCTCTCTGGAATTGTTGTGTGATATAGCTTGGAGACGTCCTCTAGGGTGGTGATCAAATAGAAAACATCGGTGTTGTTCTCCAACATTCGTTCTATTTGCGATGTAATGTTCTCAATTCCCTGTATGATTCTAAATGTCGGTGTGGTTGATTTTGTGTCTGAGCTGCTAATGTCTTTGATTTTGTCAATTAGTTTTTTGCCGTCCTTTCTAATTCGGTTGATCTCTTCTTCCTTTTTCTTGAGTGTTATTGATAATAATTCGTCTGGCTCTGATGCAATGCAAAGCTTTGGTGATGAAAATGATATTGATACTATACCATTGCTTGAGAGCTTGTCTATTGTTCGATATGTTTTGGCTCTATCTACACTGATTTCTTTGGCAAGTGCACTTGCAGTGATAGGCCCTGTTCGCAATAAGTTAAGATAGATTTTGATTTCAAGCTCGTCCAAATCCAAAATTGCTGATAATTCTCCTGCCAACTCCTCAACATATGGATTGTGAGTCTTTGACATTTCTGGATCTGACTTGCTCAGCGATAGATCCTCCATGGGATCTGTCTGGTTATTACGTATTAACGACGTTCTCTGTTTTTTTCGAACGGACAATTTTTCTTCCCCCACGGCTGTAACTGTGCATTTGAGTGTCATTTTCTCTTATCTATAAAATGACTTGCGTATAATTTATCAGTGAGATGATGTTTTTTTGCACAACATCTGATCGTATGCTACTATTATTGTACAGATTTGAGGAATTTACAGTACGTTAAACGCAATTACTGCAATTATTATCATAATTATGATGTGTTTTATGCCTGAAACATACGAGCCGGTACCGATTTTGCCTGCGGCCAGGCCTCCAAAGACCGACTCTATTACCGCCATGTTAAACAATATGGCGTCTAGCTCTTTGATTTCCACCCCTGCCAGAGCTGAGAAGACATTGCTTGATTTTGGTATGTCTGTTGTGACTAGTAATTGCTTTACCGAGTCTATTTGCGTGAAAAATTGTGATGACAAGATCACAGATATTGCAATAAAGACCGCATATGCAATGTATATTGTGTATGTGTATGGTTGAAGCGCTGATTTTCTTTCTTTTTCTAGATTTCTAAGCTCAGTTACGTGTTTTTGGATTGTTTCTAGGTTTTCAGAGATGTTTCCGCCATTTTTGTATGCTATTTCTAGTAATACAATAACACGTTTTGCCATGCGAGTTCCTGCCCTTTTTGCAAAATTATCAAAGGCCTCGCTAATTGGCATGCCCCAGCTGATGTTTGCCTTCATGTTTTTGAGCAAGGGATTCAGGTTACCCATGTTTCTTTCCGGAACCATTTGTATTGCCTGGATGAGGTTTGAGCCGCTTTGAATAGAGCTTACCAAGGACAGCAAAAACAATGGCAAATGCCTGTCGATACTTTCTCTTCGCTGAACCTCCTTTAGTTGTAGTAATGTCAGTGGGATGACTCCTGCAAGTATTCCGAAAATAATTCCTACGTCTCTGGTTATTAGCTGAATTGAACCTGAAAGGTAAAAACTACTGGATATTACAAAGGTGCTTGCAACTGCTGAAATTATTGAAATTCTGAATTTTTCCGACTTTGTAATGGGCAGCTTTGGCATCTCTGGTGTTTTTTGGAGTGTTTTTGTGCTCATTTTCTACCTCTTTGGAACCATCGAATGCATCATTAGCAGTAAAACCACGCCGAACAACGGCACCATCACATAAGTTAACATGTTCATTAGTGTGATGAGATCAAAGCCTCCCAAATCTGGACTCATAATTGCCATAATGGATAGCATGATGACTGCCATCAGAGGAAAGACAATTAGCAAAATTGTATACATTTCCGACATTATGCCAAGAGATTCCGTTGAGCGCTTTACGCTAATCTTTTTTTCTTCTAGGTGTACTTTTGCTGTGGCCAAAAAATACTCTCTTAGGTTTCCACCGGCCTTGAATGTGATGATTGCGCCTTCGAGCAATTCGGAGTATGGTCCCTTGGGTGTGCGCCTGATCAAGTCATTAATTGCAGTTACTACATCCATTCCTAAAATATCGATATTTCTTGTAACAAATCTCGCATCCTTGACGATTTCTTCATTGGATTTTTCCTGTGAAATTGACTTGAATACTCCTTCTAGCGACAAACCACTTGCGCACAATGTGGCCATATATCCAATATAGTGTGGGATCTCTTCTCGAAGCTTGTCTGATCTAGTCTTGGCATTCAGCAATGGTAATGCTTGCATTCCCATAAACGTCATCAGTCCCAATCCGACAGAGCCTACTCCTGTAAGAAGTGCCGCAATCATTGGCTCGAAATTAAAGATCAGCGATATTGCAATAGATGTGATCAGTCCGACAATCATTGCGATAAATCCGGTCATCACCATGCTTGCGACAAACACCTCGAACGGAACGGGCATCATTGCCTGCTTGATGCTAACTCGGAGCCTGGGTAGCCTTGGATACAAAAATCCAATGTGGTGATTTAGTATCTTGTAGCTGAACACCTGGAATGAAGATGGCTGATGCTGGGGCTCTGTATCTGACTTTAGCAGACCCATCAATTTTCTATCACCATTCTTTTTTTCTCGTAAAATCTATCTGAATTTGAATAAAATTCTAAAATGTTCTCCATTACTGCCTTGTGACTTCGAATATTATTCTGTGAAAGCCATTCTAATGCTGTTTTTCGTTTTTTGAACTCATAAGCAATTTGATCATCTGTGACGCCAGTCTTTTCCTTGATTTTTTCCAAAACAAGACTGTTTCCAAAATATTCGTGTACGTCATCATTTGGATTCCATCTGAAAATATCATGCGTCTTTATCTCACCAGTCTTGTCGTCCAGCCCTTGTATCTCGGATATTTTGATAATCCTTCTAATTGATTTGTCGTTGATTCGTAGTTTTAGTTGTAAGGTGATCAGATCTAGCGTGTTTGCAATCAATGCTTTTGGTACATCCATTGGTGATGATACTAATCTGGTCAGTGTTGCCTCTATCGAATCTGCGTGAATGGATGAGAATCCTCCATGGCCAGTTGCCATTGCCTGAAAAAGTGTGTATGCCTCTCTGCCCCTTGTTTCACCGACTATGAGGATGTCAGGCCTCTGTCTTAGAGCTGCTCTAAGCAAGTCAAATTGCGTGATTTCACCTATCTGCCCATCGGTAAAGTTTTGCCTAGATACTGCCGGAATCCAGTTTTCGTGTAGCAAGTTAAGCTCATGCGTGTCTTCAATGCTGACTATTTTTTGCCCTGGACGAATAAACGAGGATAACGAGTTCAAAAGTGTAGTCTTGCCACTTGCGGTGCCTCCAGCAACTAGCATCGTGGAATTGTTTTCTACCACATACCACAGATAGGCCGCTTCATGAATTGAAATGGTCTTGAATCTAATCAAATCTACTATGGTAATTGGGTCTGCGCGAAAGCGTCTAATGGTAAACGTACTTCCTCGTTTGGTAATCTCGCTTCCAAGAGTCAGGTTGATTCTAGAGCCGTCGGGAAGCGATGCGTCAACTATGGGGTTTGCCAAAGACGCATGTTTGCCTCCAATATATGACATTTTTTGGACAAAATTATTCAACTCATCATCATTTTCGTACACGATGTTTGTAGGGACTGACTCGAATTCTCTGTGCCAAATGTATAGTGGGACGTTTACTCCGTCACAGCTAATCTCTTCAATTAGATGATCACGCATGAGCGGCTCGATTTTTCCAAGATAAACAAAATCTCTAATTGCATAATATGTTATCTTTGATAGGCTACGTGTTGGTATCTCCATGTTGTATTTTTTAATTAGCTCCAAAATTTTGGATTTTAGCTCACGCGCAGCGTCTTTTTTTGTTTTGATAGAATTTAATGAAATGTCCAACTCGGAAATTAGCAGTTTTTTTATGACCTTAAAGTTGATTTCATCTGTTTTGCTTAATTGTGGCTCTATTATGACATAGCGCAAACCGTTTTTTGATGTTGGGTCTTTGATTAGGCCTGCATAAATTTCCGCATCGTCAAACTCTATTTTGTTTAGTGTCTTGAATTTTGGAACCAGATCCTGTATCTCTGATGAGTCAAGATTCACATTTGTGCTAAGTGAGGCGTCCTGTCTTGCTACTGGCTTTTCTTTTTTTATTGTGAATTTAGAAAAATCAAACGGCGAAGTCTTTTTTATCCTGATAAAAGGCGTGCCTCTTTGAGCCTTAGCTAGGTCCATTGTGAGGTATAGTCGGCAAATTACACATAAGAGATTGTGAGTGCAAATGAACAGCACCCCCTTTACATTTTTGAAAACGACTTGAATTCTAGTATTGTTCCAGATAGGAAAGAATGTTCTCAAAGGCAAGACCGATCCCAAGTCCCAAAAATTAGAGTCAGTCAAGGAGCAGAAAAAGGCCAGAGTTTCAGCCTCGGAAGCGGCAGAACTTGCTCGTTGGCAGGAACAAAACGAGGAAAAAATAACAATTTTCATCAAAAAAGCAAAGGATAGCTATAACGGACTGCTTGTTCCTGAGGTCAACTACAAGGAAGCCTCATTCAGCTATAGAATATTTCGTGAGCTTGATGACAAATTCGATATAGAGTTTCTGGATAATTTGGCAAATCTTGGCATGTTTGAAAAACTAGTCAACAACAAATTCTTGGTTTGTCCTGAACACCAATCTTCGTTTCTCATAAGCGTTCGGGTTGGTTGCCCAAAATGTAATTCAATTAATGTTGAAAAACTACATTTGCTAGAGCATAAGGCATGCGGCTTTATCTCTGAGAAAAAACATTATGAACCACAGCCTGATGGGCAGCTAAAATGCCCCTCTTGTAAAAAACTAATAAAAAACCAAGAAAAAGAACTGCGATTACCCGCTGCGTGGTATCTGTGTAATGATTGCAATGACAAGTTCGATGAGGCAAAGATCAGCCTTCATTGCAACGAATTCAATCATGATTTTACTGCAAGTCAGGCATCGTCAGTTGCATTGTATAATTATGTTTTAACTGACTATGAGGCCAAGTCGAATTTAGACCAATCCAAGCTAAAATCCGAAATCTCCAAAATTTTATCAAAGCGTGGTTATGCTGTAAATGAAAACTATACTACAAAGGGAAAAAGCGGACTTGATCATAGCGTGGATATTGTTGGGTCTGATAAATCCGACCCAGCGGTGTTTATCTTTGTTAAAAATTCGTCTGAGAACAATTCCGAAGTAGATTCACGGCTAATTCAAATCCTTGACACTGCTCCAAAAATAGCGATTCTTGTTGGTTTTAGCTCCATTTCTGAAAAAACAGTATCAATTGCATCAAAGTACAATCTTTCTATTGTGTCATCACAAAACATTGACGAGATTGCAGCCGAGATTGATACAATTCTTGCATCAAAGGCCAAAAAGGCAGAGGCAAGAGAGAATTGATTGGAAAAACTCGCCCTAGACGCGCCGTAAGCCAAATTCTAGGCACACTTTTCATGCTTGCAATTACTGTTCCAATAGGCACAGTGATTGTGAGCAAGGGCCTAAACGAAGTGGGTGACATCAACAACAGGCTTGCAAGTGGAGTCACGTTTCAAAACGAACGAGGACAAGAAGACATTGTCTTTGAGCATGTTAGATTCAATCCTACTGGAAATCAGGTCACAATTTCAATAAGAAATGTTGGTACAACTGATTCTGTTATATCAAAAATAACAATGGTCAAAACCGACACTCAAGATTTAATATTTAATAATAACATTGCATTAAGTGTTCAACCAAAAATTGGAGTCGATGTGTTGACTGTCGGTAATTTGCAATTTACCGGCAGATGGGATGATCCTAACTATCGTGATGATGAATACAAAATTGGTTTGACTACTGAGCTGGGCAATTTTTTTGAATTTACTGCGAGGCCGTACAACACATGATGAAATCAAGGCGTGCAATATCTGAGATTTTTGCAACCTTGATGTTGCTTGGAATAACTGCAATTGGCTCTGTAATGCTTGCAAGTCTAGTGCAGGGCTCTGGTATTAGCTCACAGGACAGCAATACTCAAAGAAACAACGTTGCGTCGTATGCAATACGACTAATCGGATATGATACGCGAGACTCTAATGATCTTTTAGGGATAACGACACTTGATAACAAATTTGATCAACGAATATGCACTATAGCATGTAATATCACGCCCAATAATACACCGCAAAACTCTGGAACAGAATTTGTTGTGTTGCAGATACAAAACACTAGTCCAGATCTGGTCTACTTGGAAGGAGTTCAAATCAATAATGTGTTGCATACTTGGGATACAAGTACTGGTGGAAGATCTCTGGATGCGAGCGCAAACGACTTTACAGGAAAGTACCCACAAAACGGTAAATTCAGTATTCTTTCTGCCTCTGGCTTGGTCCAGAAAAATGACAATACTCTATCCGAAGACGAACAAGTCCGAGTGGTAGTCAAACTAAGCAAAGATTTGAGCACGGATGTCTCCCTTACGAAACCAATACTGATTCAGATTGATTTTGGTGGAGCGAGAACCTCAGACCACGTAATACTCAGCGGAGAGATACGATGAGGCGAGGAATATCTACCGTTATTGGCTCTGTATTCTTTTTGGTATTGATGACGGCTGGATTGTCAGTATCATATCTTGTAATTGAAACCCAGTCTGATATGATACAGGCCCAGCAAACAATAGCAGATTCTGAAATCAAAAAGATACAGGAAAAATACTTTTTATCCGTATCCTCAGATAGCACTGACTCTAATCGATTGGCAGTATACGTCAAAAATCAAGGAACAAATCCACTTCACATTGAAAGTCTGTGGATTGTAAACAAAACGCAACCAACCCAGCCTGCGCAGAAATTTGATGTAGACTATACTGACTCTGTCTTGGCCCCAGGATATGGTACGGACATTTTACAAAACAACCCAATGTACATGAGTCCTGGAATTTATGACATCAAGACAATATCGACGATTGGTACAATTAAAACGACCGAGGTAAACGTTGGTGGAGCAAATCACATCAAGGCAAAGCTGATCATGAATCCGCCTGATGTTAGATTGGGTGAGAATGCAACCGCAATACTATTTGTGACAAATACTGGGCCTACAAAACTGTTGAATGTCACCGCAGGACCGATCATTATATCGCCGTCATCCGCAGTATTGGCATCATCCCCAATTGTTCAGATGAAGTCTGATCTGGCCCCTGCAGAATCTGCCGTCTTGTCATGGAAATACAGGTTGCTCAGCCCTGCTGGAACCAATGTCACATTTTCTACATATGCTACAGGAATTGATGAACCAACCAAGGTAACAATGCAAAGCTCTACTGAAAAAGGCATGGTCTTTATGCGTGATAATTCAGAGCCTGGCTCTATAGTGTCATCTGATCTTTTTGCAAGACCTGAAATGTACGTGATAATGCCAAACACGTTTGGTGACACCAATGACAAAGGATTATGGGGAGTAAATGTCATCAATCCGACAAGTCAGCCGATCTATGTCTCAAAGCTGGTAATTAGTGCACAAACATCTCCTGCAAATAGTAATGATGAAATCTTTAACAGTGGCTGCAGTGCGCAGACGATTTATCCATCTGTGAATAATTGGTCTTGTCCTACCTCAAATCAACTGATGTGGAAAAATACTGTGACGCCTCAACTGATAGGACCGAAATCTGTCGGTACATTTCTAGTCAAAGTTGATCCTGGTAACATTGGTGGTAGCGGAATAGAACCTGAAACCATTATTGTGCAAACAAATGTGTTTACCACTCTTGGTCAATTTGGCAAGGCAGCGTATGGAACATCAATTAGAACATCGTCATCAATCCCAAATGTCTATCTATCCAAAGTTGTTGATTCTACCGCAAATACAAACATTTTTGCAAATATGACAAACGTTCCACCTGGCTCGATTCAGACATTTAATGTAGTTCTTGCTGATTTAGAAGCCGCAACCGGAAATCGAATCAGTGCTGGTTCACGCCTAATCATAAACATGCCCAGTGGTTGGACCACTCCTGTTGTTACCGGGAATACTGGGTTTACAATTCAGCCCACCCAAACATTTCCAGATGGTTCTTCACAAATTGTAGGCATACTAAACGCTGATCTGACCGGTGCTGGTGGGACAGGTAAAACTATAACATTTACTTCAATTGCTCCACCAATATCTGATACTAGGATGTATGTGATGTATGTTCTAGCAGACGGATATGTCAATGGAAACATTGTCATGGGTCCACTTGCGGAGGTAGTCTTGCGTGTATCTGCGACTTAGAATGTCCTTGGGGCATGGATCTGGAAGATTATTTCGCTATGACAAGAAGCGTGGTCTAATCGCTGTCCGAATCTAAAATATCAATTGAGGTATCTGACATTGTTAAAGACTAAGATATTTGCTTTGTCGCTGATTCTTGCAGGATTGATAGCATTGCTGACATCGCTGAGCTATACAAATTCTGAGATCAGCCCTGTGACCAACATACCTAGAATAGAAGTGCCTGAGATACACACATCCGAAATCAAACTACCTATAGTTGGCAGTGCCAAGCTAACAAACATCGATAATTCTCAAATTGTTAATTCTACCAATACTTGTCTTGGTGTTGAATTGTGTACCACTGACACAATAATCAAAATAATAGATGGTGATACAATCTACACTACACACCACAAAGTCCGACTAGCGCTTGTAGATGCGCCTGAAAAATATGATTCTGGGTTTTCAGATGCTAAATCATTTACAAACAATCTGTGTCCGGTAGGCTCAACTATATTCATAGACCAAGATGATAGACAAAAAACGGATCAGTATGGAAGAATGGTTGCCAAAGTGACCTGTTCTAACATAAATCTCAATGAAGCTCTGCTAGAAAACAAACATGCCACAATTACCAAGTTGTTCTGCAAGAAAAGTGAATTTGCATTAGAGTCTTGGGCTATGAGATTTGGTTGCTAGTGTAGGTCAGAATCAGGCCTTTTTTGCCCATTTCTTTGGCTTTTTCTTGAAAATTCGTCTGCATCCGTTGCAGCAAAAAAAGTATTTTTTCCCATCATGCTCGTATGATACTGCTAGGGATTCATCCATTTCAATTCCACATACAGGATCTACTGGCACAAAGTATCGCTAATTATTTTCTATTTATACATTAAGAGATCTGCAACATTATTGATTTTAGCTCGTCGATTGTTTTTGCAAGCATTATTCCAGAGCGAAACTTGGCGCCCTGTCGCAGACCTTTGGTAAATCGCATTGCCTGCTGTCTGATGTTTGCAAATTTGATTTTGTATTGTGCTGCATAATCCAAATACTTGCAAAACATTTCCGTTCTGTTTTTTTGTGAGTATTTCTTGTATGTTCCTGTCTTGAGATAATCGTTTATCTGCTCAAACAAAAATGGATTTCCCATCGCACCTCGGCCTATCATGATATAATCACAGCCTGTCTCATCAATCATTTTTTTGGCAAGTTCTGGAGTTGTAATGTCGCCGTTTCCGACAACTGGGATGTCTACTGCTTGTTTTAGTTCTTTGATTAAAGACCAATCCGATTCGCCCGAATATCCTTGTTTTACTGTTCTAGCATGTAACGTTATCATCTGTACTCCTGCGCGCTCTGCAATACCTGCAATGTCCTTGAATACTAGATTGTCATCAACCCCTGCGCGCATTTTCAGCGTGACTGGCTTGTCGGTTGATTTGACTAGTGTTTCTAGAATTTTTCGAGTTAGGCTGAGGTTTTGCAACAATGCTCCACCTGCCATTTGTTGAGTGATGTGCGGTGCTGGGCATCCCATGTTATAATCAATGATGTCAAAATATGGTCCAACTATTTTGGCTGCTTTTTCCAGTGATTCCAAGTCGGAGCCAAACAGTTGTACTGCGAGAGGCCTCTCTTTGTAGGAATACTCGATAAACTCGGAAATGTCTTGGTTTTGCGCCTGGAGCTGTTTTCCTTTAGCAATTATTGCATGAATGCTTGTGAGCTCAGTCACCACTAGTCCTGCGCCCATTTCTTTGCAAATCAATCGTAAGGCAGGATCGCTTACTCCAGCCATGGGTGCCAAAAAGGCACGACTAGAAAATTGGGGCAGCATGATTTTTGCCGTTTTAGTTATTATATAAAATCAAGCAAACTATTCCGTTCGACTCAAACACACCAACAAAAATACTCTCACATTTTGCAAAAATTGTGATGAATCGCAGAGGTCTGACATTTTGGTATAATACAGCACTTGTTACTTTTGGTGTTGTAGCATTAGGAATCACTTGGTCTGTTATGAGCTCGGGATTTTCATCCAGTGATGTGATGAAAGAAGTGGTAGAAGAGGCCGTGCAAGATTCTGCAAATAATCTGCAGGTAATAGGAAAGATCACGGGCTCTGCAGATGTGTCTGATGCTAAAATCAAGGTTACCTCTACTCCAATTACAGCTACTACGACAGGCCTAGTAGACATGAGGCCTCAGAACATCAAGGTAACATACAAGATAATCAAGCTTGGAAGCCACGAGATCAGCTATGAAGATATCTATTCTGGAATGTTGGATGGTACTGCCTCCTCGCTTGGCGATGCACTCATCAAGGCAAAAGAACAAGGGCTAATCTCGGCAAATCCAAACATGGATGAAAAACCAGACACCACTAGCGCATTTTTGTATTGGGTCATACAACAAAATGACGATGTTTTTCTGGAAAGCAACGAAATTGCAAATCTGGTAGTTGTGTATTCTGATAAAGACAGACCAATATCTAGTGAATTCATCAAGCTTCAAGTGGAGGAAAGTGAAGGAATGCTGCTTGACATACAGCGAACAATTCCGACAATCTCTGGCAGTGTCGTAGATCTTGGCGGCAAAATAAAGAATTAGTTGGTGAATTTCTTTATCAAATCAGTAAATTCTGATTCTGACAAAGGAGGAATTTTCATTATCTGCAGGTTTTGGTCAACATGACTCTGGGTTTTTTGTCCTACTAGTGGCGCCAATACTCCTGGAGTTGAGCGAATGAATTGGAGACATCGAAGCGATGGCTGTGCAATATTTGCAAACTCTGGTATTGTTCCTGGAGCAAGCAGTCTTCCCTGCATCAGAGGAACACTGGTAAAGACTCCTATACCAAGTGATGTTGCGGCATTTAGGAGAGATACGTCTGTGCCAGAGATCTGCTGTGACTTTAGCATAAAGGCTTGGTCATAATACAAATTGTATGGCAACTGGATGAACCTAAAGCCGTGATTTTCTCCTCCAACCTTTTTTGCCAATTCGACGGTATCGTACAATGACAAGTATTGTGGACTGTCTTTTGAGACCCTGTAACACTCCCATGTTGCCATGCCATAGTATCGAATTTTTCCATCTGTTCTCATTTTTTCATAAAATGCAAAGACATCCTGTAGATTTTGCAAAAACTGCTGGCGAGGAATGTCTGGCTGGCCTTCAACTGCATTGTGTAGATACATTAGATCAATACATTCCAAGCCCAGGTTCTTTAGACTTCGATTTAGCTGGTCATGCAAGTACGGTATTGTCATGCAGTGATATCCAGATGAAATGTCGTTTGCCTTGATTGTGCCTGGCTTTGCATACTCGCGCTGTATGTATGCCCAGAATTCTTCTTTGATGTCTGCGTCATTTGTGACATAGCCGTTTTTTGTGCTCACAAAAATCTGGTCTCGGTCTATTTTGCCTTGTGAAATCAGGGATGCGATTGCCTTTCCTACGGAACGTTCTGCCTTTTGTGCCCTATAATTAATGGCAGTGTCAATTACATTGATTCCAGACAAGACTGATTTTTTGATTGCTTCTTCCACAAGTGCATCTGTTTGTGAATCTGGATTGCCAAGGTATGTCCCAATTCCCACATTTGATAGGGTGAGGTTTTGTATTGTTTTGTAGTTTTGCGGAATTGCGCCAGGCCTAGTTGAGAATTTTTTTGTTCCTTCTGGCGTGGCAGAGCCTGCAATCATGTTTGAATTTCCAATTTGTTTGATTTAACTGTTGGTTACTATGGCAATTATTATGCTAATTACAAACAATGCTCCGGTAATTCTAGAGAACAAAATCGTTGCCTTCATCGTAAGAACAAATTCCTCTAAACTGTCAATTGATTTTTTGATTTTTTTGCTAGATTGTATTGTCAATGGGATGGTAGTAAACACCATTGCGCTGTATATTGGCAACAGATCAAAGATGATTCCAAATGTGATTAGGCCATATGCTACACACGGGAAAACCAAATACAGATTCGCTGCACGCGATTTGCCAAGTACGATAACTAACGTCTTTCTTCCTTTTTGTTTGTCTGCATCATGATCTGGAAATGATGTGATAAACAAGACAAACGAAGATAATGCCCCTGCAACAATTCCTGCCAAAATGTTTGCAGGTAAGATTTGCTCTGTTTGGATAAACATCGTGCCAAGTACAATCATGGTTCCTTTAATGCCAACAAAGATTTCGCCAAGGCCTGAATCCACTATTTTTGTCGAGTAAAAATAGATGGACACAATTGCAAATCCAAGAATTGCAGCAATAATCCAGCCATGAACAATGACGAAATACGCGCCTGCAAATGAGCCCAAAACAAGGCAAATTATGCCTGCATAATACACCGTGGAAGGCTTTAGCAAGCCTTCTGGAAGCACCCCAGTTCCTCCGGAGAACTTGGTTCGCTTTGTTATTGCATCGATTCCTCGCTTGTAATCTGAATAATCGTTTAGAAGATCAACGCTTGCATGCAACAACACAACGCCCCCCATTGTGATTGCGGCCGATATTGCATCTATCGATTTTGTCTGCCAATATGATAACGCAAGACCAAGTGATACTGCAATTACCGATGCTAAAAGAAACTTTATTCTAATTACGCGGAACCAAACTGAAATGCTCATACAAGAGATTCGTCGCTTACGCTTAATGGTTTTCGCCCCATAAAGCCAACGTCTTTCTCATGCCAAAATTTTATCTCAGTTTCACCTTCTTTCCAGCACAGCCAAACATCCTCATCAAATCTTTTTGATGGAAAGTCAAGCAGCCCCTCTTCTATGCTTTTTAGTATCACTCCAGAGTTTTCAAGCTCTTCTACTGCAACATAGAATTTTGTGACTGCCGAGTTTAGCTGTTTTTTTAGTGTGGCATAGTCTCCTAGATTAAATGACATGCCCATTTGCGAGTTTAGTTGAGCTTCTATTTTTTGCACTTCGGCTCGCTGTCTTTGTAGCGCTTTGAATTTTTGAATTACATTGGGCAATGCTGCATTTGCTTCTTGAATCGTAAAATAGGTGGGCAACATTTCCAATGCAAAATATCGTCATTAAAAGGATTGTTGTGGATTTCTCTGCAAATTTATTACCAATCACATTCCCACAAATGACGTGAGCGAAGAGCAACAACTAGAAGAGCTGATCAATCAAACCTTGGATGGAACCCTTTCTGCAATACCAGTCTACATGCAGGAAATAGAGCAAAACAAGGCAGAACTACACGTAGAAAATGTACGTGAATTTGTATTTGGAGTGATAATGGGCATGTCGCTAGGAATGGCAAGCACGGCTATTGCTGCCATGAGAAACGGAATGCCATCAGAAGAAGACCAAATCAAGGTGCGCGACATTGTTTATTCTAAAATTCCACAAATCCGCGAGAGGATCTATAGTTGAATTTTTCACCCAAAGAAAAAAAATTCCTACACGCAATCGAGGAGGCAAGATTTGCAACCGTAAACGGCACAATTCCTCACGTCAAGCCAGTGTCGTTTATTTTCCATGATGATTCATTTTATCTTGCAACCGATTACAAAACCCGAACATACAAGAATGTAGCAAAAAACCCAAAGGCAGCAATATCAATTGATGTTTACAAGCCAGGAGGACACAAGGCAGTTCTGGCACAAGGAAAAATCAAAATCATAGAACATGGTCCTGAATTTAAAAAAATATATGAAAAATTTTTTGAAAAATTTGAGTGGGTTCGACGTGATCCGTGGAAAGAAGACGAGGCTCCGTTTTTGAAGCTAATCCCAACAACCAAGACTTCTTGGGGATTATCATAAGATTTTTCAATCCCGATTACAAACTTGTATCATGGCAGACAAGATAAAATGCTCACACATTTTGGTTGAAAAACAAAGTCAGGCACTTGCCGTACTAGAACGACTAAAAAAAGGAGAAAAATTTGCAGACCTGGCAAAAGAACTCTCGCTAGATACTGGATGTGGAAAACGCGGGGGGGATCTTGGTTACTTTGGGCGCGGAAGAATGGTCAAGCCATTTGAGGCGACTGCATTTGCATTGACAGTAGGCCAAGTATCAGAGCCTGTAAAGACAGAGTTTGGCTATCACATAATCAAGCGATTTGCCTAAAAGTACGCGTCAAGGCCTGCCGGTGTATTTTCTGACTGCTTTTGTAGGTCTTTTGTGAGTCTCTCGCCCATGGTTTGAGCGGACTTCATCTTTCGCTGCCCAACCCAGTAATATGCCTCATCTATTGTTCCCTTGGCAATTAGCACTGTCAGGTTTCCAGCAGATTTTCTTCCGGTTCGACCCTTTCTCTGCACAAATCTGATAGAGCTTGGAACATTGTCAAAGAAAATGACATCATTTACCTCTGAAATGTCAAGGCCTTCTTCACCCACACGAGTTGCAATCAATACCTGATATTTTCCGTCTCGGAATTTTTGCACCGTTTCTACCTGTTGTTTTTGTTTGAGGCCTGTCTCACCTGCCTTGCCAATCAAAAATCCGGCAGACACTCCAAGATTCACCAGCTTGTCGTGTATGATCTCAACAGAATCCCGGTAGCTTGTAAACACGATTGCGCGGCCTGACAACCCTTTGATGATTTCGGCAAGCTTGACAATTTTGCTATGCTCTATTCCTTTTTTCTGTGCATCTTTGGCATATGCCAGTGCACGAATAAAATTAGAATCATTCTCAAACAGATCCTTTATTCCTACTCCCTTCTTTTCTCGTGTTCTATCACAGAATCTCAAAAATGACGTCACTCCATGAGATTCCAAAATGTTCAGGGCATAGTGCAGTCGTATTGCAGTAAACAGCGGTTTTGCCGCCCGCCTGTTTTGCCGTATCACAAAATCCCTGGCTCGCAATAATTGCGACAGTGAAACATTGGCAGACAACCGCAATCCGCATTTTGTTAATTCATGGTGTCGCACTTCCAAAGCTTTTCTCAGGTAGAATTGGACTTCTTTCATTTCTTGAGGTAGGTCAACTTTGACCCAGTTTGTGTTTGTTTTCTGTATGTGTGGCGCAACATCAGGGCTGTCTTCTGTTTTTTGTGCAACATTTGCAATACGCAACGTTGTGATGATTTCCGTTGCCTTGTCTTTTTCAGCAGGGAGAGTGGCAGTCATGCCCATAATGCGCACGTTTTTGCCTGCAAATCTTTGCGCTATGCCAGAATACGCATAGTCACCTATGGTGCGGTGCGCCTCATCAAATATCACCAAAGAAAACTGGTCTACTGATACTATTCCTCTGTCTAGATCATTTTTTGTAATTTCTGGCGTGGCGCAAATGACAGAGTTTGCCCAGGATTTCTTTCGTTTTGCTAGCGTGTCTTCGCCTGTCAACAATCCAATATCATCCAGATTCAAATTATTTTTTAGAAATTCATAATGCTGGTTTGTCAAGACACGAGTTGGTGCCAAAAACAAAACTCCGCCAGTACCACGAGACAAGTATTCTGCTATTACTTGTAATGCCACCGTGGTCTTGCCAAGGCCTGTGGGCAATACGATCAAACAGTTCTCAGATTTTGCCTGATTTGCCAGTGAGACCTGGTATTCGCGGGACTCGACTTGGTTTGGCTTGATGAATTTATGAGTAATGTATTCTGTCAAACAACAATGATTTTGCGATCTTTGAATTTTATAGTTTCGAGTCACTAAATGCAATCCAGAGGTTAATTCTGAATGAAACAATGGATCGACCTAAATATTGAATTATCGCACCATGATTCATGTGTGCAAGCTTTGAGCGCCCTAGCTGGGATGAATACTTTATGCTACAGGCAGAGCTTGCCAAGCTTCGATCCAACTGCATGACGCGCCAAGTTGGAGCAGTAATTGTTAGAAATAATCGCCAAATCGCAACAGGATACAACGGAACGCCGCCAGGCGTAAAGAATTGTTTTGAGGGAGGATGCAAGCGGTGCCAGCTTAGGATGGAAGGCAAAATCGAATCCGGCGCATCACTTGATAGATGTCTGTGTAACCATGCAGAGGCAAATGCGATAATGCACTGTGCCATAATGGGAATAGAGGCAGGAACCAAGGACGCTACGCTATACACGACGTTTGTTCCGTGCCTGGAATGCTCCAAGATGGCAATCACCATAGGTGTAAAAAGAATAGTGTGCTTGGATACATACCCGGAAACGGATTATGACCTAATGAATGATGCAGGAATTGAAATCATAAGATTGGACAAAAAAAAGGTTCAACGCTGGGCATCCACATTACTAGATGAGCCAAAGCGGTAATGGATAATGCAAGTACAAGAACAGACACTAAAAACACTTGGCCCATCACTTTTGGTTTCAGCAACATATGACAACCAAAAACAAGCAGCAATTCTGAAATTCTATGATCCGCAATCACAAAAAGTGATTTTATGGGCAGATGAAATTGGCCATAAACCATATTGTTACTCTAAATTACATCCAGAGGAGCTATCGTTTCTTAACAACAGAAAAGACATCATAAAGATAGAGTCTGTCAAAAGAAAAGACTTTCTCAAGGACAAAGAATCCGAAGTATCAAAAATCATAGTGACTGATCCTCTGGCAATTGGCGGAACCCAGACAGACAAGAGCATTCGAAACATCATAGAAACATGGGAGTCTGACATCAAATATTACGAAAACTATCTGTATGATCGAGGACTAATTGTAGGAAGATTCTACGAGATCAAAGACGGCAAAATACTCCCTCATGACTTTGAGGTAACAGAAGATGTTGCACTTGCAATGAAGAGCCTACTATTGGATGTAAACACTGCAAAGGGAATTGTAAACACAAAGGAGTTTCAGGAATATATTTCCCAGTGGGCAGAGCTACTCAACCAACCAATTCCAAAAATAAAACGACTCAGCATAGATATTGAAGTAGAATCTGAAATTGGAAGAATACCAGACCCAAAGATAGCTGAAAAGAGAATCACTGCAGTTGGATTTGAAGGAACGGACGGACTACGACAGATCTTTGTGTTACGCAAGGATGGCTCAACTGATGGTAAAAACGAGCTTCCAGAAGGAGTCAAAGCGACATTTTACGCACAAAATAACGAAAAGAAAATGATAGAGGACACGTTTAGAATAATTGCAGAATATCCCTTTGTCATAACGTACAACGGTGATGAATTTGACATGCCATATTTGTACAACAGGGCAGAAAGGCTTGGCATCAAAAATTCCGACAACCCACTATACATGATGCGAGATTCTGCCACACTAAAGCATGGAGTTCACATTGACTTGTATAGGACAATGTCGAATAGATCATTTCAGATCTATGCATTCTCTCACAAGTATACTGATTTTTCACTAAACAGTGTATCTATGGCATTACTCGGTGAGTCAAAGCTTGACTATGGGGTAGATCTGGACCAGCTGACAAACTACCAGCTTGCCAGCTATTGTTACAATGATTCTCGCATTACATACAAGCTTACAAGCTTTAACAATGATCTGCTGATGAACCTTCTTGTTGTAATATCAAGAATTGCAAGAATGCCAATTGACGATATTGCAAGAATGGGAGTATCACAGTGGATTCGAAGTCTGCTATATTATGAGCACAGACAGCGAAATGCGCTAATTCCAAGGCGCGAAGAACTGGACGCAAAGTCTCAGGGAGTAATGAATGATGCAGTAATCAAGGACAAAAAATATCGTGGAGGACTAGTAATAGATCCTGTTGAGGGGATTCACTTTAATGTCACAGTAATGGACTTTGCTTGCTTTGATGACAAAACCGAGATATTGACAGTTGATGGATGGAAAACATACAACACATTAAAGAAAGGAGACATTGCATTATCTGTCAATTTAAGGACGAATATTGTAGAAAATGACCCCATAAAAGACGTATTTAGGTATAATTACAAAGGTAAGATATTCAGAATAAAAACACCAAGAAAATTAGATTTTGTTTTTACACCCAACCACAGAGTCATCTACAATGCAAAGGTCGGTGGCAATAAATGGAAATGGAATAAAAAACTACAGGTTGAAGAAATACAAAAAATCAACAGATATCACATCGCATTACCATGTTTTGGCGAATGGGTAGGAAAAGAAGGAGAAAAAATAAAAATCAGTAATTTTGTTTTTGAGACCAAATTATGGTTTGAATTTCTTGGTAGATTTCTAGGTGATGGATACCTAAGCAACAGATCTATTCACATATATGAAAACATAAAAAATCGAGATAAAATAAACAATCTCTGCAGCATAATTACAAAGCTAGGTTTTATACCAAAAAAAACCATAATTGCAAAAAAACACAGTATCACCATATCCATACACAATTCGCGTCTTGTTGAATCATTACGTGATCTTTTAGATGGAAAAACACACAGTAAAGATCGTCACATACCAGTCGAATACCTCGATTATTCAATCAAATACCTACAATGTTTGCTAAAAGGACTAATGGATTCTGATGGAAGTACAACTAAAGAGGGAGATAAAACATACTCCACAATTAACAAAAACCTTGCCGATAGTTTTCAACTGTTGGCATTAAAATGTGGATACAATTGTTCAATAAACAAAAGAATCAGTAATGGATTCGGAAAAAAGACTCGTTATTACTTATGTGTGTTGTCTGGATTTAGACAAAAAAAATCCTCGTTTGTAGTATCAAAACAACACCACCACATCACCACAAAACAATATGATGGAAAAATATGGTGTGCTAGTACAAAAAATACAACATTAATCATTAGACGAAACGGCAGGGTCATAGTGACCGGAAATTCACTGTACCCAAGCATAATCAAGGTTAGAAATATTTCATACGAAACCGTCAGATGTGTTCACGACGAATGTAAAAAAAATATCATACCAGATACAAATCACTGGGCATGCACAAAACGAAATGGACTGACATCTATGTTGATTGGTTCTCTTCGTGATCTTCGCGTGAATTATTATAAAAATTTAGCAAAAAATGCAAAGACGTTAGAACAAAAAGAACAATACACAGTAGTCAGTCAAGCACTTAAGGTAATTCTCAATGCAAGCTATGGGGTCATGGGTGCAGAGATTTTTCCATTGTATTTTCTTCCAGCAGCTGAAGCTACAACTGCAGTCGGCAGATACATAATTGTAGAGACAATTAAAGAATGTAAAACAGTTGGAATAGAAGTTTTGTACGGAGACACAGACAGTATTTTCAATAAAAACCCAACACGTGAGCAAATTCAAAAAGTAATTGAATACATCAAGAAAGAATATGGTGTTGATCTTGAAATCGACAAGGAATATCGATACGTTGTGTTAAGTAACAGAAAGAAAAACTATCTTGGAGTAACAAAAGATGGCAAAGTGGATGTCAAGGGACTGACTGGCAAAAAATCCCATACGCCGCCATTTATCAGAAATTTATTTACCGAAATATTGAGCATACTGTCAAAGGTACAGACTGCCCAAGATTTCGAGGCGGCAAAAAAAGAGATCAGCCAAAAAATCTCAACATGTGCAACCAAGGTTAAGGAAAGAAAGATTCCAATTCCAGAACTTGCATTCAATGTCATGATAAGCAAAGCTCCATCAGAATACGACAAAACCATCCCGCAGCACATTCGAGCAGCCAAACTGCTAGAACAGCAACGTGAGATAAAGCGTGGTGATATCATATCCTATGTGAAAATACTTAACAAACCAGGCGTAAAACCCGTAGAAATGGCGCGCCCTGACGAGATTGATTCTGAAAAATATATGGAATTCATGGAATCCACATTGGATCAAATCACATCATCGATGGATTTGGATTTTGACAGCATGGTTGGCAAACCAAAACAAACTGGCCTGGACCAATTTTTCTGGAATTAGATATATCTAGCTGCTGTGATTTCCGCACAACACTTGCCTTAACAGCACGCCAGCATGAATACCATACAATGAATACATACGTCAAGAACCGACGACTTCATTCACGCAGAGGAGTAGCCCCAGTCATTGCTACGCTGTTGCTAGTTGCAATAGCAGTGGTAGGCGGAGCAATCGTCTTTGCGTACTCGCAAAACTTCTTTAGCTCATCACAGCTGAGCGGAAGACCAACAATTGAGGCAGTCAAGATTCTTGGTTATGATGCAAGAGCAATCCCAACAATTGTCAATCAAAATGGCGTTGCATTTACAACTGCAGGAGGAGATGCTGATGCACTAAAAGAAGTAGACGAAGAGATAGCAGTCTATGTCAAAAATGATTCTGTCCAATCTATCACTATAGGTGAATTAAGATTTGGAGGCCAGACATACACGTATACTACCAATCCAGCAACACTAGGAGCTTTAACTGCAGGACAATATACCATTGCGGGAAGCGGTGCCGGTGACGGTATCATAAACAATCCCGTTGCAGAAGTTCTACCTGGGCAAACACTCAGTGTAGTTGTAGCACTTAGCGAAGACATGAAGTCAGGACGAGACACACAATTCAAGATTACCACTACCAACGGAGCCGTATTCGTAGGCACCGTTGTGATAGGACAACAGAGTGGTTAATCCTCTCTTTTTCTTTTTATGGAGGCACAAAAAATGATAAAAACCTCTGAAAAAGCCTTTTTGATTTTATCAATAATGTTCATCATGTTGTCTGGAAACCTTGTCATGGTTTCCGCACAGCAAGAAAACTCTAATCTAATTTTAAGAATTGACATAAGCCCATCAAGCATAGAACAAACACAAGATGTGCACAAAATAGGCCATGTTTGGCTTGAAAACAAATTGGGAAATCCAATCGCACTTCCTAATGATATTGTGATAAACTTGGAATCTGACAATTCTCAAATAATCTCAATTCCACAGACAATTACAATTCCAGCAAACTCTGAGCATGCTGTTTTTGATCTATCTAGTACTGGAATCAAAGGACAGGCAAAGATCTTTGCCTCGTATGGTGATCAGACCGTGTTTGATACAGTATTTGTCGGCGACAGAGATGTTGACATTACAAATGACTTGCATTTGGTGATTAATTTGCCAACATCTGAGATGAATGTAAACTCGCAGATGCCATTTTCGCTATATCTGGAAAATTCCGAAGGCGTTGTAGCACAGGCGCCATTTGACATACCAGTATCAATAGAATATGAAGACAGCCTGGTGACTGTTGAATCACATGATCTAATCATCAAAAAAGGAAATAGCTATGTTTGGGGCACAATAACTACAAAAGACAAAGTAGGTAACGCGTTTGTTCGAGCATCATCGGACAAGCTAGGTGCCGACGAGGCAAAAGAAATCAAGATTTCATCGTCTGCACCGGCATCACTTGCAGTAAATATCTTCCCAGAGCAAATCCCGGCAACGTTAACACGTGATATTGAAATCATTGTAAGCCTCATTGATTCTGATGGCTTACCGACGCTTGCACAACAAGACATCAAGTTGGAATTCTTCTCAGATGATATATCGGTGGATAATCAGCTGGACAAAAAAATCAAAGAGCAAAGCCTTGATGGCCTCATAAGAAAAGGCGAATTTAGTTATCACTTTAGTCCTAGTCTTGATTTTTTCAAAGAAAATCAAACCATAACAATTGGCGCCTCTACTAAGGGCTTGGGCGTAGCTACAGACACATTTGATACAGTAAAGCCAATTACCACCACCAATCCTGTGGCAGAAAACAAGACCATGGCAATATTTACACTAGGCCAAATCCCGACCAAATCGCAAGCTGTCGTGGTATACCAGATAGGAATGCTGGCAGAAAAGGAAGACGATGAAGAGACTGGAACCATAACAACCGAAGAAGAGGAAGAACGGGTCTTTTTCCCGTTGATAATAAATGAAAACTATGGTTCTACTGGCAGCCAACAAAAGATAAACATCATTTCCAGCAACGAGCTTTTGCTCAAAGTACTGGATGCCGGTTTGATTACTGCAGCATCATCCCATGGAACCGCAATAATACAGACAGGCCAAGAGACAGGCCAAGTCTCTGTATCGTCCACCATAAAGGGAATTGGATCTGCCACCACCACAACTGAGACAATAAACACATTACGACAAGAACAAACAATGCTGTTTTCACCAACAGGTGCAAATTCTATCTTATTTGATAATAATGGCAGGTTTGATTTCTTTGTGATATCACTTGATACCAAGGGAAGGCCGACTCAGGTGGAAAACCAGATCCGATACCTGATAACACCAATTAATGAGATAGTCGCAATAGAAAAACCAAATACATTTGCACACGTAAATTTCCAAGGGAGCACAATCCAGTCTGAAGATGAAGGCACTATGATAATCAAGACAGTGCCAATCGGAGAATCGGCAGATGTTAGGCTGGAGGCACAAAACACATTCACAAAAGAGCCCACTGCCAAGCTTACACTTGCTGTACCGCACCAAACAATGAATCCTGATGAGTCATACTCTGGCATAATTCAAGTAGTGGATTTTAATGACAATCCTGCTGTACTCAAAAGTGATCTTAGGGTAAAGCTAGACACAACAGAGCTAGGCATATTGCAGATGCCAGAAAACGTCATAATCCCAACAGGCAAGTCTTTTGTGGAATTTCCGCTTGGTACTACTGATAAAATTGGAAGCACCATGATCTTGGCAAGTGGAAAGGGAATTGTAAGTGATGATTATGATGTTGAGGTAAAGACACTAGCAACAAAGCTCAAGATAAGCATTGGAAGCGTTGAGGAACCCGTGCAGCTAGAGACGCCGACAGAGCTTAAAATCTACGTTGATGATGAAACCCAAAGTGCAGTAAGTGGCGCTACGATCAAGGTGATATCGACAGACTCTTCCATTATGCCGGATGTCATAACAACTGATTCTAGTGGAACTGCAACAATTCAATTCAATCCAAAGACTGCGCCCAAGATATCACTGGAGATCTTGGCCACTGCGGAGGGATACTCTGAGGATTCAAAGAAAATCGACTTTGATGTAAGCGGAACAGTAGAGGATACCAGAACAGAGCTTCCACCTTGGATAATTTATGGTGCAATAGGGGGAATTGTTGCAATTGGCGGCGGTGTTTTTGCATTTTTGCGCAAGCCAAAGAAACAACAGGATGAAGACGAAATCTACGAATAGCTATATTGGGAATCTGCCGCACATCCTGCAGAATCTAGAGTTTTCCTCTATCATACCACGACAGTCTGGACAAAAATTATCATGAGACTGCTTTAGAGTGTGGTATTTTTTGAAAATCTCATAGTAATGCATGGATTCCTTGGTTCTGATGGTTACGTTGTCGCTTGACTTGATTTTTCTTGCCTTTTCAAAGAATACGTCATCTGGAATTGCCCAATCAAAGAATCCTGTCAATCCTTGGGTTCCGGCGCCTTCCTGCATGGGGGATTTTTGGCGCCACACTATGCTGTTTGGAATTGTATTTTCAAAGGTCTTTCTTAGGATGAATTTGCCGTATTTTTTGTCATCATGCGTCCCTACTAGGTCGCCTGGTGACAGACCGCTTGCAAATTCCACTACATCCTGATGGCAAAACGGTGATTCGACTGTCACTCCAAGTGCCTTTCCTATTTTTTGTGATGGAAAATGCATGATTTTTGCAATTCTTGCTAGGTCTTTTTTTAATTCGTCGTCTGATTTTGACATTAGAAAATTATATCCCGCAAAGAGCTCGTCTGCACCGTCACCTGTTATTATTTTGTCAAATCCCTGTTTTTTTACCTCAGATATTGCCAAGTATGGCACCACATTGTTTCGAATTTCAATGTCGTTGAAATTGCCTAGGATCTTAATTGTCTGCTCTATTGCGTCAAGGATCTGCAAGATATCGTACATGTATGTGGATAACGGCAATCCGAACTCCTTTGCCGCCATTTGTGAATATGTCAGATCATGTGCAATGTGATCCTTTGATATTATGACAAGGCAGTCTGGCTTTTTTTCCTTGAGCAGATATGCAAGAATTGTGCTGTCTAATCCACCAGACAGTGCCAAGTGTTTTGCTGTACAGGAATTTGCTGCATTGTATAACAGCTCAAAAATCTTTTGCATTGTGTTGTTGTGTAAAAAAATCAATTAAGGTTTTTGCGATTAGCTGAAGCTAGTTTTGATTCAACAATTCTTGATTAGAAATTTTGTAAAATTCATTGTTAACTTTAAATAGATTAAACAAGGACTTTTGCATAATGTTACTTCCTGCCGAAATAGAATCAAAGACGCTGATTCCAGCACTGCGTGCAATCTTGGCAAAAAAGCTTGCCGAGGACCACAAAGTTCGAGAAGACGAAATATCAAAAATGCTTGGAGTAACACAGGCGGCAATAAGCAACTACATCCGTGGAACGCGCGGTGATCCAAAACTAATCGAAAAACTAGTCTCTGACAAGCAAGTATCTGAGATGATAAACGAGCTTTCCGACAGACTGTCATCAGATATGGCATATACGCCATCAAGCCTGGCAAAATTCATCAGCCTTTGCAATTACATCAAATCTAGTCTGTTGATCTGCGAGATTCACCACAAACTAGAATCAAACATTGATGAGGCAATCTGCAAGGAATGTGAAAACATGCTGCTAAAGGGCCCAGGCTCTGTATACTAGGTCTTTGAAATAGAAATTTCTATTGTGGATAGCATCCTTTTGCCAAACTCGCTTTCCGAGTCCAGCTTGATGTGGTCCAGCTTGCAGGAATTATGAAGCATTTTTTCCACTATGATATTTGCAATGGCAACTGCGGCCGGTATGTTGAGTCCTTTTGCAAGCAAGACTGCCTTGCCATGTTTATTTATGATAGTAAATACATCAAGTGCGGATGGCATTATTGGATCGTTTCTTACAAAATACGTGTATGGAGGATGTTGGGCGATCTGTTTTGTTTCTTCCATACTAATCATTCAGTCTCTCCCAAAAATTAATTCTATTAAGTTTTGTCGACGATTCATCCACTAGTTAAAATAATCAATTGGGATGTTTTGGTAATCCCCGTTTGGCAATCTTCTTTTAATGACAATTGGTATTGCGTAATCGTCAAGCTCTTTTAGTGCAATGTCTAGTGAGGTTCTGGCGTCTGCTGGAATCTCGATGAATGGCGGTGCTCCCTGTGATAATTGTAATGCGCGTGCGCCCAAAATTCTCGCCTTTTCAAATCTGGTCAGGTTTGGTGGTCCTATTGCTATCTTGCCTTTGCCTGCAAGCGGGATTTCTGTTATTTCGTGGACTGGGTCTATGTCGATGATTTCGCGAGTTTCCATTGCCTTGATTTTTTTGTCCAGTTCTGCTCGCTCGTCGTCTGTTAGCTCTTTGGTCTCGAAAATCTTCTTGTATGCGTTGATGGCATCCTCCATCGTGGTGTCTTCTGCCATCTCTTCGCCAGCTGGTCTGACAAATTCAGGTTCTTCCTCTATTTCTTCTGGAGCTTCAATCTCAACTTCTTCAGGATCCGACAAGTGAAAAAACTCTCTAATGCGGTTATATATTCCAATTCGCGCAATCTGGTGTATTGAGCGCAGGTACAGTATCGACAACTAGGATGATTCTGGAGATCAGGGGCAAATCAAAGCTAGACTGCGAGCTGAAAAGACACCTCTCCCCAAAAACAGTTGGAATAATCATGAGATCCCTGCCGCTTGATGGCAATGCGCACTTTATGGGCCAAAACATTGTCTATTTTGAAACAAAGGTAAATTCTGGAATAGAGCGACAGAAAAAGGAATTCAAAAAAGGCGACATTGCTTTTACTCCTGCGGGCTCTAGCATCTGTTTGTTTGTGTCCGATGTTGTCACATCAAAGCCACTAACGCCAATTGGGAAAATTCTCACAAATGTTGATGCGCTAAAAGATGTAACGTCTGGCGATGTGATTTCGCTGTATCTAGGCTGACTGGTAAATCCAGTGCCCTGAAAATCCGCCTGCTCGCTTTACTGCTCCCTTTTTGAGCAAGCCGACAAGGCATGCGTTTGCAGCAGAGATCTTGACTCCTGTCTGCTTTGCTAGTTCTTGGATGGTAAGATAATTGTTTGATTTTATGAGCTTGAGTGCTTGGTCTTCGGCTAGAATAACTGTGATTTCGGCTTTTCTTTCTGTCTTTTCTCCCTTTTTGTCTTTCTTGTCTTTTTTGCCTCCAGCATCTTTTGCCTTGGAGTCATCTTGCGATTTTTCCATGGCTGCTGCTCCCTTTTTCTTTGCTCCGCCCATGTGTCTTGTGCAAAATACTCCATTTATAAACGATAGAGCACATGATTGCAAAAATATTATCCGTACGAAAAAAACACACTAGTCTTACTATACAATAGTATAACAAGTCAAATTATAATGGCCAGAAGGTACATCAACCGTAATACCAAGGAGCATTTTAAGCGACTTGCAAGTTATGATGATTCCCCAAAGCATGTTACGGAAAAGGGGCCTGCCATTCCAGAATTTGACGAGACACTAAAGCCAAAGAGAATAATCTATCTCAAGGATATGGAATCTCATCCAAGTACGTTTGAGGATGTGGTCAATGAAAAGATTACCGATCTGTGCAATGTAGCAGAGGAGACAAGCCAATACATAAAACAGGTCAATGACCATCTGGACAAGCAAAAGATCAAAATAGAAGAGCTCAAAAAGCTGCAAAAAACCTACGAATCTCAGATGCGCAGCCTTGAAGGAAAGTCTGAAAATTAAATTCTTCCGTGCTTGCTTAGTGCGATTGCCATCTGTGATGAATCAAACGGTTTTAGGATATAATCAATTGCACCTGCTCGCATCGCGTCCTGTACAATGTGGATTTTTCCAGTGGATGAGACCATTACTACTTTGGCGTTTGGGTCTAGCTTTTTTATTGCGCGCAAAGCCTGGATTCCGTCTGCCTTTGGCATCAAAATATCCATTGTAACCAGGGTTGGATGGAATTCTTTGTATTTTATTACTGCCTCTATTCCGTCTCCTGCTTCTATGATTTTGTTGGAAAGATGATTTTGCTCAACTATGGTTCTAATGGCTCGCCTTGTAAATGGGGAATCATCCACTATCATAATTGATGGCTCGTAATCTTCGCTCATTTTAGATCCGCCAGTGCATGTAACACGTTTGATTTGTTGAGGATTCCAATCATTTCTCCGTCCTTTTGTACTCCTATAGAGTCGATTTTCTCATCTAGGAGCAGTTTTGCGGCATCGCGCATTGTGTAGTTTGAGGGTATTGTGATTAGCCCCTCAGTCATTATTTCACCAGTTATCTGCGCACCGACAAACCCTGACTCTGACCATAATCCGTCATCGTCGGAATAGTTGGAATCGTGGACTATGCTGAGCTTGTCCGTCGCTAAGCTTGTCCTGAAAATGTCGCCATTTGTTATGATTCCAAGCGGATTGTTGTTGTCTGTGACTACAACTCTGGATATATCACAGGTGATCATCTTTTTGAGAATCTCGTGAATTTTAGAGTGGTGCGGCGCTGCAAAAAAGCTCACCGTCATGTAATCAGAGACCTTGGATGTGCCCGGATCTGTGGCGACAAAATAATTGATCAAATCGCTTTTAGTCACAATTCCTTCGAGCCTGTCCTTGGAGCCAATTCCAAGTGAGCTTATCTTGTTTATCATCATCATCTGTGCTGCCTGCTTGCATGTCATTGTATCCACGACAAAGCAAATCTGGTTCATTATTTCCGATGCATAGATCTCATCTAGTTTTCTTTTACTCCTGTCAATGTACAAAAATCGAATAATGTCCTTGTCGCTAATTACGCCTACCGGCTTTTGGCCATTATTTACAAAGATCTTGCTTATCTTGTTTGCGACCATGTGAAATATTGCGTCCTGCATGGTCTGGTTTTCCTGAACCATGATGACATCAGTGCTTTTTATCTCCGATATGGTGTCCTCCTGCTCTGCGCGTAACATCTATTCTAATTGGGCAATTTGGAAATTTTATCTCCCAGTTAGTTTGTTTCAAACAAACATCAAGTCCAACTATAAATAATATAAGTCCGCAGAAAACCCATGGGAATTGTATCCAAAGGCGCAAAGTGCAATGTTGATGGATGCTCCAACGATGGGGCTCGCTCTTTGAACTCATCCAAGGTGGAAAACGCTGGACTGCGACTCAACACGTCTGCAAAAAAGGCAATCCTGTGCAAGGAGCACTATAAGGAATGGAAAAAAGAAACCAAAGACGACCGCGACCTGGAGCGAGCTAGATTCGATAGATTCTAGTATTTTTAATTTTGAACTGTTTTTTGTTTATTCTGTCTTTGTGATGTGCAACTGGATTCTGATTTCAATAATGTTATAATGATTATTGTGATGTGTATGATACAATGAAAATCATCGACATGACAAATCCAGACAGAATAAACCGAGATCCCGATGACGTAATTGTGCTAGTCGAGTCGGGAAATTTCAAAGAACAAGGATTTGTGATAAAAAAAATCACACTGCGCCTATTTGTCGAAAAAAACGACACAAAACTAGGCAACTATTCCTTGATTACCTCTCTTGTGGAAACGGATCAAGGGGATGTGGAGATGATCTACGATGAGGGGTATAGGGGAGAAAACGCACTGAACCGTGCTGCAAGTTTTTTGATGAATAATCTTGGATTATCCAGCATAATACTTCGCTCTGTGATTGCGTTGCAATCCAAAAGCTAGATGTTCATCTCTGATAATTGTCGATTTTATTATTAATCAATAAATTATAGTACAATAAATGGCAGACAAAATACAAAAAATTCTGGTGCCGCTGGATGGCTCTGATAACTCGCTTCGCGGCCTCAGACACGCAATCACTGTTGCGCAACCGACGGGTGCTACAATAACCGGGCTGTATGTTGTGAACATACATCCAAAAGAGGTAATACGATTCAATCCGCAGCAGAGAAAAAAGGAAATCTCTTTTGCGGAACGAGTGATTGCAGAGGCAACAAACCTGGCGGCAAGGTCTGGCGTGAATTTCAAGCCAAAGACAGACTCGGGCAATCCTGCGGAAAAGATAACAAAGATGGCAAACGACGGCGACTATGATCTTGTAGTGATTGGCTCGCGCGGCAGAGGGGCAAGAAAAGAGATGTTCCTTGGAAGCGTTTCCAATCATGTCTTGCACAAAGCAGATGCACCAGTAATGATAGTCAAATAGATCGCGACACTTTCTTTTTTGTCGTAACACTTAATTCAATAACGCAGAGTTCTTCACATTATGCGAATACTACAGCTACACTGCGACAGTATAGAGTACAATCCTACTAAAAAAGAGATAAAATCGGCAGAAGAAATCACACCAGAACCAAAAAGACTAGAAGAGGTAGTTGTGGTATTTGTAGCAATAGAAAACGGCGATGATTCCGAAATTGCGCAAAAGGCAATATCTGAAATAAAAACCAGCATGGGCAAAGTTGGCTGCAAAAAGTTACTGCTATACCCATATGCACATTTATCGTCAAATTTGGCAGCACCAAGTACTGCACTATCATTACTAAAGGAAATGGAGTCTCTTGCATCTGATCTAGAAGTGTCGCACGCCCCGTTTGGCTGGACAAAATCATACAATGTCAAGGTAAAGGGACACCCACTGGCAGAGAGCTCCAAGGTGTTTTCCAAGGATGTTGCACCTCATGATCACGGACATGTACACGATGATGAGGGCCAGGCATCCGAGGCTCTAAAGTCAGAATCTAAAATCAAATCATTTTGGTATATTTTATCACCAGACGGTACCATGACAGAGGTTGACAAGTTTAACTTTGCAAAACATGAAAAACTCGAAATCTTGGCAAAATACGAGGCTGCCAAGAAAAGGGCAGTAGACGAGCCACCACCACACGTCAAGCTTATGAAGAAAATGGCAATAGCTGACTACGAGCCGGCGTCCGACTCGGGCAACATGAGGTTTTATCCAAACGGCCGACTAATCAAGTCCTTACTGGAGCGATTCGTCACAGACCAGGTAAAGGAATATGGCGGCCTCGAAGTAGAGACGCCAATCATGTATGATTCACACCACCCAAGCATGGAGAGCTACTTTAACCGCTTCCCGGCACGACAATACAATATCAACACGGAAGGCAAGCAACTCTTTTTGAGATTTGCAGCATGCTTTGGCCAGTTCCTAATGGCAAACGACTTTCAAATATCATACAAGAACATGCCGATGAAGCTGTACGAGCTTACCCGGTATAGCTTCAGAAGGGAGCAATCAGGGGAGCTGGTTGGACTGCGAAGACTGCGAGCATTTACTATGCCTGACTGCCATGCATTCTGTACCGACATTCCTCAGGCAATAGAGGAATTCCGAAAGCGATTTGACCTGTCTCGAAATGTCCTCAAAGAAGTAGGAATCGACGACTCTGATTATGAGATGGCAATCAGGTTCACGGAGGAATTTTACAATGAGAACAAGGCCTACATTGAGGAGCTGGTCAGAAAGATGGGAAAACCAGTGCTGGTAGAGATGTGGAAGGAGCGATTTTTCTATTTTGTGCTAAAATGGGAATTCAACTATGTGGATAATTTGGGAAAGGCTTCTGCATTGTCCACTGACCAGATAGATGTGGAAAACGGCGCTCGCTATGGAATTCGATACTTTGATGAATCCAACACTCCACACCATCCCATAATACTGCACAACTCGCCAAGCGGCGCAATAGAGCGAGTAATCTATGCGTTATTGGAAAAAGCCGCACTGGACCAAAAGGAGGGAAGAAAGGCGCAATTTCCACTGTGGCTTGCCCCAACACAGGTCAGAATAATACCACTCAAGGATGAATTTGTCAAATATTGCGACGACCTAGCAGACAGGCTCAGCTCATCAGATATTCGCGTCGACATTGATGACCGAAATGAGACACTTGGCAAGAGAATTCGCGAATCCGAAACAGAATGGATCCAGTACACATTGGTAATAGGAGAAAAAGAAATCGGCAAGGCAAATCTGTCCATACGTGACAGAAAGACAGGAAATGTCAGGGAATTATCATTTGAGGAGTTTGTCTCTGAGATAAAAGATCAAACCAAAGGCAAGCCCTTTACAAAACTAAACCTGCCAAGGTACTTATCGAAAAGACCGCAGATAATGGTCTGATTCGTGTCTGTTTGGATCGAACACAGGTTACTAAATTAACGCTAGATGTGAATTTCATAATGTGAACATCTTGGTTGCCGAAGACAGTGTTGCGTACGGAGTATTGTACCAAGAGATATTCCAGTCCAAGGGACATACAGTCCGGCTCACATTTGATGGGCAAGAATGCCTATCGGAATATTGCGCAAGACCCACATCATATGACATGGTTATTCTGGACTATAGCATGCCAAAGATGAACGGATTGGAGGCTGCCAAAGAAATCTTTGCCAAAAACAAAAACCAAAACATTTGTTTTATTAGCAGCTTCGGCGATGAGCTGGAATCAAAGCTTGCCGATCTTGAATGGGGCAACAGAGTCCACTTTGTCGAAAAGCCATTCAGCTCTGCCAGTCTGGTAAAAAAAGTAGAAAGACAATTCAAAGAGTCCGGCCACAAGGTCATAGCATAGTATATTTTCTAGTGATTTTCTGAAAATACAATGAGCTATCTGGACTTGTATCTTAACAAGGACCCGCTGATTATCAGTCCAGGCGATGCTAAAACTCCGGTTGCCACTGTTTATGGAATTCCTTTTGATTCAACGCATTCTTACAAGCCGGGGTGCAGGTTTGGCCCTGACGCAATCCGCAAGGCCTTTAACAATATAGAGATTTTCCACCCAGACTTGGGAGTTGACCTGGAAGGCGTGGCAATAGAAGACTTGGGAAACGCAATGCACACTGCAAATGTAGAAGAAATGCTGGATATGGTTGGCAAACTCACCGCAGAGCTTACAAAAAAAGATAGGTTGCTGATTATTCTGGGAGGCGAGCACTCGCTGACCTATGGCACATACATGAATGTTCCAAAGGAAACTGGCTATATCGTATTTGATGCGCACTATGACCTGCGAGACGGATATGCGGGAGAGGAATATTCCCATGCATCATACCTGAGAAGAGTGGTGGAGAAAAAAGGCGCAGACAAGATAATCCATGTTGGTGCGCGCTCTTTTGTAAAAGAAGAGCTTGCATTTCTAAAAGAAAACAAGATTCGCACCATTACTGACAGAGATATTCGAGAGGGTAAAGGCCCAAAGATGGTCAAGGACGCACTCTCTACATTTGACAAGACCTATGTCAGTGTGGATTTGGACGTGTTGGATCCTGCGTTTGCCCCCGGCGTTGGCAACCCAGAGGCAGTAGGAATTACATCACGCGAACTATTTGACATGATATATTCAATGCAGGATCGAAAAATCTCCGTTCTGGACGTGGTGGAACTAAATCCGACATATGACAATGGCGCTACGGCATCGCTTGCAGCCAAGCTGTTATCTACCATGGTTGCCATGAATTTTAAATAGAATCGGAAATCATTCCACGACATTGCTTAATAATTTTAGGGAATCGCTAAAGCCGGCACTGGAAAAGCTTGGCGCAAAGTTTGGCGCAATCGGCCTCTCTCCTGACTTTTGGACAGGCGTGGGTCTTGCATTTGCTTTCTTGTCTGCCACAGCATATGGCCTAAACCAGTACATTTCTCCGTATTTTTCTGCTGCAATAATCGGCGGCGTACTGCTTTTGGTTTCTGGGTTTTTTGACATGGTTGACGGCCAAGTTGCTCGATACACAAAAAAGGTCACAAAAAGGGGCGGGTTCCTAGATTCCGTATTTGATAAAATTGCCGAGGTTGCAATCTTTGCGGGGTTATTGGTGGGCGGATTTGCAGAGCCAATCTGGGTCTTGCTTGCTATCACACTATCGTTATTGGTAAGCTATGCAAGGTCTCGCGCAGAATCCCTTGGAATCAAACTGCAGGGAATTGGGATTGGCGAGCGCGCAGAAAGACTGCTAGTAATTGCCATAATTGGCATGATTCCGGGATTGATGCCGTATGCCATAGGCATTGTAATTGTAATTGCAGGAATAACGTTCATTCAGAGAATTATCGTAACGTCCAAAAACATTAAAGAAGACTAGTACAGCTTGCCTGTCTGTCTTCTGGAATCAGCAGATCTGATCTTTAGTATGCCAAAGTGAATTGCACATGACACGCAGTACCATTTGAGAACCTTTGGCGATGCAATGTATGCCCCCTGTGCCCGCAGTTCTTTTGCAAGCGATGCCTCCACCAGGTTTAGCCTGGATGTGACTTTTTTTGCCTTGTCTTTAGGAACTGTAGCGCCACAATTTGTGCACTGGATACGGTCAGAAGAGCCCTTTCCACCCTTTCGTCGTCCCCTACTTGCACGCTTTAATGGCATGGCTTTCCCTTCCGAGTGCCTCTTTATAATCTTGATGTGATTACTGTGATACTAGATACACCGCAAACTTGTTTTCTGCATCTATTGTGTAATTTGCGATTTTCTCAAACTTGTATCCTTTGATGTCTTTGACTTTTTGGTACAGTGATTCACCGATTACAAGCGTGTTTGGTTTTGCAAGCGAGTTTATCTTCGAGCAGGTGTTTACCGTAGAGCCAAAAATGTCATCGATTGCAGACGTTGCGACTATTGCCACCCTGACTGGGCCAAACATTGCAGATATCCTATAGCTTACCTCAGGCAGGTTTTCTGCTCCTAGTGCCCGGTTGATTGTGGTTCTAGCCTCGATTAGTTTCATGCAGCAATGTAGCATTTCCTCAAATGGGGTCTGCTCTTCAGAGTCTGTCTTTGGGAAATAATACAGTAATGCGTCGCCAATGTTTTTGACTACGACTCCGTGGTTTTGCGTAATTGCAGTTGCTGCCGAGTTCAAAAATATGGAATAAAACTTGCTAGTCTCCATGTCTGATAGTTTTGATGTGAGTTTTGTAGAGCCGACAATGTCTACAAAGCAGACGCAATAATTGGAGCTGTACTGGGAAAACTGTAGCAGTATGTCTTTTTGCTGCTTGATTATGTCCTCTCGCTCTTTGATTTTGAGAAGAGAATCCTGAATCTGCTCTGCCATCTGGTCAAATGAGCGCGAAAGCTGGCCTATCTCGTCGTCGGTCTTGATGTTAGTCCTGACGTTAAAGTCTCCGTTTGCTACTTGGTTTGCGGCATTTTTGAGCTTAATTATTGGCTTTGATATCAGCTTTGATAGAAAATACGCGGCAACTCCTACTACAACAGTAATGATTGCGCCAAGGACAATTATTTTGTCTCGAAGGTCTGCTACTGGCTCAAAGACTTCGACTTCGTCAATTTCTACTATCATGCTCATCCCAAGGCTCTTCATGCAGTTTGATGCGCCAAGGACTGGCATCCCACGATAGTCGTTGTGTATGCCAAAGTAGATCTGGCCGTCCGCTAGGCAGTGCTTGAGTGGCTCGGTGTCTACTTTTTGCACAAACGGCGCATTTGGAATAAACCTGGACTCTGATATCATGTATCCATACTGGCTTACAAGATAGGCCTCACCTGTCTGGCCTAGGCCCTTTCTGTTTAGTAGTACACTGTCGATTTGGTTTGTGTTTGCTGTGATTATTGCAACGCCTGAAGGGGATTGGTCTTTTGGTTTTTCAAATATGGGTGCGGCAGTTACAATTTTTCGCTTGCCGTCGGCACCAAGAATTATCTGCGTAAATGGCTCTTTTGCCCCGCGAACAAAGATCGGATCGGACAGATAGTCTTTTTTGTTTTTCGTGTTGATGAGTGCAAATAATCGCTCTCCGTCAATTCCTACAATTTCCACGTTTTCTAGGTCGTCTAGGCCTCCAATGCTTGCCTCAAATGCCTGAACCTCGATTAAAAAGTCCATTCGTTTTTGCGCAATTGTCCCTGCAAGAATCTGCGCGTCTTCGATTTGGTTTAGCTCCGAGACTAGCAGCTTTATCATGGGGTTTGTGGTAATTACTTGCATTTCCTGGATTTTGGATTTCATGGTGCCTTCTATGGCGCTGCCTCGAATTGCGGCCTCGCCTATTAGCTGGTTTGTTGCCCGCTCGCCCAAAATTATGGTAGCATAATGAAATGAAAAGAAAATAGTCACGCCTATCCCAATCAATGAAACTGCCATGACCAAGGAGACCAGCTTTTTGTCCAGGGTCACCGGAATTGGCTTTCTCACAGCCTTGGACCTATTCCCTTGGAATATCTCTTTTTCTAAGATTACTAGCTTAGATTTATGCTAGTTCGGGTATGGTATAGTAGATGCGAGGCCTCTGCCATTTCTGCCTAAGGTCAAACGTGGAAATTGTAATAGAGCGGGGACAGATTATCTGCCCTGACTGTCTTCAAAAGCAAAAAACTAAATCCGAACCGAATTGAGCTGGTACCGTGAAGCTTGGAATTTTTTCCCACTGTACAATAGATGAAATCAACATCGGTGGAAACCTGTATGAGAGGCCTGGCGGACCTGCATGCTATTGCGGTGTGGCTGCAAAAAACATGGGTTTTGATGTGGAATTGTACACAAAGTTTGGCCCTGACTATACCAATGTAGAGTATTTGCAAAAAAACAAGATAAAGTTTGAAAACGCGCAATCGCAAAAAAACACCACGCGATTCAGATTGGACATCTCTGGCGCAGAAAGAACACTATGGATAAAAAATCTCTGCGACAAAATTGATTACGCCAAAACAAAAGCAGACGGAATTCTGATCAGCCCAGTATTTGATGAAATATCTGTGGAGGTACTGCAAAAGATAAAATCCGATTCTGGCTTTGTGGCATTGGACCCTCAGGGCTTCTTGCGAAGAAAAGGCCCAGACGGGCTGGTGTCATTTGAGAGAACAAGCCTTGAGCTTGACGACATAACCGTTCTCAAGTCGGACCCAAACGAGGTGTACCAGCTGACTGGAATAGAGGGAATTGAGGGGGCAAAAACACTGCACAAAAAGATAGAGCACTTGCTATACACTAACAAGCGCGAAGTCTCACTGTTTTACAAAAACAGGCAGTACTCCATTACTTTGCCAAACATGGACATTTACGACACTGTCGGAGTTGGTGACATTTTTACTGCCACATATTGCTGTGCAATGCTCAAAGAAAAGGACGCATTGTGGGCACTAAGCTTTGCAGGAGGTGCTGCACAGGCTGCCCTGGAATCAAAAGAGGTGGGCCTAGACAAGATTCCGCAGAGAGGCCAAACTCAGGTCAACGCCTCATACTACTATAATATAATGAAGTTCAAGGACGTCTAAGCTTTTATTATTACAAGAAAACCTAGCTTTTCTGTGCAAATAGGAATCTCTGGTGTTACACCAACAGACATTGCAGTAAAGACAATCAAGACTGTCTTGGATGACTATGGACTGTCATCTAGATATGTGGGATACAAGCCGCAAAAAGACCTCGACTGCGTAATTGTTACTGGTGGCGACAGGGGAGTGCGCAATTATTTTCACAAGACCCAGGATGCACAGGTCCCAGTCCTTGGCGTCGGAGAATCCGAATCAAGCGGGTTTTTGGCCCAAATTGATCTAAAGGAATTCTCCTCTATAGTAAACAGGATAAAAAAATTAGACTATGAAACATCGGAATTCTCAAGAATTGCAGTCAAAATTGACGGAAAGCCTGCCTATCCAGTGTTGAATGATGTTGCAGTGTTTTCATCAAAGAGCGCCATGTTAATGGAACATGTGTTGCGCGTAAACCATGAGGAAGTCTGGCATGATTCCAGCGACGGCGTCATTATATCGACTCCGATTGGCTCGTCTGCATATTCCATGTCTGCTGGGGGCCCAATGATATTTCAGGACTCGCCAGTATTTGGCATAGTGTCTGTGAACTCGCTAGACACCACCCGCAGGCCGCTCATCGTCCACGACACTAGCATTATCGAAGTAGATGACATTTCATCTCGATTGTTCTGTGAAGTGGTAATGGACGGAGTCGACAGATTCAGAATAAACAACACACTAGAATGCACAAAATCCGTGCCGTCCGCACGAGTAATCAAAATAAAAAAGGACTCTACTGCCGTTTCCGCGCTAACAAAAAAGGTCAAGCTGGCAGAGGACCTACTAAACATGCCTCCAAGTTCAAAGCTGCTGCTCAAGACATTGGAATTTGAGGGCACCATGACGCAGCGCGATCTGGTGACAAAGACCCTGCTTCCTGATAGAACTGTACGCCTGGCACTACGACACTTACTTGACAAAGGTTATGTCAAAAAGAAAATCTCTATGCGGGACTCTAGGCAGAAAATCTACGAAATATCAAAGACCTAGCTTGCCGAAGCCCGGACAAAGGCCTCAAAGGACTCTTCTGGAAAGCCTGGCCTACTGTTGAATTCCGGATGGAATTGCACACCAAAATAGAACTTGTGCGATGGAATCTCTAGCATTTCCATTCTCTTTGAATTATCAGATTCTGCTGAAAATACTAGGCCTTTTTTCTCAAATTCCTGTAGGTATTTTGTGTTGATTTCGTATCTGTGTCTGTGTCGTCTTGAGACATGAGTTGCATTGTATGTTTTTGCTGCAATTGTGTTTGGTTTTATTGTAATATCATGTGCACCTAGTCGTAGCGTTCCACCAAGATTTGACATTGTCTTTTGCTCTGGCAGCAAGTCCACAACTGGATGTGTAGTGTTTGGGTCTAGCTCTGTTGAGTTTGCATCGGAATAATTCAGCACATGTCTGCCAAACGCGACTGCAGCTAGCTGAAATCCAAAACAGATTCCTAGGTATGGTATGTTTTTCTCTCGCGCAAAGTTTGCTGTTTTTATTATTCCTTCTACGCCACGTGATCCAAATCCTCCCGGCACTAAGATGCCGTTGTATTTTGATAGTGCATCGACGTTTCCGTTAATTCCTTCAGAGTCAATCCAGTCTATAGATATGGATTTTCCAATTTTAGCTCCTGCGTGCTTTAGTGCGTGGTTTACGCTCACATAGCTGTCTGCTAATGTGACATATTTTCCAACCATTGCTATTTTGATCTCGCCGTCTTTTTGCTGCATTGACTGGACTATGCTATTCCAGTTGTCCCAGTTTGCAGCCGAGTTTATCATGCCGACCTTGGCAAACTTTGTAAATATTTTATCGACTATACCCTGTTCGTAGAGAATTTGCGGAACTGAAAATATTGATGACACGTCATGACATGAGAACACATCGCTTGCCGTAACGTTGGTGAACATGGAGATTTTCTTTTTTGTTGATTCCAAGAGTGGCTCTGTGCACCGAACTGCCATAAAGTCTGGCTGGATACCTATTCTTCGCAGCTCTTGGACGGAATGCTGCGTCGGCTTGGTCTTTTGCTCGCCTACTACATCCAGTGATGGAGCCAGGGTAACATGGACAAACAATACACCTTGCGGCCCTTCCTCTAGTCTCATCTGTCGCAATGCCTCTAGGAATGGCAGTGATTCAATGTCTCCTACCGTTCCACCACACTCTACGACAAGAAAGTCGAGCTTTTCATCTTCTGCTATTTTGTGGATTCTCTTTTTGATTTCGTCTGTAATGTGTGGAATAATCTGGACGCATGCACCTAGGTATTCGCCTCGGCGTTCTGCCTCTATTACTGCGGAATAAATCTGGGCAGTCGTGATGTTGTGGGTTTTTTTGAGGTTTTGGTTTAGGAATCGCTCATAATTTCCAATGTCCATGTCGCACTCGCCCCCGTCATCTGTGACATATACTTCGCCGTGGGCTACTGGGTTCATTGTTCCTGCATCATAGTTCAGGTATGGGTCTATTTTGACGCAAGAAACCCTCTGGTTTGATAATTGTAATAGTTTTGCAATAGAAGATGTGACTACGCCCTTGCCTAGGCCAGACATGACACCGCCTGTAACAAAAATGAACTTTGTCTGCACATTTGGATAAGGAAAATGATATTTTTATTTCTTTTTTTGCGGATATGCTTTAATCAGCACGGTTTATGTCTCAAAGAATGATCGAAGACGTCTGGGTGACAATTCTTGGGAGCGTGGCAGCAGCTCTTGTTACCGGAAGCTTTGTGCCACAAGTGATTCGTGGCTATAGGACAAAGAGCCTCAACGACGTGTCGTATTGGTTAATGATTACAATATGCGTTGGATTGTCTTTGTGGATTGGATATGGAATAATAAAACAAGACTGGGTCATAATCGGCGCAAACATTAGCACTATAGCGCTAAACGTGATGTTGCTTGCCTTGAAGGTAAAATACTCAAAATAGCTATTTTGTAGCTGATTTTAGCTGCCTTGTAAATTTGGCAATGGCGCTCTGGATTCTGGTAGAGGGTGTTTTTTCTATTAGTTTTATCAGAGCAGAACCAACAATTGCAGCATCCGCCCCATGTTTAATGTATGATTTGATGTCATTGGGGGTTGATATTCCAAATCCAATTCCTACTGGGACCTTGCCCCTTGCAATTTTCTTGGTGGCTTGGAGTGCAGATATTGTATATGACTGGATTTTGTTTTGAACGCCGGTTGTGCCAAACACTGCCACTAAATACAAAAATCCCGTAGTCTGCCTTACTATTTCTTGCAGTCTTGACTTGCTGGTGTTTGGTGATACCAGAAATATTGTATCCAAGTTGTGTTTTTTTGCAGCCTTGAGGTATTCTTTAGATTCTTCAACTGTCATGTCTGGCGTAATAATCCCATCTAGTCCTGCCTCTTTTGCAAGCTTGAAGAATTTCTCATATCCTTTACTGTATAGAATGTTGGTGTATGTCATCAGTACCAGTGGAATTTGGCTTTCCTTGCGGATTTGTCTAACTAGGCTCAAAAATTGTGCCATCTTGGTTCCCCTTTCTAGCGATATGGTACTTGCATGCTGGATCACTGGACCGTCAGCTAGTGGGTCTGAAAATGGAAATCCTAATTCTATAATATCTGCGCCACCCTCAATTAATCCGCGAACTGCTGACAGCGTGTCTTTGTGTGATGGGTACCCTACCATGACATAGGTGACCAGTGCCTTTTGTCCGGCTGATTCCAGCTCGGCAAACTTATTTTGAATTCTCGATGTAATCTTGTACCACCTCTACGTCCTTGTCTCCTCTGCCAGATAGTGTAACTACAATGCTGTCTGACTTTGATCTTTTCTTTGCAAGCTTGATTGCCTCTGCCACCGCATGCGATGATTCCAGTGCCGGAATAATTCCCTCTGTTCTAGTTAGTATCAAAAATGCATCAATTACTTCCTTGTCTGTTGCAGAAACATATTGTATTCTTTTTTGGTCCTTGAAATAGGAATGCTCTGGGCCTACACCTGGATAGTCTAGTCCCGCGGAAATACTATGAGTTTCTTGGATTTGGCCTTCTGAATCTTGCAACAAATATGTCATCATGCCGTGCAATACGCCTTTGGTTCCAGCAGACAGTGTTGCGGAATGGTGTCCTGACTTTAGGCCCTCCCCTGCAGCTTCAACACCAATTATTTCGGTGTCCGTGTCTACTAGTGGATAGAATGTTCCAATTGCGTTTGATCCTCCGCCGACACATGCAATTACGGTATCTGGAGTTTTTTTGCCAAAGGCCTTGATTTGCTGCTTTATCTCCTCGCCGATTACTGCTTGGAAATCACGCACCATTACTGGATATGGGTGTGGTCCAACTGCTGAGCCTAGCAAATAATAGGTATCCTTGACGTTTGTAATCCAGTCGCGAATTGCCTCGTTTATTGCGTCTTTTAGTGTCTGCGAGCCTGCCTTGACTGCATGGACTTCGCATCCCAGCATGTTCATTCGAAATACGTTTAGCTTTTGTCGGATTGTGTCCTTGTAGCCCATGTATACTTCGGCTTTGAGGCCTAAGGCCGCACATGCCATTGCAGTAGCTACTCCATGCTGGCCTGCACCAGTCTCTGCGATTATTCTTGTCTTTTTCATTCTCTTTGCAAGTAACGCTTGACCCAGAGTGTTGTTGATCTTGTGGGCCCCGCCGTGTAACAGATCTTCTCTTTTTAGGTAGATTTTAGCACCGCCGATTTTTTCTGATAGATTCCTTGCATAGTATAATGGGGTTGGGCGTCCTGCGTATTCTGTTAGGTAATAGTTTAGCTCTTTTTTGAAGTCTGGGTCGTTTTTGTATTTGAGATAGCTTTGTTCTAGCTCTTCGATTGCTGGAACTAGGGTTTCTGGGATGTATTTTCCACCAAACTCGCCAAATCGACCGTCCTTAGGGAACTTAATTTTCATATCGCGTTGACCAAACTCCTTACGTTCTCTTTAATATCTTCTGACTTCATGATGCTAGAGCCAATCAAGAATGCCCCTGCGCCGCATTTTTTTAGGAATTGTATGTCTTGGGGGGTTTCAATTCCGCTCTCTGAGACTATGATTCTATGATTATCGAATCCTTCCAGTAGTTTTTTTGTCGTATTGATGTCGATTTGTAGGGTGTCCAGGTTTCGATTGTTTATTCCGACCAGGTCTGCTTTTGTATTTAGCGAATTGACAAACTCTGATTTTGTGTGGGCCTCAACTAGCACCTTGAGTCCGTTTTTGTGCCCATAATCAATGTACTCGTCAATGTCTTTGAGTAATCCAATATCAAATAATGACTGGATTAGTAGCATGTAATCTGCGCCTATTTTTCTTGCCGCATCGATTTGCACCTTGTCCACTACGATATCTTTCATCAGCATTGGGATTTTTACTTGCTTTCGAATTTGCATGAAATATTGCGGCGAGCCCTCAAAAAGATACGGCTGTGTGAGAACAGACAGTGCCTTGGCACCACCCTCCACCATGGCCTGGGCAATCTGAACAGGATCTGATATTTTGCGTATTTTACCAAGCGACGGGGATGAGAACTTTACTTCGGTGATTAGTGATGCATGCTTGTTTTCTTGGATAGATTGTATTAGATCTATTTCGGATTTTGGGATTTTTTCTGTTATCTCATATGTGCCGTCTGATATTGCCTTGTGGGAGTTGTCAAATAATTTCTGCAGCGTATTCATTATGTAATCTCCTTTAGCTTGGAATAATCACCACAATCTTTGACAAAATTCTCAAAATGCGAAAATGCCTGGCCTGACTTGATTGATTCTAGTGACATTTCCAGGCCTTCCTCTAGGTCTTTGGCTACGTTTCCGACAACTAGGCCTGCAGCTGAATTTAGTGCGGTGATCTCTATTTTGGCCTGGCTTGCCGTACCATCAAGTACTGTGACAAATGATTCGATTGCTTCCTGTTTTGTTGATATCTGCAAGTCCTTGATTGTTGCCTGATGCAGTCCGAACTTTAATGGGTCGATTGTCATTTTTCCTACGTTTCCGTCCCGCAGAAAGCAGATCTTGTTCTTTGATGTTGTGGATAGTTCGTCTAGGCCATCCTGAGAGTGAACAGTCATGATGTTTTGCGCGCCTCTTCTTTGCAAAATACTGACTATTCTTTCCAGGTAATCCTCGGAAAAGACACCTATTAGCTGGTGTTTTACGCGTGCCGGATTGCACAATGGTCCTAAAACATTGAATGCGGTTCTGGACTGGAGCAATTTTCTAGCAGCTGCGACATTTTTCATTGCAGGATGGAATCGTTGTGCAAACAAAAATCCAATTCTGTGTTTTTCTATTATTGATGTTGCTTTGATTGGGTCTGCGTTTAGGTCATAGCCAAAATACTCGAAAATATCTGCACTGCCAGAAATCCCTGACGATGAACGGTTGCCGTGCTTTGCTACTATTCCCTTGCAGGATGCAATGACAAATGCCGCAGTGGTGGAGACATTGAATGTCTGTAGTTTGTCGCCTCCAGTTCCGCAGACATCAATTATTGTGCCCTTGCATTTTGGCGATATGTGTACTCCATGCTCTTCCATTTTACCAAGCATTGTTAGCAATTCGTCGTCCGTTTCGCCCTTGTTTGCCAAGTGTTGCAGAAAAACTGCCTTTACTTGGTCTGGCGTTCCCTCTGTTAGCAGTAATTCCATTGCCTTGCTCATCTCGTCATGCTTGAGATTTGCGCCGACTTCGAGCCTTGCGATATAGTCTTCTAGCATTTTTTCACCTTGTTGATAAAATTCTGCAGGATCTTTTTTCCTTCTGTGGTCAGTATGGATTCTGGGTGGAACTGTACTCCTTCGATTAGATAGTCCTTGTGCGATACCCCCATTACTTCGCCGTCGTCTTCAGCTATTGCGGTTATTTTTAGAACATCTGGTATGATGGTTTTATCGCCTACCAGAGAATGATATCTTGTTGCGCGAAACGGGTTTTGCACGCCAGAAAATAATGAATCGGAATAATGCTTGATCTGGCTTGTTTTGCCGTGCCTTGCGCAGCCCGCATTGACTACTTTGCCGCCAAATTCCTGTATGATTCCCTGGTGTCCAAGGCAAATTCCAAGAATCGGTGTCTTTGGTCCAAGCTCGCGAATCACATTGGAGCAGATTCCGAAATATCGCTTGTCTTCTGGCGTTCCGGGACCAGGCGATATGATTATCGCGTCATAGTTTTTCTTTTGTATTTCATCCAGTGTTATCTTGTCGTTGCGTATGACATCGGATTCTACTCCAAGCTCGCCTAATAATTGTGCAATATTGTATGTGAATGAATCGTAATTGTCGATAATTAGAAATTTCATTTTGTGGACTCCTTTAGCGCTGCGATCATTGCACCTGCCTTGTGTTCTGTTTCCTTGAATTCTCCTTCGGGTGTCGAATCTATTACAATTCCCGCACCGGACTGGATGAAGCCTTTAGTGCCATCAAAGAAGATACTTCTAATTGCTATTGCAAAATCGCAACAACCATTGTTGGAAAAATACCCAACAGCCCCTGCGTATTGCTCTCTGATATCTGGTTCTAGCTCGTTGATTATCTCCATTGCCCGAACCTTTGGCGCACCGGATACCGTTCCTGCAGGAAATACGGCCTCAAATGCAGAAAACATGTCATGCTTGTCATCTAGTGTCCCTACAACGTGGGTCACAATGTGCTGCACATGCGAGAATCGCTTTATCTGCATTAGTTCTGGTACTCGGACAGAGCCATATTTGCAGACTCGTCCCACATCGTTTCGCCCAAGGTCAACTAACATTGTGTGCTCGGCGATTTCTTTTTGGTCAGATAGCAATTCCTGCTCTAGCTGTTTGTTTTTTGCCTCATCGTCTGTGATTTTGCGCGTGCCTGCAATTGGAAATGTCTCTACTTCCTTACCTGTTACTCGGACCAGCATTTCTGGGCTGCAACCAATGTATGTTTTTTGTGCAAATTTCATGTGATAGAGATATGGTGATGGATTTAGCGTACGCAGTTCCTTGTATACGCGCAGAAAATCCCCCGATGCTGAAAAATTAAATTTTCTGGATAATACCACCTGGAAGATGTCGCCAGAGTACAGGTATTGCTTTGCCTTGTTTACTATACTTGCAAACTGGGATTCGTCCATGTTTGTTGTGATATCAGATAGAGTGATGTTGCCGAATTTTCTTTCAGCCTGTTTTATCTGGTTTATTCTGTTTTCATCATAATAGAAGTATAGTGATTGGTTTGTCTTGTTGTCGTATAATATTCCGTCCTGGTAGATTCCAAATTCCATTATTGGTTTTGAATTGTCCTTGATTGGAATGTTTTCGTACAGTTTTATTGCGTCATAGTTTATGATTCCAACTGCGCCGCCCAAATATCGGTGTGACTGGTCTTGGGTTGGTGTAATGAATTGTTTTAGCTCGGCTACTGGGTCTTTGGTTGGAATTGTTTTTGTGGTGCCGTCCTTGTATGATATTACGATTTTGTCTGGATATCCCTGGATGATTATTTTTGGATCAAAGCCGATGATTGATGATTCTGCCAGCTCTTCAGGTCCAGTTAGTGATTCAAAGAGAAATGTGTGGGTGTAATGTTGTTCTAAATTGGAATAGATTTCAAATTGCGTTCCAGGCAGGCCTAGGGGTATTACAGTACAAGTATGGTTACCAAAGGTGGCCACCCATGGAGTAGCTTGTTGATTTGGGATATTTAATGAGTTGTATTGTTGTTGGATTTTTAGTAATTTTTGCAAAAATTTGCGCCAATTTACGCACGATCAGGCTCAAATGTTGTAAGAATTACGGTATGGTACGGTACCTTTATATGCGATCTTGATCTATTATAATTATGAGTCAGATGCTTGCAAAGCCAAAATCACACATATTGTATTCGGAGATGTATTTTGGCAAGCCGCAAATTCCACTGAAAAGTTCGGCAACCGAAGTAATGTGTACATTGTGCAAGTCGGAGCTGATGGAAGGAATTGGAATTACTGCAAAAAAGATTGGTGACAGAACGGTCTTTGTTTGCAGTATACATGGATTCTAGTTGTAAAACTGATAAAGCAGCACCAAAGATACCAATCCATGACTGATTTTATCTACGAGCCGTACAAGAAAATCCACGTCCATGATTTGATAAAAATGAGTCTGGATGATCTAGTAAGCATGATTTCTACACTGGAATCTGCAAATGCGTATTGGGCAGAAGGCGTTTTGTTTGTGAGCTTTTCGATTTCGGAATCAGATGAGCTGGGAAAAAAAGAGATTGAAGGTGAGACCTATTTGGATAGGGTGGTGTTTTGCAAGTATGACAGGTACACCAAAACAGCAAAATCAAGTACTAATGTGGAAATTAATGTGATTAATGTCCAGACCAGTCATCTGTATCGTGATTTGGTGTCCTGGCTCAAAAAACAATCGGTGTGGAATGAATAATGGATGAGAAATCAAACTATGTTGCCACTGACGGTAAAATTGCAAAATCTGAGATTCCGATGGGGGATCTTATTGCATATTTTAGGGTAAAGTGTAGAAATTGTGGCCACCACAGAATAATGCATGATGGTATAGGTAAATGCGAAGGCGTAATGAACAAGCCGTGCAACTCTGGCTGCGATAATTTCAGCCCGGAAATCTGAGAAATACTCTTAACTTGATTATATCTTGGTAAAATAATGTATGTTGCAATAATAGACATGCCTCTAAAGGAGGAAAAAGAAGAGGAATTTGCGGCTTGGATTGCAGAAACCAACAAGATTCTTACCAAAAACCCTGGATTTGTAGGCAGAAGGCTGGGCAAGTCAAGTGACGGAAAGTACATTATGATTGCAGAGTTTGAAAATGAAGAGGCGCACCACAAGATACACCAGACACCAGAACATCATCAGATATCGATGCAGTTGATGGGGTTTCTAAAGCAAGGGCCGTCTAGAAAGTTTTATGATATAATTTCACAATAGATATTTTTCAAATAATACTGCGAACCATTTTTTAGACGAATCTAATTATCTTTGAGGGAAACTGAATGGCCGTAACCTTTGAGAAATTTTACGTTGTAATGATTTTTGTGGTTTTTGAGGGTCAATGCAAAAATATACTTGTCACAAAATATGCGAGAATAGAATAACCAATACTAACCAAAATAGCCAAAATAATACTCTTGACATTATTGCGGAATGTATCTTCAGTTTCAAAATTTTCTTTTCGAAGTCTTGATCTTAGTAATTCAATATTATAGAATTGGGCTACTGGAAGTCCAACAAATTGATAAAAGACATACGCTTGTACAGCAAAGTCATATTGGATTCTATCCACAATTGAGGACTGCCACAAGGTAGCTAGTATCATTCTTTGATCTATGAGAAAAATTGGAGCAAACATTACGAATGTGCAATAAAGTAATACTTCATTGAGAATTTTCGTTTTCTTATCTTTTGTTTTGTAATACTCTTTTAGTCCTTTTTTTATTGGATACATTGCAATAATAATTGCAACTGATTGAGTAAAGATGAAAATCGGCAAGTATAGATTATCAATTAATAAAGATTGTAAGAACTTGTTTGCTTCTCTATTTGAGTAGAATATAGTTACTATTAGAATAATTATGCTCCAGATGAAAAATGGACTTTGAAAATAATCTTACCAAACCTAGTTAACATAGATTATCTCGGATCATTAAGATCTTAAGGATTCTCCAACAAATCCTAACGTACGTCATTCTCTAGTCATAACGAAAAAGCGACACAAATCCCCGAACGAATGGGGGGCTTTGCATTTTTTATTGATAATCAATTAACTCATTTGATTACCAAACAGGACTAGTCACAGCACCCTGTGCTGCAGAACCTACTAGTGAGGCATATTTTGCCAAAGCACCCGATTCATAGTTTGGTTTGCGTGGCTTCCAGGCTTTTCTCCTGTTTTCCATTTCATCAGATGAAATATGCAGATCAATCGTGTTGGTTTCTGTGTCTATGGTGATTTCATCACCGTCTTGAACCAAGGCAATGTTTCCACCAACAAAGGCTTCTGGCGCCACATGACCAATCATAAATCCTCGAGTTGCACCTGAAAACCTGCCATCTGTTACCATTGCCACTTTTTCTCCAAGGCCTTGGCCTACCAGTGCAGCAGTGACTGCCAACATCTCTCTCATCCCAGGACCGCCCTTTGGACCCTCATATCTAATAACAACCACGTCTCCTTCCTTGATTTCATTCTGCGATACTGCATCAAATGCTAATTCCTCCCTATCAAAACACTTGGCTTTTCCAGTGAATTTAGTGATTTTTACACCAGACATCTTTACTACGGCGCCGTCTGGGGCCAGTGAACCTTTCAGAATTACAGCAGTTCCAGTATTGTGTAGTGGGTTTGCCATCGGCTTTACAATATCGTCATTTGATGGCGGCAACACAATAGAATCCAAGTTTTGTTTCATTGTTTTGCCGGTTATAGTCAGTACATTTTCGTGCAGTAACTTTCTGTCAAGCAATTTCTTTAGCATCAATGGAACGCCGCCAACTTTGTCCAGATCATTCATTACATACATTCCACCAGGTTTCAAATCCGCAACATGCGGTACTTTTCTTCGAATTCTCTCAAAATCCTCATAGGTCAGCTTTACCTTGGCCTCATGAGATATTGCCAGCAAATGCAATATTGCATTTGTAGAGCCGCCAATTGCGTTTAGTATTGTTATAGCATTCTCAAATGCCTCAAATGTCAAAATATCACGTGGTCGGATGTTGTTTTTCAAAGCCTGCACGCATGCAACGCCGGTATCATACACCATCTTCTCTCGTCTTTCATCCTCAGCAGGCGGAGAAGCACTGCCAGGCAATGCAATTCCTAGTGCTTCAGAAATTGACGCCATTGTATTTGCAGTAAACATGCCGCCACAAGATCCTGCAGTGGGGCACGCATAGTTTTCAATATTTTTCAGAGACTCTAACGTAAGTTTGCCCGCATCATATGCGCCAACTGCCTCATACACATCTTGTACTGTGAGCTGTTGCCCATTTAGCATTCCAGGCATTATGGTACCACCATACACAAAAATCGACGGCAGGTTTAGTCGCGCCATTGCCATCATGGTGCCAGGCAGGCTCTTGTCACACCCGGCAATTCCTACAAATCCGTCATACTGGTGGGCGCGCACCATTATCTCTATTGAATCCGCAATTATTTCTCGAGACACCAAAGACGACTTCATGCCCTCATGTCCCATCGCTATACCATCTGATACTGCTATGGTGGAAAATTCTCTTGGGGTAAATCCTGCATCTGATACTCCTTGCTTTGCCCTAATTGCCAGTCTTGGCAGGTGAATGTTGCATGGCGTTGCCTCATTTCCAGTATGGCATACGCCAATAAACGGTTTATCCAGATCATTATCAGTCAAACCCATTGCCTTGTACATTGCACGATGCGGGGCTCGCGCGGTTCCAGACACTACGTTTCGACTTGAAATCTCCATTATACCACCATTTTATTCAATATAATATTAGAATTTGGTTGATTTTCGGCTATTGCTTTTCGATAAACAGGCCGTCTAGTTCCATTAGGTAGTTGTCCACCTGAGTCTGGTTTTCATTGCCGTATAGCACTAGGATTCTGTCGTCCTCTTTGAGAACATAGTCGCTCAGTGTTGGCACCTTTTCGTGGTTCACATAGAATTTGAGCGAATAATCCTCGTTATTGCAGAATGTGTGCTCTGGCTTTTTGTCTGGGAACACAAAGCATTCATCATCAAAGCCTATCTTGATTGACTTGAAGAGAAAGCCTAGTGGTACATTTGATGCGTGTCTGTGGATTGTGTCGCCATTTTGGCTCTCAAAGTGGATGTAGGGGCTCTTTACCTGATAGTCCGGCAGTGAAAAGTCAAACTTATCGCCAAATATTCTGACCAGAATTGCTGCGTGCTCGTGCTCATCACCCAGTTTTCCAGCGCCAGGTGGGCCTGACATTTGGGTGCCAGTTAAAGTGAGTTTTTCATAATAATGGTATGACGCAAATGCGATAATTGCAATTATTACGGCAAAAATGCCTGCTGCGATGAGCGTGTTTTTCTGTTTTTGTGACTTTTGCTTGGAAGCATAGTTTTCCCGCTCTTTTTCACGTCGGGAGTCTCGGTTTTCGCCCATGGTTATCCGTACTCCTATACCAGTACTAATTTAATCAATCGCATAACCATAATAAAATCCAGATCGAATGATTCTCTAGTTGAGTTGCATCTTTTGCGATATCATATCAAAGAACAGGGAGGGCCATTTCATATACGAAGATGACAACCATGTAGTGTTTTTGGACAAGTATCCAATAGACAAGGGCCACGTCCTAGTCGTGCCAAAATACCACTATGAAAAGATAACAGACATGCCGGAAAACAAAGTAGGGGAACTATTCTCAAAAATTCCAAAAATTGCAAAAGCAATAATGACATCAACTGGCGCAGTTGCATTTTCTTTGGCGCAAAACAACGGACGGGCTGCAAAGCAGATAATCCCGCATGTTCATGTGCACATCATACCAAGATATGCCGAAATGGGAGCAGTCTGGACAAAGAGAACCATACCCAGCTCAGAAGAACTAGATGACCTAGCCAGCACAATAAAGCAAAATCTCTAGTCAGACATTTGCTCTTTTAGTCTGTCCAATAACGCATAGATTCTATCTGTTTCGGGAATTCCAGAGCGAACCAGTTCTACTTTGAGCCTAGTGATTGGGTCGGCCAGGGGCTCGTTTATGTCCATTTTTGTTTGTAGCTCCAGCTTTATCTTGTCTATTTGCTCTCGCTTTTTTGCAATTTCATCCTTGGTCCTCTGCACTATTAATTCCTGGTATAGCAGCCTGTCCTTCATTTTTTCGCATTCGTCTTCTAGTATGGTCAGCAGATTTTTCATATTGTCTATTGTGATGTGTTTTGGGTTTAGCTTTTCAAGCTCGTATCTTGTCTTGACCTTGTTTTGCAAGACACTTACCTCGCCCAAAAAGCGTTGCTCGTCTTGCTTTATTTTCTGTAATTTGTCAAGCCTTTCTTTTATCATGCCGTTTGCGAATTTGAAATACTGATCAGTGTTGGTCATCTGATCTGCAAATTCCTTTGATTTTGCACGGACCGCATCTTCTTTTGTGGTATTTTGGAATTTATTGGAAAACTCGATGATTCTCTCCTTTGGTGCCATTGGGTCCTGGGGCTCGGATTGCTTTATTTCGCCTGCAATGTGCGACCACTCGTCCTCAGATGAGATGTTCTTGTTGTACCTGTCAGGCCCGTCCCTGCTTGCGCGGTTCATGTGCTTGGTCATTATCATACAATTCCACAGAACGGCTTTTGACCCAAATGCTGTTTAATAGGACACCACGGTTTTGTTCGTTTAAAACAGCAAGACGAGTCTTAAAAGAGATTTTTTGAGCCTAGAAAAACAATGTTCAATATCCTGATTGCGGAGGACAATGACTTTACTGCAAAACAGTACAAAACTGCACTCGAAAAGAGAAACCACAAGGTCACATTGACTAAAGATGGGGTAGAATGCGTTGATCTGTACACAAACGAGGTAAAATACGAGGAATTGTTCCGAAAGACAAGGACTCCGCCATACGATATCGTACTACTAGACCATGACATGCCAAGAATGACAGGAGCAGCTGCTGCCAAAGAAATCCTGGAGCAAAGGCCCAATCAGAGGCTGATATTTTTGTCTGCATACGGCAATGCCATAATGAGCAAGCTGGATACCGTCAGGGAAGATACAATCCAAATAGTGCAAAAACCGTTTTCGCTCAACTTTCTGATAAAAAAGATAGAGGGCTCGGCACTACGAAACAGGATAATCAACTCTCAGAACGGCAATGTATTGACTGCATCCCAGGATGCGGCGGCAATCAGATAGTCCATTTTGATCATGTTTTTATAAATTTGAACCAAGCCACATAATGTGCTGGCAAGATCTTTTTTTGTGTTTTTAGCAATATCTCTGATGCTTGTATCCTCCCAATACGCGTCCGCGCACTGGGATGTTCCACCAGCTGGCAGCCCTTATCATATTACGGTAATTCTCAAGAGAATCGACTACAACGAGGATGCCGATGATTGGGAAGACAATACAAGTGGTGCCGACTTGGTCATAGGCTGGAGAGTGGAGCTTTCAGGGCATGATCTTGCAACAAACTCTGGCACAATAGCAAGAGACAACCTTTCATTGTCTGAAGGCGGAAAGCTAAGGCTTGATCTGACAATTCTGGATCATGACGAGTGTACTCCACTGAGTGATCTTAGGCTGTTTGCATGGGGAGTAGAGTCTGATCAAGACAACACGCTTGACACAAACCGCATCATGCGTTCTATAGTTCAAAATGGAGACATTTCTACAGGTCCGCTGGAAGCGCAAAATCGGTTTGACTCTGCGGGAGACCAGTGGATGGGATTTAGCTCCAAGGTATCGCGGGGAGTCAATGCAGAGGGAACCCATTTTGAGGGCGAGATGACACTTCCATTAGACGAGCAAAACAGGCTGGATGCCGAATTTCTAATCGAAAGACATTCTGTAACAAATACCGGACAATGCAACCAACCAGCAAACTCTAATCCCAAGACAGCAATAAAATCAGACACCGCAAAGAACGTCAAAACATCACAAACTAACAAAAAAACAGAATCAACATCTCAGATAACAAATGAGCTCAAGGGAATATACCTAATCGCAAAACAAGACGAAAAATTCAACTCGATACTAAAGAAGGCAAACGATGCAGAATCTAAAGCACTAAAAAAGATAGCAGGCGATGCCAAATCATTCTATTCAAAAACGAAAAACTCTGATGTAAAGAAGCTAGGCGATAAAATCCAAGCACAGATCAAGGACGCAGAAGCAGACAAAAAACAGATATCTGCACTCGATGCCGACTCTAAAAAAATAACAAAGCAGATTCTTGCAGTTGCAAAGGAAAACAAGATTACAAAATCAGAGCTTGACAAGGCAGTCAGGGACAAAACAGATACAAAGAATCCAAAAGCCGAGGAAAATACGGCCAAGCTAGACCAAAACTCGCTTGGCAGACCACTTGACCTGAACACTCTGGACAAGCTGGCAGAGATATTGTTTAATGCAAAATCACACTACGAAGAGGAAGCAAAGATAAATGAAGAAGAGATAAGAAAATTTCTCCAAGTTCATAGGAAAGCATTAGAAGAAGCACGACAAAATTCAGAAAACAAGCCTAATGATTCCAAACAAAAAGACCAAGATGCCCCTCCAGAATCACTTCTTGATGACCTAGACCCAACAATTCGAGGGCCTGACGTCAATGAATCAAAGCCAAGCAAAGAAAAGCCAGGCCCAAAAACAGAAAAACCCAAGACAGACCAGCAGAACCCTGACGCACCTCCAGAATCAATACTGGATGATATAGACACCAACTATGGGGCAGACATTGGTCCAAAACCAGACAAGCCAAAATCTGACCAAAAACCAAAACAAAACTCCGGCATAGATCATGCCAGAATTGCACAAGATGACATGAGAATAATCGAAGAATCACTACGACAAGAATTGTTGGACCAAGTTCGCGATACCCAGATACAATTAGACCTAGAGCGCCAGCTAAAAGATTTAAAACAAAAAATCGTAATTGATGACACAAAAAAACCGATAATCCAAAAAGACCCAACAAAACTGCCTGAAACAAAAACCCAAAAGCCAAAAACAGAAGTCAAACCAAAAAGCACCATCCCAGAAAAGACAGAAAAACCAGTAATACAACAAGACCCAGTAATTACAAAACCCAGCAACACAAAGCCAACATTATCAATACCAAAACAAGTGACACAAGAGGCAACAGGCCCAGCTGGTGCAAATGTCGCATTTTCCACATCAAGCCAGGACAAGGAAGACGGCTCACTGAGACCGGTGTGCAGTCCTGCATCCGGCTCAACATTTCCAATTGGAACAACATCAGTTAGCTGCACAGTCACAGACTCTAACAATAATTCCATATCTGGAACATTTACAGTAACTGTACGCGACACAACACCTCCCGCATTTGGTCCATTCCAGCCAACAGAGGGGGTAAAAGATGACACTGGTGTGCAGGTGTTCTTTGATGTTACCGCAACTGACCTAGTGGATGGAAATACTCAGGTAAGCTGCAATTACCAGTCAGGCTACAAGTTTCCACCAGGAGTAACTGAGCTGAAATGCACTACATCTGATTCGCGAGGAAACCAATCCACAAAAACCGTGCAAATAACAGTTACAGTGTCAGAGCAATAAGTTACGGCTTTAGCTTTCCGCCAATCTTCCATTCTATTTCTGACCTTTCCTGAGCAATCACATCAAGCATTTTCGCCTCGGAGATTTCCACTTTTTGTATGCTGGACTGAGTTGCCTCTTGTACAATATTTTCAGAATCTGAGAATGGCAGGGCCAGCAACGACACAGTAAACATGATGAGGCCAATTCCGACTAGGATTCCAATTTTTGTCTTGAGCGAATATTTCACGATATGATACTACGAAAAAACAACACAAGAACTAGTCTCTGATCAAAATACACAAGCTAGAGATTGGGATTATATCTAAGAATAGCAGCCACTTTTCCAAGACTGGAGAGCATCACGCCATATTCCGACAAACCGGATATGACCTCGATTTTTGTGCCAACAGGGATTGCTAATGTGGATAGATAATCCACCAAATCCTGGGACGAATCAACCTGGTCCATTGATTTGCATGAAGGGCACGGTTTGTTTAGCATCTCTGTCTTTTTTGGTATTAGCTTTGCATGCTCTACTATTTCCTCTTGGATGTGTTTGCACCTATTGCAGGTAATCTCTAATCGGTACAGGTTTGTATCATCTGTGATTAGCAAAATATCGACAACGTTGTTTTTGAGTAATTTCAGAATATCCTGGAGCCCGTACACCCCAAGGCCTGTCCTATTGTTTATCTCTCGGAACAATCTTTCTACTAGTTTTTTTTCTTCTGCCAGCCTGAAATCAGACAAAACATCCTGTGCCTTCATGAATGCTTCGCGAATTCCTTCAGAGCCGGAATATGAAGTGTCCAGCGTTGCAAGAACCTTGTCTTGGAGCCTATACTCTAGATAGTTTTCTTTTAGAAAGTCCTCCTTTGTTGGGCCAGGCCCAGACACAATTAGGCCCTTAATCGGATAAATGTCTATGAAAAACTCTTTTGTTACCTCTGCAACCCTGTTATAGTAATACGATAATTCCATTTCCCGCAGTCTTTCGAATCTTCTGGCAGACTGACCTCCCTGTCTGTGCTTTCCTGCAACACCAGAGCTTGTCTCGCGCAACACCTCGATTTTATCGCCGTGTAGCAAGCCCCATCCTGCGTCTTTGGTGTCAATTGCCAAAAACCCAATGAGGTTGTCGTCCTTTAGCATGTCTTTGAGAATATCTACATGGAAATGATCATCGCATCTATACAATGATGTGGTAAGGTCCTTTGGCGGTTCCAGCTCCCAGACCTTGATTACCTCGCTTCCTATCGGCCCGCCCCCCTCTGGTGGAACGGCTCCACAAAATATGACTAGGCCGTGCTCTGGTGTGTCCTTGTATAGCTTTAGTCTCTGCTGGACTCGACCCAGCGCATCCACAACATGACTCCTAGTCATGGCAGACTTGATGTTGTCTGCAGTTCCCTGCTCCTCTCGTAATTGGTTGATGACTAGGTGTAGCTGCTTGCCCTTTGGAATGTATACTGTGATGAGCTCAGTCCCCCTGCCTGAAATTCTTGATAATTCGTCTAACGTTCTTTTAATTTTGTAAATCTTGACTGAATCTTGTTTTTCTACGTTGATTTTTCCCAATGAAGACAAGCTTTTTCGGATGCCATATTAAGATTCCAAAACGGCACACCAAAACACTGCAAAATGCCGCACTAGTCAATAACTATCATACAGCGCGCAATCCGTGGAAAAACAGCCCTACCAAATCCAAATGCAGGATTATCCAAAGCTATTCCGATACAGAATAACACAGCAAGGGCTCTATCACATTGAGGATTTGGTATCGCAGATCTATTTGGAAGAGCAAACCCCGACCATGTACACACTAGTCAAGCTGGGAATTTTACTGCGGGTAAACATGTGCCAGACGCAAAACCTGCAAAACGAAAGCCTGTTCCAGGATGTGTCTGCAAGGGCAAAAAAATTCGGCGGAGTGGAACCGCAATATATCCATGAATGCGTCAAGTCGCTGATTGCGAGGGGATTGTTGGAATCAAATCCAAAATACGACCGCAGTCTTGCAATGCGACTGCATTTGTCGGGATTAAGTTCCGTCTAATTTACGCTCAACATTCACAATTGTTATAATACTTACTCAAAGGAAGCTTAAATAATTAAAAAGATTATTTTAACATCAGATGTCAGTCAAAATTAAAGACATTCAAACAAGGATGATCAAAGAAGATGATGGCTCTTATTCAATTACGTGCTCTGCGTTAGGAGTTTACAGTTCGGGCAAAACTAAACAAGATGCCAAAAAGAACTTTGTGGAAGCACTTGAACTTCACTTGTCTGTTCTAAGAGAAAAGGCAACCAAAGTAATAACAGCTTGACAAAACTATCTCCAATTGCAGGAAAATTACTTGTCAAAATTTTATGCAATAAGTTTGGTTTTAGAGTCATACGGCAAAAAGGAAGTCATGTAACTATTACTAATGATACAATATACGTTACCGTGCCACAAAAAGAAATTCGAGTTGGATTGTTGAGTGTGATTCTAAGAGATTGTGGCATTGCACGTGATGAGTTTCTAGAATATGTTTAACCATCTAGAACCTTTCGGAACACTTCTAGCGGTTGGTTGCCAGTAATCTTGGTTATTTTATCACCAGATATTACCAAAAATGACGGTGTCGCATCAATGTTGATTCCTTGAGCAAAATCATACGTCTCTAGCACCTTGTCTTGGTATTTCTTGGAGTCAAGGCACTGATTCATAGAATCGACATCAACTCCTGCAGTCTGTGCGAACTGGGAGATTGAATCCCGATTAACCCAGCCGGTCCTCTCGCCGTTCCAGTTGTGGTATATTTCATCATGCATTGCCCAGAATTTTCCCTGGTCATTTGCGCAATGGGTCGCCTCTGCAGCAAGTACAGAGTCAGGGCCGTTTAGGGGAAAATCAACAAAAACCAGGCTTGCCTTGCCAGAGTCAATGTATTCTTTTTTGATCACATCAAGGCTGGATTGGTGGAATTTGAAGCAAAATGTGCACTGGTAATCGCCAAATTCCACTATTGTGATTGGCGCAGACGAATCCCCAACATATGGCGAGCCGCGCTCTGTCAAATCAGACAATGTAAAATCAGAATTATCCTGAGATGCGTTTCCGCCAAAAAACACTACCACAAAGATTGCGGCAGCTATTCCAATTCCTGCAGGAATTGCAAGCATCACTTTGGACATGTTTTATGCGATTATACCACCAGACAAATAGTTTTGCTATCCGTGTGTTGCCAGGGTCCACAATGCCGAGTTTTTTGCGGCAATCTCTGCCACAAACGGGTCGTCTGCCGATGCTATAATGATAAGATCGCCGTTCTTTGGGCGCATGTTATCTACTAGAATTTTCTTGGTTTTGGGGTCGCCTGCTAAACAATCGATGTTTTCCTTTGGAAACATAAACTGGTCGTCCTTGTATTGGATTGTGGTGGCCCCGCTTGCCCCGTACAATATGGCATAGTCTCGCTGTTCCATGCCAGATTTTGTGGCACTAGAATATTTTCGCAGAATCACCCCATAGTTGAACTTGCTTCGCGCAATGTTGCACTTGGGTATGACACATTCCGAATCCATGACATCGTGAAGCGATTTTACAAAATTCCTGCCCTTGTTGGTAAGAAAGGTGCCTGATTTTGTAGAATCCACAAACGATTCCTCCCTTAGATGTGCAATCATGGTTTTGACTGCGCCCTCACCCATGTGCAACTGTGCACAAAATGTTGCCCTGGATACAAACTGATCCAAATACAACAATTGCAAGGCCTTGAAGACATGTGGAACAGAAAATGTCAGGACCTTGGCAGATCCTTTTCTTGATACAATATTTTGTATGGTTTGGACCTTTGACTGCATGCTCATTAAATATTGGATGATTCATCCAAGAACTTAAATACATTGCATCGAAGGCTTTTGCATGTCTCAATCCAAAGAGATTGCAATCTCAAAGTCAGCCATTCCAAGAACGGCAATCATTGCACTAGCTGCAGTGTTTGTGCTTGGATTGTTTGTAGTAGGCTTTGATCAAGGACACATGTTCTCAGTGGTGTTTGGCGAGCAAGCATATGAGGACCTGTACATTCACGAACTAACTCATGACATGAGACATGCAGCTGGCTTTCCATGCCACTAGGGTGAATCAGTCATGAAGACGTCTCTTTTTATTGCGATAATCTTGGTTTCCGGCGCAATAGCAGGAACAGTCCACGGCCTAGTCAATTTGGCGCTAGTGGAACCATACCTTGATACTGCCATAGGAATTGAAAACCAAAATCTGTTTGATTCCGGAGAAGAGCAAGACACGCCGGAATTCTGGGCAAACTACAACTCATATAGAATATGGCAAAAGGGAGGCCAAATCCTAGCTGGCGCAATACTTGGCACATCAATGGGTGCGTTATTTGGAATTGTCTATGCGTTATCAAAGAATGTGCTGCCGGGATCCAGTCCTGCCAAAAAGGCACTATTTCTGTCATTATTAATGTGGGCAACATTATACATCATTCCATTTGCAAAATATCCTGCAAATCCGCCAACAGTTGGAGACCCAGAGACCATCATTTTACGCCAGACATTATACCTGGCGTTCTCTGCAATTTCAGGCCTGGGCGCAGTTGGATTCTACCAGATATACAAAAAAACAAGCAAAAAGGCAATTGCGTTTGCAGGCTATGCTATATTCATTGCAGCCGTGTTTTTTGCAATGCCGCAAAACCCAGACCCAGTAGAAATCGATTCCGGGCTACTTGTGGGCTTTAGGGTGACATCCGCAATAGGCATGTCCGTGTTTTGGGCATCAGTGGCACTGGTTTTGGGTGCACTGTGGGCCAAGCTAAACCTGGACCAAACATACCAGAAAAAATACCAATAACATCATTATCTGTTCTCATTCCATATAACTAGAACAATAACATTTTATTTAAAGAGCAGAAAACGTAACACAGCAACTTGACTAGACGATTCACATTGCCACAGCTGAAAAAATACGACGTCACGCAAAAGGTAATCGAGGCGTTGGCCGATGCGGAATCTCGAACCATACTGTTCTCTGTAATTAAACAAGGAAAAACCGCTGCAGAAATAGCAGACAAGTACAAAATTCCACTATCTTCTGTTTACAAAAAGCTGGCAGACCTAGAGGATCTTACCCTGGTGCACGTGGAGCGCTGGATGATATCTGACAAGGGCAGAAAATTCAAGGTGTACCGCTCCAGAATCAGCAAAGCAGACATTTCAATCAAAAAGCCAGAGCCAGTTCTGAGTCTTGCGCCAAACCTGTGAGTGTTATGCTGGACAAAAAGTCAATCTACAACCTCAGCCAGTATGACGTAACCCAGCAAATTATAGAGACACTTGCAAATGTGTATTCCCGCGCAGTCCTGTTTTGTATTATAGACAAGGCAAAGGATGCGCAGACAATAGCAGATGATCAGAAAATGTCCATTTCAACCGTATACAAGATACTATCCCAGCTTGAAGACCTCACACTAATTGAGGTTGACAGGTACGAGATATCCGATGCTGGCAAGAAAATCAAATACTACAAGTCCAGAATCAAAAAGGCCGAAATCATCGTCGGCGGCAACACGCCTGTTTTGAATCTCCAATCAAACTAGACTCATTCTAGAATCGTAGAATGGCGTTGCCCTTTAAATAAAGTTAGGCGGACCTATCAAAACATTGAAACAGTTTTTGGTATTGTTTTTGGCCCTATCGGTGATTTTTTCCGCAATTCCATACTCGTATTCGCAAACACAGGACGGAGCACTAGTTGAAGCAATTTTTGAAGTCACGCAGATAGGAACCAATCTCACAAAAGAATCAATGCAGAATGGCGATATAGAATCCGCAAGGCATTATTCCAAGTTTACTGCTGATTTTTATGCGCACCAAATCAACATTTTGCGTTCTGCAAACGTGGAATCTGCAGACGACCTGCATCTTTTGCTAATTGATATTCACTCCAAGACCGTCAGTGGAAGTTTTGATGCGGCAGATGACTTTAACATGCTTCCCAATTATTTGGATAATTTTGCAAAATCCGGTCAGGCATCACTTGTTGCCTCAAATATTTTATCTGTTGCAGACCAGACGTATCAGACCGCATCAGCTCAGAATATTCCACAATACTATACAGTATCCGACAGCCTAGTAAAGCGCGCAGAGGAGATTTTTGAGTCAGATGGTACCATGGATGCAAGACAAAAGGGCGAGATACAGTCATTTTTTGTCGATTTAAAATCCCAAATTGCCAACAAAAAGGAGTTTGTCACAGTCGGCAAGCTGATCACCACAATACAACGCGACCTGACTGGAGCAGACACCATAATTACAGACTCGGCAAATTTGTATGATGTTATACGACAACTATACCAGCAGACGAACTCTGCACTACAGGCAGGCGACTACAATAAAGCAGAAGAGCTGGCGATTGCGGCATATTTGGATAATTTCGAGTATCTAGAAGCAGACATTGAGATCGTAGACGTTGATTTGCTCCATACAATGGAAATAAACATGAGAGAGGAACTGCGTGCAATGATACAAGAAAGAAAAACACCAGAGGAAATTGCCGCATTCATAAAAAACCCAATACTTGTAGACTTGGACAGGGCAGAAGGCCTAGTTGCAAACCTAAAGCGTGATACAACCCAATCTGAAAATCCCCCGCCCGTCCAGCCAAAACTGCTCAACCCAATGGGCTCTGCAACAGAAGATCAAAAGTCCGGCGTGCGGGGAGAAATTGACTTTATTCGAGCCACGCTAGAGACAATGCTGGTACAATACCAAAATGGCGACTATTCCGCGGCATTTACTTCGGCTAGGACTGCATATTTGGATAGCTATGAGCATGTAGAGATCCCACTTCGAAGCATAGACCCAGACTTTACACTAGAAGTAGAATTACAATTTGCGCAGCTGCGACAATTAATCAACGAAAAGGCCGAGTTCTCCAAAGTGCAGGAGGCAGCAATCCAGGTCCGACGAAGCCTTGATGAATCAGAAAGACTAGTCACGGGAACCGGACAGCTTGCACCGGCAATTGCATTTACATCATCATTTGCGGTTATCTTCAGGGAGGGACTTGAATCTGTCTTGATCTTGGGTGCAATTCTGACGTATCTAGAGGCATCAAGAAACACGAAATACAAAAAATACGTATACCATGGGATAATACTTGCAATAGCTGCAACGGCGATTACTTGGGTTATTGCGTCATATATTATCAAAATCTCTGGTGCAAACCGGGAGCTAATCGAGGCAGTGGCTGCTCTGTCTGCTACCGCAGTCTTGTTTTATGTCAGCTTTTGGATCCTAAACAAAATAGAGCACAAAAAATGGATGGAGTTTGTCAAGGCAAAGGTCTGGCAGGCATCCACCACCGGCGGCGTCATGGTCTTTGTGTTGTTGTCGTTCTTTACTGTGTATAGAGAGGGATTTGAAACCGTATTGTTCTATGAAGCAATGTTTGGATTTGCAAAATACATGGAGCTCTATGTTGGTTTAGGATTTGTCTTGGGAATCGGAGTATTGCTTGCGGTGTATTACACCACAAGGAAGCTTGGAAAAAGACTGCCGCTCAAGATGCTCTTTGGCCTTACAATGGGTGTTGGCGCATACCTATCCATAGCATTTTTGGGAAATGCAATACGGGAACTACAAACACTGGACATCTTGCCGTTTACATCCATGATAGGCACAATCCCAAGACTGGACATCAACCTTGCAAAGATGACCGGAATCTACCCTACACTAGAGACAGTAATAGGCCAAATCATACTGCTTGCCGTGTATCTGATAGCCTCCACATATGTCCTAGTGATTAGGCCAAAGCGAGAGGAAAAAATAGCATCTCTGCGCAAGTCCAGAAAAGAGATTGACGAGTTTGAGGCGCATTAGAGTAGGAATCGATGTTGGTGGCACCTTTACCAAGGCCGTTGCAATCGACATCAAAACCGGGCAAATCATAGGCAAGTCGACTGTTCCCACTACTCACAAGGCGCAAAAAGGAGTGTCGGAAGGAATTGTATCCGCACTATCCAAGATGTTATTGGAGTCAAAAATCGACATTTCAGAAATTGAGCTAATCGCGCACTCTACAACACAAGCAATCAACGCATTACTAGAATCAGATACAGCAAAGGTTGGAATAATAGCAATGGGTGTCACTCCAGAAAAAAGCAACATTATCAAGAGGACCAGTCTGTCTGATGCAAAATTCAATTCAGATCAAGCGCTAAAGACAGAGCACGCTTTTTTGGACACGGCGCATTTGATTTCAGAATCCGAAGTATCCAATACAATATCGCACCTAAAGGAAAAGGGGGCTCAGGTCATAGTGGCCACAGAGGCATTTGGTGTTGACGACCCGTCAAATGAAATGTTTGTAATGAAAAACGCCATTTTGCACAATATTCCAGCTACTGCATCGCATGAAATCTCTGGAATTTACGGCCTAGAAATCAGAACGCTGACTGCAGCAATCAATGCAAGTGTTCTGCCAAAGACATTTGAGGTGGCAAACTTTGTCGAAGATGCAATCAAGGGGGCCGGAGTGTCGGCACCAGTCATGATAATGAAAGGAGACGGTGGCGTTACCAGCATGGACACATTTAGGACAAAGCCGATTCTGACAATATTGTCTGGTCCTGCTGCCAGTGTTGCAGGTGCCTTACTATATCTCAAAGTGTCAAATGGAATATTTGTCGAAGTTGGCGGCACCAGCACCAACATTTGTATCATAAAAAATGGCAGGCCTGAAATCCGCTATGTTACAATAAAGGACCATCCCACATGCATCAGATCGATGGATGTGAGAATTCTTGGAGTGGCAGGCGGCTCTATGATAAAGCTCAAAGACAGGCGAGTCTGGAAGGTGGGGCCTCGAAGTGCACACATTGCAGGCATGCGCTATTCCTGCTTTGCCGCACCCGAAGTCCTCAAAAAAGGCAAAATAATAGAAGTAAAGCCAAAGCAAAGCGATATCGAACCTTACATTGCAATACAATGCGAGGGTGAGACATTTGCAATCACCAACACCTGTGCCGCAAACGCGCTAGGCCTAATAGACAAGGACGACTATTCCTATGCAGACCAGACATCTGCCAAAATTGCAATGGAGTTGCTTGGCAGGGAAATTGGAGTCACGGGACCAGAAGTGGCAATGTCCGTAATCCAGACAGCATCATTTGAGATAACAAAGACAGTATCCAAGATTCTAAAAGAGTTCAAAATGGACAAGACAAAAACCCAGATAATTGGAGGTGGTGGGGGGGCATCTGTACTGGTACCGTTTGTTGCAAAGCAGCTAGGAATCCAGTACAAAAAGGCAGAGCATGCCGAGGTCATATCTTCAATTGGCGTTGCGTCATCTATGATCCAAGAGGAAATTGAACACACCATAACAAACCCAACACCAGAGCAGATATCAGATTTGCACAAAAAAATCCATCAATTGATGATAGACAGGGGTGCAGTGCCTGAATCCATTACAATAAACTCGGAATATATTTCTGAGAAATCACTGCTTCGGGTATCTGCCACTGGAAACGTGGAAATGGACAGTGCGGATAATGCCAAAAACGTATTTACGCTAGAAGAGGCAAAAAACAGAGCAAGCGAAATCCTGAATGTCGGAACTGACCTAGTGGACCTGTCATTTGAGACTGATCATTATTTTGTGTTTACTGGACACATATCAGAAAAAAAACTGTTCAGCAAGAAAAACAGGCATCCTGTTTTGGTGTTGGATCGGTTTGGGCGCCAAAAGCTGGCATTAAACAATGCAAAACTGTTCTTGGGAGGCAAAATATCCATACTAGAAGAGCTGGATGACTTTTTGGAATCGCGAAACAGCGAGATTGCGCCTCAGGTCTATCTGCTGAATAATCTAAAGCTAATTGACTTTTCCAGCCTCACCTCAGTGTCTCACATCCTAAATGCCGTGCATGAGGAGCTGGACTCGTCTGATAAGGCAGCCGTAATAGTGGAATTGGCCTAGTCTTGCTGCTTTATCTTTGATTTAAACTCGAGAATTTCCAGTTCTTTTCCGTCCTGTATTATTTTAGTTATCTTTGGTTTGAAGTTTGGCTCATCAAGCGGCGAGAGCTTTCCTTCTGCACTAGCCTGATTCAGCTCAAAGATAACAAATGCAGAGGCCGCTACAAGCAATACAAGCGCAAGTGCTGTCATCATGGGCGCTCTGCTGTACGGTATGATTAAAGAAAGCTGGAACTATAGCGTGATTTTTGGTTCCAAAAAGGAACTAGTTTGGAGCCTTTAAAACAAACTGGTTGTTCATCTCGTCCCATTCCCCATCAATTACAGCAGAGATCACAGCCCCTTCAGAGATTATTATCTCCATTATGTGTGGCGTTAGGACCTGTGTTACTACTTGGTCCGTTCTGTCTCCATATCCTCCATGTGATGATGTAAATGTCGCATCAATCACATGTTGCTCTGGAAACGATTCAAGTATAGTAATTGAGCCAAATTCAAGTGTTTCTTCCATTCCATCAAATGCAAATGTTGGTGATGACACAACAAACTCTCTTGCAATTTCCGTAATTGTCTCTTCATCATATATTGGAATGTCTACTGGCATTGGGATGTTTTCTTCGCCTATAACCCAGATGGTGTTTTGTAATTCCCTTAGAATTTCTGGTGCGCCGTCAGATGCATCAGTCCAGGTGAATTGTTTTTGAAATATTCCTTGGTCGAGAGTTAAACTATATGCAAAATAATCCGCAGAGCCTTCATTTGCAGGATAATCCCCGGAATCCATGTTGAGAAGCTTGCTTTTCTGAAAAATTTGATCAATTTCTTGGATGGTGTCTTCATCCAGTGGCACGTTTGTCTCTGATTCTCCTTCTGTGATAATTATCATGCCTGCTTCTGAATCAAATGTCATTGTCTTTTGGGCAAATCCAGCAAATCCTCCCTCCCTTGATACTGAAATGGAATATGGTTCAAGGGATTTGATGTTCATTCTGTCAATGTTCATCGTTACAGTCATGCCAGTCATCGGCCCTGATTTTGCAGTGCCGATTTGCTTTTTGTTTGTAAAGTCTATGATAAATGATATCAGGTCACCTACCTGGTGAATTTGTGGATTTTTCACCTCAGTGACCCCACCATCAAAGCACAAAGTAGATTCCGTCTGGATACACATCTCGCTTGGAGCAATATCCATTCGAACTATTTCCAGGCCTGATGCGCCCGCCGATACTACGGTTGCCTTGTCACCATTAATGATAAAGTGAAATGCAGAGCCTGCAAATTCCGGCGGGGATTCAATTACGTTTTTGCCATGATACACTAGGTCTTCTGCAAATGCCGAACCAGTCTGAACTAGTATTGTTAGTGCGACTAATCCTAGTGTAATGGCTAATTTCATGATTATTTCAGAAAAGATTTTGATATAACCTTTGATTAAATCTGGTTTTAATCATATGGAATTAGAAAAGACCTATAATGGAAAATTACACCAAAAAATCATGAAATCATTGCTAATTTTGGCAATAGTTGCGGCAATCTCGACAATTCCCATGTCCTTTGCGGATGAGGGAGTCCAGACAATAGATGCTGAAGGAGAGTCATTTGATGTCTCTTATAGCGTTGATGGAGAATTGCTTGCAATAGCTATTGACCAGGAATCAACATCACTACTTGTTGGATTGGATGGCGTACGTGAATCTGAATTTACAATATCATTCCCATCGGAATTACTTGCAGCAGAAAATGCAAGTTTTGTGGTTCTGGTGGATGGATTGGAAACAGATTACACCATATCATACAATGATAACAATCCTACCATATCAGTGCAAATCCCAGAGGCAACCGAAGAAATTGAAATAATCGGAACAAGCGTTGTGCCGGAATTCCCGCTAGGTGTACTGGCAACAATGGGAGTGCTGTCTGCAGTTGTACTGGTCTTTTCAAAGTCAAGACTTGCTATCTTCAAGTAGTGATTTTATCTAATTTTTTTATTTTTGCAGCCTGCTTTATCTCTCGAGCAATTCGCCTTCCCATGCTCATTGGGATGTCATATAGCAAGGTAGAGTATGGCGAGCCGTCCATGTAGATGTTGGTTCCAGCAACTATTCTTGCAGAAAATTCAAAGCTCCAGAATTTTCCGTCTTGATCATATACTCCCTCTATACAGAATGGGCCGTTCATGCCTGGCTTTACCAGCCTTCTTGATGCGGACACAAATCTCTCACCCATCTGGTATACTTCATCTAGTAGCGATTCTCGCAACACCATCGGGCTATTGCCTATGACATTAAACGAGGAAATGTAATCCATTCCAAGTTGTTGTTGTGATGGGATTCTTGCTAGACCCTCAATGTCTGATTCATGTCTTTTGTCAACACCAAAGAATTCCAGCTCGTTTTTGAGTGGAGAATAGAAAAACTGCAGATACGCCAACACTCCCATGACATATTCTTGTATGTATAGGTCAGAGTCGCCCTTGATTAGGCCTTGTTTTACCAAGATGTTGCGCTTTTTGATGTAATCCTTCTCAGAGCTTGCTAAAAAGTAGCCCTTGCCGCCAGCTGCGCCGTGCCTTTTTGCTATTACTAGGCGCTTGATTTTCTTTGGGCTCGATACTGCCTGCGGGACATTAAGCTTGGATTCTATCATGAGTTGCTCCTTTAGCTTTCTGTCAGATTCCCATCTCAGAATCCACTTGTTGCCAAACACCGGAGTCGTGATGGACTCGATTTGTTTTGTCGACATTTGCGCAATCAGAGTACCGTGTGGAATCAATACTGCGTTGTTCTTGTTCAGTATGGTAGTGCATTTTTTGTCCAGTATTTCTTCAAAGGAATCAACCAAAATCATTTCATCAATAAAATCAAATCTTTTGTATAGTCGCTCTCTCTTTTTTTCCGACACTAGAATGGTCTTGAGGCCCTCATCCTTTGCTCCTTTGAGAACCTGTAGTGCACAGTGTGAGCCCAGGGTTGCTACAGAGACCATAATATTTTGGATAAATTCAGCCTTTATGAAAGTTCAGCTTGGGTCTTGGAGACAAAGGCAAAGACTTCGTCTATCAAATCCATGGTGAGGTCTTTTTTGAGATCCTCGGGGGTTGCCTTGAGAATAAAGTCAATCATGGTGGTATTTTTTGGCATTGTATCTGGGTTTTTTGTATACATGGAATAAACCGAAATTGCATTAGATATTACAACTAGGAGTTTTTCTCTGTCAGATAAGACCATGATGATATTATTGGGCCTGGTAATTTCTAGTCTTTTTCCGCCTAGAGGAGAGGATTCTCTCTATTATGAGGCCGATTATTCCCACAGACAGGGCAATTATTATTGATAGATACAGGTCAGATATCGGCTCGCCAAGAATTGGAGTGTCTGGAGTCATGTAAGAAAATGTATCTCCATCCATCGGCATTGCCGGCGGTTCCGGGGAGGGAGATGTCTCCTGTGCAAAGTTCGCATACTCATCAGCTGTGTCTTGCGCCGGTACAGATTCAACACTCTCAAGTGATTCTGCACCAGTAGGTTCTGCCTGTTCTTGTACGGGGGCTGATTTCATTGCCATTTCCGGACTGGATGCAGTGAATGCCGATTCTGGCTGAGCATCCATTGCCAAATTACCCGAATTTGCACGCGCATTACTAATTGCGATTCGATTGTTTTGCTGGATGAACTGCGATGAAAACCATGCTGCAAGAGATACACCTCCGATTGTTGCGAATCGGTATATTCGATTAAACGAGTTGAACAACGACTTGGATGTCTTTGCCTTTTCTGTCATGCCAGACGGCAGTATTACTATGGCGAACTTATCGACGGTATAGTATTTCATGTCGTGCGATTTTGTGTTTTTTCCAGTCTGTGATATTTTGACTACGTTTGCATCCTGCATTTTTTTTAGATGGTACATCACAAGTGGAAGTGAAATCTCTGTTTTTTGCGCAATTTGGTTTGCAGTCATTTCCTCGTTGAACAATAATTTTAGAATGGCACGCGACGAGTCGGAGCTGAGCAATTCCCCTACCGCTTTGATACGATCATCATCAGTAGATAGAATCTCTATTTTGTCGTTAATTCCCATTGGATCTTCCGAGTCGCCCATGATTCAATGACGCTTGCTCAAATAGATATTAAAATTTTCGATTCAATTCTATTTTAATCAAAGGTAATAAGCAAACCATCCTACTATACTCCATGAACAAAGCAATCACAGTCGCAGCCGCGATAGGAGTTGTTCTTGCATTAGGATTCTCGCTAGGAGCAATCCCAACAGGTCTTGATGCACAGGCACAAACAGAGCCAACTCCGTTTCCTTCACGGGAAAAAACAATCTCAGTGACGGGACAAGCAAACACCTTTGTTGAACCAGACAGACTCAACATCCGCTTTGGAGTAGAGGTACAAAAGCCAACTGCCAAAGAAGCACTGGATGAAAACAGTGAGCAGATGAACAAGGTAATTGAGGCAATCAAAGCAGCTGGAATAAACGATGACGAAATAACCACATCCCAGTTCTCAATTTACCCAGTCTACGAGTCATATCAGGAAAAAGAGACAGGCATCTACAAGCAAAGACTCACAGGCTACAGCGTATCTAACATCATCCAGGTCAAGACCCCAAAACTGGACTTGGTCTCTGAAATAATTGATGCTGCAGTAGATTCTGGAGTAAACCGAGTAGATAGTGTCTGGTTCTCTTTGTCTGAGAAGAAGCAACAGCAAGTCAGCGATGATCTGCTAGCAGAGGCAATCACAAACGCAAGATCCAAGGCAGAAAAGGCACTTGTTCCACTGGACTACCAAATAGTCGGAGTCAAGTATGTCAGCCTAGATGGGGGATACTATCCACCACCGATGCCATACTATGGAGCAATGGACTTTGCAATGGAAAAATCTGCAACTCCAATCTTCTCGTCTGACCAACAGGTAACAGCATCCGCAACCGTCGTCTTCCTAATTGGAAGCAACTAATTTTTCTATTTTTTTAGATACAAACTGTTTTGGCAAAATTATTGTGAACGTGGTTCCTTGGTTTTCTCTGCTTGTGGCGGAAATTAGGCCCCCGTGTTGTTCTATGATTTTTTTGCAGCTGGCAAGGCCTAGACCTGTCCCTGTCTGTTTTGTGGTAAATAGCGGCTCAAAGATTTTTGGCAAAATGTTTTCTGGAATGCCGCATCCAGTATCCGATACTTGAATCACCACGTCATTTGGTGTATCAGACAATACTATTTTGATCGTGCCTGTACCAGACATTGCCTGAATTGAATTCATAATCAGATTTGCCAAAACTATCTCTATTTTTGTCTGATCACAAATACAATAAACAAATGTTGTTGGCAGAATTACCTCAACGTCATCCGGCCTGACAATTTTTTCTAATGCTGAATTTATTATATCGTTGAGCAGATATTTTTGGAATTTCATTTGAGTCGGCCTAACAAAATCCAGAACATCTTCTATTTGGTGCGATATTCTATCTATTGCGCGCCTGAGTCTTCCATAATAGATAATTTTTTCTTCAATGTGTAAAACCTGTTTTGATTCCATGATTTCTACGGTGTTTTTGATTACTGATAGTGGGTTTCTCAGATCATGTGCAAGTCTTGCAGCTAATTCTCCTATTGCTCGCAGTCGCTCTGATTTTTCACCAATTTTAGTGTCGATTCTCTCAATTGGTGCGATGTATCCACAGACTAGGCCTGCATTGGTGTAATGATTTTTGATTGCCTCTTGACTTGGTGCCTCCAAAATGCAACACATCTCCTCGGTTTTATGAACATAGAACATCTCTATTGTGCTGACACCGAATTCGTCGATTTCATTATTTACAGTGTCAATTATTCTATCTAGGCCTATCTCTACGACTCTATGTCGTGCAATAAATTCTGGCACGCCTAGACTTGAATATTATATGATATGAAAACTATGATATCTGATTCAAACATACAAGTAGGAATCCGGGATGATATTCATACAGGAATACTAATCATTGAAGAGTTTTTCATATTGCGACAGCTCCTCGATTGCGCTAATCTTCCCTCTTGTAATGTGCATTAGGCGTTTTTTGTAGGATAGATCAATTCGGGTTCGTCGTTCTAGTTGCTCTATTATTTTTTTTGTCATATATCTTCCCTTTCTATCAGAATCAAACAGCAAAATCAAGTTTTTGTGTGATGAAACAGAATCTGCAAATTTTGTCAGACCGCCAAATCTATGAAATTCCAATATTTTTTGCTGGTAACCTAGGTTTTTTAGTGCTGCCGAGTCGCGTTTTCCCTCCACCACTATGACACTTTCAGAAGCCAAATTCAGGGACACAATAAAGTCACGCAGTTCAGAAATCTCATCATATGAAATCTCCACAATTCTGCAAATATCTCATCGGCTAATTTGCCTTTGAGCAAATGATCATGACAAAAAGATGGATAAATTCTCTGCATGCACGCGTAAAATCTGGATCTTTTGTACGCAAGTGTTTTAATAATTTCTGAGTATTCTCCATTAAGAATCCCCCAAAGGTGAACAATCAGGTTCACTGTGCCAGCAAAGGACTTGTGGAGTGTTTTTTTTTTTGCTCCACAGGTCACTTTTTGCTGAAATTGTTTGTTCGTTTTGATTTTGCACACAGATTAATCATTATTTTGTATTGGAAAAATTATGGCAAAGACCCAGCAGTATTTGGATTATTTTGTGGATTTGGCGCATCTGGCGTCTAAAATCCAGTCATATCTAATAGAGAGGCATTTTGAGGTGGGGTTTTCTTCTGAGAAAGGCTATTTCATCCAGGCATCAAAGCGAGGGGCACTACGAACTACAACAGGAACTAGGAGAAGTATTGACATTACCATAAAAGGAGTCCCAGATGATTTTGAGATAAAAATCTCCAGCGGTGAGTGGGGAAATAATCTGCTAGTGTCTGCACCATTATTTGTCGTTCCTGTGGTCGGAATTGCTGCAACTGCCGCACGAGTATATACTGCTAAAAAGCTAGAATCAGACTTGTGGAAATACATCAAATCCGAGGTGGAATCATTACGAAACACAATGCAGTCCCAAAAGAAAAGTGTGCAGACCCAGTACGACTGTGATTATATTGAAGGCTATCCAGGATGGCAGAGCGTCGTTGGCGGCAAGCTAATCATTGAACAAAGCAATGGCAGGGAAAGACTGGTCTTTGAGGCACCAGACGGCGAGCAAATAACAATCCCATCTACAAAAATCCTCAAGGCATCCGTCGTATTAGGCAGAAAAGGACTGGGGCAAAACGACCAACTGCTAGAAATCACATGTACCGACAGGGATGGAAGCCAGATTCACCCTATCTTTAATCTGCAAAACGGTTCAATACTGAAAATTCTAGTCCAGATGAATCGCTAGAATGGATCTCGCTTTATGTAATCGTCTTGAGCGGATTTTATTTTCTGTTCGTATGCAATGTCGTATGTGATGTCGACTAGCTCGGCCTTGCTTGTAATAGGAGTTATGGTTTCGTCTTGCTCTAGTGTTATGTCTGCTTGCAGATTCAGCAATGTGTCTATGCTGTCGGCTAGAATCATGCGCACTTCTTTGATATAGTCAACAATGTCCTCATTTGCGCTCATAGTAATACTGTCCAAGATTTGTCTAATTAATTTTTCAAGTGTTCGCTCCAAACACTCAGGCTCAAATTCATGGATTTTGTTTGGTTTTTGCAAACAGACTAGGGCTTTAGCCCATCCTGATAATAACAGCAAGCATGCACTATACCAGAGCAAGCCCTAGTGGAATCTGCTCATTTTATGTAATAACAGTAAAAAACACGACTAGAATTTTTGGGATTTTACTTACTAGAAAAAACAAGGTCCTGTTCTCGCACCAGGTGTTTGACGACACATATCGTACAACCTACATCATACAAAAAAGAGATAGAAAAATTGCAATCTGCTAAAAAAATTCTGATTTTGGGTGGCGGATTTGCAGGAATCTCAGTGTTACAGGAATTAGAGTCTAGCTTCAAGCACAATGACAATGTCCAAATCACTCTGGTAAATGAAGACAATTTCTTTTTGTTCACGCCAATGCTGCCGGAGTTGGCATCTGGCATGATTAGGCCTAGCGCAATCTCAATTCCATTGCGAATGGTCTGCAAGAAAACCGAATTCATCCAGGCCAAAGTATCATCAATTGATCTGAAGAGTAAGCTTGTGGCCATCACTAGGCCGTTTGATGGGATGGTCAAGGTGCTATCTTATGATTATTTGGTGATTGCTATGGGGGGCACAACCAACTTCTTTGGCAACAAAAAAATCGAAAAGCATGCATTCACAATCAAAACAATACAGGATGCAATAGGAATCAAAACTCATTTGATCCACATGCTGGAAATTGCAGACACTGAAAAAAATCCAGCACTACAGGAAAAATTGCTGACAGTGGTGGTGGTGGGTGCAGGCTTTGCAGGAGTTGAAACGATTGGGGAGCTAAACGACTTTGTGCGCGATTCCGTCAAATCATACTATCACAATATCAATCCAGAAAACATCAGGATGATTTTGGTTTCTGCCAAGGATACCATACTGCCGGAGCTTGGAGAGGAATTGGGCAAAAAGGCATACGAGTCACTGCAAAAGGCAGGAATTAGAATCATACCAAATACAAAAGCGGTGGATGCAGGCGAGGATTTTGTATTTTTGGGAAATGGTGAGACCATACCATGCGATACTATGATCTGGACTGCCGGCGTCACAATAGACTCCGTCATAACAGATTTGGACTGCGAGCACAAGTCAGGCAGAATTGCAGTGGACCAGTACCTCAAGCTTGCTAACGACGATACCGTGTTTGCCCTAGGAGACTGTGCAGCAATTACTGATACAAAGACCGGAGGGTTGTATCCACCCACTGCCCAGCATGCACTAAGGCAAAGCAAAATAGTGTCACACAATCTAAAATCAACGATTCTTGGCAAGGTAGACCTCAAGCCGTTTAACTTTGAAAGCAAGGGCATGATGGCAATAATAGGAAAACGGGATGGAATTGCAAAGATCTCAGGTTATTCCCTGACCGGACTGCCTGCATGGTTGATTTGGAAAACATACTATCTAATGATGCTCCCGACATTTGAGAAAAAGCTCAAAGTTGCAATGGATTGGACTGTAAATTCGCTGTTTACGCGAGACATAACACTGGTCCGCAAAATAAAGAGAAAGAGCGTAAACCACCTAGACGGAATAGAAAGCCTTGATCAAGTATTGTTTAGATCAGAGGCGCAGGCCAAGACAAATTGAGCATATTGGACGCAAAAGCGAATTTTTCATTAAAATAAATACCGAATCCCAAGCAAACATACCATGATAGGAACAGACCTAGAGAAATGGCGCAGAACTCATTATTCTAACCAATTATCTGCCAAGCTTGAAAACACTGATGTTACAGTAATGGGCTGGGTCTTATCAGTTCGAGGTCACGGCAATATTTCATTTATGGCACTAAAAGACAAAGAGGGCGAAATCCAGATAGTTGCAAAGGCCGGAAGCTGTCCTGATGATGTGCGAGAAAAAATCTCACATCTTAAGGCTCACTCGTCAGTTGGAGTACTAGGTACGATAAAGCCGTCTGAAAAGGCGCCAAACGGAGTAGAGATAATACCCAAAGAACTCAAGGTATTTTCCGAAGTGGAAAAGATTCCACCATTTGAGCCATACGCAAAAACTGTCAAAAACATCGACACCAGGCTGGAAATTCGACCAATTGATCTGAAAAGAAAGCCACTGCAACATGTATTCAAGGCGCGAAGCCTGGTTCTCAAATCAATTAGGGATTATTTTTATGAGAAAGGATTTTTGGAAATCAACACGCCAAAAATGATTGCAACTGCAACAGAGGGCGGAGCTGCACTGTTTCCGATATTTTACTATAACAAAGAGGCGTTTTTGGCCCAGTCCCCCCAGTTGTACAAAGAGCAGCTAACTATGAGCTTTGAAAAAGTGTTTGAGATTGCACCGATATTTAGGGCGGAGCCGTCCAGAACTAATCGACATCTCTCAGAGGCAATCTCAATAGACCTAGAAGAGGCATATGTAGACTATAACGACATAATGCAGAGAATAGAGGATTTGATTAAAGCCTCAATTAGAACAGTATCTGAATATGCCAAGAACAACCCTGAATCCGAATTTGTCGTGCCGGAATTGCCAGACAAAATCCCGCAATACACATACGCAGAACTAGTCGATAAAATGCAAAAAGTAGGCGCAAAGACAGAATGGGGCGATGACTTGTACCCATCAAATCTTAAAAAAATCGGCCTGGGTGGATTTTACTTTATCAAGGATTGGCCTACTGGACCCAAGCCATTCTATGTCAAGATAAACAAATTAGACCCGAAAATATCTGAATCCTTTGACCTGATGTTTGGCGATTTGGAATTATCCTCTGGCAGCACTAGGGTTGAGAAAAAGGCAGAGCTTGAAGAGCGAATGAAGAACAAAGGACTCAAAGTGGATGCCTTTGAGTATCACCTTCGGGCGTTTGATTATGGAGTTCCGCCACACGCAGGCTGTGGAATAGGCCTAGAAAGACTAATCATGGCTCTGACTGGAACTGAAAACATAAGAGACACCACACTATACCCAAGAGACGTAGACAGGCTAACGCCTTAGGTGAAACCTTGGTAACAAAAGAAGACATTGAGCACATTGCAAAGCTAATGAGAATAGATATTGAGAGTTCTGACGAGTATTTTGAGCGGGTAAAAAAAATCCTTGGCTATTTTGACATTTTAGACAAGGCAGACATTGAGGGTGAAGAAGTACCGGTACAACAAGTAACAATCGATGATCTTAGAGAAGACAAGTATGTCGCGTTTGATGATCCTCTAATACAACAACTCAAAAACTACAAGGGCAGATACGTCCGCGCACCCAAGATGAATTAGATGGACCTTGGAATCTCTGCCATAGAATACATCAATGGCATCAAAAACGGCACAATCACTGTAGAGGAATTTGTAGCAAAAACTCTGGAGCATATCAAAAAAGTAGAGCCAAAACTGCACGCCTTTATCTCATTAAATGATGATGCTCTAGAGCAGGCACAAGCAATAGACAAAAAGGTAAAGGCAGGCCAAAACGTCGGTGCATTTTATGGAATTCCAATATCAATCAAGGACAATATCTGCATCAAGGGCGGCAAGACAACATGTGCATCAAAGATGCTTGCAAATTACACGTCCCCATATGATGCAACCGTAGTATCCAAGCTAAAATCCCAAGATGCAGTAATAATTGGCAAGACAAACCTAGATGAATTTGCAATGGGCGTTGCAACGGAATTTTCCGCATTTGGTCCAAGCAAAAACCCATGGAACATAGATTATGTTCCAGGAGGATCGTCTGGCGGAAGCGCAGTATCTGTTGCAGGCCTAGAATCGATACTATCGCTGGGATCTGATACCGGAGGCTCTGTTAGAAATCCCGCCAGCTTTTGTAGTATCGTTGGACTAAAGCCGACATATGGTTTGGTATCTAGGTATGGCCTAGTGTCATATGCAAACAGCATTGAACAAATCGGTCCGATGGGGAGGCGAGTGGAAGATGTTGCGTTATTGCTAAACCACATTGCAGGAAAAGATCCGCATGATCCTACAACAATAGACAACAAAAACCAGGACTATCTTTCTGGAATTGATGCTGGAATCTCTGGCAAAAAAATCGGAATCATAAAAGAGATGAGTTCCGGTGCCGGATTAGATGATACAGTAGCATCCGTATTCAAAAATGCAGTGTCTGCATTTGAGAAATTGGGCACCAAAATAGAAGAAGTGTCACTAGACATGGTGGAATATACCGTTGCGACGTACTATGTGCTTACTACTGCAGAGGCTGGAAGCAACCTGTCCAGGTATGACAACTTGCGATATGGGTACGATTTGGATTCCGAGGGATATGAATTCAAATCGTACATTTCAAAGGCAAGACGCAATTTTGGACCAGAGGTAACGCGAAGAATGATTCTTGGTGGATTTGTGCCGTCTGCGGGATTTGCAGGAAAATACCTACTCAAGGCGCTAAAAGTAAAAAGCAAGCTCAAAAAACAAATCCAATCGGCATTTTCAAAATGCGACTTTTTAATATCCCCCACAGTACCCGTACTGCCTTTCAAGTTTGGAGAAAAAATAGACGATCCGCTTGCAATGTATATGGCTGACATCAACACAGTTACTGCCAATTTGACTGGAGTGCCAGCCATTTCAGTACCATATGAAGTCAAAAATGGATTGCCAGTAGGAATACAAATTCATGCCAATATCCTACAGGAAAAACAATTGTTACAGGCCGCATATGCTCTACAAAGCACAACCAAGCTACCGGAGATTCCGCTATGATAGGCCTAGAAATTCACTGTCAGCTGACCAAGCTAGAAAGCAAGCTGTTCTGTACTTGCAAGGCAAACTATCGCGGATTTGAGCCAAACACAAACATCTGTCCCGTATGCATGGGAATGCCAGGTACTTTGCCAAGGCTGAACAAAAAGGCAGTAGAAAAGGCAACAATGATTGCAATGGCACTCAACTGCAAGACGCCGCAAAGCCTTGGCTTTTTTAGAAAAAATTACTTTTATCCAGACCTGCCAAAAAACTTCCAAATAACCCAGCTAAACTTGTATGGACCTACCAGCATTGGCGAGCAAGGCAAAGTTTCCATAGAAGGAAAAGAGATTCGAATCAGGCGGATCCAAATAGAAGAAGACCCAGGCAGGCTAATCTATGAGGGAGCATCGGAGAGAACAGCAATCACCCTGGTGGACTATAACCGTGCAGGCACACCTCTAGTGGAAATAGTGACAGAGCCTGATTTTGACAACCCGCGACAGGTGCGAATCTTTCTTAATGTGTTGTCGGACTTGCTTGAAAACCTTGGCGTATCAGACCCAACACTGGAAGGCGCCATGCGTGCAGACGCAAACGTCTCCATCGAGGGCGGAAACAGAGTAGAGGTCAAAAACATTGGCTCTTTTCATGATTTAGAAAAGGCAATCCACTTTGAGCTCACACGCCAGACAAGCCTCAAAGAAAGAGGAATTGAAATTGCACAGGAGACTCGTCACTGGGACGATAAGCGAAAGATAACAATATCATCCAGATCCAAAGAAGAGGATGAGGACTACCGGTATATCCTCGAAGGTGATATACCGTGGGTGATAATGGATGAGGCATCACTGCAATCATGGAAGAAAAACATGCCAGAGAGTATCAGCTCCAAAAAGGAAAGATACGTCACAAAATACGGCATCCCAGCACAGGTAGCAGAGGTGTTATCATCTGACAAGTATTATTCGGATTTGTTTGAGCAGGCCCATGATGAATCAAATGCCAAAGAAGTTGCAAATATGATCACAACTGATCTGATGGGCCTAGTTGACACCAGAGAAAAACGAGAGCAATCTAAACTAGTACCAAAACACCTCTCTGATCTAGTATCAATGATAAGTTCCGGCAAAGTAACTCGAAGCTCGGCAAAAAATGCACTTCAGGAAATTGTCAAGACCGGAAAATCCGTATCAGATATCATATCCAGTACTGGTTTGGCAAAAATCTCTGACGAATCAGAGTTGGGTAAAATAATCGATGAGATAATATCGCAAGAAGGCACAGCTGTTCAGCAGGCACGGGAGAATCCTCAAACCATAAACTATCTTGTTGGAAAGGTAATGCAGAAAACCAAAGGAAAAGCAGACCCAACAATAACGCTAAATCTATTCAAGAAAAAAATTGGAATCTGAGATTAACGCCGACGAGGCAGAGATTATACGAATAATATCCAGTCTTCCGGAATTTTCATGGCTGATCACTGCAGAATTGGCCAAAATTAGGCACGAAATCAGGGGTAAAATAGCAAAAACCCTGCACGAATACTATCTAGAAAACACAAGAAATGAAAAAGGAGTCTGGACTGCCAAATTTGCATCTGTTGGCATAAGCGAGGACGATGGAAAGACGATGATCTCATGTGCAAGGCGCCTTGGAATGGAGATGTTCTGACCATGTCTTTTGTGTTTATTCCAACAAAAGAACAAACGGAAAACTCTAACATTTTTCGATTCATGCAAAAACACAACATTTCGTCTTTGCAGGAATTGCACAAAAAATCCGTATCCGATGTAAATTGGTACTGGAATGCAGTAAACGATGACATCGGCATAGTCTGGGACAAAAAATATACAGTTGTTTCTGATTTTTCTGCAGGAAAACCATGGGCAAAGTGGTTTACTAATGGCAAGCTAAACATCATAAATTCCACACTGTCAAAATTTGCCAAAAAAATACCAGACAAGATTGCATATTATTTTGTATCAGAAAATAATATTGAACAAAAAATCACCTACCTACAATTAGAAAATCATGTAAACAAACTTGCAAATGCGTTGATATCATTAGGTGTACAAAAAGGAGATGTTGTCGCAATCTATATGCCGATGATCCTAGAATCAATCATCACAATATTGGCATGTGCAAAAATAGGTGCAATCCAGACAACAATATTTTCCGGATATAGTTCAGACGCACTAAACGTCAGATTGCAAGATTCAAATGCAAAAATCTTGTTTGTATCTGACGGATTTAATCGTAGGGGAAAATCAGTGTCACAAATAGATGCAGCACAAAATGCACTAGAGCAAACCAGTATTGAAAAAATAGTCATAGTACCATATCGCGATACAGACAAGTACGAGTTTTCTGACAAAATTCTAGACTATGTAAAACTAGTATCCAATCAATCAGAGACATGCCAGACAAGAACACTAGATTCAGAAGATCCATTGTTCATACTATACACCTCTGGCACGACTGGCAAGCCAAAAGGAGTCATTCACACGCATGGCGGATTTACAGTTTTTGCGGGCCATCAAGCATCATACTTGATTGATTTGACGCCGGATGATGTTTTGTTTTGGCCTGCTGATATTGGTTGGATTACTGGCCAAGTGTGGAATGTATACGGATTGCTCGAAATTGGTGCAACAGCAGTAATCTATGATGGTGCAATTGATTATCCAAATCAAGGCAGAGTCTGGGAATTGCTCTCAAAATATGGAGTGACAATTTTTGGAATTTCTCCTACTGCTACTAGGATGTTTAGAAAATCCGGAATTAATCCAAGGGAAAAATACAATCTGAATAAAATTAGAATTATTCCAACCACAGGCGAGCCAATTGATGAGGAGTCATGGTGGTGGTTATATGAAAAAATTGGTAACAAAAAAATCCCAATCATGAATTTGGCTGGAGGAACTGAGATAGGCGGTGCAATGCTATCAGTATTTCCAGGAATGAAATTAAAACCAACCACAGTCGGTATGCCATGCCCCGGTTTTGATCTTGATGTCATAGACGAAAACCAAAACTCACTGACAGACCAAAAAGGCTTTCTTGTAATAAGGACGCCATGGCCTAGCATGACACGCGGCTTACTTGGTGATAACACCAGATACATTCAGACCTATTGGAGTCAATACAAAGACCTCTGGTTTCATGGAGATTACGTTATTTGTGACTCTAATGGATTGTGGTACATGCATGGCCGAGTAGATGATGTGATCAATGTATCAGGACACAGATTAAGTACAGTGGAAATTGAGCGAGTTGTTTCCACACATCCACAAATCGCAGACTCTGCCGCAATATCAATCCCAGACGACATCACAGGTGAGGCAATCGTAGTATTTGTCGTACTCAAGGATAAGTCATCCCAAGACATTCAAAAACAAATTCAGGACCATGTCTCTGATAAAATAGGCAAGCTTGCACGTCCAAAACTGATATACGCAATATCAGAAATGCCTAAAACACGCACCGGTAAAGTAATGAGAAGACTGCTAAAAGCAAAATTACTTGTGGAGTCACTAGGGGATTTGTCGGGATTGGAAAATCCTCACGTCCTAGATGAGATTATCGGACCCAAATAACATCCAAAATGCTTTTTGATTGGAAAATTCTAATTCGCAAACGCCATCGTATGCAAATTACAGAATCACTTGATTGTGTCGAATCTATCCCGGTATTATCTGGATTAAACAAAATCCACAACATTGTTCGACATTATTGTGTGATTCCCTTTGACATAAACAAGACATTCGTAGCTTAAACTAGTCTGGATGAAAAAACAAAAGAAGAGTTGGAAAAATAGGATTATTTTCGTATTTTTTTTATCTCTTGAGCAACCAGAGGCAAAAATGCACCAACATCAGTGACTATTCCCAGCGCCTGCCATGTACCTCTGTCCATCAGCTTTGTAACGGTTGGCTGGTTGATGTCCACCACAATTACCTTGACGTGTGCTGGAAGCATGTTGCCAGTAGCAATAGAATGAAGCATCGTAGAGACCATGATTACCATTTTTGCGTCCTTGAGCACCTTTTTGTATTCACGCTGGGCAATTGCTGTATCCGTAATTACGTCCGGCAATGGCCCGTCATCCCTAATAGATCCTGCCAAAACGAATGGAATTTTATTTTTGATGCACTCGTACATTATTCCGCGCCTGAGTATTCCTTTCTTTACCATCTCGGAAATAGAGCCTGCCCGAAACACCGCGTTTATTGTGTCCATATGGTTTCTATGTCCCTTTATTGCAAGTGAGCCATCATGTACATTCATGCCAAGCGATGTTCCAAGTGTTGCATATTCTATGTCGTGTACCGCCAAAGCATTTCCAGCAAGCACGCCATCAAGGTATCCAAGTTTGATCAGCTCTGCAATTGAATCAGCCGCGCCGGTATGAACAATGGCAGGACCGCCAACTAGAATAATTTTGCCACCAGATTTTTTTGTCTTGAAAATGTCTTCTGCTACCTTTTTTGCTATATGCTGAGTTGGACGCTCTGATGAACTACTACTTCCCATAAACGCAAATACGTTAGAGCCCTCTCGCGGTCGCTCCGGCGGAGTGATCTTGACTCCTGTTTCCCCAACTACAATTAGGTCGCCTTTTCGAACATCGCGGATTGGCGTGCAGCTTGCCCTGTTTCCTTTTACTACAATGCACTTGTCCATCATCATGTTATCTACTGTGATCCACTTGCCTGAAAGCAAAATCTCCGTAGTGTTATTGGTAGTGGAGTAGAAATCCTCTGGCATCACCATGTCCTTTGGCGCTGCCTTGAGCACTACATTTTTGCCAACGGTTGGAGTTGCGCCTTCGCGATAGACCTGTTCCAGTATCTTGTCCAGGTGTTCTTGATTTTTGCCCTGGATTTGCAGCTTGGCATAGCTTGGCTCTTTTTTCTTTTTGCCAACGGTCATCTGCAGGACCTCAAACTCGCCTCCCAGGTCCATTATCACATCAAAAATCTTGGTCAGTATCATGGAATCAATTAGGTGTCCGCGTACCTCTACTTCAGATGAAAATTTTGCCATGTCCTTGCTGTCTCCTTAGTATTTAGTACCAACTCCGTACGAATTTAAAATATATTCCATGCACAAAATTTGACAAACCCCGCTATACAGGCAGGATTACCTTGCCCACGAATTTGGGAATGCCGTCCTTTTCAAACTGGGCCACTAGTTGCTCGCATTGCTCCTTTTGGACTCCCTGCACTATGGCCTTGGAAAATCCACCCTTGTCGCAAATTGCAACAATATACCCAGATGTGTCAGTTAGGACAAATCCGCTGGACTCATCCACTACAGCATAGAGGTTTTCCTCACCTACAGGTTCCCAGACATCGGATTTTGAGTTTTGTAGTGCAAGTGCTGGCATTGCCCTGTTGTTTGTCAGCTTGTTGAGATATTCTCGCGACGCCGCGACTCGCTTCTGTCCCAATTTTAGTGCAACAAAATACTGCAACAATACCAATCAATGCGATAATTATTAAAATGTAAAGAATTCACCACAATTCATGCCGCTGACAAACCAGGTAATCATTTTGCTAAACGAGATTACCGCAAATGTGCAAAACAAAAAGACGCTAAGCCCACAGGATGAAATCTTCATCAAGGACACATTTAACAAGATTCTAAATTCAGGCCAACGATACGACGTAGACGAGATAGAGTCATGGTTTGACAATGAGGGAAGCTGGACTCACAAACCCACGATAGTTCGCATAACAAACATGTCGCATTACGTCCAGTCACGATTTGAGCAGGCGCCAAAAAAGCTCAAAATGATATCAGGCCACGACAGCTGCGGGTACGACTAGGACTCGATTTTCTCCAACAGTTTTGATATTGTCCTGCTGTTTTCCTCTCTTTCCGATAAAATCTCATCCAGTCTTTTTTTTCCAGATTCTCCCGGGTTGCCAGAGATTATCTGGAAATATTCATCATCCAGTGTGTGGTTTGCCTGGAATCTCTTGATTATCTCAAATAATATGCCGATTAGTTCGTTTTGCGCCCGGATGAGCTCGTCTTTTTCTTGTGATGACATATAGGCGGATCCGCATATTCCACTATAAAACCATCCAATGTTTGTTCGATTATCTCAGACTAGAGATTAACTTGCAAAATTTGACAGTTCCAGACATTGCACAGGTTAGGAATTGCATTCGCTAGTGTGACGTGGCTAGTAATTGCTGTATTTTTGTTTGGGGCATACAGCAACGAAGAGACTGCGCTTTGGACAATAGGTGCGCAAAACATTGTTTTGCCCGGCATCCTAGTTGGCGCCATAATTGCAAAGACTAGAACCGAGGATCCCAAATCAAGAAAACTCTTGCTGTGGTTGGGAATATTTGCGGTGTTTTCTGTTGTTGCAGAATCGTATGCGTTTTTGGACGAAGCATATTTTGGAATAGGTGCATTTCCAAGCATTGCAGATGTGTTTTGGCTTGCAGGCTATGGAGGATTATTTGTATTCTTTTGGAAAAACTTTAGACAGTTTCAGAAAATCATCAACAAAAGCATTTCATTATTGTCAATCGGAATTGCGGCAATATTTCTGATTCCAGCTGTGCTTGTAGCATTTCAGCTTGGTGCAGAAGAAAACATGCTAGGCCTTGCGACCACGTTGAGTTATCCAGTGTCTGATGCCATAATCATGATACCATTATCACTAGGACTGATGATATTCATCAAAGGAATCAGAAACAACTCCTGGGTATTTTTGTTCATGGCAACATCTGCGTTTATGGTTGGTGACTTTGTCTATCCATATTATGAGTTGGATGGGACATACCATACTGGCCATCCAATAGACATAACGTGGGTTTTAGGATACTTGTTTTTTGCATTTGCCGCAATAACATTTGATGGTAAAAAACTACAGCACATATCAAAACTAAAACAAGATGTCGAGTTTTTCAAATTCGAGAACATCCACAGAATAATTGTGCCACTAATGCTTGGTGCCATATTTGCGGTAACGTTGACTACAATTTACCAAACCCAGACATTATCAGAGACTGGCAGCGATGACCATTCCATAACATATTGGTTGATTGGCATAATGGCTGCATTCACAGGCGCTATTTTGACAATAAATCACAATCTATCAAAAATAGTCAAGACCAGAACGGTGGAGCTTAGGAGTCAAACAGAAAAACTAGAGAATGAGATAAGACGCAAAAACAACCTAATCCAATTACAAAAACAACTAGAAACCGAAATTGCGCACAAAAGCCGAGAGCTAGCTCAAAAATCAGCAATATTAGAAAAGCAAAACGATGCATTGATGGCCCAGAGCGTGGAACTTGAAGCGCAGCGGGAGGAATTGCGAATGCAGAATCAGCAACTGCTCGAAGTAGACAAGCAAAAGGCAGAGTTTGCATCGATGGTCACTCACGAGCTCAAGACACCGCTTACGCCAATTATGAGTTGGTGTGAAGTTCTATTAGATCACAGTGTTCTAGGCCAGCTAAACGAAGGTCAAAAAAACGCAGTCCTCAAAATCAGACACAATGCGACAAAAGAGCTTAATCTGATATCCGATATTTTAGATGCAGAAAAACTAGGCCTAAACCAAATGAAGTTCAACTTTAGAAATGTAGATGTGACATCTTTTGTAAAGGAATTATCAGAAAACTATTCCCCAGTTCTGGCAGAAAAACAAATTCTCTATATGATATCTTGCCCCAAGAATCTAACCATACATGTGGATGAGGCAAGGCTTGCCCAGGTTCTCAAGAACTTTATCAACAATTCAATGGACTTTGTTCCAAAGCAAAACGGCACAATAACACTTAGAATAGAACAGGAAGAAAATCACGCCAAGTTTTCAGTAACTGACAACGGTGTCGGAATACCAAAGGAAAAGCAACAAAACTTGTTCAAAAAATTCTACCAAATAGACACATCACCCACAAGAAAGCACGGTGGAAGCGGCCTCGGTCTTGCAATCTGCAAGGGAATAATCGAGTCCTTTGGTGGATCAATAGGCGTGGAAAGCGAGCCTGGAATAGGCTCTACATTTTATTTTAGAATACCATTAAAATCAGATGCTGTCGCAGTTGCCTAGGGTTTTTTTTCTAATAGTTTTTTGACATCAGAATCCACAATGTACATTTTTGCAGAATCAAAAAACTGCTCCAGTTTCTTCTTTGGGTGTGATTTAGAGTAGACTTTAGCTTGTAGTGCCATTTCAAGCTTGTCCACATCATGGAGCAGTCTTGCTTCGCGCGTGGTGTTTTTTTGGTATTGCATCCAAATAGACCAGTACTGTTTTTGCGTTTTTGCATCCAAATGAGATATGATTTTTTTCATCGCAGAGTTTTCTAGTCGGATTTTTTTGGATTTTGGGCCGTCTTCCGGCGTCAAATCACCAGTTATGGACTCTGCTAGGTCGTGCAGTATTGCCATTTTGAGGATTTTGCCGGTATCGAGTTTTTTGGCATCAGAGATAATCATTGCAATTGCCGCAACAGAATAAGTATGATCGGCTACCGATTCGGGCCGAGCAATTCCTACCTTTTTTTGCCAGCCAGTCCTGGGAATTGTCTTTAGTCTTAAAATAAATTCAAAGAGGGATTCAGAATTTTCGAGTGTCGCCTTCAAGCAGGCCTGATCCATGATGAACCCTGTCTATATGCTTTGAGAGCTCATCCTTTGTACCAAATTCGGATTGGCAGTACGGACATGAAACTTTGCTCATATTTTCCTACATTCGATGCTTCTTTTAAATTATTAGCGATAATCAAAAGATAATAATTCCACGTGTGATTACCACACAAGTTGAAAATCTACACCAAGACAGGCGATGATGGAACAACTGGCCTGCAGGGAGGCATCAGGATTTCAAAATCGGATCTTCGAATCCAGGCATATGGCGCAGTAGACGAAATCAACTCGGTTTTAGGCATAATTCTCACACAAGACCTTGACTCTGATGTAAAATCATTGCTGGTGCAAATCCAAAACGATCTTTTTGTGGCAGGCTCGGATCTGTCCAACCCGGATCTATCAGACCAAAAAACTCGAATCACGGAATCCATGATACTAAACCTTGAATCACATATAGACAGATTTGAATCAGAATTAGCGCCGCTTGCGAATTTTATTCTGCCCGGTGGAAATACGGTTGCGGCATTTTTGCATCTGGCTCGAACCACGACAAGGCGGGCAGAGACAATTCTGGTGGAATTATCAAAAAAAGAAGCAATAAACATTTCATGCCAAAAATACCTAAACCGATTATCAGATCTTTTCTTTGTCATGGCTCGCTTGGCAAACAAGCGCACTAACACGCCAGACGTTATTTGGAAGCCGTAATCAAAAGACACTTTAATTCCTGAATTTGGAGCAAGTTTGACGCCAAGGTAGCTCAGCCTGGGAGAGCACTCCGCTGAAGACGGAGCCGTCGTGGATTCAAGTCCCACCCTTGGCACATTTCATTTTATTTAATACCCCGCCCAACGTAGTTATTTGCTATGGTAAAGGCAAGGGCCGAAAACAAGCCCAGATTAACCACAGAGAGAAGATATGATGTTTACAATTATGAAAAAAGAATAGAATACGTTTTCAAACAAACCCAGAAAGAGTTTTCGCCTGAAAATCTATCATTAGTTCAAAAATATGATAAACTAATGGTTTCACTCTCTATGGCCAAGGCTACCAGAGAAAAACACCTAAAGACAATATTGAACCTAAATCGATTCTATGAAAACAAGAATTGGGAAAAAATCACCAAGGATGATGTTATGGATTTAGTCTACAAAATAATGAAGACTTATTCCATAGATGGTCAGGAAACCAACACTACTTGGGACCATAAGAAGATCCTCAAAATTTTTGTTAGATGGATAAAGCTAGGCTCTAGAGAATTCAGTGAAGTCGGAGACCCCGAAGAGACCAAGCTTGTCAAACTCAAGAAGGTTAGAGATACCATATCTAGAGAAAATCTCCTAACTGAAAGCGATAGAACTAGACTACTCCATGTTGCAACACATCCAAGAGATAAAGCATTGATTGATGTGCAATTTGAGGCTGGTACAAGACCTGGAGAACTATTAAGTCTAAAGGTAAAACACGTCAAATTCGACAAATATGGAGCCATAATCAAAGTTGATGGAAAGACAGGGTCTAGAACAGTCAGACTAGTCAGATCTGCAGTGACGCTCAATGCTTGGCTAAATGTGCATCCTTTCAAAGATGATCCAGAAGCTCCATTTTGGCCAATACTTACAAAACAAAAATATGGTCAGGCATTATCATATTACTCAGCTAGACAGTTAGTTGCAAAAATATGTGAAAGGGCCTATTTAGAAAAACGAGTTTATCTCAATTTATTCAGACATTCTGAAGCAACAGAAACAGCCAATTTTATGACTGAAGCTCAGATGAAGTTACGACATGGATGGACAAATGCATCAAAAATGCCAGCCAGATATGTTCACCTAGTTCAATCTGATGTTGACAAGGTCATCTTGGAGAGATACGGACTAAAAAATAATGAAAAACCAGATCTAAAGGTACCAAAGAAATGCCCATTTTGTGATCAAATGAACAGTCCAGATGTAGACAGATGTGAAAAGTGCCTCAAACCACTTGACCTACAGGCAGCAATGGAAAAAGACGAAGAACAGGAATTACAAAAGGACGAACTGACTAGACTAGGTCAAATAGTAGATAATCTGACTCATCAGAAAGAAGCCGAAGTACAGTTACAAAACGACCAGATTGCAAGACAGAATCAGATAATTGAAAACATGTTAAATGAAATCAAAGAGATGAAAAAGGCACTATCAGAATCGCTTTAGGTTTCCACTATAAGATTCGCCTTCAATCTTTTTCTGTACAGTAGCCCTGAAAAATATTATTCTCATAATATCCAGCTCAGTTACTGAGAATATCTTTAATGAAATTAGCCAATTCAGATAATATTCCACAATCCCAGTGGGATCATTATAATCATCATCATAAAATCCAGCCATGAATTTTTGACCCAAAGATGCCCTTACTTCTTCAACAACCCCAGGCACATTTAGTGGTGGTGGAGGTATATTTGCACTATTTAATTGACGCATAGAAAGATAATCGTAATCATAAAGACCCTCACGTTGAATTTGGAGTCTTTTTCTAGGATAAAAGATCCTGACAAAATCCGAGATTATACGTTGTTGTGGTGATGAGTCAGGCTTGAATTTAGGTGCAAATTCAGCACTCACTAAGAAATAATATCTACAGATAGTTTTCAAAAAATCTGCCTCTATTCCAGGAATTTTCTGGCCGCAAGAATACCATACATGGAGATTTGATTCAACATTATCATTAAATTCATTAGAGAAGAATGGAGATTCAGAATAACTTTTTTGCAACATACTTACGCTTCTAGCTATTGCATCATTACATAGACTTAGACACTCAGCTTTAACTGAATCCAACTCGGTTCTTGGATCACTTATGTAATCATGAAGAAAAGCAGGTATTTTTTCTAGAATGTCATGCCTTGCTTCTAATGTGTAGACATCCGAATACTGCTCTGATTCAAAAAATATTCGAATCACTTCTGCTTCTCTGTGAAAATATGGTACAAATCTATTTGAAAAATGAGTCGGGCAGTTCTTAATCTCAGTATAACAATCTCCGATCAGGGGATATTCTTCGATTAAATCCAGCAAGTTATTTACTGTCAAAATTTTTCTCTTAAAATCAGCTAGTTTTTTAGCAGAGTCTGTAGGAAACAGCGTTTCTTGTTGTTTATTTGGTGGAATTATTCTTGCTTCAATTTTGTTTCCCCCCTCACTACTTAGAAGATAATCAAAGCTTTTCCAATACGTGCTTCTTGAACCACCGAATTTATTCATCAGTATTCTACAGGCTTCACTCTTTGTTATGCCACCTTTACCCTCATACTCTTTCACAATATCGATAATCTTTTGATTTGTCTCTTCTAGCCTCAAAAGTAGTACACTAGTCTGTACACTTGTTCAATATATAATAAAAATTTCTACCATTAGTCAAATGTCAAAAATTACAGAAAAAATTCTCTCTTGTTGTGGCAATACGCCATCTTTTCTGATCACATATAAGATTGGGACTAAATTCTACGTATGCGATTCTTGTATTAACATAGACTACTGGTCAAGAGGCATCAAAGAGAAGGCAATAATCAAAACGGACAGCGTGAATCCAGAGACAGCTCTGAAACAGATTCAATTTTAAATTGACCCATAAAGATGTACAAGCACATAAGAAAAATCACACGTTACTTGAATTTCTCCGTCCCGCCTCTAAGCGAACTAATTCCATTCTGCCCAACACGGCAGATTTTGTAGATGAATACAAGGTTCTTACCAACTGGGAAACTGTAGAATATCAGGGTTGGAAATTACCATCTACATCTGATCCTCACTACTGGTGTGGGTTCTTCACAACTCGTGGTTGCTTGAATGTAGAGGCACATAAGAAGCTAGGAAAAGAAAATTTCATCTATATCAAGAGATTTCAACGTTCATGTTACAGAGCAGTGTGCAAAACGTGTTATCTGAAATGGATTGCAAGACAATCAAATAATGCCACTAGGAGAATTGAGACTTACGCCAATAAATCTAGAAGAAAACCAATTCATCTAATCTTGATTGTTAATCCTAATCAGCAGGATACACCAGTAAAGATACTACGGCAACGAATGAGCCATATTTTGCGGATTGCAAAGATTACAGGAGCAGCTGCTGTTTTTCATCCATTTAGATTCAATCGTGAGAAAAGGCTGTTTTATCCAGCACCTCATTTTCATCTGGTCGGATTTGGATCGGAGGCACAAATCAAGCAGGCTTTTGGTAAGTATGGTTGGTATGTAAAGAATGAAAATGAGCGAGAATCAGTATTCCAGACCTTCTGCTATATTTTATCTCATTGTGGGATAAAAAAAGGTCATCAAGCGCTTACCTGGTTTGGGGATTTGTCATATAGCAAATTGCATGTCGAAAAAGAATCTAAAATAACGAAATGTCCCGTCTGTGGAGGAGATTTTGAGGAGGTTGAGTACGAAGATCTGTTTCATCCAGTGATTCCGCCTGACAAACCCTATGAAGGATTAGTATTAGCTGATGGATGGCATACAGTGAAAACTGAAGTATTGGAAAACAACTATCAGTTTACTTATGCATCCTCTCGATTTTTAAATGAAATTATTAAAGGAATCACAATCATAAATTAACAAATATTAGAACAAATTGTTTGTTGAGTGGATAATCAAACGAGAATAGCGGTGAGCCAATAACATTGATTCAGAGTATAAGCAGATAGTAAAGAAATTCAACAAACTGAGTTTCAAGATAACCTTGATTGTTATTTGATTATTTGATTTAAAATAACGGTTTGATCCTCAAAACTCATTGAACTTTAGACAGGTATCAGTATCTGCATTTCTCTTCTTTTTGGCAGGACTATGTGAGATAGGAGGGGGCTACTTGGTCTGGTTATGGTTGCGAGATAGTTTTGCATGGTGGGTTGGCGCTGTTGGCGGCTTTGTCTTGTTTTTGTACGGAATTGTCCCGACATTTCAGAAGGCCAATTTTCATAGAATCTATGCAGCATATGGTGGAGTCTTTGTAGTCATGTCAATTTTATGGGGATGGTTAATCGACGATGTACCACCTGATAATTATGATGTAATTGGAACGCTGATTGCTGTTGTTGGTGTTTTGATCATATACTATTATCCAAGAAAGAAGGAAAGGATTTGGAAATCATAGTCACCACACTGACAGCTTTCTTTTTAGCCGCATTGTTGGAGATTGGGGGTGGATATCTGGTTTGGAAGTGGTTGCGAGAACACAAAGGAAAGATATTTGGTTTGATTGGAGGTCTAGTTCTATTTGTATATGGAATAATTCCAACACTGCAACCAGCCGAATTTGGACGTGTGTATGCAACGTATGGCGGAATATTTGTCGTTTCATCGGTATTGTGGGGTTATTGGGTTGACAAGAAAAAACCAGACAGGTTTGAGATCATAGGCTCTATCATAGTTCTGATTGGTGTTACAATAATCTTCTATTTTCCACGCTGATTTACTTTGATGATTTTACCAGTTTGTTGTGGATTTTTATTCATCAAAGATCAAAATCACAACAATGAAAACAATAGTACTAGGCTCCATTTTAGCAGTTTTTGCTTTCATGGTAGCTGTTCCAGCATTTGCAGATCACCCAACCACCGAAATAAGCGTACCAGTCGGCTCCTCAACACCAGGATGTGAGGAAACCAATGAATGCTATATCCCATCCGAAGTAACAGTTGACGTCGGCGGTGAAGTGATGTGGTCAAATGATGACAGTGCTTCACACACTGTAACAAGCGGAACTCCAAAGGATGGTCCAGATGGAACCTTTGACAGCGGATTATTCCTCTCAGGTCAGACATTTTCCCATAAATTTGAGGAATCTGGTGAATTTCCCTACTTTTGCCTAGTGCATCCATGGATGCAAGGCACGGTAATTGCTCAAGCATCAGAAGAAGAGCATGATGAAACGGCCGAGGAAGATCATGACGAATCAAATGATGATACATTTGATGAAGGTACTGGCGCAACAGTAATGTCTCAGGATGGTTCCATTATGATTCGAATCAATTCTGACGTACCAACACGGGGGGAAGAAGCTGCAGTATCAGTAGAATTCACTGATGCTGAGAAAAATCCAGTCGAACACGTAAACTTTGAGATCACAGCAATGCAGAACGAAGAACAAGTTCTTGCAGAAACAAAACAACACGCAATGTCGGGAATCATGGAATTCACAACAGCTGCTCTAGGATCAGATAGTCCACTAGATGTCCAAGTCACAATTCTAGGAATAGGATTGCCAGATGATGAGGCAAACTGGACAGGTCCAAAGGGAGAAGCAGTATCTGCTTCAGTGGTTCCAGAATTTGGCCCACTTGCAATGATCATCTTGGCATCTGCCATAGTAAGCATTGTTGCCATAACAGCACGATCTAAAGTAATTCCAAGACTTTAGAGTTTCTTTTCTTTTTTATTTTGACATGTTGACATTCTAACTAATACGCATTCTGAAATAATCAGGTCTTTTTCTTATCTGGACTGATAAGATCATGCTCGATCTGAACAGTGCAGTGATTGATGCCAAATTTTTCTTTCATGGTTTCGTTTATTCTTCGTAATAGACTGTTGGTTTGTGCAATAAATTCGGGCTGGATTTTGACATGTGCAGACATTGCAAATACGTTTGATGTTAGAGTCCAAATATGCAGATCGTGAACCTCGGAGACACCTTCAAATGCCTCGATTTCATCTGAGACTGACTCTAGTTTAATCTCCCTTGGCGTTCCTTCCATGAATATGTGCATACATTCCTTACACAACAATATGCCAGACCGTATTATCAGTATGCCAATTCCTACACTTACTATTGGATCAATTATTGGATAATCAGTAAGGCTGATGAGTATTCCACCCACGATCACACCGATGGAGGACAACATATCACCAATTACGTGGGTGTAGGATCCTTTGATGTTAAGATTCGAATGACTTTCTTTTTTGAGTACGAACATCATTATCAAATTTGCTACAAATCCAGCTATTGCAAATCCAAGCAGTGTGTTTGTTTCTATTTCTTGAGGATCTAAGAATCGTTTGTATGACTCATAGAAGATAAAACCAGAAACAAGAATGAGTGTAATTCCGTTTATCAGTGCGGCCACTATTTCTACTCGGTGAAACCCAAATGAGAGCTTGGCAGAGTGCGGTCTTTTTGCAATCCTAAATGCAATCAGAGACACTCCAATTGCAGAAAAATCCAACATTACATGAAACGAGTCAGAAATTAAAGCAAGGCTGTTGCTCAGGATTCCCCCTACAACTTCCATCACAAAAACGGATATTGAAATTACAAAGACAAGCCAAAGTTTGTGTTCCGTGTGATTATGCAATTAGTCGATTCCTCACAAAAGAGAATAAAGGAATCAGAGAAAAAACAGCTGCAAGCACAATCAAAGATAGTGGAAATTCAGGGGTGACAGAAATTGGAATCTCAACGTATTCGGAGCTTTTATCAATATTTTCTATTCGCAGTGTGGCCTGGCCAACATTTGGCTCTGAAAACCTGAAATTGACAAAATCTCCCCCAGCCTGTGCAATTCCCGAGTGTCGAAATATTTCGTTGTTATTTTGAAGTACAACAAAATCATATTCTGCCTTTGGAATGGGCAACAGAGTTTCCTGGTCATATATCGTGATGATAAATTCAGATTCCTCCTGCGTGGTGAGATCTAACGGAATCCAAGTAAGATCAACAAAATACCGTCCATCTTCTGCAGTTCCAGGCTCATTTGTGGTACTAGACAATCGGATTGGGAATGTCTGTGGGGGTTTTTCTATTGGTTTTACAACTGCAACAAAATCAGCATTTGCATATTGGTTGTCACCTATTTGTTTGATTGAAACTATGATTGGCCCAAGATCATCGGATGAGAATGTATAGCTTTCAGTATTTGTTTTTGTAGGTGAATTTGTAAGTCCAGTTGACTTTTTTCTGAATATTTCGTTTCCGTGTTGAGACAGTACAAAATCATATGTTGTACTTTTTGGCTTTTTGTCAGTAAACAATTCATTAAAATCTACATAAAAATCCACATTTTGGCCTGGATAAATCACTGGAGGATCCCACGAGAGTCCAACCTGAAACTGTGCATTGCCAGTGGTCGCTTGCAATGGAAACTGGACATTCTTTGATGGCATGACTGTAAAACGCATTTGATGCTCGTTTGTCTTGTCAGTCATTTCCAAGAGATCCTTTTGATTTATCACCAAATGCACTATTCGTGCCTCCTCTGAATAATCATCTATGGTTACAGAGGATTCCTTTAAGGGAATGTCATTAAGTGTGGCGTCATATTTGGTCACAAGCATTTCTGCGAACGTTTTTGGTATGTGGATTTCTTGATGCACTACACTGGTTTGATTGATGTTCTGGTAGCTCCAATCAAACGGCATATCAAAACTTACCATGCTGTTTTTTGTATCAAATGCAAAATTATTGATTCGGTCATAGTATGATGTGACGCCTACAGCATACTTTTTCTGATCAATTCCAGTCACGGAATGACTTGTCTTTTCGGCTATGCTTATTGCCCCATTAAGATTAGGTGGTTCAGCAAGGAAGTTCTGATCAGAGTCTATTCCAATGATCTCTATGTGAAACTTGTACAATCCGCCTGAAGTAAATATTGGACCTTCCATTGCCAAGGATGAAAACATCTTTCTAGTCCAGCCCCCACTAGCAGATTCCTTATCGCCGTCAATTTTGAGTTGCCCAGAGTCTTTTGAGATTACTTTAATGTTGACATTCCCCAGATCATCGTGAAATGTTTCCTTAAAGATTTGCTTTCCGTCCTTTGTTAATTCCATCACAAACGTAACATGTTCTATTACAGCTTCCGTCTTTCCATCGGTTAGCTTGACTGTCAGATAACTTTCATTGTTTGTAGGATCAAAGACAGACGGCTGCACACCAACAAACAGAGTTGCATTTCTACCACCTACAGATACAGGCAGATTCTCACCGCCTATACCGTGCCCAAATGCAGAATCTGCCACAGTCATAGAAACGACCAGCATGAGTACAATTCCTAGAATTATTTTCAAGTTGTTAAAAATATGAAAACGAATCTGCAAATCTGTCTTGAATAGTGTCAGATACATTCAGGGTCATCTGCTCTAACGCTTTAGTAGTGGACTCCCTATCTACTATACGGTATTTTTTCATCACGCCAGGTTCTGCAATCACAAGATTAACCTTGGAAAGATTAGATAATGTAATTGAGATAGTTGATGGGCTCTTTTTTATGTGATCCAGGATTTCCGCAAATGTCGCATCACCATTCAAAAGAAAGGATAGGATTTTCTTGCTTGTCTCTTTACGCAAATGGATGAAAAGAAAATCCTTGGACTCATCAGACGTAGACGCAAAATACCAATCCTGATTCTTTATTTTTCTTGATCTAATGATCCCCATCTTTTCCATCATTTTCAAATAATGACTTACGACGCCGTTTTTTAGACCCGAGCCATTCATTAGATCCGTAAACCTAGAAGCTGGTTTTTCCTCCAATATTGTGAGAAGATGATTCACCCTAGGATTATACTTGTAATTTGGATATCTCATGACTTAATCAGACCTGAATATCCCAATGACAAAAAACGTCAACATTAGCAGTATTAGTGTATGGGATATTAATCCATCAAGACCAACATTGGATGGAACAAACGGAAAGACCATGTTCAAAAAAGAAAATGTCTCCGCTGCAGTCACGGCATAAAATGCGCACATCATCAAAAACAGCCTTGTGGTCTTGAATGATTTGTAAGTATACAGACCAATCACTGAGAGAAAGGTTCCAAGAGCTATGCTGATTATGTGAATTGCGGCATGGAGTCCATGACCTACTAAAATATGAGGAATTGCAAAGGGTAGCGTCGCACCACAAATGCTAATTGACAGGATCACAAGCAGTCTAGATTTAGAGCGGGTTGTGGAGAACGTCCTTTGCAATTTGTGATCAATGAACTTGGCCCTGTAATTAAAGAAGTTGGTAAAATTGCAAAACTGGGCAAAACCACAACTGAAAGTCAATTAGTCATTAAAATACGAGAATGACCTAACAAATTTTGTGCGTCTATTATTATTGATTTTCTTAATATCCACATCATTTGGGTATGCATTTGCAGAATCAAACTATGATGTTATAATTCCAAAAGGTGCTGGGAATCCGTCATATGATCCACAGTTCAAAAAAGACCTGTTTGCTGAAGAATGGTACATACCAACAAAGATTACAGTACTAGTCAACGATACCATTACTTGGACAAATCAAGATACAGACAGACACACAGTTACCAGCGGACAGTCAAGCGGCAGGGCAGGTGGTGTGACTGGAACACCGGGGATTTTCTTTGGAATATTCGACAGTGGTCTTTTTGGACAAGGCGAGGTCTGGTCTTACAAGTTCATCAGGCCAGGAACATTTCCATATTTTTGCACAATTCATCCTTGGATGTATGGGGTGGTTGTAGTAGATGGCCCAATTCCACCATATTCACATAATGCTGCAGGATACGAGCTAAAACTTCCTGCAATGACGGTAAGTACAGACAAGAAATACCATAACGGCTTGTATTGGGATCCAGTTGTGATAAAAACTGGGGAGCAGATACTCTTTACGCTTGATTTTTTCAAAATTGATGGTGCTACAAAACTACATGCTTTTGAATATGACTTTGTTCTAGTTCAAAACGGAAAAGAAATTCACCGCTCAAATGGGTTTTCTGAGGGCGGTAGCGATACAAAATATTTTGTGTTTACAGAACCAGGCCCACTAAAAATACGACTGGAGAACATGGGTAAAGACAAGTTCAGTGTATCTGAGTTCGATACTGTTGTTTATGGAAACAGTACAAAACTGAGTGCCGATGCCATAATATCCCAAAACAAGGGTGAGCCAATCATTTATCAGGTGAGTCTTTGGGTAATCTTGGCAGCACCTGCGATTTTAATAATAGGCATAATTTGGACAGTGAAGAAGAAGCACTAGATTATCTTCTCTGATTCTGTTCTTAGTTTTTGCTTGTAAAATGAATTTCGTGGTACCTTTCTAAGCTTCATACCACAACATGGACAATACGTCCCATCCCAGTTTACAAACATCTCACATACTTGGCATCTTTTTTGTCCTGCGGCATATCTTCCAATACCTTTTGGCTTTATTGCTCGATAACTCTTGCAGATCTCCTTGCAGCTCATCTTCGCTTATTTCACAATCTCTGCAGTAGGCAATGCCTTTTGATAGAGAACTGTGACTTTGGTTCCAACCATTAGATCACAATTTTCAATTTTTTTCGAAGACATTACGGAATCATTTGTTTCGACGACACAAGAATTGTCTATTTTGCCATTGATGGTGACTTCTTCGGTTATTTGTTCTCGTATCAGCGGTGCATCTTTGAACATGGAAAACGCAATGAATGCAACGACTGCAATTCCTGCAACAATAAACAGAACAGTTAGATTTCGTTTTCCTTCAAAAGACAATATTGGACAGCAAGATGAACTGTTATTATGTCTTATAGATAACTGGTAAAATCATAAAACAACAGATAACTAAATTACAGAAATATTTTGAATGTATCTTGAATTATTGTGGAATCAGAATGTGAAGTCAGAATTGTAAAATTTGCCCTAATCGGATTGTTTGTTGCATCAATTATCGGATTAGCCGTCTGGGAGATCAAATTCAACCCATACTCGGACATTAAAACAAGCGCTTCGGATTGGGCGGAAGTCAAATCTGGATTCGGTACGATTCGGCTGTATGAACAAAAACAGATTGGGGGTTTTTCAAGCATTAAAAATGATCTCACGTATGTAGATGGTTCTCTTGGCTTTCAAATATCAAAACCAAACCAACGGTGGGAATTTGATTCTAACATAGATGATGTGTTGGGCTCACAAACAGTCTCAAGTAAAAAATTTCTTGGCGGAATGTATGTGAAAAAAGTTGATGAAAAGGCCATATTCATCGCAGTCTTTGATTTGACACAATTTGACAACTTTGATCTAGATGCTTACGTACAATCACAGAAAGATGCGATAGCCAAATTTGATTCAAATATCATAATAGATGAAATATCACCGCAAAATAACTGGTCGATATTTGGCGCAGAAATCACACTCCAGAACAAAACAAGAACCTATGGTGAGCAGATCTTGGAAATACATAACAACAAACTATACATGCTTCAATATAGCGGTGATCCGCCATATCTCATGCTATCGCAAACAAGAGATGAGATCAGAGACATAATGGATTCATTCAGGCCACTAGGCTGATAGTATGCTAAAACGAAGAATAATTCTGTTTTTTGTCTTTTTGGTAGTATTTTCTGCAACATTTTCCATTGGGGCTACCGTTGATGTCCCAGAAGACGAGGCAAAGGCATTCTTGGAAGAATTTGAGAAAATGATTGCCGAAATACAAAACGAGAATTTTGGAGTGCAGATCTTTTTGCACAATGTTCAGCTAGCATTACCCATGTTCATTCCAGGGTTTGGCGTTGCATGGGGAATTTTTTCAGCATATTCGACAGGCTTTGCTTTTTCCGCATTATCCACCACAATAGATTCGCTTTTTGTAAAAATCCCACCGATTGCTATGATTTTCTCTACGCCATTTGGAATAATGGAGCTTGGCGCATATGCACTTGCCATGTCACGTAGTTGCATTTTGATTGTACACATAATCAAAAAAATACCAATCAGACCTCAATGGAAGGTCATTCTCTACGAGATGGGAATTTTGATTGGATTATTGCTCGCAGGTGGGATCATTGAGGCATACATGATTGAAACATTTTCCGAATCAACACCAAAAATAAAGTGGGTGAGAGAATAACTACAACAAAAGTGCAGGTTATTTTTTAGGCTCTACCTTTTCTGGATGGAATGTGGCTTCAATATCAACACCTTTTATCTTTCCTGCAATGTGCACTGTAGGGTGACCAGATTCACTTGGTGTGTATTCACCATGATACGCTCCCTTGTTTTTTGGGTCTTCTACCAAAGTAAGAAAGGTTTTTTGACCATTCAGCGTCACATCTACTTCGACATTCTTACTTAAACCAGATATTCCGTTTGTAATTTTTTTTGGTTTAGAGTTTTTCTTTGAATCATAATGATGATTTTTCTTTGATTTTTCATCATGTGTTGATTTTTTGGCATTGGTCTTTTTATGATCGTCTTTGTGGCCGTCATCTTTGTGTTCTCCTTTACTGACGATTTTCTTTTCAGACATTGATGCTTTAGTAATTATTACTTCAATAGCATTGGATTTACCAGCTATTGGTGGCTCGTTTTTCCAACCCGCATCGATTTTGTAATCACCTACAATTTGTCCTTTGTGCGCATAAGCACTACCTAGCAGGCTGACAGATAGTATTGCCATTGTCAGTAATCCGAGTTTTTTATTCATTGTGAAAAGAATTCCAGCTGTTCTTAAAATATTTCTGGTAGAGAGACCAAACCACTTTATTGATTTTACCAGTATTGAATCTAAGTATTAATACATTACAAATACTTCTCATTCTATGAAATTTTTATTATTACTATTTTCAGTTTGTTTGTTGCCAGTTTTTGCACAAGAGATTCAGCAATTACCAACAGACAAAGGCACGTTACTTGTGGATATATCCACAGAACCTGCAAACCCAATAACTGATCAACAATCTAAATTAAAAATTGATTTCATAAATCCAGTAACAAAGAAAATACAGGAACATGTTGACTACAAGGTCACTGTTGTTAAAGACGAAAGCACAATTTTTGGACCTATTCCTTTAACCCACACGTCCACAGGCTCAGTTACTCTACCCGTGGTGTTCAGGGAAAACGGAGAACACAAAATCACCATAGAAATTGAGGGCATTCTGTTTAAACCACTTCCTACAGAGACAGTCACATTTACCAAGACGATTGGAATGGCTACTGCTCAAACCACAAACGGGGCTAAAGATGGCGGCGGATGTTTGATTGCAACCGCTACTTTTGGAACAGAAATAGCACCACAAGTACAGCAGCTACGAGAACTTAGAGATGGTGTTTTGTATAACACAAGTATAGGAACTACATTTATGTCAGGATTCAATGAATTTTACTATTCATTCAGTCCCAGTGTAGCAGATTTAGAAAGACAAAACCCATTATTTCGAGAAATAGTAAAGACTACAATAACACCAATGCTTTCCACGTTATCTATTCTGAACTATGTTGATATTGACTCTGAGCAGGAAATGCTAGGATATGGAATCGGAATTCTATTATTCAATGTAGGAATTTACTTTGTTGCGCCAGCCATTGCAATTCTAAAAATAAGGCAAAAAATACAAAATTAGAGCAAATTTCAGTTGTGACACTTACAATTCTTTGTTGGTTGCAATCAAATTCCAGTTATTGCCATCATCTAAGCTTCTATAGGCCTCTTGAAATCCATCGGAAGAATAGCCTGCAACGTAGATTATCTTGTTATACGGATCTGCAGCTATACTCATAATAGTTAAATCAGGTTTGTTGATTTTCTGCCAAGATTGTCCCATATCAATAGATTTTGCAAGACCTGATTCAGACGTATGAGTGTACAAGATACCGTTATCATCGAAATACAACGTGAAAATTGTTAGTCCATTGTAGCCATCAAGCATCATCCAACTTGTTCCACCATCCGTTGATTTTGCTATTCCTTTTTGAGTACCAGCAAATCCTGCAAATACCACATTAACATCATTAGGATCAATGGCAAGAGTGGTGATGTAATCTGGTATGGGTAGTGATTCCCAAGTCCTACCAGCATCATTAGTCTTGAACAGTCCTCTACCAGCGCTATCATAACCAATTATCACATTGGAATCGGATTTACTTACTGACATTGCATGAAAATCAACTGGTGGTTCTAGTATTGTAGCAACTTGTTGCCAAGTTTTACCACCATCCGTGCTTTTGATTAGCCCAGTATTTCCGCCAGTTGCAGGATGTCCACTTGCGTATAGAGGTGTTCCTCGTGAGTATGGTGCATTAAATGCCATGTAATCGGCTCGCTGTTCATCCACCTTTATTGGTGCGCCACCGTTTACGCTCTGGTAAAAATCACCATGGGTCGCAATGTACAAAACAGTCCTATCTACAGGATCAATTCCCAATCCATGGATGTGTCGCCAGAATATTGTTCTAGGATTTTGTGTTGAGACATCCGAATCGGGAGCTCTGAGATCAGTCAAAAAAGATGCACCAATCCCTATTGCCACTGCAATGACTGATACTATGACGATCTTCTTCATTCTGCCTATTTGATTCAACTACGCCTTGTCCTCTCTGTATGAATAAAACAATTTGTCCAGATCAATTAATTTGAAAATCTGATATTTGAATTCCATACTTTACAACTGTAAACTGTTCTTAACATATCTAGTGTTTGAATTTGAATTTTTTAACAAGTAAGGAATTTCCAAACACAGATGAATCACTTACTATCCACCCAAGTGCTGCAAGCGCTGGCGTCAGAACCAGTGATTGGGTCATCCAATATAGAATTCCTGCGGCTATTGGAATGGTTATGGAATTGTAGGCAAATGAAATAGCTAAATTCTGCTTTATTTTTAGCAGTGAATATCTGCCTATTTTCAGAGCATAAAGAACATCATGCAAATCGTTCTTCATCAGTACGACGTGTCCTGCAGCCATCGCAACATCTGTTCCAGATCCCATTGCGATTCCAATGTTGGCTTGTGTTAATGCTGGCGCATCATTGATTCCGTCACCAACCATGACAACTTTATTCCCTTGTTCCTGAAGGGCTCTTATTTGTCCTGATTTTTCAGCAGGGAGAACGTTTGCCAGAACTGTTGATATGCCAAGCTTTTGGGCAACGAATTTTGCCGTTCTTTGGTTATCACCGCTTAAGAGTATCACATTTAATCCGAGATGTTTAATTTCATCTATTACATGCTTTGCGTTTTCTCTCACACTATCAGATACAGCTATTATGCCAGCTACATCATTCTCGATACATACCAAGACTACGGTTTTTCCCTCTGATTCAAGACTTTGTATTTTCTTTTGAAATGATTCTGAAATTATGTTGTTTGCGTTTGGTTTTCCAACAAAGATTTTTCTTTGCTGATAGACACCAGTTATGCCATAACCTGACAATGCAGAAAATTCAGAAACATCAAGATTTTGGGATTTCTGTTCTAAAGATTTTGATACTATGGCGTGCGCTATTGGATGTTCTGATTTTGACTCTATGGAAGATGCAATCTGTAGAACGGTTTTTTCATCATACGTATTGTTTGGAATAATGTCAGTAACTGTTGGTTTTCCTGTAGTAAGCGTGCCAGTTTTGTCAAAAACTACTGTGTCTATTGTAGCAAGTTTCTCTAGATATTCCCCGCCTTTTAGCAAAACCCCTTGTCTTGCTGCCTTGTCTATTCCCAAAGATACCACCATAGGTGTAGCAATCCCCAATGCGCACGGACACGACACTACAAGAATAGTTGCAAACACAGTCAGAGAAAACGCATGATCCTGTCCTAGGGCAAGCCACAATAACGCCGAGCCAGTCGCAATAACAAGCACGATTGGAATAAAATAGTGTGCAGCTCTGTCGGCTGTTCTCTGAATTGGTGCTCTTGAGCTTCTTGCCTTTTCTACCATTTCTATAATGCTGGAAAGGACAGTATCGGTACCAACACTTGTTGCCCTGAATTTCAAATATCCATTTCTGTTAATTGTTGCGCCAATTACTTGATCATCAATTTTCTTATCCACGGGTATTGATTCGCCAGTGATCATGGATTCGTCAATTGAGGATTCACCCTCAATTATTATTCCATCTGTTGCTATTTTTTCCCCAGATTTTACGACAACAATATCGCCCACCACAATGGCATCAGCGTTGATTTCCAACTCTTTGTTGTTTCTTATCACTGTGGCAATCTTTGGCTTTAACTCTAGTAGATTCTTTATTGATTCTGAAGTGGTCTTTCTGACTCTTTTTTCAAGACATTCGCCTATTGTAAAGATGGTCAAAACTGAAGACGATGCCTCAAAAAATGGTGCATGAGATACAGTAAAAACAGCCACAACACTATACACGTATGCAACACTGGTACTCAAAACTACCAGCGTATCTGTTGTAAACGGTGTTTTCTGTTTGATCTTTCGGACAAAATTCCTGTAAAAAGACCATCCAAGCAAAAATTGGATTGGAGTTGCCAGAATCATACTAACATAATCTGGGATAGAATGCTGAGGCAGGCTTTCCAAAATCACTATTGGTATTGTCAGAGCAATTCCAAGAATTATGAGGATTTTGGTTTTATCAGAGCCATCGTCATGCTCATCGCCACAGCTACATGCTACACATGAAGTTTCTTTTTGCATCATCATGGTTCGTCATAGTTTACACAAGAATAGATTCTCTTTGCTACTTCTGATAGGATCTTTTCACCATCCTCTAGGATTTCCTCGATTTTTTTATCTGCCAAACTGTAAAGAATATTCTTTCCATCTCTTCTATTTTTGACAAGGCCGCATTCCAAAAGACAGGCAAGATGATTAGAGACATTTGATTGACTTTGGGCAACCTTTTTTGTTATTTCTGATGCAGATTTTTCACCATTTCTAAGAGATTCTAGTATGGCAAGTCTTGTAGAATCCCCCAGACCTCGGAAAAGCTTTGCCTTCAGTTTGAGTTTTTCCTGTTGTATTGTCATATTATTATATAATGATATGATGGATTAAAAGCTTTGATACAAAGAAAAAAGAGGAAAAGATTAGGAGAATAGTTCTTTTACTTTTGCAAGCTCGGCCTTGATAGAGTCAATCTTTGCGTCAATGTCCTCTGCGGGCTCACCATTTTGTATCATGTTGCGCAAGTCTACTCTCATCATTAACTCGATTTCTTGCATTAGTTGCAGGTTCTTTGAGGCGATGTTTCCTTCAATGTACTCGTAGTTTTCCAAGTATGCGGTAGTCGCAAGCGAAAACGCAGTGTCTTGGTTTCCGTCATTGTATTCTGAGGATGTTTGGTCAAGCAGATCTTCTATGTTGTTTATTGTTGAAAGGACATCACTGTTCCTAGTTATTGGCTGACCCATCATCATATTGCCCATCATCATGTTTCCACCCATCATACCAGAGCCCATCATGTTGTTTCCCATCATGCCTTGATTCATACCAGATCCCATCATCATGTTCATCATCGGCTGATTTTGCATCATTGCATCCATCATACCTTGATTGCCCATCATCATGTTCATCATTTGTTGTTGCATTACAGGATCGCCCATCATGGTATTCATCATTGGGCCCATCATGGTTTGCATGTGTTGAGGGTTGCTTGCCATCATGTTATGCATTTGTTGCATTGCTTGTGGATCTGACATCATAGTATTCATCCACGTGTTCATGGCCTGAGGATTGCTCATCATGGTTTGATGCCACTGGGTCATCATTTGTGGATTGTTCATCATTTGCTGCATTTGCTGAGGGTTCATATGCATAAAATTGGCTGGCTGATTTGCTGAAAATGTAGCATAGCCTATTCCAAGTCCTGCAAAAAAGACGCCCACTGCAATTCCAATCCAAACGTATTGGCTTGTCATATGGCGTTATGGTATGCTAGAGATAATAATGTTGCATATTGATTTTCAGGCTTGATTCTCAGGTATGAACTTGATAATTTTACTCTGTCAAGTATCAGCCAAAAAAAATGAACAGATCGGGTGGATAAAATGTACGTACACTTATTTAGGCTGTAAACGTAACTAAGCGAGAGCTGAGAGTATTTTGAGCAAACACATCGATCCACAAAAAAAGTATGATTCACTCATGAAACAAGCTGCAAGACAACCAGGCATAACAGAATTGATGGAGGTCTATGGACAATACGATCAGTTAGTCAAACAATCAAACGAATACTTGACAAATACAAGACCACGAAGTATAATTTCTACTACCAATTCTTCTTGTTAAGACATGCCATCGTGGGGAGAAATACTAACAGAATTACAAGAGACAGGCAAACAGATCAAAGCTCCTCCGTTTGATGTGATAAGAAGAAAATATCTTCAATTATTGTATCAAAAAACAGGCAGAAATACGATTCTTTATGCGACAGCATGGACAAAAACTGGTCTAAGTGCACATCCAGACTTGCTAAGCATTACTGAAGAAGACATTCAGGGGTTGATGGAAGTGGTACATGGTTTGCAGGGAAAAGAGCTTGATCTCATACTTCATAGTCCTGGCGGCTCACCTGAGGCTGCAGAAGCATTTGTTTCATACCTTAGAAAGAAATTTGACGATGTACGAGTGATAATTCCTTATGCTGCAATGTCCGCTGCAACTATGATTTCATGTTCATCCAATAGAATTTTGATGGGCAATCATTCCTATCTCGGACCAATAGATCCACAGATGATCATACCAACACAGTTTGGCTTAAGGGCAATTCCCGCATTGGCCATACTACAACAATTCGATTATGCCACAACAGATGCGAAAAAGGATCCAAAAAAACTGGCATCTTGGATGCCCCTACTCAGCCAGTATCCACCAGGAATTCTGATCCAATGCATGAATGCTATTGATTTGTCAAAAGAGCTTGTTTCAAAATGGTTGAAGAACTATATGTTTGGAGACAAAAAAGGTGCAGATAAAGTAGTTAAGAAAATTGCAAATTATCTATCAGATCACGATGCATTCAAAACACACAGCAGGCACATCGATAAAGAACAGGCTCGAAATATAGGACTCCTAATAGAAGATCTTGAAAAAGACCAAGAATTACAAGATCTAGTTCTATCGGTATATCATGCAACTACACATACGTTTGGAGGTACAAATGCAGTCAAGATTATTGAAAATCACCTTGGTAAGGCATACGTGAACCAAACCCAACAAATACCAATACAGATACCTCTCATGCCCCCACAAATTGTGCCACCAATAAAACCTGCTCCATTGCCTGAAGACCAAGCCCCACCAGGATCTTGAAAAACGACGTTACCGCACATGTGATAGATTAGGGTAACAAACTGATCATCAATACAATGGCGAGGGTGTTGAATAATTTTAGCTAAGCCCACCCTTGGCACATCTTTTTTCATGTGCGATCATACAGTATGTAAAATATTTTAACAGCAAAAAATCCACATCGGCATAGGTAAGCGAACCACCATAATACTAAACGACAAGCTATTCACAAAATTGCTCAAGATTCAAACAGAGAAAATATTGGAGAGAAACGCCTCGGTGAGCATATCGTCGCTCATCAACGACATGGTTGGGGAAAAGATTCAGGAAATCAACACAAAAAAGGCAAAGACCAATAGACAGGCATAGTGCTGTTTTAGAAAAAATCTCAGATATGGAAAACTATGATCATCTGGCATTTACTATTCACAGTGACGAGGATTTTGGAGGACAACTCACAGAATTTGTATTGCAAGGCTTGAAGATGAATTTTCTAAATGTGTTGATTCTCTCAGAGCGTGATGCTCAAAAATATGCCCAGATTTTGCAAGAAAACGGGATCAATGCATTTGATCTTATCAACTCAGAAGATCTTGTAATACTATCACATGAAGAGATTTTTGACAAGGCTAATTTCGGTGAAATAAAGCCAATATTGAAGAAAATGAGCAAAGTGACTAGCCTTGCAAAATCAAAGAAAAAATCCGGCATAAATGTACTGGGAACAATTGCAGGCGCATTGGCAATAACAGGAAAACACAATGAATGCATCAGTCTTGAGAAAGTCTGGCACGAGTCAATCCCAAAGTTTGAGATCCCAATCAGAGTCGTCTGCCCATACTATCCCCAGGTTGCTCCAGAACTAGTCGACTCGTCCTAAATCATACCGATGATTTTATTCGATAAAATAATTTAGAAAAATCCTTAATAGCTAGAATTAGAAATTCACACCATGACAAATCCACCACATGGGATGCACACCGCAACAATGTGTCTTACTGTAAAAAATTCAGATGCCGCAATAGATTTTTACAAAAAAGTCTTTGACGCCCAAGAATTGTTCAAAATGGCAGGCCCTGACGGCAAGTCAGTAATGCATGCAGAAGTAAAGATTGGGGACTCTATCATAATGCTCAACGACGAAATGCCACAAATGGGCTGCATGTCTCCGCAATCAGTCGGTGGCACAAGCAGTGGAATTTATCTCTACGTGAATAATGTGGATGCCACACTCAAAAAGGCATCAGAAAACGGCGCCAAAATAAAAATGCCTGCAACGGACGCGTTTTGGGGAGACAGGATGGGAAACATTGAAGATCCTTTTGGTCACAACTGGACCGTTGCAACTCACATCAAGGACATGACTCCTGATGAAATTGTAAAGGCAGGCCAAGAATGGATGAAAACCGTTTGCAAGTAATTCTAGAGCGGCCTAAACGAGTTTAGTGTCTTGAGCAGTTCCGCCTTTGTGGTAGAGTTAGACGAGTATCCATGTATTTGGAATAATTTTTCCTCATCATCCACATAATGATAGTCCTTGCGTATTGTCATAATGGAGCCATCATCTTTTTTGAGCTTGATCTCGATTACTGACTTGTATCCATAATCAGTAGAAATCGTCGTGATGCTTTTTGCCAGGCCAAATCCAGATTTCATATATTCAGATTTCATAAATCCGTGAAAATCATCGCGCGCCCCAAAGTCTTTTGGCGAGTCGTTGCTACTCACAAGGATATAGTTGCCCTGCACTTCTTGGTTTGCATATGCATATGGTATTCCTGGCCTTTGAATCCAGTTTTGTGGCAATGTGATAGAAAATCCAGATTCTGCAAATCCGCTCTCAATTAGAGGGATCAGAACTAGTGCGAAAATCACAATCAGGTATGATCTCAATTCGCAATAACATACGCAGATCAAGTCTTTAAAGATCATCTCGATTACATCAAAACCGCGCCACACAATTGTCCAGTGATGGAAATCGAAAAAGTAAGTAATGTTTTAATACACGGCGATGACCTCTTCAGAAAGTTAACTTGGCAAAAAAAGCAGCTAAAAGACCAGCAAAAGAAGAAAAGAAAAAGGCAAAGACCACGCCTGCAAAAAAAGAAAAGCCGGCAAAAAAGGCAAAATCAAAAAAGCCAGCACCATTAGCAGATGACGGCCTAGTCATAATAGACGAAAAGTTTGAAGAGGACAAGGAGGCTGAGCTAGAAGCACGCAAGGCATACCTCGAAGAAGCGCGATCCCAAGAAGTAGAAGACTAAAACTTTATTCGCAAATCATTCCAGTATAATACAATGAGAGCAGTCTGCCTAATTACCATCAAGCCTGGCAAAACAGACAAGGTCATGGAGGCGCTGCACAAAAAACGCAAGCTGCTCAAAGAGATACTGCCAGTAACAGGCAGGGCAGACATTTGTGTATTATTGCAAGGCACAATAGATGAAATCAACAACATGGTAATTGACTTTAAGAAAATCAAAGAAATCGTCACAACTGAGACTCTAATTGAAGTGGAGGTAAACATGGGATGGTAAAGGCAGTCATACTTGTAAAGTCGCCAAAGAAACTAATTGCCGCAAAGCTAGGCAAGCTAGAATACATCTACAATTCATTTCCTATTTCAGGCCAGTTCGACGCAGTGGCATTTGTCAAAGTCGATGATCTGGCGCAGATTCGCGAGATCACCACAAAAATCCAGATGATCCCCGGTGTTGAGCGAACCGAAACCATGATGGAAATACAATAAAGCATAAAACACTGTGCCGCATAACAGTTCTGTGAACATAAAGCGCGTAGGAAACGTAATTCTGGCAGTCAAGGATTTGGACAAATCAACTGCTTTCTACCACGAGTTGCTTGGGCTGCCGATAAAAAACCAGAGACGTACTTGGGTGGACCTAGGACAAACAGGTGCACTGCTTAGCTTGCATCCAGCCGCAATTACATCAGACCATTCATCTAACAGCCTTGAAGGCGGAATGGTGGTCGGATTTTTGGTCGGAGACCTCAAATCAGCACTAGACGAGCTAAAGTCACGCGGGGTTCGAGTTCACCGCGATATTATGGACAGGGACGCAGGCAAAAACGCAATAGTGCTTGACCCAGACGGATACATGATATCTCTGTTTGAGCCAAAGTTCGCAGACTCGCAACAACAATCAAAGGGCTACCACGGATTCGCTCCGGCCTAAACAATACTTTTTACTTTTCTTGCGATATCAAACACAGACTTTTCGTTTGGATTAATGGAAATATAGTACACTACTTTGCCGCTTGGAATGCAGATTATGGTTGCATTTTTGTGGCGAATAGTTGCGACATCCAAAGGCCCAAATGCCTTTGACTGGCTGTTGCGCAGTGTCATCAGATTTGATATAATGAAAAACTCGTTTTTTGCAGCTTCCGGATTGAGTAGGGGCTTGAGGCCAGGTTTTATTATTCCAGTTAGCGTCCTGCCAAATTCATTTATGACACCGGCATATCGGATGGATTTTGACAGATCAATTATCTTTTGACAGTTTTTTCTGTACTGAATAATAGATTCTTTCCATTTTTGCTCGGGAGTCTTGCTCATTACACCATATTGACATAATCAATGTTAAAAAGAGTTTGTCTCTAGACTTTTTTGTTCTTAAACGACTCTATTCTTTTTTTGAGTTCTGCGTTTTCCAGTCGGAGCTTTGCCAGCTCGTCTTTTTCTGCATAGTCCGATGCCAGCTTGTGGGCCATCGGGTGTCCCGGCGCAAACATGGATGCACTCATGTCAAGCAATCCAGATGCGTGCTTTAGATACATTCGATTAAACTCGTTTATTTTGCCAGTGAATGTAGAGTTTTCCGCAATCATTTTTTCCTTGAGCCTAGTCGTGCTGGCAGGTCCTGCAAGTCCAGGCGGATAGCGAAGCTGTGCAAACGGGCTGAGGCTGAACCCAAACGGATAGCCGTGCATCTCCATAAAGGCTCGCATCTCGGTTATATCCATGGTTTTGCTATTCCAGAAACAGTATTTTTGCTTTGGCATTACGCATGAAATAAGGGGACTAGTCAAGCCCAAGTCATTTTTTATCAAATTGAGCTGATCGCAGATCCTTATAGCGATCAGAGATCGCAGCCCCATTACATATGAACCTCAAGCACTGCATCAAGTGCAAAAAAAACATCAGCATTGGAGAGCTACACAAAATTGTAATGTATGTAGTTCAGGAAAAATTCACGGACCACCACTACGAGCACATCGAGTGCCCCGACAAGTTCACAGTCTAATCAGTGTGAATCCAGACTTGGTACAGGTTGCCATCATCCCTATGATACTTCCACTCGTTGTTCTTCCAGACCGCCTTTTCAAATCCGTTTTGGATTGAGGGGTGTATTCTAGCATAGACGTCATCTCCGATTAGGATTTGGTTTGGCTTTGCCATGGACTGGATTTTTGCTGCAATGTTCATTACAGGCCCCAAAATGTCGACGTGTGATTTTTTGGCATCAGAACCATATCGCACTATCATGTTTTCGCCATAGTCTATTCCTATTTTGATTGCCAAGTCAGGATAGTCATATTGGTTTAGGATTGGGTTGATTCCCTTTTGGATCACAGAGAGCATTGATTTTGCACACATGACGGCATTGTCTGCCGGCTGGAGCTGGTTTTCCTCTGCCGGAAAGTATCCAATTACAGCATCGCCTACGAATTTGAGGACAAATCCACCATGGTGTCGGATCGTCTGCGCCATTTCCTGGGCAAAGCACGTGATAATTATGGCAACTTTGTCTTCTGGCAGATCCAGTGTGATTTGAGTAGAGCCGACCAAATCCACATACAGGACTACCATTTTCATTCTGGAAAAGACATGTTTTCTCAAAAATTCGTCAGATTCATCTCGATGTGGAGAATACTCATATCCGCTTTTTAGTGCGCGCCAGACCCGGTTTTGTGTCTCTTTGATTAATGTCTCAGAGTCCACCACGCGCTCCGAAGATTTTGATAGCATCATGTCAATTACACTATAGTCTTTTTTGGCCTTTTTTGGTGCCGGCTTGTCAACTTGGGGGTTTTTTTCTGTGCTGCTCAATTTTTCACCCTATTCCAATGGAAAGCTAACCGAGCAAATCGGGCATTTTGCCCTCCTTCCCTTATAAGCATCATCATAGTACTGGACAACCTCAACGTTGCAGATTGTACATAAAATCTTGCTTAGTGCCAACTTCAAGGAAAATTAAGGCGATTTTGTATTTAAGAGATTGGTACAAATCAGTGCTACAGAACATTAGGATTTTTAGGCTCAAGCCATCCCCTGTTTTTGTGCGCCTAGGCAGCAAGAGTACCGACGAGTTTTTCGGAGTTTTGGCTCAAAAATCACAGCAGATAAGCCAGATATACCAAAAAAACATCGACGGCCTAGTCAAGCCGACTCCAATCAAGGTAATGCTTGGAGACACCACGATAACAGATCAGAACACGTTTGACCCAGAGGCCGTAGACAAGTTTTACAATTCCATACTAGCCAAATCCCCAAAGTGGAAAAGCCAGGGAATCACTACTACATCAGATGAGGACCTAAGAAGGATTTTTGTAAAGATGGAATGCCAAATCAAAAACTATACCATGTTATGGCACATGGCGCTGCAATACCGCGCATTACTGTACTACAAGCCCGACATCAGGGTCCAAAATATCCAAAAAGAGCTTGCTGAGATCATGGACAATACCATAAACAAGGAAAAAGAGCTTGCTGAGCTCACCGACTCTATGATCAAAGAAAGACTAGCGGCAATGGGCTACAAGGACCTAGACGAGCAAACGTTGTTTGAGGTATTGTTTGAAAACGACCATCTGCGGGACGAAATATCATCTGAAACCGCCAAAAAAACAGACTATGACTTTAAGGCAAAGGACCAAAGAAAAAAAGAACTCTTCAAGGAGCTAGACAATTTGCTGCTTGAGGCATACACCACAACATCTGTACTAATAGATGAGAACAGGTTAGTCACAGGAGAAGAAGGATGTGTTTGCACGTTTGATCTTGACTTTGTAAAAAACAAGAAAAAAGAGGCCATCTTTGATCCGAAAAGAATAGCACCGGATACAAAACAGGAGATAATCCAAGCCCTAGATGACATCATCAGATCATTGCAAAATTAAGAAATTTTATATCGTCAATAGTGTTTGTAATAACAAATAGCCAAAGGAACAATGAACTAGAACATAGTTCAAGGGGAGAACGTTCCTTTGACTAACTATGTACGATCATCATATGCGTATTTAAGATCTATGGGCGTTTTTGTGCGTAGACTCAGCCCAGATGATTTTTGCATCTTGTCAAGAATTTGTACGCGAAATTAAATATACCAAGGAGCAGTCGAGCTATTCTATTGAACCCAAAATACGAAGACATTGTAAAGATTAGAAATTCCTACAACAACATCATTCGCAAAACTCCGCTGTATTATTCAGAGACATTTAGCAAAATGTCAGGCTCTAAGATTTACATCAAGGCGGAATTTACACAAAAGACAGGATCATTTAAGCTGAGAGGCGCATATGCAAAGATACGCTCGCTAACACCTGACGAAAAAAAACATGGAGTGATTGCGGCCTCTGCAGGAAATCATGCACAAGGCGTCGCATATGCATCCAAGCTTGAAAAAATTCCATGCACGATTGTAATGCCACTTACTGCATCGCCTGCCAAGGTTGCGGCAACCCGCGGTTATGGGGCCAAGGTAATCCTAGATGGGATCAACTATGACGAATCCTGGGCAAAGGCACAGCAGATATCAAAAAAGACAGGCGCAAAAATAATTCATGCATTTGACGATCCGCAAATCATAGCGGCAAACGGGGCAATCGGCCTTGAAATACTAGAAGACCTGCCAGATGTTGACGAAATCTATGTCCCAATTGGTGGTGGAGGCCTAGCTGCCGGAGTCCTAGTTGCAGTAAAAAGCAAAAAACCAAACATCAAGGTAATAGGAGTAGAATCAAAGGCATTTCCCGCAATGAAAAATTCCGTCAAGGCGGACAGACTGCAGGCAGTAAAAGGAGCAAGGACAATAGCTGATGGAATCGCCGTTAAAATGCCTGGCAAAAACACATTTAGAATAATCAACGAGCTAATTGACGATATTGTAACCGTAGACGATACCCAAATAGTAAAGACAATGTTTCTGCTAATGGAGAGAGCAAAAACAGTTGTAGAGCCGGCAGGCGCAGTTGCACTGGCATACCTCATTCACGCAAAACCTGCACCAAACAAAAAAGTTGTGCCAATCATGGGCGGGGGAAACGTAGACATGTACTTGCTAGGACAAATTGTGTCCAAGGGCCTTGCAGCCATGAGCAGGCTAGTCAAGATATTCATTTTGCTCAAGGACAAGCCGGGCGCTCTAAAGGAAGTGGTAGACGAGATTGCATCGCTTTCAGTAAATATTGTAGAGGTGACACATGACAGGCTCAGCTCCGAAATCGATGCTGGAACTGCAGGTGTGACGCTAAGCCTAGAAACAGAAGGAAGAGAACATGCTCAAAAGCTAATTGCGCACCTAAAATCAAAGAACATCCAATTCAAGCTTCTTACTTGAATTTTTTTGCCACAAACTTTGCCAGTCCGGATTTTTTGAGCTCGTCCGATTCTGCCAGAACAGAGTTGTGCTGTTTTTCTTTGAATTTTTTGAGTTTTGGTCTGAGCTCAGAGAATTCTGTTGCCAAGATTTTAACCGCATATAGTCCGGCATTTGCAGCCTTGTTGACCCCAACTGTGGCAACAGGCGAGCCATTTGGCATCTCCACTATAGAAAGCAGCGAGTCCATTCCGCCAAATGCCGAAAATTTGAATTCCGATTTTTTTTCCGACTTGTCATTGTACACCATTATTGGAACTCCAATTACAGGTATTATCGTGTGTGATGCAATCATTCCTGGCAAGTGAGCAGAGCCTCCGGCGCCAGCTATGATTACACGGAATTGGTTTTTTTCCGCGTATTTTGCGTATTCTTCCAGCCTTGTCGGAGTGCGGTGCGCAGACACAATTTGATCCTCGTGCGGTATTCCAAATTCATCCAGTGTTTTTGCCGCATTATGCATGATTTTGCTATCAGAGCTAGAACCCATGATTATTCCAACTAATGGCTTTTTTGGCAGCATCAAATCTGAAGGTAACTATGATGCTTTTAACAATATCTGATTTTGACGTAACTATTTTTAGTGCAAGCATCATGCCAACAAATAATGAAGGTCTTGGGACTAATTGGCGGCGGTCAGCTAGGAATGATGATAACCGAGGCTGCAAAAAAGATGCAGGATCACATCTCAGAGGTAATCGTACTCGATCCTACCCCAAATTGCCCTGCTGCAAAGGTCGGAGCAAAGCAAATTGTGGCTGATTTTAAAGATGAGAAAGCGATTTTTGAGTTAGCAGACAAAGTAGACATTCTCACGTATGAAATAGAATCAGGCAACAGTGAGGTTCTCAAGCAAGCAGAGTCAAAGACTATGATAAACCCATCCCCAGAGACTTTGCGGATAATTCAGGACAAGTTTTTGCAAAAATCATTTCTTGCACAAAACAAAATACCAGTAACAGATTTCGTGGAAATAAAATCACTTGACGATCTAAAAGAAAAGATAAAACAATTTGGCTATCCTGCACTTCTCAAGGCAAGGCGTGATGCTTATGACGGCAGAGGGAATTACAAAATAAAATCCCACGATGATCTAGAACCAGCATACAGTAGTTTTCCTGGAAAATCACTAATGCTTGAAAAATTCGTAGACTTTAAAATGGAAGTGTCTGTGATTGCGGCACGAAACACCAAAGGGCAAATTGCCACATATCCCGTTGTGGAGAACATTCATGAGAACAACATTCTGAAAATAACAATCGCTCCCGCCCGCGTGTCAGAAAACATTGCCAAGCAGGCAGAAAAAATAGCACATGATACAATGGACGTTCTTCACGGAGCAGGTGTCTTTGGGATAGAGATGTTTGTCACAAGAGAGGATCAAGTCATGATAAACGAGATTGCGCCTCGAGTCCACAATTCTGGCCACCATACGCTACAGTCAAGCAAGACATCCCAGTTCGAACAGCACCTCAGGGCAATACTTGGCCTAGAGCTTGGCGACACCACTCTGGTACACCCGACAATCATGTACAATATTTTGGGAACGGACGAGTTTTCAGGTAGGTACAAGATATCAGATTTTGGCGCAGAGAATCTCTACCTCAAGATGTATGGAAAAGAAGAATCAAAACCGCAAAGAAAGCTAGGCCACTTTAATCTTGTAGACTCTACCAATACTCTCGGTGTTGAAGGGCTTCTCAAGTCGCTTGAAGCAATAAAGGAACAAATCAAATTCATTAAAACATAAAGTACGATATGCAAAATTTGACCAGTGCCTCTAAACAATACGGCTCAAACTAATATACCAGATTCACAATAGACCCCTATCGAATGCATCCACGTGACGAGTTAATTACAATGTTGAAGCATTTTGATTTAGATGACATAGATGCGCATCTATACATAGGACTGCTTCAGATTGGACCACTCTCAGTTGGAAATTTGGCCGCAAAACTAGACATCGAGCGCGGAAAGGCGTATCGTTCGTTAGAAAAATTGCGCAGTTTAGGGCTGATTACAACTACAATGACAAACCCAATCATCTGCAAGCCGGTCGAACCGCAAGAAGGACTCACAAATATCATTCAGCGAAAAGAAAATGAATTCATCACAATGCAAAAGCTAGCAAACAAGCTTGCAGACGATCTCAAGGACATTACACGAAAACAACAGCCAGTAGAGTCCGCAACGGTATCAATAGTTCAGGGAAGGCACAACATTTACTCTAGAATTGGCAAGTTGTTTTCTGAATCAAAGTCCATAGTTTATGTGGTGACCACCGGAAAAGACCTAGTTCGAATGTATCACACGTCAATTCCAGAAAAAATCAAAGTGTGCAAGACAAATGGTGGTCAAATAAGAATAGTGACAGACGTCGAAGACCCAAGTGTGGTATCAATAGTTGGCAAGCTTGGCGCATCCGAAATAAGAATAGGAAAGCTACCATCAAAATCAAGGATGATAGTCGAAGAAGGAAGACACCTCATCATGTCTGGCGGAATAAATGAGTCCATGGACATGAATGACGACGGCGATTCCGTCCTAGATAGCAACTCTATAGAAATGGTAGAAAATATGTACAGTCTTTGCGAGCACCTCTGGAAAAAATCAAAAAGCCTAGAACCGATAAAAAAGGCAGCAAAATAATTTTTACAAGATTCAATGTTTAGGCAAAAAACGCAAGCTTGCCATTAAATAAATTCAAAAGCAAATGACCCGTAAAGGACATGTTGGAGATAGCTTCACTTGACGGATTAAGAATAGCGCTTGCGCTAGGAATGCTCGGAATAGCGTGCGCATCAGACATCAAAAAACGCGAAATCAATGACATTATTTGGATTGTCTTTGGCGCAATAGCGGCAATTTTGATCCCATTTAGCGCCAATATCTATGACGAATTGTACGAAATAGGAATTGCCATGATCATAGCGCCAATTGCCATAATAATTTGGAGATTCGGGCTCTTTGGAGGAGCAGACGCCTTTGCCCTAATTGTTCTGGCAGGACTGGTGCCTAACGTGTCACTTGCCCATGGAACCATAACGCCATTTACCACACTTACAAATGCCGTCTTGCTCTCAATTGTCCCAATGCTAGTCAATGTGATTAGAAACGTAGTCTTGCTTGCAAGTCATCACGACATCTTTGAGGGGTTCAATGAGAGTAAAAAGAAAAAAGCGCTCGCAATGTTTGTAGGGTATAGAGCTGCAAACCCAAAGTTCGGATTTTCTATTGAGCAAAAGCAAGGAAAATACAAAAAACTCAATCTGTCACTACAACATGCAGAATATGCAGAGTTTTGCACCAAAAAAGACACATGGATAACACCAGGCATACCATACATGATATTTATCGCAGCCGGTTTTGCAATACAGCTAGTCTATGGCGACATCATATTTGGTGCCTTTAGTGTTTTTATGAATTAAGCCCACAAAAATTTTGTTTGTTTGATCATAACAGACACAAGATAATACCGATTACAGGAAAAGAAAATACTATTGGCCCAGGCTACGAATTATGAAAAATTTGGAGGGTTGGCCGAAAAGGCACTAGATGATCTAGGCAATGCAAAACACGAGTTGGAAGAGCGAGAGCTGCAAATTCGAGACCTTGCAATGCAGTCAAGCGCTAGGTTTTCTGAACTGATGCGCGTAAACTCTGAATTGAAGGAGAAAATCGATTTTTTACAAGATCTGGCTACAAATCTCAGCCTAAGAAACGAAGAATTGGAAAAGAAAAACCACGATTTGGAAATTCAAAAGGCTGAAAACACAAAACTAGAGTCAGACTTGAGAAAAAATTTGGAAAAAGTGGTCCTAAAAGAAAAAGAGTTGGAACTTCAGCGTGATCAACTAGAGCGCCAAGTAAATGAGAAAACAGATGAGCTCATCAAATCACAAAAACTTGCAATAATTGGTGAGCTTGCATCAAGAATGGCTCATGATCTTAGAAATCCCCTATCCACAATCAAAAATGTTGTAGAGTTGATGGAAAACAAGCAGAAATTACGAATCGAGGAAAAGATCATCTATTATGGAAAATTACATCGTGCAATAGATAGAATATCACATCAAGTAGATGATGTCTTAGAATATGGCAAGGCAAGCCAATTACAACTCCAGTCGGTAAACATTACAAGCATGATAAAACAGATCATAGTGGATAATAATTTCTCAAAGGATGTCAAGGTAAATGTCGACAATGTGGATCTTAAACTCAGCGTTGATGCCAGAAAGATGGAAGCAGTCATAACCAATTTGCTGATAAATGCAGTCCAAGCAATAGACAATAAGGGAACCATCAATATCCGAATTTTGGACAACGGCTCTAATGCAATATTTGCAATAGAAGACTCTGGTCCAGGAATCCCGCCTCAAAACATATCCAAGATTTTTGACCCGTTGTTTACCACGAAGCAGACTGGAACTGGGCTTGGCTTGTCAATTTGTAAAAAAATCATAGAGCAACACGGTGGAAATATCAGCGTCAAGAACAACCCTACCACATTCATAGTCAGACTGCCAAAGAACCTAAACCCTCAGGCGTGATTTTTTAGGCAAAAATTACAGGTTCCGCTGGTATTGACTAGTACTGCGAATCGGTCCTTGGTAAAGGTCACATGGAATGACCTTAGTTTACTTTTGTACAAAAAGTTCTTTTTGCCATTTTCCGCAATTTGTCCAGATATTTTTATCAAGTTCTCCTCTAGCATGTTGTGGAGTTTGCGATAAACAGTAGTCAGTGGAATCTTTGTTTCCTCTGTTATTTGTAGTGCGGATTTTGGTTGCTCTATCATCGCAGACAGTATTATTCTGGCATAGTTATCAGAGAACATCTCTAGTGCTTTCTGCTTTTTTTCGTCTTGATCGATCACTATTTCGCGTAACGCATCAGATGACACGACAATATCCATACGTCAAATCTATTTTTAAACATATGACCGGATCATGATGCCAATACAGCGTAGATTAACCAGTACGGTTTATTAGGTAATTAGTTCCGCACGAGATCAATGGCACTAAAAGCAGCCCTGATCATAACTGCGATTTCAATTGTACTGCTTGCAATCTATGGAGCAGATGCAGCAGTAAGCAAGGGCTCAGATCAGGGATTTTTGCCGTTTGATCATAAAACACGCGGAATGGGCCTTGGAGGTCCAGCTATGATACTGCCAATAATTGCATTTTTCATATCGCGCAAAGAATCATCAAAGCCACTAGCTGCGATGTTGCTTGTAACTGGTGCTATGATAATAGTTGGCGGCGCAGTATTTTTGTCAATGCCTCCGTCGGATGAACCAAGAAATGTCATGGCAGAAGCAGGCCCGTTGTTTGGGGTCGGGGCATTCCAGATTGCACTGGGCGCAATAAAAATTAGAAAATGACTGTCTGCGCAAAATGCAGCAAAGAGTCCAACAAAACCTACGATTGTACGCATACAAATGACGAGCAGTACTGCGTAGAGTGTTATACTGAACTACATTATTACCTAACAGAGAAGAATTGAACGAACTCCAAGTCCTAATACAGTGGATAAGCTCGCTAGTATCAGAATACCTCTATGTAGGAGTCTTTGCAGCTGCAATAATAGAGACGGTTTTTCCACCAATTCCAACTGCCGCAATATTTCCATTTGCAGGCTATTTCGCATCACAAAACGGAATGAGTGTAATCGAAGTACTTGGGTTGGGAATGGCGGGCGGAGTCGGGGCCACCATTGGTTCTACTATCATCTATCTGGTGTGCATCAAGCTTGGACGAGTCGCAATGTTACGATATCTAAAATACGCAAGAATCTCTGAGCAAAAGTTGGCAAAAATAGAGACATGGTTTGAAAGACATGGAGAAAAGGCAGTCTTTTTTGGCCGAATGGTGCCAGTATTGCGAGAAATGATTTCAATTCCGGCAGGATTATTCAAGATGAAGCCAATCAAGTTTGTTTTGTATACGTTTTGTGGATCTTGTGTTTGGAGCATTGCTCTGACATTTGTCGGGTATTATTTTGGCCAAGTCACACTAGGAATAATTTGACTTGCATCCATAGATTTTAAAGCCCAAATTACATCATACCAGCATTGCAAGCAATCATACTGGCAGGAGGCCTTGGGAGTAGACTAAGACCGATTACCGATTATGTTCCAAAACCACTAATCCCAGTAAACAACATCCCGTTAATTGAATGGCAGATAAAACAATTAAAAAAATTCAAAATAAACGAGTTTATCATATGTACTGGCTACAAAACAGAACAAATTGAAAACTATCTAGAACAAAAAGAAAACTTTGGCTCAAAAATCAGATATTCCACAGAAAAATCACCACTCGGCACGGGCGGCGCAATAAAAAAGGCAGCAAAACTAATCAAAGAAAAGTCATTTTTGGTTATTAACGGCGACATCATAACCGACATTGACGTTAGAAAATTGTACTCAAATCCAAACTCTATTGCGCTAGTAGAACTGCGAACCAAGTTTGGCACCGTAGATCTTGACGATTCAAAAATAGTCAGATTTAGAGAAAAAAAGCCAATTGAGAATGTCTGGATGAATGCTGGGATTTACCATCTGGACAAAAAACTGGTTGCGGCCCTTCCATTCAAAGGAGCAATAGAAGAGACAACATTTCGAAGGTTTGCCAGCAAAAAAAATCTAACCGGAATAAAGTTCAAGGATGCATTTTGGCACTCTATTGATTCTCACAAGGACCTAGACGAGTGCTCAAAGGCACTAAAAGGCAAAAAGATCTAAGACATGAAATTATCATATAGTCTAGGCTCACTTTTATCAATTGAGGATCTTCTAAAGTGTGCTGAAAAAACCGCCAAGACAGATCCTGACACCGTATGGGTTCCAGAAACTTGGGGCATGGAAAATTTTGCAATGCTGTCCGCAGTTTCTGCCAGAACCAAATCCAAGATAGGCTCATCCATTATCAACATTTACTCGCGCAGTCCTGCACTCATTGCGATGGGTGCTGCCACAATAGATACTATATCAAATCAAAGATTAACGCTGGGCCTGGGAACAAGCAGTGTCCCAATCATTCAAGGGTTACACGGATATAGATTTGAAAAACCGCTACAAAGAATGAAGGAAACCGTAGAGATAATTCGCCTTGCTCTTTCTGGCAAAAAAATCGACTATACCGGAAAGATATTTGCATTGCGAGGATTTACGCTACTAATTAAGCCACCAAGACAGCACATTCCAATCTATATTGCTGCAATAAACCAGAAAATGACGGAACTTACTTGGAGAATAGGAGATGGGGTTATTTTCTATTTGAGGCCAATCTCCGAGATGAAAGAGACAACATCCAAAATGCAGAGTAATAGAAAAATCGACGTTGCCTGTCAGCTAATAACCAGTGTTTCAGAGGACGGCGACCAGGCAAAGGAGCGGGTGCGAAAAACATTGGCGTTTTACATCTCTGTTGGTGAAATTTATAGAAAATTCCTAGCAAAAAACGGCTTCAAAAAGGAAACGGACAACATCTATCAAGAATATCTAAAGTCAGGCCTCAAATCAAACCACGAGTTAATTCCAGATTCCATGTTGCAATCACTCACAATTTCCGGCGCCCCGCAAGAATGCAAAAAGCAGTTAAAGCGATTCTACGATGCAGGAATTACGCACCCAATAATCCAGTTTAATCCAAGCGGTGAAGTCGGAAAATCCTTTGATTTGTTCACAAAGACATTCAGTGATGTATGATGAGTGTAGCAATAGCTGGGTATTCCACTACAAAATTCACGCTAGACCAGACCCCAATAGAAGAACTACTTGTCTCCGCAACAAAAGAATTATTCCAAAATACGAAAAACCTATCGCAAAAAGACATTGACGCAGTCCTAGTCTCAACAAACAACAACAAAAAGTACCTGGCACCAATATTATCAGAGATAACAGGAATTGCCCCCAAGATTGCCCAAAGCATAGAAAACATGTGCAATTCAGGCGCAAACTCGATCGTTTCTGGATATTCTTACATCGCATCAGGAATGGCAGACGTGGTACTAGTAGTAGGAGCAGAGCAAGCGGAAAATTCCGCCCAAGTACTGGATTGGGACATGTCTCGCGGAGAGTTCACACATCCGATATTTTGGGGGACAATGTTTGCCAAGGCCCATAAAAGAGAGTTCGGCACAACCGACGAAGAACTGGCACATGTTTCTGCCCTAAATCACAAAAATGCACAGGACAATCCAGCTGCATACAACCCAAAAACCTACACCATAGAAGACATCATGGATTCAAAACGGCTAACGGAAGATCTGAGGTTGCTTGATTGTTCCCGTTCTTGCAGTGGAAGTTCTGCAGTCTTACTTGTATCAGAAGAAATAGCAAAAAAGTACACAGATTCGCCGGTTTTCATATCTGGAATAGGCCAAAAAACCACATCTGCAAGTTTTACAAAAAATGAACTGACCAGGTTAGAATCCACAATAGATGCAGCAAGTCAAGCATATTCCATGGCAGGCATCAAGGCAAACCAGGTAGATGTAGCAGAAATTCATGATGCATTTTCAATCTGTGAATTGATGATCCTAGAAGATTTGGGATTTGCGTCAAAAGGAAAAGCAGGAAAACTCGTTTTAGAACTGTACAAGAATGGCAGTAAAAAAATCAACCCCAGAGGAGGACTGATTGGCGCAGGCCATCCTCTTGGAGCTACAGGGATAGCACAAATTGCAGAGATTACATCACAACTTCAAGGAACAGCTAAAAAAAGGCAGGTAGAAAACGCCAGAATAGGCCTTGTGCAGAACATGTCGGCAGCTGCAACATCATCCACGGTTTTGGTGATGAAAAATTGAATTTTGAATCAGAGTTAAGGCAGGGCCGATTCACGGTGGGCGAATGCAACAAGTGCCATAGGATAAGCTGGCCTCCAAGTGATTTTTGCAATAATTGTTTTGGCAATCTACAATACAGGCCAGTAAAAGAGCCAGGAATTTTACTAGAATCATCTACCAAAGACGGTAAGATCTTTGGAATTGTGAAATTCGAAGATTCGATCAAGGTAATTGGCACAATAGACGGCAATACCGAGCAAAAACCCGGACAAATGATGAAAATTGCAAGTTGTGGCTTTGATAAATCCCCAAAATTCACATTTACCAAGTCATAATTCCAAGACCATTTGCTTGATAATACAATAACCTAGTATTCTATAATCAGACAAACCAATACTAAACCATGTCAAACCTGGTCAAGCTGCAAAAACCCGTCAAGAAAACAAAAAAGGACAATGTCAGAATAGCAAGAACGCGAAGGCAGCGCGGGTATCACTGGGAAGATACGCTGGTTAAGCGATTCAATGCTCTTGATGGCTGGAAGGGATTTCGGTTAGGCTCGCCAAGCGTAGGCTTGCCAGATATTTTGGCAATTAGCACAAAAAACAGCACCATTTTTACAATAGAGGCAAAGTCAGGCACCACAAACTCACTTGTCGTGCCATACGATCAGATAATTCGCTGCCTAAAATGGGTGGATAATTTTGAGCTGTATCAAACACGAGATGTAATTTTTGCGTTCAAGTTTCTATCAAAAAAGCGAATTGGTCTAGGCGAATATGAAAAAAGAGAGTTGCGAGAATACTACAAAGTATGGGACAAGTCAAAGCAGATATCAGATTTTGCGTGCAATTATGACGGAACCACATATTCCATAATAGATGCAAAACGCCAGAGACTTGACCTAAAGGATTACACCATGCCGTTTGTGAGTAAAAACACCAAGACCACCCAAGAAGCCTAGTGGAAAGAGGACAAATTCAGAATAACTCTTTAATTATCCAACAACACTAACAATATCATGAGTTTTGAGGAATTTGTAGATGAACGCATGCTCGTAAGCCATAATGTCTTTGGCGACAAGGAAATGAAGATAAAAATTCTCGAAGTCTCAGACGAGCACCCGCCAGTCCAATGGAAGTTCGGAAACAGAGTCAAGGTCAACAAAATCCTGATCACAATAAAGCACCTCAACACCCAACAAGTCGAAGAGGGTGAATTCGACATCGAGACAATCGAAAAAGAGCTCAGCACGCGTAGCCACTATACCTCAACTAATAGATGGGTGTCTGTCAACGATATCAAAAATGGCTATGTGGTAAATTCCAAACACGTCAATCTTATCTCAGACGCAGTGGCTCTGGAATACATTGTATTTTGAAAATCAGCACCAAAAACTATAAGAAAGTACTCTAAAATCATCAAATCATGTCATCAAAAGAGATTTCGATTTCAGGCACGGACTATACTATCACACTAACGGATCAGCTGGTAAACCAAGTAAACAACCTAAAGGCATTATACAGCGCAGCCTATGAGGACCCAGAAAGCTTCGAGCAAGTAAGCTCAGAGATATCCAATGCAATAAACGAGATTGCGTCTCAAGCCGAACCACCGGTATCAGATGACGATTTGGATGGATTCATCCAGGAAATAATTCGAGTAGTGGACAAAAAGGCAGAAGAAATCAAAGAAGAATTAGAAGGCAAATCCAGTGTAAAACCAAAAAAAGAATCCAAGACAGCAAAACCACAGAAATCAAAAAAATAATATCATTTTAGCAACAAATCAGCAAAAAATATGCAGTTTTAGTTATATTCTACTTTGGATTAACTATCCTAATGAAAGCGCATTGTGAATGCGGGATTTGTGGGCATTATGAGGAAAGCGAATGTCTTGCCAAAGAATGCAAATGCTGCATTAACTTCCATGTTCGTTCAGGTGGAAAAAAATCCAGTTAAAATAATAACAAAACAAACAGAATTATTGACAAAAATACAAACCCTTGAAGAATTCAAACAGATCAAAAATGCGGATTTTGGCTTTATTGTCATATCCGATGACACCGCTGCAACACTGCATCAAAGCAAGTGTGCCAACCTAAGAGAGGACGAATTCCCAAATTGCACTCACCATTGGTTTTCAACACTAACATTGGCAGAAAAATCATTTAATGTTGTGATTTGCAATGTTTGCAAGCCAGAATAGCTACTTGTGGCAGCTGCAACTTTTTGACCAGTGCTTTGAGCAGCCAAAAATTTTGTGATCTTTGCATCCACAGATGACGCATTTTTTCTCAGACATTATTCCCTCAATATTGATTTTATATGCTCTAATAGATTGTTTTCCTCTATGGAATCAAGAATGGACATTCTGAGATTTTTGAGCCTCATTGGATCATCAGAATATAACAGTGACATTGTGTCCATTTCTCTGAAAAACTCGTGATTTGCCAGATATTTTCTGATTGGCGGTAGCACGTGTTGATAGTCAGCTAGTTCTTGCTTGTTTGTCTCTAGCTTGTTTGCCAGTGCCGCAAAAAGGCCGTTTATCTTTGCAAGTTCTCTGCGTATGATGTCGAGATCGCCTGGCTTGTCACGCAGGTTTTGCAGTAGGGTATGTGAATCATCTACTTGTTTTAAAATGCCTTTAAGATACTCTTCAAACGTAACCATTTTCTTTTTGAAATACAACACCATTGAAAAAGCTTAGTCTAGCTTTTGATTCCAAAATATTAACAATTCAAATTTAAAGTAGTAGTCAGGTGGAAACGTGTATTGAACAATAACGCTTACCTAAAATGCATAGATCCAGCTTGTGGCCTAGAGTATCCGATTAATTCCAGAAACATCGAATGTGAGCAGGGGCATTTACTGGATGTAAAATACAAAAACACCCCCTCCCCGGAGCTAAAGGAATTATTCTATAATCGACGAAACCCTCAGGGAAATATTTTCAATGAGAGTGGAGTTTGGAGATTCAGAGAGCTACTCAATTTCTGTCAAATAGACACGGGCAACAGAGATGAATGCTCAAAATACCTAGTATCATTAGACGGCGCAGAGGGAAGACAGTCCAAGCCATACCAAATGTCAAAGGTGGCAGACTTTATTGGAATAAACCATGACGGTTTGTGGCTCCAGCCAGAAGGATACAATCCAAGCGGATCATTCAAAGACAATGGTATGTCGACTGCGGTAACACATGCAAAACTAATTGGTGCTAAAAAAATAATCTGTGCATCAACGGGCAACACCTCGGCAGCTGCTGCAATGTATGCGGCAAACGAAAACATGGAGTGTGATGTATACATTCCAGCAGGACAAATTGCTCCAGGAAAGCTATCACAGGCGTATCAATTCGGTGCGCAAATTGTCCAGGTTCAGGGAAATTTTGATGATGCCCTAGCAAAATCACTGGACGATGCAAAACATCATGAAGGCTATACGGTAAACTCGGTAAACCCGTTTAGAATCGAAGGACAAAAAACCATACCATACAGGGCAATAGAATACCTAAACTGGAATCCACCAGACTGGATTGTCTATCCAGGCGGAGCATTGGGAAACATTTCAAGTTGCGGCAAGGCATTAATGGAATTATACGAATGGGGCTGGATCAAAAAAATTCCAAGAATAGCGGTGATAAATTCAGAAGGGGCAAGCACTCTGTATGATTTGTACAATGGCGAATTTGAGGGACAAAAGCTGCGCTGGAACAAAGGCAAGCCAGATACCGAGACGATAAAAAACTATTACAAGCACCTGGACGAAAAGGGAATCAGGCCGAAAACAAAGGCAACTGCAATTCAAATCGGCAGGCCAGCAAACATACTCAAAGGATTGCGGGCGCTGGAATTTACAAACGGCATAGTGGAAAAAGTCTCTGATTCCGAAATGCTTGACGGCATGTCAATTGTAGGACTAAACGGTTTTGATTGCGAGATGGCGTCAGGTGCATCCCCAGCAGGAATCAAAAAGCTAGTCGAAAAGGGAATAATCAAAAAAGATGATGTCGTAGTCGGAATACTCACAGGTAGGCAGAAAGACTCTAGCCTTCCAGTGGATTATCATAACAATCCAGCAAACAGATTCGCAAACCCACCAAGGGAATAATTATTTTTTAGCGAAAAATTCTTCGAGTGCTTTTTTCTTTTCTTCCATGTGAAATAGCGTCTCGGTGTGCACAAATGCCTCTTCATATGGTTTTTGGAAGAGCATTGCCTGCATGAGCAGGTGGTTTTCAGGGATTACTATTCCAGTCTGATCATCAGAGTAAACCATTTTGATTGTGTCTCCAATTGCTTCAATCATGTTTGCGTGTATGTGAATCATGTTGGTGTCTTTGAAGCTAAACTTCATGGATTCTGCGGCATCACGGATTTGTTTTGTCCCCTTTGCCGTCCAGAGTGTGGCAACACCATATTCATCTTTGAACAGGTCTAATATCTCAGATGGGTCTGGCGCAGAATCCTTGAATCGTATGCTCATCATGTGCACATGCATTTGACGGGTTGGCACCTTGATTGCCTGTATGAATAATGGTGTGTCTTTGCCCATGTATGATTTTACATCGTCCTGATGGTGCGGGTTTGGGGACAACTCTATTGTGTCTGGGACAGATTTTTCAGTCTGCTCAATGTCTGCCCAGCGTCTAACAAGTATGGCATCAAATCTCAACAATCTAGAGCCGTATTTTTCACGGAGTGGTTGCAGTATTCTTCCCATTCCTGTGACATTGCAGCTTCCTTGCATGACATGTTTTTTGCCAAAGGCATCCTTGTAGTTAACACGCGAGTTAAACAGTAAATCAGATACACGCTCATCCCCAAAGACAGACTCGCCTCCCTGATAGATTGCCATTACACCTTTTGGCTCATAGAGCTGTTTTTTGTTGGTGTATCCAGTTCCTCCAGGGGCACCGTCAATTACAAGGTCACAGTTTGACAGTGCTTCTTCTATACTGCCTTTGATTTTGTAATTCTTAAAAGAGTCAATGCTTTTTTGCGGCACATAGACATCAAAGCCTCTTGATATAGCATCGTTTACCTTTTCATCCGGAGAGAACTTGCCCACTCCGATTACCTTTATTTCAGGATCGTCTTTGATGAATTGTGCAATTCGGTTTCCAATGGAACCATATCCATTGACAAAAACCCGCTTCATGGTTTTGTCCCAGAATTGGGATTTATTTACATTTCACAGATTAGGTAGCAGGCGACAATTCAGATGATGTGGATTGGTCTTCTCGTATCGAGTCAAATTTTGCAATAGACTGTCCCAATCCGGATTCTATTTTTTGAGCGGTGCTTTCTTTGCTTAGCATCGGCGAAAGTAGAAAATATGCAAGTATTAGCAATGACGATAACGCCGCCACCACAGTAATCGTCCACAATCTATCATTTTGCACATAATACATGTTATTCACATTTAGATTAATGGGCATGTGTTCGAATCACACAAAACAACTAAATGCATCCCGATTCTGGCTACAGCATTGATACATGCTCCATCTCTAGGCATAGGTGCAGGAATTGCAGCTGCCGTCATAATTGGAGCACTCTTTGTAATCAATGGACAAATGCCAGAGACAGGCTTTAAGACAGAAGACATCAAGGATGTAGAAAGAGACCAGATTTTACAAGAACAGCCTCCACAACAAGTGCAAATGTCAGTCTTTTCTGCTAATGCATCACCAATACTTGGTGATCCAAATGCGCCAATCACAATAATAGAGTTTGGGGATTACCAGTGCTTTTACTGCAACAAGTTCTTCCACGATACAGAACACCAGATTCATGACAATTATATCAAAACAGGCAAGGCAAAACTAGTCTTCAAAGATTTTACCATAATAGGGCCAGACTCTGTAGTAGCAGCCCACGCAGCGCATTGTGCAGACGAACAAGGCAAGTTCTGGGAATATCATGATACACTATACAACAACTGGAATGGTGAAAACAACGGATGGGCATCGGCACAAAACCAACTCAAATTTGCCCAACAGGTAGGCCTAGACGAGACAAAATTCACAGAATGCATGAACAGTGAGAAATACACAGAAAAGATTCAGGCAAGCTCCGAAGACGCAAAGACGTTAGGATTGACAGGAACCCCAGCATTCTTTGTGATTGGTCCAAACAACAAGATAGTCAAAGTCCCAGGCGCTCAGCCATATGACGTGTTTGCCAATATTTTAGACTCGGAAGAAATAATGGCAGACTAGTCTGATCATGGAGTTTAATTGTGTAAAGGACTGCTCTCAATGCTGTATTGACCGAGAGTATTACCCATCAAAGAAATTCGGCAAAATAGGGGTATTGATTCTGCCCGATGAAAAGCAGAAAATAGAATCACTGGTAGAATCACTAGGAGTCACCGTAAACATAATTCCAAGAATTGCAATATCTAATGATGACTCTAGGCCGGAAAAAATCATCGCATACCAGATGATGGGAAAAGAGCAAAACGGCAACACCTGCCCATTTTTAGATACAGAGGAAAAATCACCCCATGGTGGATTTGCTTGTAAAATTTACAAAGATAGACCTCTTGCATGTAGGGCATATCCCCTCATAGAGACAAATCCCATCACACTAGACCAAAAATGCAAGTTCTGCCAGACGTGCCCCACTGCTGACTCTAATCTGAATTCAGAGATAGAGTCCCTAATCCAGATTAAAAACAAGATGAATGCAGACATGCCAATAATATGGCGATATGCGACAGGCATTGGAGATCAAAAAGACATCCCAATCATACAAAAGGGATGGATCAAGGACTAGGTAAATTCACAGATCCGCAACAAATGAGGATGTATTTGCAAAAAATTTCTGCAAAACGACAAAATTTCCGAATTTTTATAAATTTACACAACATAACTCGATTGTAGAACAGATTTAGCTGACAACCCTTATATTCAAAAATCCGAAGGGTAGCTCATGGCAGCAGGTATTGACGACATTGCCATTTACATTCCGCGCTTGTTTGTAGATTCGACCGACTTTGCCCAAGCACGAGGCGTAGACCCAGTCAAGCTAAAGCAGGGACTGGGCATATCACGCATGGCAATAGTAGATTCCAACCAAGACCCAGCGTGCCTGGCTGCAAACGCATGCCTAAAGATAATGCAGCGCAACAAGATATCCCCAGACGATATTGGTAGGCTATATGTAGCGACAGAATCCTCATTGGACGAATCAAAGGCCCTAAACTCTTACGTCATTGGTATGCTAGAGCAGGTATATGGAGACGGCTCCTTTGAGCATTGTGGTGGGATAGAGTGCAAATTTGCATGTGTTTCAGGATCATATGCCCTGTATGATAACGCCAACTGGATTAGGGCAGGAGAGGCGGAAGGAAAACACGCAATTGTTGTAGTATCAGACATTGCAAAATACGACATGGGTTCTTCTGGTGAATACACACAGGGAGCAGGCGCCATTGCGATGTTACTTAACGATAATCCAAGACTGTTACAATTTGATTCCAAGGTCACATCAACATCAATTAAAAACGAGTACGACTTTTACAGGCCGTTTGGCAAAGAAACCCCAATTGTTCACGGACAATACTCTAATTTGCTGTACCTAATCCAGGTCAAAAAAGCATTTGAATCATACAAGAAAAAGGCAATAGAAACAGGAATCATCATGCTAAAGGAAGGAGAGACAATCTTGGACCACATTGATTATCTTTGCATGCACTTGCCATATTCTAACATGGGCAAAAAAGCACTATCATACCTGCTAAGACGTGAATGGCGAAGCCTCCCAAGGTGGAAAAGAATAGTAGAACAGACAGGAATGGAAGAGCCTGTGCCAAAAGATCCTCGTGGCACAATTGAATCAATACTTGCAGACGAAGAATACATGGGCAAAGACCACGAGTTTAACAAATTATTTACCAGAACCAAAGAATATCAGGCATTTTACGAGGACAAGCTTGCCAGCTCATTAATTGCATCATCGATGATAGGCAACCTATACACCGCATCACTATATCTAGGATTTAGAAGCTGCCTTGAATTTGAATTCCAAAAAGGAGTCGACTTGGAAGGGAAGAGATTCGGATTTGGCTCATATGGTAGCGGAAGCAGTGCAATGGTGTTCTCAGGCGTAGTTCAGCCATCATACAAGGAAATCGTCAAGAACATGAACTTGGAAGCAGAAATAGGCGAGCGAGTCAAGCTATCGCTAAAAGACTATGAGGAAATACATGAAAACAAACGCGCCCCAACACAAAGCATGCTAAGCGGTAAAAATGAATTTGTCCTAGTAAGCGTTGAGAAATCTCCTGAGAGTAGGGGAGAGCGCAAGTACGTATACTGCCAGTAATAGTCCAAATTCACATCATGGACACATCATCGCCAATCAAGGACAGCCTATACCAGATAATTCAGAGCGTTCCTGAGAATATAGTTCAAGAAAAGATTGCAAAAAACCCAGACTCGTTCATGCGGGAAATATTCTCAAGGGCAGACATGGACTCACTTGGTGGAAACAAGACTGAAAACTATGAAACATTTGCGGAATCGCTCATGCATTTTGTTCTGACTAATGCGCTTATTCCAAGCCAAAGAAAAATAACACTAGGCCAAGCTGAGATAGATATTGTAATTCCAGACACTAGAACGTTAAAAACATCAAACAAAGACGCAATCGTGATTTTATTTCCAAAGACAGAAAACGTAAAATCAATACTACAAAGATTAGAAAAAACGCTCACCATTCAAACAATTAAAGAAAATATTTGGCTTGTGCAAAAGTCATCACTGGGATTACCATACAAAACATACGAACTAGAGAGAAGTGGCTCGTTTTTTCACATTATTGAGGATGTCAAAAAGACAACGGCTGGCAAGAGTCAATCAAAATTAAAGATCTTTAAAGTTTAGACAACACAGAGTCTTTTTGCAAGATTTGTGATATTGTCATGATGTTACCATTTTGTATGTTGGGGATTTTACAAATGACATCGATGCCACTCAGCGACACCAGATCCTCTTCTAGTTCTTGCATGACATATCCTTCAGTATCAGTCTGGTTAATTATCAGCCCCAAAACGTTTATTCCATATTTTTTGCATAGATTCAAGGCAAGTAACGTGTGGTTAACAGAGCCCATCTTGGTTCCAGTCACCATCAAAACATCAAGATTCAGATCTTTTATCAGATCCGCAACAAAGTAATCCCTCAAAATAGGAACAAGTATTCCACCAATTCCCTCAACTAGAACAACATCGTGGTTTGCTTGTAATTTCTCATAGCTCGATAAAACCAGGTCAACGTCTATTGTTTTGCCCAGTTTTTTTGCGGCTCGATACGGCGAAGTCGGAATTGGGAAAAAATACGGATTAATCAGTGATTCAGGATCATTTACGCCGGAATGGTGTACAAGTAATTCGACATCTTCAGATTTGAATCCGTTTTTTTGTGGAATTCCTGTTGCAAAAGGTTTCATTACGCCTACATCGACACCAGAAGACTTTAGAGTACTTGTAAGGGCGCACGTAAAGACGGTTTTGCCTATGCCAGTGTCAGCACCAGTAATGAAAATCGACTTCATGTAAAAACTCCTAGTATATGGAATTAATCCTTTTACCGCTTGATTATTAAAATGAAAATCACCCATACAGGCAATGAGACCCAGTTCTGTGTGGCACCCATACACGCAAATGTCAGAATGGGATTCATTTCCAAATATTGTCAGGGGGGATGGATTTTGGCTCATAGACTCTGATGGAAACAGATATCTGGATGGCGTGGCAAGTATGTGGTGTAACGTTTGGGGTCACTCTAAAAAAGAACTAGTTTCCGCAATCAGCAAGCAAGCAAAGAAAATCACCCATTCATCTTTGTTCAATCTTACAAACAACCAGGCAGAAAACTTGGCAGAAAAACTAATTGCGATATCACCAGGCATGAATCGAGTCTTTTACTCTGATAATGGTTCGACTGCCATGGAAATTGCATTCAAAATAGCAATACAATACTGGCAAAACATCGGATACAAAAACAAGAACATGTTTGCCACACTACAAAACGGATATCACGGCGATACATTCGGTACAATGTCCGTAGGATTTGTTCCAGCATTTTTTGCCAAATTCAAAAAAAACCTATACAAAACAATCCAAATTCCATTTGAGAACAGCTACAAAATAGCAAACATCGAAGAATATTATTCTCAGACCCTAGAAAAAATTGAGGTCACATTAGCAAAGAACCAGAACATTGCAGCATTTGTAATGGAGAGTGGTGCACAGATAGCTGGTGGAGTCAACATATACCAAAACGATTTTCAATCACAGATTAGCAAAATTTGCAGAAAATACAACACATTACTGATATTAGATGAAATTGCTACAGGGTTCGGCCGTCTAGGATCATTAGTAGAATATACCGCACAGAAAAGCAAGCCAGACATTGTGACATATGGCAAGATGCTCACAGCAGGATACTTGCCAATGGCCGCAACGCTTGTGACAAAAAAGATCTATGATTCGTTTTTGGGCAAATATCACCAAATGAAGCATTTGTATCACGGTCACACATTTACTGGCAACACGCTTGCATGTGCAGTGGCAAATCAGAATCTGGATTTGTACCAGAAAACAAACTTGATCACAAATGTGAGAAAAACTGCAAGTCACTTGAAAGGACGCCTAGAGGAATTCTACGACATACATACAGTAGGCGACATTAGGCACAAAGGAATACTTGTCGCAATAGAGTTGGTCTCAGATAGAGCAAAAAAGACGCCCATGTCGTTTGCAAAATCCACAAACAAGATAGTCTTTGAGGAGGCAAAAAAGCACAAAATCTATCTCAGAACTCTAGGAAACATAGTCATGCTTGTACCGCCGCTTGCGATGCCCCAAAAAGAAATCGATTTTCTAATAGACGGCACAATCAAAACCATCAAAAACATATCAAAATAATTGTAAACCAGTCTGCAGTCTCAGGTTAACATTTGAAATATTAATTAATAGAAAAAATCAAATCGCAGTGATGGATTCCCAGTTTATTTTAGAATGCCAGAATAAGGTTTTGGGTGGAAGAAAACTAACAGAATCAGAACTAGAAGGACTCATCAATATTGAGAATTTGAAAGAACTATCGGATGCAGCAAATAAAATCACAAGGGCATTTCAGGGAAACAAGGTGGATGTAGAACAATTGGCAAACATCAAAAAAAACTATTGTAGTGAGGATTGTGTTTTTTGCGGCCAATCGGCGTTTTTTAATACAGGAATAGATAGCTACCAGTTACTACCACCAGAAGAAATAGTCAAGACTGCAAAAAAGGCAAAAGACGAAGGCGCTGAATCATATTGTTTGGTAGCCGCGTGGCGTCAGCCATCAGATTCGGATTTTCTCAAAGTTTGCAATATCATAACTCAGATTAAAGACCAAGTCGGAATATCAATAGAGTGCAGCCTTGGATTTCTCACAGAGGCACAGGCAAGAAAGCTCAAAGAACTAGGTGTCAAGCGATACAACCACAACCTAGAAACCGCAAAATCAAAATTCTCGCAAATATGTACCACTCACACATATCAAGACAGACTAGACACATTACACATTGCGAGAAACGCTGGCCTTGAGCTTTGTACGGGCGGAATTATAGGAATGGGCGAAACACGCGCACAGCGGCTAGAATTAATTTCGGAATTGGCAAGACTAGAGCCAGAAGAAGTCACAATAAACCTGCTAGTGGCAATTCCTGGAACACCACTCGAATTGCAAACCCCGATATCATTTGAAGAGATCCTGCGGGTTTTTGCAGTGACTAGATTTGCGTTGCCAAGGTCGATCATCAAGATTTCAGGTGGGCGTGAAGTACACCTAGAAGATTCTGGTGAAGAACTCTTGCTAAGCGGTGCAAATGGCATAATTAGTTCTGGCTATCTTACTTTGGGTGGAAATCCAATGAACAAAGATCTTGAAATGATCAAAAACATCAAACTTGAAGCTTGATTACATAGCTCAAAAACTAGCAGAGCTAAAAAAACAAAACCTATACAGAAACCTCAGAAATGTCAGAATCAGCGGGCCATACATCACGATAAATGCAAAAAAGCGAGTAAATTTCTGCTCAAATGATTACTTGGGGTTATCTGACTGGAACATCAAGCCAAGACAGCTTCAATCCAGCTCAAGGCTAGTATCTGGAAATGATGAGTCATTTATCAGATTAGAAAAAAAACTCGCAGCTCATAAATCGCAAGAATCGTCTTTGGTTTTTCCAACTGGATACATGGCAAACCTTGGTGCAATACCTGCCATTGCAGACAAGCAATCCACGATATTTAGCGATGAGCTAAACCACGCAAGCATAATTGAGGCATGTAGACTAAGCGGGGCCAAAACCCAGGTATACAAACACAATGATTCCCAAGATCTTGGGAAAAAAATATCCAAAATCAAAGGCAGAAAATTCGTCATAACCGAGGGAATATTCAGCATGGATGGCGATTTTGCCAATTTGGAGGAAATCTCGGAAATAACTGAAAAAACAGATTCTATCTTGGTGATAGATGACGCACATGGAGACTTTGTCGTGGGTAAAAACGGCAAAGGCACGCCAAATCATTTCGGTGTAGAAAAAAGAATAGACGTCTACATTAGTAGTCTGAGCAAGGGACTGGGTTCTTTTGGCGGGTATGTGGCATCATCAAACCAAGTCACAGAGTTGTGCATAAACAAGGCTCGCTCGTTTATCTACACATCCGCATTGCCGTCGTTTTTAGTTGAATTGTCATTATCAAGACTAGTACAAAACAGAGCAAAACAACAAAAAAAACTGAAACAAAACGTATCTCATTTATCATCAGGCCTAAGAAAAATAGGATATGACATCAGGTCCCAGACGCACATCATACCAATCATAATCGGCAGTGAAAAGAAAACTCTGGAATTTGGCAAATTCATGTATGATAATGGAATCTTTGCACAGCCCATCAGATATCCAACAGTTCCAAAGAACTCGGCAAGGCTGAGAATCTCAGTTACTGCATGGCTATCAAAAAAGCAGATCGATGATGCATTAGAGGTATTCGATAAAGCAGGTAAAAAGTTTGATTTGGTGTGAGCTATCTGCGCATGTCAAAGCCCATAAACGCAGGTGAGCCTACAAAGACTGCGATTGCCACTATGATTCCAAGCGCGATTCCAACTATGATGAATCTCTTGTTCACGAGTTTTACCCATGCAACTTAGATAAAAAGCAATACCAGAAAAATCTGGAACAATGCTTTAATAAAAAAATTCAACAACTGTTGTATTGGCAGACATAACTATTGGGATTGCCGCAATTGCCGGACTGGGCTCATTTCTGGCACCATGCATTCTGCCTGTGATTCCAGCATTTTTGGCCTATATCTCAGGCACGACAATTACTGATCTTCAGAGAAACCGCGGCATGCAAAGCCTGGCGACAAGCAAACTAAACATTTTACTAAACACAATATTTTTTGTTCTTGGATTTTCCATAGTTTTTTCAATATTTGGCGTGATACTAAACAGCGTACTTGTTAACAATGCAACCAATCTGATTTCAAGTTTTAACCAGATAGGAGGAGCAATAATTATCGGATTTGGAGCGTTCATGTTATTATCAACTAGAATTACGAAACTGAACTTTGAGAAGAAAATTTTCCCAAAGGTAGGAAAAGTAAGCTACACGCTCTCGTTTGTGTTCGGCTTGGCGTTTGCGACAGGATGGACTCCATGCATTGGTCCGATTCTCGGAAGCATTCTCACATTAGCTGCGACAACACCAAGTCAGGCATTTACGTTGCTGCTTGCATATTCCATCGGATTGGGAATTCCGTTTATCCTAATGGGGGTATTTTTTTCAAAAATGACTCGAGTCATTAATGTGCTGAGCAGACATCTGAAATATTATTCCGTCATAATGGGAGGGCTAATCATACTGCTTGGAGTCCTAGTTTTAACAAACCAGCTTGCGACAATAGCTAGTTTTCCCATTTTGAACAATTTGTTACTTGGATGATATTATGAAACCAGAGATAAGAACTGCATTAATCATGGGCGCAATAATTTCAGGACTAGTCGGTGGGCTAGGCACATATTTTTCCACTCTAGACCAACCTGATGATTTTACTGCACAAGACATGTCCAAAACTGACAAGAGCCGCTTCAAAAAGGCCCCAGAACTAGTCGGAATTGCAGGCTATATCAACTCGGATTCAACATTGCAGGAAGAGATCAGAGGCAAAGTAGTCCTATATGACATTTGGACATATAGCTGCATAAACTGCCAGCGAACCCTCCCATACATTACAGCATGGGATGAGAAATATTCAGACCAAGGACTAGTAATAATAGGAATACATTCGCCTGAATTTGAATTTGAAAAAGACATCAACAATGTAAAACGAGCAGTGGAAAAATTTGGAATAAAATATCCAGTGGTACTAGACAATGACAAAAAAACATGGGATGCGTTTGAAAATAGATACTGGCCAAGAAAATATCTTGCAGATGATGAAGGATACATCAGATATGATCACATCGGCGAGGGAGCATATGATGAAACTGAAATGGTCATCCAGGAATTACTAGAAGAGCGAGCAGAAAAGCTTGGAATCAAGGTATCTGCGCAGCCGCTAGTGGACATCGAACAATACAGACACGGATCTCGAACTCCAGAGCTGTACTTTGGATATGACTTTGCGTTTGGCCGAAGTCAGATTGGAAACCCCGAGGGATTCAGACCAAACCAAGAAGTAACATACACAATACCAGACAAACTACATGAAAACAATTTCTATTTGGATGGAACCTGGAAAAACCTTGAAGACAGAATGATATTGACATCAGAGTCAGGCAGAATTGTTTTGCCATACTTTGCAAAACAAGTAAACATTGTGGCTGCCGGAGAATCAGAGATACAGATATTGCTTGATGGCAAAACAATTTCAGCTCAACATGCCGGCACAGATGTCAGAGATGGCAAAACAGCCATCAAAGAGGCCACGCTGTACAACCTAGTCAGTATGGAAGAGTCGTCATCTCACGTACTAGAGATTCAGGCAAGATCTGGCTTTGAAATCTATACGTTTACCTTTGGTTAGACTTGTAACCATACCACCATGTAACCAGAGTTACACCATGTAAGGTTACAAATTTCTTTAAAAGTAATTTTTCAAGCATTTTGACATGGGGTCATTAAGCGACAAATGGAATGATTTTGGAAGATCAGAAAGCCTCACACAAAAAATTGTCGATAAAGTAAAGCCAGACGTCCCACTCAAAAACAAAATCGACGTAGCCCAGAAAAACCTCCAACTACAGATTGTCAAACTGGACGGAATCTCTCAAAAAATAAAACAAAAACACGATTACATTTTCAGCAAAATAGTTTCAGCACAAAAATCAAACAACAACTTGCACGCAAAGGCATATGCAACCGAATTATTGGAAATTAGAAAAATGCACAACATGGTAAATGGTGCAAAACTCGCACTAGAACAAATTCAGCTCAGACTTAACACAGTGTCAGAGCTTGGAGACATCGTGGTGACATTGAGCCCATGCATGTCTGTAATCAAGGGGCTAGGCAGCTCACTTTCTGGAATAATGCCAGAGGCAACATCATCGATGCAAAACCTCTCGCAAATACTAGGCGATGTGCTAACTGGATCTTCAATGAATGCTGCAGATGCCACGGTGTCCACATATAGTCCAAATTCAGACACGCTTGCAATACTAGAGGAAGCCCAAGCAGTAATTGAAGGCCAAGCAAGGGCAAGCATTCCAGAACCACCAACAAGCATAGCTAGTCAAGCAAGAAGAGAATCAATCATTTAGATTTCTTTTTGCTTTTTTCAATTAGAATTTTCTTTATCCTGGAAATTGTAGGATAGCTGTATCCGCGGCGTCTGTAATTTGAGATCATCATTTTCCAGTTTTTTAGACGCCATTGCGCCTGCTCGTTTGTTATGGAGTGGATTTCTTTTTGTATGATGCTTTTTCTGCCCACCTTGAGAACCCCCGCGTCTTTTGCAGACCACCGGTTCTTGGCAAACTTGAGCCCTAGTAGAATTTCTTCAATAGGCATTTCTCTAAAACAATCTTCAATTATTTTGAGCTGAGCATCAGATGGTGTCTTTTGCACCTCAAGTTTTATCTCATCCACGTACGGCCTGACATGTTATTTCTTAATAGAGAACTGATAAGCTAGTTTTAACAAAATACCAAGTGTATGTCTTGCCAACCTGTTTGTTTGTATAGTACAAAACCCATGATATTATGTGTGCAATGCAAGACAAATCATGGTAGAAAAACACCTGCAAAAAAAAGACTTGCAAGCTGGAGGAGACGATCCGTTTGGAATCCAGGTCAGAAAACTGTATTTTCGAGAAGAAGAGACTGACACTAGAGAGCATTCTGAAAAAGTCAAAGATAAATTCGTAGAGGCGGGAAATGACACCAGAAATGCGAATCAGTATGTAAAATTTGTAAATGCTCATTTGCAAGACAAAGTATCAAAACTTGAGAAAATTAAAGCAGATCAAAACAGATTTTGGGGGGAATTGGACATGTTCAAATCTGAACCAAAGCCAGAACCAACTAGTACCAGACCGGAAATAGAGGAAGCAATGATAGTGCGGGATCTGTCTGCGATGATAAACAAATACGGCATTGAAAAGCTGATCAGTGCGCTAGACAAAATATCAAGACAGTAACAAAATTCAAGTACCATATCACATAATATCATTTTGATGCGAGTCTTTTATTCGCAAAAAACAGAACAAGTAATCAGAATCCAGTTGACACAGTGGCGACAAATGATACAAGAACACCTGACTCGAAAACATCAAGACCTATCAGACAACTGGAAGACTTGTGCCCTAGGTGAGAGAATAAAAACAGAGGGAAAAGATCTTCAAAACCTCAAGGATCTGTCCCCAGAAGCAATAAAGTTAGGCTATGACTTTTCAGTAGCACTGCAAGAGCGAAATAATGCTCTGGCGCTGGAAATCATAGAAAAAATAGAAAAACTATCCACCATTTGGAGAAATGAATCGTAAGGCGATCTTGGATTAATTCTGAGATTAGTTTAATAACCCAAATCAGGCGTAAAATTATCATGAATAAGATTATGTCTGCCGCAATCTTTGCATCAGTTGTCCTAATGTTCGGCACAGTCGCATCAGTACTAGAAATGGTACCAGATGCAGAGGCAATAAAGGCAAGAGGCACGTATCTGAAGGATACTGCTTCGAGTCAGAGACATACAGCATCCAAAGTCTGTGGCGACCAATTATGTGGAGGACTGATTGACTCGTCAACAGGATTGAAAAAGGGACAAATCAGCAGAGGCTTTTCAAGATAAGCACGACATCCTCTGACTTTTTACTTTTTTAAACTAAAAAATAGAATTATTGCCCTTTAATTTTCAGTAATTCTTGGTGTGTGTATGTATCGTATGGAGATTTGAATGTCTTTGACTTGAAGTTCCATTTGAAATATGGTTGACCTTCGCATAATTGATCACCACAGACACTGTTTCCCATCCATTTTGAGATCTTGTGTCTCTGCAGACCTTTACCTGAGGACTTTTTTGCTTCTGCAAATTGTCCTGCCTCGAGTGCATTAATTACTGTCATGGACAATAATATGCTGACTCCAATTAATGCTGCTAATTTGAGCATGTTTTTGCTGAACTTTATTGCATTAATTAATCCATCCATTTATCGATATTTCAAAACTCGAATTTAGAAATAAAGAATTTTAATGGTGTTAGTTATGTGGAGCGCTCTTGCCTATTCGCTTGACGGTTTTAAGGTGCGTGCCCTCTTTACAGAGCTCATCACCACAGACCTTCTTTGACCATTTGCTGAATTTGTGCTTTGGAGAGTCTTTTGCCGGCTTTGCGTCTGCTGGTTGATCGGCTGAGAAGCCCATCAATAACGCGCCAGAAAGCAATACTGCCATTGCTACAAGACCCATTGTTTTAGCAGCCATGTTAAACGTACCAATTGCTGTCTAATTAATTGATCTTTTTGTAATGTTTCAAAACTCGAATTTAGCAATATTTGTCATTTGTGCCTAGAATTCAACGCGTCACGAATCATCTTTTTGTGATGTGGCAAGGTCTTGCCAGGCAGCCTTGTAAAAAACCCATAGTCATCGCTTTGGTAATCTGTCTTGATTTTTCCCCTTGATGGCACCACTATGAATCCATGCGAAATATCATGACGGAATTTGTTGAGGCTCTCATAGACTCCAACAAATCTTTTGATTTTTACATTGAGGTTTAGCTCTTCTTTTGCGGATCTTTTGACTGCGCCTTGCAGAGTTTCATCCTTGTGGACCATGCTTCCAGGCAAATGCCAGTATCCCTTGTATGGATTTCTGGTTCTTCTAGTCAGCAGGACAGACTTGCCATCAAGTATTATCAGGTCAACACATGAAAAAGCAAAATACTTTCTAAAGTGTTCATAGTCTTTTTGCGGTGCTTTTTTGACCAAGTTTTGGCAGACCCCCACCTTTTGGAGTAAAACTGGGCTAAATTAACCAATTCTGTATGCCTAAAAATCCAAGATTTGGTAGAAATTTTGCCAATATTAGAAAACATCAAATTTTGCAAAACCATTCGTAAATGCTAAACCCCCCGGTATGAAGGCCTGGCTTACTCATGTAGTGATTTTTTCAAAAATGCTCAAAAACCATGGGGGTTTAACGTTTGTGCGTAACTAATACAGGCAAGCACCAAAACACCCCCATTGCCCAGCTAAGGACCTTGCAATTATTTTTGATACGAGTAAAAGCTAAACCCCCGGTTTTTGGCAATTTTTTACCATTTTTTGGGTCAGTTTTTGATACCAAGTTTTGGTCTTTTTTCATCATTTTCTAAATTGAGTTTACTGGTGGTTTTTTGGAAAAATGTGCCCTCATTTCCCCATATTCTAAAATGGAAAATAATGGTAAATTTTTTAGAAAAAATAGATAGAACTAGATGGGTTTTGTATCACACCACAATGCAAAACCAGGTAGTTTTGCGCGTATTTTTGTATTGTCGTAATTTAACACTGGTAGTACGGGGTTTAAACTAGACTAGTTTGTAAGGGTGACCTTTTCGCGGTTTTCTATGATTTCTACTTCTATTGTTTCCAACGGATCTTCTACCTGATTTCGCCTAATTGATAATAATTTGGGTTTCTCAAAGTCCACCGTACAATCAGGACATGCATATACCAAGACCCTATGTTCGTTTGGCGCCTTTGGATTTGATAATCTGGGGTAATAGGTCAGTCTGCCACCGCAATCAATACAATAACGGTTGGCCCTTCTAGTTCTGGCCATTGTAAACCTCCTGCATTATTGGATATCTGCGATCAGATATTAGATCGGTTCGGTCTAAATGTATAAACCAGAATGGTTGCAACGATCAATGTTTCAAAACTCGAATTTAGAAATATTACACACAACACACATGCAAACCGGACTTGATGATTTGCCATCAGCAAAAACAAATATTTCAGAATTCGAATTTAGAAAGATTATGGCGCCGCCCGTCAGACTTGAACTGACGACCCCCTGATTAACAGTCAGGCGCTCTACCACGCTGAGCTAGGGCGGCACGAAGATTGTGCTTGGCGCATGCGATTTAATTCTTGCGAGTATTGATTGTAAAATGAGAAAATTATTTTTCTATGCCTTTTGCCTTGTGGTACTGGTATACACCATCTAGGAAGACTCGGTGATCCTTGTTTTTGACTTTGGTCACTGCCTCGATTTCTGCAGCAGTCTGTGTGACGTCATTTAAGACTGGGCCTGTGATTGTAATGTCGTCGCCTTTTGATACCACCTTTGTTGCGCCGTGGATTTTTGCCACGCGCGGTGCCCGCTCTCCTTGGAAATTCTCAATTAGTACCAGCTTGTCCTTTGTTTTTACTGTGATTGGAAAGTGCGCATACACAATTTTCATTTTTATGGTGTAGCCATTGATTACGCCGTCGCAGAGGTTTCTGACCAGGGACAGTGCGGTGTTTGCAATTGCATAGTATTTTTTTCGAGTGTTGATTGCCTTGATTGATACTTTGCCGTCAGAGACTGACATTTCGACTGGGATTTTCTTGAAATTCTTGTAGACTTTGCCTAGTGGACCCTCAACTAGTAACATGTGCTTGTTTAGTGTGACTTTGACTTTTTGAGGCACTTCAAATGTTGTTTGGAATATTTCCTCTTGCTTAGTAGACATATCCTATTAGAAAACCTCCAATTCCCTTGTTTTGCGCGTCATGGTGCGACATTATACCCTGGTTTGTAGTTACTACTAGCATTCCTCGGTTGTATGCTGGCAGGTATTGTTGCTCCCACTCGTTGAACTCGCCTTTTTTTACCTTGAATCTGGGCGTGATTGCGCCGCATTTTGTGATGTGTGCTAGTAGCTGAATCTTGAATTTGCCGCCTCGCTTGTCTTCTACGTGCTCAAATTCACCGATATAGTTGTGCTTTTGCAGAGTTTTGAGCACCTCGATTCCTAGCTTTGAGGTTGGCAGTATGACGCATTCGGTTCGTCGTCTTGCCTCGTTATTGTATAACGTGTTAAATAGATTGGAAAGAATGTTTGTCGCTGGCATTGTTTGATCACCGATATTTGTAAAAGCCCAGCGAATTTGCTACTTCCCTGAAGCAACGTCTGCAGATCATAAGGTTGTATTTTTGGATTACTGCTGTATAGTCTCCGCATCGCTTGCACCATCGTGAGCCTTTTCCGAATTCGTGCTTGTGTCTTCCAGTATACTCGTATGATCTGTCCTTCATATGATGGTCACTCCAAACTCCCTAGTTAAGAATTCTTGGGCTTCTTCTCTTGAGATTCTGTGTTCGTGTCCAACTGAGGCCTTGTGTCTGCTTCTAAGCCTGATGCTAAAGCCCGGTCTTGTTAGCGTGATTGCAACTTCCATTCCAAGGATTCCTATTTGTGGATCGTACTTTATTCCCGGAATGTCGATGTGCTCTTTGATTCCAAAGGAAACGTTGCCGAAATTATCAAAGGATCTTCCCTTTAGTCGGTTTCCTACTGCCTCTAGCAGTCGTTTTAGCAGTATGGTTGCGTCTTCGTCTCTTATTGTTACTGCGACTCCGATTGGCTCTCCCTTTCGAACCCCCCAGTCTCGTTGCGTGCCCTTGGCGTCCCGGGAGCATGATTTTTTGCCAGAGATCTGGTCGAGTGCTCTTTTTGCAATTTCGATCGCATCTCCGGACTTGCCTACACCCATATTGAGGACTACTTTTTCTAGTCGAATTGTTTTCATTGCGTTTTGTGTTGCCGACATGATTATCACGCTATTTGGATTACTGGCTCCTTTTTGCCAACCACCATTACAAGATCTGATGGAATTTCGATTTCACGCTTGCCTAATGATAATAATGCTCTCTTTGGAAGAACGAATGTTCCTTCCTTGATTTCTTTGACGTCCGCTAGTTGTCCTGCGTTTACTCCTTTGGTTACCAATACTTTGGCGCCTTTTTCCAGCGGAAGTACCTCGTTGATTTTTTGTTCCGGCACCTGCATGAGGCATGAATCTCCAACATTTGCCTTTGTGTCAGAGACTAGTGAGCGACCATCATGGAATCCTAGTTGGGTTTTGCCCTTTCGAATTGTGGTCTTGCTTGTGACCTTGACTAGCTTGACTGATTTTTCTGATGACTTTATCTTGATTGGCTCTAGTATGTGGCCCTGCTTTGGGACCAGTCTGTAAATGTCTTGGACTCCTGCTAGCTCCACAACATCCATCAGTCCGATTCCGTGGTGGACTGACTTTCTTTTTACTCCGTCAACTGATACCTTGCCGTTGTATATGGCATATTCTGCCTCTCTTGCTGTTGTGACCAGTTTTAGTGTGTCCCGGAGGAAGACTGCGCTAGGAATTGAGAAATTCTTTGAATGTGGTCCTGGTCGTACCGTTGTTACAAATCTTGGGCTCTTTCTGGTTATGCCCCAAAACATTGGAGCCATTTGTCTTTTGAGTTTCTTGCTTCCTGCTATTCGTGGCATTTACTTACTCTCCTTTTTTGGTTTGGCTGCTTTTGTTTCTTTGTCTTGCTTTTCTTTTTTTGGCGCTTCTGCTTTTGGTGTTGGTTTTGGAGCTGCTGGCTTTGCTTCCTTTGCTGGCTTGGTTGATTTGCCTTCCAGCTTTGCTGCTCGCCACTTGTCCTCGGTGTTTAGATCAGTTACTATAACATTTGATGTGTGTATGAATACGTCTAGGTTTCCGCCCTTTAGTTTTTCTTTTTTGATTCCTTCAACTGCGACTCCATTTTTCATGGCAGAAACTCGAGTTACTTTTCCAGAGACTCCCTTGAATTCCCCTCGAACCACTTTTACCGTATCGCCTTCGGTTACTCGGACGCTTCGCTTGTGGTATTTGTTTTTGAGGTCCTTGGAGAGATGGCCGCAGAGAAGCTTGCTTCTAAGAGACTGAGATGCTTGGTAAATTGTCCTGTTGCGGATTGTAGTTGGTTTCATTGTGTTATACCACCATTGATGCCAGGTTTGCTACTCTTGGCCATTTCTCGGATGCTTCGGCTGCTACTGGTCCTTTGATGTCGGTTCCCTTGATTTCGCCTTCTGGCGTTACAAGTACTGCGGCATTGTCCTCAAATGAGACACGGACTCCATTTAATCTTCTAATTGGATACTTTTGTCTAATGATTACTGCACCAAAGATCTGTTTTCTGAGCTCTGCTGGTCCTTTCTTTACTACAACATTTACAAAGTCGCCGACTGCCGCAGATGGATATCGAGATGTTCTTGTCTTTGCTCTCTTTACCATGATTATTTCCAAGATTTTTGCGCCGGTGTTGTCTGCACATGTGATCCTAGCGCCCAGTGGTAGTGCGCGGGTTACATATGGTCGGAATTCCTGTACGCCCTTTGCGGATACTGCGCGGGATTTTCCTGTAGACATTTTATGACTTGACCTCCACTACTACAAATGATACTGACTTTGCAATTGGCCTGCATTCTGCAGCAACTACAATGTCGCCTTCTTTGATTTCTTGTTTAGCTGACTTGTAAGCATGGATTGTGCTTGTGCTTCTTGCGTATCGTTTTGTCTTGGTGATATACAGTGGGTTTTCTCGCTGGATAACTACTGTGTTTTTGTTCTTGGCGCTGACTACTTTACCTTCGAATAGCTTGCCTCTGACGCTGAGGTGCTCGCCGTTGTCAGTTATGATTCCTTTGTAGACTTTGGGTTGTTCTGTCATGCTTTCACCTTTATTCTGTCCTCTGGTCTTTTTGCTATTAGATTGCCATTAATGACTTGATCGTTTGCAAACTTCCATGAGGTGTGCTGTTTTGGGATGGTTTTTTGGCCATGGTTTGTGTTAATTGTAAAGGTTTGCTGAGTTTCAAATGCGATTTTACCATTTAGGCCAATCAGTGATGTGTTATTCGAGTCTACAATTTCTGTGTGCAATCCAATGAATTCGGAGTTTAGTGCCATCATTGCTTTTTCATCTCGTTTAGTCTTGTGAGCATTCTTGCGATTTCTTTTCGCAGTGCACGAATTTTGCCGGATTCCTTGCGCAGAGTTCCCTTTGCGGCATCGGTTCTCATCTTTGCAAGCTCGACTCGTGATTGCTCTAGTCTTGACTTAAGATCAACCTCGTTTAGCTCTCTGATTGACCTCATCTTTAATTGGGCCATTTTACTTTAGTTTCTCCTCCACTTCTTCCATGAGATCCATTTGCTCAATCTTTTCCTGGTCGAGTTTGACTTGCTCGCTTTCTGTTCTTGCGATACGTTCCGATTCCTCTTTTGCCAGTCTGATTTCGCGCTCTTCTTTGGTTTCTTTTTTGCCCTTTAGCTCAAATTCTGGAATGTATCTTTCCTTTCTTGCAATTCTGATTCTAACGCCGATGTAGCCCATAGGGGTTGGAATCGGTGTTGTGTCTTCGTCAACTATGATGCTTGCAGAGTGGCCTGCTCGTGGTAAAACTCCCAGCGAGTGTTTTTCAAAGGATGAACGGTCACCTCGAAGTTTGCCTGAAACTGTGATCTGGACTCCCATTGCGCCAGCATTCATGATTTGTTGCAGTGTCCACATTGTTGCTCTTCTAAATGCTGTTCCTCGCTCGATTAGCTGCGCCAGTCTGTTGCACATGACACTTGCGGTAAGCTCTGGCTGTGAAATTTCATTTACTGCTATTTGTGGGCTTTTTAGGCCGAATCTTTTCTCCAGAGTTTCGGTTAGTTCTCTGATTCCGGTTCCTTTTCTACCAATTACGATACCGGGTCGTGTTACATGTAGTACAACTCTAGTGCCAGTTGGAGTTTTGGAAATCTCAACGTGTGAGAATCCTGCCTCTTTGATTGCACTTCGGAGATAATCTTTGAGAAGCATCATGTTGTAGTTGTCTTTGATTACATTTTTGACTGAAGACATTTTTCTAAACCTCTTGAGCCACCAGCTCGACGTGTGTTAGGACGTTGTTCTTTGGAGTTGCCCTGCCTTGTGCTCTTGGAGTGAATCGCTTGATTAGAACACCCTTGTGTGTATTTGCAGAAATGATTTTGAGTCTGTCCAAGTCCATTCCCTTGTACTCGGCATTTGCTTCCAGATTATCCAGTAACTTGATGAATTCCTCAGCAGCCTTTCTTGGGTAACGACCAGACATTACGCCAGTGTCAGAGCGGTGTCCTACTTCGTTTTTGTATCTTCTAAATGGGACTGCTCTTTTCAGTGAGATTACTTCTTGTAATGCATCTCGTGCCTTTTCAATAGACATGCCTTTGATCATTTTGGCTACCTCACGTGCATGCTTGTGAGAGAATGATTTTTCTCGAATTGATGCTCTGACGTGTTTTGTCGAGTCAAAGTTTTGAAAAGCGTAACCAAAGTCTGGCATAGTAATCACTTTAATGGTACATACAAGCTGGATCTTGATGCTCCGACGCCAGGTGCACCGTGAACGACTCGCTTGTTTGTTCTAACATATTCGCCGATAAAGTGGCCAATCATTTGTGGTGTGATTGTTACTGGAACGAATTCCTTTCCAGAAAATACGTTAACTGTTACTCCTACCATGTATGGCAGTACAATAAGATCTCGGATGTGTGTCTTGATTGGATTCTTGGACTTGCCTGCCTTGTCCGCCTTGATCTCTTCAATTAGTTTTCTTTTGCCGTCGGTGATTCCACGGGTAAGGGATCGTCTTGCTCTCGCTGGGAATAGCTCGAATAATTTTTCTAGCGACATGTTTTGGAGTTGATCCAATGGAATGCCCCTATAGTCGAATTCCTTAACCATTTATTGACACCTGTAGGTTTGAATTTTTGCGGTCCATATTATAGCATTCCTATCTTTGTTGCAAGGTCGCGTGCTTTTTCGACAGTTTCAAATTTGACAAACGCTTTTTTGCCAGAAATTGTTCTTGCGGTATTGACATCAATTGCGTTTTCTTCGTATAGTATCTTGATTGCCTCTTTGATTGTCGCCTTGCTTGCGTCCTTGTCGACAATAAAGCAGATCCTGTTGTCTTTTTCAATTAGCGAGAATGTCTTTTCTGTGACGTATGGTCTTAGAATTATTTTTGTTGCTTGTGTGGTATTCATTGTAGTGCCTCCATAAGTTCAAGATGGCGTGACTTTAGGTTTCCAATTTCGTTTATTGCCCCCTTGGTGTAAACTGTTAATCTAACTAGACTAGAACCTGGAGCCAAGTCTAGGATGGATAGATCACTTACTGCTCTCACATCTACTCCTAGGAATGCACCGCATGCCTTGGATAGGGATTTTGCGTCTTTGGTTACAAAGAGAATTGATTTGCCCGTCTTTGTTTTTCTTCCTCTAATGGATGATCTGCCAGAACGTGCCTTTCTTTTTTCTAGTCGCTCAATGTCACCAGACAACTTTAGTGCAGACAGCACCTTGGAGATTTCTTTTGCTTTAGAGATCTTTTCAATGTCATCAGATACTATTACTGGAAATGATTCAATTCCCTTGATGATGTGTCCTCGTGAGGAGACCAAGTCCTTTGAAGCAGTAGCTGCAATTGCAGAACATAGCGCTAGTCGTTTTTCTTGTTTGTTTAGTTTCTTGTAGACTATTTTTTCAGATGTTGGGGGGTGTGCTTGTCTTCCGCCTCTGACCATTGCGACTTTGGCAGCTTGTCCACGTCTTGGACCGCCGCCACGAATTCTTGCAACTCTTGCTTGGCCGTGACCTGTTGGCGGATCGTTTGATGCAGCAACTGTGTTTTGCCCAGCAGAGGGCATTCTTCCCTGTCTTTGGTAGTGGTGAGAGTCCAAGTTGACAAATGCTCGATGAATTAGATCCTTGTTTACTGGTGTTGAGAATACCATTGGCAACTCGATTTCATCTTGCTTTGTGCCAGTCAGTGACAGTGTTTGTGTTTTCATACTACAATCTCCAATATGTTTGGCTTGAGAACTTTGTTTGGAACATTTCTTACTTGGGTTCTAAGTTTTACTAGTCTTCGGTATGTTCCTGGAACTGAGCCTTTGAGAACCACAAAGTCGCCGTTGACAAACCCATAGTGTTTGTATCCGCCAGTTGGGTTGATTTTGAAATCGTCTTTGTCGGTGTTACTCATGATCATGATTCGTTTGTTGTATTCTACTCTTTGATGGAAACCACGCTGGCCTGCGCGAGGTACGGTGTACATGATGCTAGACGGTGAGATTGGACCCAATGTGCCAAGAGCTCGAACTGACTTTCTTGATTTGTGCTGCTTTTTCTTGACACCCCATCTTGTGATTGGACCTTCCCATCCTTTGCCTTTGGTAATTGATGCTACATCAACGCTTGAGCCAAGCTCAAAGACTTCTTCTACTTTGACTTGCTTTCCAAAGAGAGATTTTAGAAAATCAAATTGTTTTTTGAGGTCGCCACCTTTTACTGCAACTTCAAAAACATATGGCTTCTTTTGTGAGATTCCTGCATTGTTTGGCAGTACTGCGACAATTGCATATAGTTCACTTGTGCGATTTAGCATTTTTTCTGCTCGCTCTAGTGTTCCTTCTTTTGGTTTTAGTGTGAATAATCTTGAAACTTCTTTTGGCATATCGTTAGAATAGACGTCAAATAATGCATGTGCACCATCAATGTCTTCATAATATCCGCGAATTCCAATTACTGAGATTGGTGGTGTTGCAACTACAGTACCAAGGCTGACTAGTTGTTTTCCATGGTTTGGTGTTTTTTCTCTATCATCAATGCTTACAATTTGGATGCATCCGACTTTGAATCCAGCATAGCCCAAAAGCTTTGGCTGCTCAGATACAATGTCCGGCCAGGTTCTGATTCTTGGTTCCATGCTTTTGGCACGTCCTCTAGGCAGATATGCAAGACTACCACGGCGTGGCTGGCTGTGTTTTCTATGACCCATGGATAATCGAAAACAATTGTTAACCCCATTATATACCTAAAGATAACGAATGTTACGGATTTGTTAGTCCGCTGATCCTATACAGAATTGAAATTGCGCCAATTATGACACCTGCAATCCCTAGGCCTATTGCTAGCAAAAGAAAATTCTTCTTTGCCATAACACGGTGATGGTGGGACTTAATTTGAATGTGCCATGTTCAGAATCGACAAGATTCCGATCATGGATTCTTCCATGCGCACAGTATCGGTTGCCTGATTTGGGAAAAAGTTGAATGTTTTTGCGTTTTGGAATTGGTTTATCTTGTTGCCTAAAATGTCATACAGTCCTCGATCTGGTGCGCCAAAAACCACCAACAAAGGCTTATCGGTGTGACCATATTCTTGGAGCTGTTTTTGTGTTATTTCTTTGCCTTTTCGTGATGTTAGAATTATGGTGCCACTCCATTCTTCTAGGATTTTGATTAAGCTTGGGCGTTCTTTGACTTTGTAGCCCCAATATTGCTTGATTTCGTGCTCTGAGATTTCTTTGAATGTTATCGGATCTGTGGTTTTGATTTGGACTGTGACTCGTTTTTTGTCCCATTCTTTTCCATAGTACGGAAGCATTTGGTGAATTCCAATGTCGATGAACTTTTTTCCTTTGTGAAATATGATTGCACCTTCACGTACATCACCGGGCTTGATGTTTTTTGGATTCGAGGACAGTGAATGGTGTGGGATTTGCAGAGGATGCATTATTCCTGCATAACGAAGGTCATCTATTTTTGGAAAAATTGTTTTGCGCAAATATTGTGGCGTTTCCAAATATCGCAGTATGGTTGCCAAGAGTAGCCGATCGGACGTGTTGCCTTGGCCTTCATCGTAGATGAAAATCGTTTGTACGCCAAAAATCGCACATGCTCTTGCAATTATGGAGACTTTGCGAGACTTGTCTAGCTTGGTTGCTTCGTCTTTAAGACAGGAATCTGGAATTGCTACAGAGATATTCAAAAAATTCTACGCATTTGGAATTGGGAACTTTTGTTTTCCAAGCTTTGCATAATTTGCAATTTGCTCTGGAGTTACTTTTTCAAATTGCTTGGTTGATGATTTGATAATTGACATTTTGATGTGGTCTGTCCCTTCTTTTTGATCACTTGCAATGTAGATGCAGGAAGTAGCAAGTGCAGCTGCGTCATCTAATGATAGATCATGTTTGAAGTTCTTTTCAAGAAAGTCATTTGCTTGCTCAGAGCCTGCACCAATTGAGACTGCATCATATGCGATGTAGGTTCCACTGGGATCAGTCAGATATAGTGAGTTACCATTAGAGTCGACGCCACCAATGATTAATGCGACGCCGAATGGTCTTGCTCCACCAAACTGAGTGTATTGTTGGCATTGGTCTGCAAGATGTTTTGCGACTGTTTCAACGTCTACGGCTTCATCGTAAATTATCCTGTTACTCTGTGAGAAAAATCTCGCATTGTCTGCTTGACTTCGGGCATCCGGAATGTAGCCAGCTGCTGCAAATCCGATGTGTTCATCAATTTGGAAAATTTTATGAGCTGATTCAGAGATTTGTAATTTGCGTGGTTTTTCTTCTACTGCCATTACAATTCCGTCTTTGCTTTTAATACCAACTGCGATTGCTCCGCGTCGTACTGTTTCGATTGCGTATTCTACTTGATAGAGTCGTCCATCCGGAGAAAATATTGTAATAGCTCTGTCATAGCCTTGTTGAGAAGGAAGCAATTCTGTTTTGAGATCTTTGAAAGTTTAATTTAAGTCTAGTCATGCGTGAATCGTGCGATTTGAGATTCCATTTTTCGGACATGAAAACGTGCGGGCGCTACACACAAGGACAATAGAGATCACAACAGAACACGATCTGACACTTCAAGGAGACTGCATAGTCGGGGTTGGTGCAGATCATGGTTGTGTGAGCATACCAGAAAATCTAAAAGAAAAACTCCGCCGATCTGAATCAAAGATAATAATTACAATTCAAGTTGATGATGAAGAGTTTGTCATCGAGGGCAAAGGTCATGAAGATCTCAGACTAGAAAACCCCCACGACATTGTAATTAGGAAAAGTAATTTTCTTTGTCCGCGAACCTTGGCAATTGGATGCGACAAGGCATCTGATGATATTCCAAGAAAAATGATAAAAAAATTACAAAACCCTAAAACAAAAGGATTGTTTGTAATCGAAGTTACTTGATCTTTTTTTGTCCTGTAAGGTCCTTGTTTTCAAGAACATTTGCCATAGCCCGATTTACGATTTCGGTGAGGACAAATTCATTGTAAGCAGATTCTGACTTTTTTTGTAGTGCCGGCTTTTTTGCAATACCTTCTAGAATTTTCTCAATTTTTGCGGATGTTATTTTTATCATCGAGGAGTATTTCGAATCAAAGTCTTTTGATGATGAATTTGAGAACAGTTTGATTGAGGTACCATAGAATTTTGCAATGGCCCCCCTCACTTCTTCAATTTTTACTATCTCAATTAGGCCTGCTTCTTTGAGAATGTCCAAATGATGTCGGATTGTGGTGATGGCTTTGTTGTGTCCATTTTTTTGGAGTTCCTTTGCGATTTGTTCCGCTGTTAGTTGTTTGTGATACAGCATTTCCACTATCTTTACTCTGGCAGGATCTTCCAGGGCCTTTGCGTGTTCAACTGAGATGCTTACCACTCGGTTGACCTTGATTGTTTTTTCTAGTAATGTTGACATGATACTTGCATCTGAAGCGTTCAGCTAAAAGATCCTAGTATCACATTTTTTTGTCCAATCGCATTAACTTTTTTACACTACGAAAAATCTCGTAGTGCAAACAGAAATATTGTTTTTGCTACTAGGAATGTAGTTGCAATACAATAACATTAGTAATAATGTTATAATTCTAGTATCAAAACTAGTAATTTGAAAAAATCTAAAAATTTGGCAGCTTGGGAAACTTTGGTTCCAAAATGAATGTAAGGATGGCATCAGAATGGTTGGCTCAACTCGCAATTCGAGTTGAAAATAATACTTTGTGCCTAAAGAGTCTTGCCAGAAATTAGTTTGTAGGAATCTACGTATCGACTTGACATTTTTTGTATAATCTCAGGCGGTATGGAGGGCGCTATTGGTTCTTTGCCTGCCTTTCTTGCATCATCAAATTGTTTTTGATATCCGTTTGCAGTAAGCCAATCACGCAGAATTTGTTTGTCGTAGGACTCTTGTATCTTGCCTACGACATATGTCTCCTTTGGCCACATTCGGTATTCATCTGGACCTATTGAATCACCTAGTGTGATTACCCCATCAAGCTTGCCAAACTCCAGTTTGAGGTCTGCCAGTATGAATCCTGCGGCATCTGCAATCCCGTACATTGTATCATAGATTTCAAGCGATTTGGATTCTAGGAAATTGTATTCGTCCTCAGTTACTAGTTTTCGTTCTAGTGCAATTTTTTTGTTGATTGGTTCATCATGTTCTGATTTTGTTGTAGGATCAAAGATCGGCTTTGGCAGTTTGGCCGCAATTTCGGTTTTGCTCCCTTCTGGAATTACGATTTCGCCTGCATTCCATCGTGAAATTAGGCTACCATAGAAATATCCACGTACTACACATTCTACAGGAATCATTTGCATTTTTTTGACAATGATTTCATTTTTTGAAACCGATTTTACAAAGTGATTTTTGACAGGTAGTTTCTCAAACCAGAATTCTGCAAATTTTGTTAGTGCTTCGCCTTTGTGTGGTATCGGATCATGAAACTTGACATCATATGCAGATACACGATCGCTGAATTTGAAAAGTAGAGTGCCATCTTCCATGTCATAGACGTCTTTTACCTTACCAGAACCTATGAATTTCAAATTACACTCAAGATCTAAAGCAAAACCAGTCGTTATAACAATTTTTGAGTGGATTTTTAATTATGATATGGTAAGAAAAGACGTGAAGATTCTTCTTTTGGCTCTGTGTGTCTCCATGTCATTTTTGCCTGCCTTTGCAAGCCATACTGGGAATAGTGGAGATTCAGGTCCGGTCATATACGATCAAGGCCTAACAGTAGAACGCTATGTCAATGAAGGCATTCCAAACAGCCCAACTACAATGGCCTTTGTTGGCGACAACCTATTGGTGTTGGAGCGATATACCGGACTGGTAAGATTGGTGCGAGACGGTCAGCTCAGTCCGTGGCCTGTCCTAGACGTGTCGGTTGCAAAAGATGGAGAGCGGGGAATGCTTGGAATCACCACAATAGGAAATGATGTTTATCTTTATTTTACGGCGGCAGATTCTGACGCAGGTAAAGCAATAGAGAATAGAGTTTTCAAATATACTTGGAATGGGGACAAGCTTGTTGATCCAGTATTGCTAAAGACGTTACCAAGCGATAACTTTTATCACAATGGTGGCGCAATGACAAACCACAACGGTCAAGTCTATGCAGTAATTGGAGATAATGGGAATTATGGTTGGCTGCAGAATAGGCCCCATGAATGGAAAAATGACACCAGCGTGATTTTACGAGTCGACCCACCCGGCCCATATTATGCAATTGGAATTAGAAACAGCTTTGGCCTTGTAATCGATCCTGTTACTGGCAACCTTTGGGATACTGAAAACGGGCCTGACGAATATGACGAGATCAATTTTGTGCCAGAGAACTTTAACAGTGGTTGGATTGAGATTATGGGTCCAACAGACAATCAAACCAAAATTGATTCATTGCCAAAATACGAAAATTATGCATACAGCAATCCCGAATTTAGCTGGCAAAAACCCGTCGCCCCCACAGCAATTGAATTTGGCAGTAAGGAACTAGGACAAGAGAACAAGGTCTTTGTAGTTGACTGCAACACAGGCAATCTCTACAGATTTACCCTCAATCCAGATAGAACGGGTTTTATTTTTGAATCGCCTGATTTGCAAGACTTGGTGCTAAATGTAGACGATTCACCAGATGAAATCATAGTTGGAAGTGGATTTGGTTGTTCGACGGATATTGAGCTAGGTCCTGACGGATTCTTGTACATTTTGTCATTGTCACAGGGGGCGATTTACAGAATAATCCCCACAGCATCAGGCGAGCAGCCAATCCCAGATGCACCAAAAACAGAATTCCCAATAGAATACATACTGACCACATCTGCGATTGTTGCAACCATAATAGTTGCAGTTGTTGCTGCAATGTTGGTCAGAGTGATAATAAAGAAAAGAAAATCCTAACCAGATAGATAGTACAAAAATTTATCAATAGATTTTCCCAAAACCATACAATGCGCGACATAAATGAAATCATGCCCAAGATCCCAAACATGAAGTGGGGGGCACTAACCAACAGATACCCTACAAACAATAATGTCAAAGAGCTAGACAAAATGCTGCCACATGACAAGAAATGGCACACAGTATTTGATTATGAGGACCAAGTTTATGTCGACGATGTTCGAGTCTGGAAAAAGGACAAAAAAGCCTGGACTTAGCTTCCCATCATTCCAACCATTTTGGGTGGAGCCCTATACTCTTTGATGATTGATATTCCATTGTCTGCAGTTACCACTACTTGTTGTAAGGAATTGTCTTCTGGAGGAGATAAAATCACCTTTTGTCCTGGCTCTAGTGTCCCCAGTGGTTGAATGTCGCCATTGCCAAAGTTTACCACAATGTTGGTAAGAGGTTTAGAGCCAGTGTTTTGAATCATCACTCTGGCTGTGACAAAAAGATTTTGTGGGTCTTTGAACGGGTCCACATCTATCTGATATTCTTGTGTAGATATGACACCTTTTGTTAGTGACAGTACAGTAAGAATTCCAATTATTGCAATTGCTGCAACACCCGCAATGATAAAGAACCTGTATGTCGCCACAGCGTGATTTTAGCTAAAGTTGCTATTAAGACTATTTTCCGCCTTGTTCTGGAATTGTAGATAATGTAGTAGTCGATACCACGTTTTTGGTCTTGCGGATTTGCTTTGTTATGATATCAGAGACTACCTTGTGGTTTTGCCCCACCACTTTGACAAACAAATCATACATTCCGTATGTCCCATGGGCTTCTTTTACTCCGTCGATTTTGAGTATGTCACGCATGACATCCATTTCGTGCGCCGTTTCGCACTTTACAAGAACAAATGCAATTTCCATTATTCCCCTTTCATCTCCTCACGGGTTTTAAACTGTGGCTTTATTCCCAGGGTCTCATAGTTTCCCGTAGTGCATGTAAAGCACATCGAATTGTGTGGAATTCCTACCGCAGTCGCCAAGTTTTGTGCGTCATTATATCCTAAAAAGTCTGCACCAATGTCGCTCCTAATTTTCTCAATGATTTCTTGTTCGGTTCTGTCTTGGTTTGCCCCAGTTGCCAGCTCGTCTTGCGATGGAAAGTCAATTCCAGCATAGCATGGATATTTGATTGGAGGATATGTGATCAGCATACTGATTTTTTTGGCACCAGCACGTCTGAGTGCTTTGATGATTGCCTTGGAGCTCGTACCGCGGACCAGACTGTCATCAATTACTACAACATGCTTGCCATTTATTATTTCAGAAATAGGTATGATCCAGCGATTTATCTCGACTCTGTCTGACTGGTGTGGCTCAATGAAGCTTCGCAGTGGTCCCTTCTTGCTGTATCTGTCCTTGAGCAGCCCTTCATCAAATATCAATCCTAGCTCTTGCGCATAACCTAATGCAGCCGGTCTTGCAGAGTCCGGAACTGGGATTACCAAGTCTGCATCTTTTATTGGGAATTTTTTTGCCAAGAATTGTCCGATTCTTTTTCTTGCGACATAGATGTTTGTTCCCTCCATTTTAGATGTCGGGTGTGCAAAATATGTGAATTCAAACGAGCAATGAGAGCGCTGTTTTGCCTCCGAGAACATTTCTGTTTCCATACCAGTCTTGCTGAACTTGAGCAGCTCTCCGGGAACAACATCTCGAACCAGTTTTGCCCCTATTGCAGAAAGCGCCGATGACTCTGACGCCACAATTGAAACTCCGCCTTCTTCCTTAGAGCCTAAAACCATCGGTCGGAATCCACGCGGATCGCGCGCTGCATAGACGGCATTATCGTCAGATACAAAAGTAAAGCAATACGAGCCTGCCATTTCGTTTTTGAGAATGGATAGTGCAGATCCAAGTTTTCCATTAGTGGACATCAATGATACTAGGCGTTGTGCGGCAATCATGGTGTCACTAGAGTTTTGCGGGGTGAATGTACAACCACCAACCATGTTTGCTAGCTCCGCAACATTGGCAATTGTTCCATTGTGGGCAATGCAAAGATCCTTGACTTTGAGCGGTTGTGCGTTTTCTAGGCTGCTTCGTCCAACCGTAGAATATCTCACATGGCCAATCGCTGCAGGCGATGCGTATTCTTCTGTTATTTTTTGAAATTCGGATGATGCCGCAGAAACTAGACCCAATCGTTTCACGGGAGTCTTGTTTGGAACTGCTATCCCCCAAGCCTCTTGGCCTCGGTGTTGTAGTGCACGTAATGCATCAATTACCATAGGTATTACATTAGAGCCATCTCTTGAGAAAATTCCCACTACACCACAATTCTCTTTTACTTTAGGCATGAAGCACCAGTTCCCTCAGTGAATTAAACCACTTTTCATGTGCCTTATCAACCCTTAGTTTGGCAACTTGATTTTTCTTGTTTGAAAATACGATTTCATTTCCTTGGAACGAACCGATCTGAGAATGTGTTATGTTTTTCTTTTTGAGTGCGGCAAGCACTGGGGCTAGCTTTGATGGTTCCACTACAAGCAAATATCTAGAGTGACTCTCTGAAAACAAAATCTTGGCAGAGTCTAGCTTTTGTTGTGGCACTTTGTCTAGCGATACGACACATCCAATTTGGCTAGTCATGCACAGTTCCGATACTGCAATTGCCAATCCGCCCTTTGCACAGTCGTGTGCGGCCTTTACTTGCCCAGATTGGACTATTGACAATACCGCCTTCATGTTTTTCTTGGATTCTGAGAGGTCTATTTTTGGCGCTCGTCCGCCAATGAAATCATGAATGTATTCATAGTACTCAGAGCCGCCAAGCTCGTCTTTTGTTGTTCCAACAAGTATCAATGCGTCATTTGGCATGATTTTTTGAGGCTTGAGAGGAGTTTTCTCAATTAATCCCAGCACGCCTATCAGTGGAGTCGGCTTGATTGGACCTTGCGGAGTTTCGTTGTACAAGCTGACCTTGCCGCCAACACATGGAATCTCAAAATGTTTACAAAATTCAGTTATTCCTTTGAGCGATTCTAAAAACGTCCAAAAGATTTCTGGGTTTTCAGGGTTGCCAAATTGCAGATGATCAACCATTCCAATTGGCTCGGCTCCTGTACACACTACATTTCTGCATGCCTCTTCAAAACACCCCATTGCACCATGCTTGGGATCCAAATAGCAGTGTTTTGGGTTTCCGTCGATTTTGACTGCAAGGTATTTTTCATTGTCCAGTCGAAGTACGGCGGCGTCAGAGCCGGGCTTTACCACGGTTCTAATGCCAACCTCGTGATCATATTGTCCATAGACCCAGATTTTACTTGCAATGTTTGGACTTGATAAAAGCGACAGGATTGTTTTTGATATATCCTTTGATGCAGTAGGTTCTTTTTTGTTTTGGAGTTGCTTTAGATATGCTGGCTCTTTTGACGGCCTGTTCAACAGCGGAGCATTTGCAACTATCTCTGCAGGCATCGATGCGAGAACAGATTTTGAGTCCGTTACCTTCATGATCTTATCACCAGTTACCTTGCCGATAACAGAACAGCTGACTCGGAATTTTTTGCAAATCTTTTGTAGTTTTGGGAGTCTTTTTTTGTCGGTAATTACTAACATTCGCTCCTGTGATTCTGACGTCATGATTTCCACAGGCTTCATGTTTGGCTCACGTGTGTGGACTAGGTTCACATCCAGCTCAATTCCTACACCCATCGCATCAGCAGTCTCTGAAATTGCACATGAGAGGCCTCCACCCCCTAAATCCTTGATTGCTTTGATCAGGCCCTCATTTCGTGCCTCCAAAGTGGCTTCAATGATTAGTTTTTCAATGAACGGATCTGGGATTTGCACTGCAGAACGGTCTTCTGTTTCAAGCGAATCTGATGCAAATTGTGCACCACCGATTCCGTCTCGCCCAGTTGAACCGCCCATCAATACAACCACATCACCTGCATTTGCATGATTTTTGATCAGTCTCTCTTTTTTCCCAAAGCCAACAGATGCAACATCGACTAACGCATAATTAGAATAACACTTGTCAAATTCGACTTCGCCACCAACTGTTGGGATTCCTAAACAGTTTCCATAGTCTGCAATTCCCGTAACTGCATTTTTGAACAACCATCTTGCATGCGAGTCTTTTGTTATATCGCCAAATCTCAACCCATCAAGCAATGCAATCGGTCTTGTGCCAGCGGACAGGATATCACGAATTACTCCGCCAACACCTGTTGCCGCCCCGCCATAGGGCTCCACGGCTGATGGGTGGTTATGCGATTCTATGTGTACGGTGACTACATAGCCGTCTCCAACATCTAATACTCCAGAATCATATCCTTTTTCATGGATTACTCGCGCTCCTTTGTTTGGAAGCATCCTCAGGTGAATCTTTGAAGACTTGTACGAGCAGTGCTCTGACCATTCTGCGGCCACAATGTGTCGTTCAGTGTCGTTTGGTTGCCTGCCAATTTTTTTAGTTAGATACTCTAGTTCTTCTTTTTGTAAACTCATTTTCTGGCACCAATTGTAGCAATCAAGGATTGGAATATCATGTTCGATGGTGCACAGTCCTTGGGGTTAATTTCAGGCTCGACTGCACGTTCCGGGTGAGGCATCATGCCTACTACGTTTCCTTCTTTGTTACATATTCCTGCAATATCAAAGACAGAGTCGTTGATGTTAGAACCATACTGGAATACAATCTGGTTGTTTTTCTTGAGTTTTTCCAGATTTTCTTTATCTATGTAATATCGCCCTTCTCCGTTTGCAATCGGAATTGGAATTTTCTGTCCTAGCTTGAACTTTGATGTGAACGGCGTCTTGTTGTTTTTGACTATGAGTTCAGTCCACTGGCACATAAAGTTCAGAGACGTATTCTTTAGTAAAACTCCCGGAAGCAGTTGGGATTCCACTAGAATTTGAAATCCGTTGCATACCCCTAAAACAGGCATGCCTTTTTCTGCCATTTTTTTAACATCAGATATTATAGGGCTGTGTGCCGCAATGACTCCCGCGCGCAATCTGTCGCCATAAGAAAATCCACCTGGCAGAACAACCGCATCTAGATTCTTTGGTAACTTGTCTTCATGCCAGTAATATTTCACGTCGAGCTTGAAGACATCCTGTAGTACATGGAACATGTCGCGATCGCAGTTGCTCCCCGGAAATACGATTACGCCGACCTTCACAATTCCATTGTATGTTGCGCGATTATTAAACCAAAGCCAGCAACATCTGTTAAAAAAGACAGGAAATGAAAAAACAGATGTAAACCAAAACACCACAAATGTTTTTTATCTAGAATTTTTTCAACGGAATTATGGCCTACATACGCGATATTATGAACAAGCATGTAGTCACAATATCCAAAGAAAAGTCTGCTCTAGAGGCAGCAAAACTATTGCTGGAAAAGGATATTTCGTTTTTGGTAGTCACAGAAGGTCAAAACCCAATAGGGATTCTATCAGAAGCTGACTATGTCAAAAAGGTAGTTGCTTTGGACAAGCGTGCGTCCGAGGTAACAGTGTCGGAGATAATGTCTCCCAAATTCCGCTGGGTAGAGCCAACGACTACAATTGAGGATGCAGTACAAAAGATGCTAAACAACAAAATTCGAAGACTCGTCGTGCTGGAAGGACAAAAACTGGCAGGTGTCATAACTCAGACTGACTTGGCAGCTCACCTACGAAGCAAGCTGCTCATCGAGGAAACCGTAAAATCTATTAAAACAGACTAGATGGGTTTTGCGGAAAAGGTAACCCTGCTCACCATTGGATTGTAGATTCTCAGATCATCGCATATTTTTTTGACTGATTTTTCTGCCGATTCTTTTTTTGGCGAGGTGATTTGGAATTTGAGCATTTTGGCAGAGCGGATCTTTTTGATTGCGCCAGAGCCGCCCTTTAGGACCAGATCATTTAGAATGGTGTCCCCTTCTGGGTCGTTCATTCCAGGTTTGTTTTCTATTATCACCTGAACTTCAAAGAGAGGCAACGCTTGTGCTGTGATTTTGCTGTAATATAATGAATGTGTATCAGTATTGATTTTATAGTACGTCACCAGACAAAAAGCAAATTGACTACGCGCCATCGATACTGGAAGATTACATCCGATGAAATGGAAAAGGCCGATTTTGATCCAGCCAAAGTCCTAAACTGGGAAATAAAAGGAATCAAAGAGCCTGAAGACGAAGCAATATTCATCGGAGTGTTCTTGTACAAACATGGAACACCGCGAGACTATGATTCGATTAAAGGAATCACGATGTATCACAACAATGTCAAAAAGGACATAGTAAATGAGGTGGTAAAATTCCTCAAAGACAAGTTCGGTGGCGAGCAGGCAGAAAAAGGCGAGCGGATCTTTTTGACGGGCTCTAAAGAAATCTATACTCCAAAGGAAATAGGCAGTCTGGCAAAACAGCTAGAGTCAAAATTCGCCCTAAGGGCGATAATATCCATCGAGTTTGCAGACATTTCTGAGGAAGAGAGAAAAAAGTCTGGTCTTGCAGACGCAAAACTGTTGCCAATACCTGGCAAGCACTAGAAACCTAAATAGCGTTTTAATTGGTAATGTATCATAATGTCAGAGCTGCAAGGAATCTATGCGCATTTGGCCGAGCTAAAGACTCGACTGATTCGAATTGTAATATCTGTTGGCGCAATCATTGGGTTTTTGCTGTCATTTAGGGCAGAGCCGTTTTGGTACAATGGCATCAAGATGTACTATCCACTTCCAGACCCGCTGCACAACTTGGCGGCCCAAATTACAAACCACATGAGAATGAATCTAATCCCGGAGGGAGTACAGCTAATCCAGACAGCACCAGGTCAGGCATTTTACGCCCAAGTCTATGTTGCCGCCCTAGTTGGTGTGGTGTTGTCAATGCCAATAATAGTCAGAGAGTTGACAAAATTTATCGCCCCTGCGTTTTCTGACAAGGAAATACATTCGGTGCAAAGAGTAGCAATTCCTGCCATATTATTATTCATTGCCGGTGCCGTGTTTTCGTATTTTACTGCCATCCCGTTTATTTTGGACTTTTTGTACCAGTACGGCGAGTCTGTTGGCGCAGTCACCTTTTTGAGCATAATGGAGTTTGTGACGTTTGTCTTGCAGTTCCTATTGGCGTTTGGAGTTGCGTTTCAACTACCGCTGATCATGTACGCCGCAACAGCATCTGGTATTACTGACGCCAAATTTTGGCGCAACAATATCCGATATGCCATTGTAGCCCTGATAATAATTGGCGCGATTGTAACTCCTGACGGAAGTGGAATCACCATGTGGTTCATCTCCGGTCCCATGATTGGGCTGTATCTGGCAGGCATGGTAATAATTGAGCGCCGTGAGCGCAAAATTAAAAGAGTTAAATCAGAGAACTGAGCACTTAGAATCAAATGCTACAAGTAATAACTGGCTTTATTGCAGGCCAAGAATGGATATTTATCGCAATTGCCGCAGGCATCATACTGTTTGGCGCAAAAAAGATTCCAGAGCTTGCAAGAACACTCGGTAAATCCAGAATGGAATATGAAAAAGGCAAATTTGAGGCAGAAAAAGAACTCAAAGACCTAAAAGACAAAAAAGACTAGGATTCTGCTATTTTACAAAACTCGTCCATTACTTTGTTAAATTCCGGTACAATCTGGGATTTGCCAAAAATGCTCGCCAGCTTCATCATGCCATTTAGCTTGATATCAGCAGTAATTGTCAGCTTGGTCCCATGGTCTGTTTTTTCATAGATTTCTGAAATGTGTGTGCCCTTTATGTCGCCGCCCAAAACAAAGATGTCATGCGATTCAGGGTATTTGCTGACATGTTTTGTTGTCATGACTAGCTCTTTGTCACCCAATCTCATGTGCTCTTCCACTATGGCAATGTTTTCGCGAACTGATCTGACTCTAATCGATGGAAAATACTTTGGCAGGATATTTTGAAAACTCTCATAGTTTGCTATAATATCAAAGACGTGTTGCCGCTCGGCCTTGATGTTTTTTATAATTGTGACTTTCGGCAGTTTAGGTTCCCCATCTCTTGTATAGATCATGATCAATGTTGAACTGGTCTAGGCATTTGCCAACAGCGTGATCAATGATTTGCTCAATGGATTTGGGTTTTGTGTAAAATCCCGGAACTGGCGGCAAAATGACAACGCCCAGCCTTGCCAGTTTCAACATGTTTTCCAGGTTTATTGCGGTAAGCGGTGTCTCTCGTGTCACCAAGACCAGCTTGCGCGATTCCTTTAGTGTGACGCCGGCAGCTCTTGCCACCAGGGTTTCATCGTAACCATTTGCTATGCTGGACAGAGTCTTCATGGAACATGGAATCACAATCATTCCGTCGTGTCTGTATGTGCCTGATGATATGCCTGATGCCAAATTGGAGTCATCCGAATATTCTGTGGCCAATGATTTTAGTTGGTCCAGTTTGTAGTCGGTTTCCATTGCGAGGCATTTTTTTGCCCATTCCGTTATTACCAGATGAGTTTGGATGTTGCATTGTTTTAGCACTTCTAAAATTCGGACACCGTAAATTATGCCTGTGCTACCAGTCATACCAATTATTAGCTTCATGATATGCCTGATGTGTTTTGATTATTTTAAGCTGTGATCGGTTTGTTGTGCATTATAACTAGACAACTTGTGGTTTTGATAATACCACAACTATGCAGAACTAGGCAGTTTTGTGCGTGTTTTGATTAGGTTGTAATTTAACACTGGTGTTATCGTGGTTAGACTAGCTTTCCGGTTCTTCGTTTTCGCCTTCATAATCATCGTGGCGATGCTCTTCTGAATCATCCGAGCCACCACGGGTCACTTCACAGTTGACAATACTATTGGTCCCAGGCCCTCCAAGACATCTGTCGTTGTCAGTTACAGGGTTTGGTGTTTCTCCGCCATCCATGGTGTCGTTGCCAGGGCCACCATGTATTTGATCATCGTGTCCTTGGCCGTTTAGTGTGTCATTTCCGTCCCTGCCAAATAGTTTGTCATTGCCATCTCCTGCATTGATGACATCATTGCCTTTTCCTGCTCCCAACCAATCATTTCCGGGTCCGCCAGATATTGTGTCATCGCCTTGATTTGCATGCACTTCATCGTTTCCATCGCCTGCATCTATAGCATCATTGCCCTTACCGCCAAAAATCTTGTCATTTTGGTCGCCGCCGTCTAGAGAGTCGTTTCCGTCACCGCCTTGTATCTTGTCATAACCGATTTCACCATATAGATCATCATCGTCTTTTCCACCCCAGAGCCTGTCGTTGCCGTCGCCACCGTAGATTATGTCGTCTCCCTTGTCTCCATACAGCTTGTCTGCTCCCGCATCACCATACATGGTGTCGTTGCCATCACCACCCCAGATCTTGTCCGCTCCATCGCCTCCGATTAAACAGTCGTTGCCGTTCTTGCCCTTGATTTTATCATCGCCGCCATATCCTCGGATCAGGTCTGCTCCATTAGTACCAGAGAGATTGTCGTTGCCTGAGGAGCCATCAATTATGTTGTATGATGATTCTGGCAGGCCGCAGAAGAGTGTGGCCGACTCAGTCACGGTTATTGTTATTGTTGCAGAGTCGGCATCCACACCATCAGTTATGGTATACAAGAACGAGTCAGTGCCAAAGAATCCAGGACTTGGCAAATACGTAATAGTGTTGTCTGAATTGACAGATGCGGTTCCGCTAGTCGGTGATGCAACTGACAATATCGATAATACTCCTTCTATGTCGGAGTCATTATCCAGAACCGGAATGGTAACTGGCGTGTTATGTTGGGTTGTCGCAGTATCGTCTGCTGCTACTGGCAGATCATTTATCGAGTTGATTGTGATTGTGACGGTTGTGGTGTTACTGGTGTCTTCACCGTCTGATGCTCTATATGTAAAAGAGTCAGAACCGAAGTAGTTTGGATTTGGGGTGTAGGTGAACGAGCCGTCAGTGGATAATGCCAGAGTGCCGTGTAATGTATTATCAACTAAAATGGCAGTAAGAGTTGTTGTTTCCACATCTAAATCATTTCCTAATACTCCTGGAATTGCAACAACTAGTGCTTGGTCTTCGTCAGTGCTGTAGGCATCAGGCATTGCTGTTGGGACATCGTTTACCGACAATATAGTAACGGATACTGTGGCAGTTGCTGGTGCGCCCTCAGAATCTACTATAGTATAAGTGAATGAATCTGATCCGAAATAATCTAAATCTGGGGTGTATGTGATGGAATCAGGACTAGACAGCATTGCTGTTCCGTGTGACGGTGTGTCAACGGATGATATGGTCATTGATCCTTCTTCATCAGTGTCATTGACTAGCACGTTGATTGTTTCTGCAGTGTCCTCATTTGTAATTAAAGCGTCATCGCCTGCGGTTGGCAAGTCATTAACTGGGGTTACTATTACAGATACAGTTGCAGTGACAAATCCTCCATTTCCATCAGATATTGTATATGCAAATTGATCTGATCCGAAATAATCTAAATCTGGGGCATAGCTTATTGTTGTGCCGTCAGTTGATGCAATGCCATTTGCCGGATCTGTTACTGAGACTATTGTTAGATTATCACCGTCAATGTCTGCATCATTGGTCAAGACAACAATTGGTGTCGGTGATGAATCTTCCAATACGGTTGTAGAGTCATCTCCTGCGGTTGGATCATCATTGAGTGGGTTTACTGTTATTGATACGGTTGCAATATTGGAGTTTAGCGAGCCATCGTTTGCTTGGTATGTGAAAGAGTCAGAACCGAAGTAGTTTGGATTTGGGGCGTAGGTGAACGAGCCGTCAGGGTTTAATGTTAGTATGCCATGTGATGGGGTCATTACTAGTGTAGCAGTAAGTACTGGCGAGTCGACATCAGAGTCGTTGGCTAGAACTCCTGGTACAACTAGTATGCCGTCTTCGTCTATTGAGTAGATGTCGTTTGTGGCAATCGGGGCGTCGTTTTCTGCACCGACAAACACAGTTACGGTTGCGCCAGATTGTGCTCCCGCCGAGTCCTGCATTACATATGTGAACGTATCAGTGCCTGCAAAGTTTGGTGCCGGAGAATACAACACAGAGTTGCCAGAGATTGCCACTCCGCCTGTTGCGCCTTGTGTGACAGAGACCAGTGTCTTGACATCTAATAGATCAACGTCTACATCATTTGCTAATACGTCAATTGCTACTGGTAGGGAATCTTCCATTATAGATGCAGTATCAGCATTTGCTATTGGTGAATCGTTGACTGGGTTTACTGTTATTGATACGGTTGCAACGCTCGAGTCTGCGGTTCCGTCGTTTGCAACAAAGGTAAAGGAATCAGGACCGAAGTAGTTTGGATTTGGGGTGTATGATGTAATAGATGATGTAGGAGTTATTGTGGTTATTGGTCCAAGTGTGCCATGTGTTGGGCCTGCCACCACACTAAATGTCAGAGAATCGCCGTCAAGATCAGAGCCAGTGAGCGTTATTGTTACTGCGGTGTCTTCAGACGTGGCCATATCATCAGAGTTTGCTGATGGGATGTCATTGACGGGGGTTACTGTTATGGTTACTGTTACGATATCTGATTCTGAGAAATCATCATATGCCCGGTATGTGAAAGTGTCAACTCCATCAAAGTTTGGATCTGGTGTGTATGCAAAGTTACCTGTTGTCTCTAGCAATAGCGTACCGTTAGATACATCATCTACTAGTAAGGCACCGAATGGATCTCCGTCTGGATCAGAGTCGTTTGCCAGAATTCCAGGAGGTCCAACTACAAGTGTGGCGCCTTCCGCCATCATATAATCGTCATCTGTTGCCACTGGAATGTCGTTTACAGATGTTATCGTAACAGATACGGTCGTAGTGTCCGCATCCAAATCCGCATCAGTTATCGTATAGGTGTACGAGTCAAAGCCGTTTTGGTCTGGGTTTGGAATATAGGTTATGGTGTTATCTGGGTTTACTGTCGTAGTGCCCTTGGCTCCATGTGTTGAAGAGATTGTAAATGGAGCATTACCTGTGCTAATGTCATTTGCAAGAACATTGGTTGCGATTGACATGTCTTCGTTTGTGGTTACAAAGTCATCTATCGCATTGGGAAGAATATCGGCCGAGTCATCATTTAGTATTGTTCCTCTTCCTTGAGGGTCATTAAAGGCCGCATTTACTGGTGCAAAAAGATTAACAAAAAAGAACTCATTTGGCTCAAACGTCGTATCCCCGTTTATTACCACAGAAGCAACAGTGTTGAGCTGCCCTGCAGGAATGGTAACTAGGCCAGAAGACATGGCATAGTCATTATCAGATACAGTGGCTGAATCATCTGCAGTGACATAGTTTACAGTTACTGGCAACGTGTGTGTGGCAGTAAGCGATATAGTAAATTGCGCAGTACTTGTGCCAGAGTTTCCTTCTGCTACTGCAACATCGTTTATGAGTATTCTTGGGATTCCATCATCGTTTAAAATCGTGCCGGTCCCATCTTCATTTGCGCTAGGCAGGTTTGCACCCATCGCATTTGAAAGCCGCACCAAGAATACTTCATTTGGCTCAATACCAGTATCGCCTTTAACGACTATTGTTATTGTTTTTGCAGATTCACCTACTGCAAACGAAACAATTCCATTTTGTTGTACATAGTCAGACCCAGAAGACGCAGTTATCTCAACAGTAGCAAAATTAGCAGAGACAGGTGTAAGTGGAGGTGAGGAAAGAGACACCGTAAATACAAAGTTAGTGTTTCCAGCATCGCCTTCAAACGCGGTAACATCATTGATGTCCATTGTTGGAAGGACTTGTGCGAATGCTTCTTGTATCAAAAACCCAGAAACAACCGTTCCTGTCAACAATATTACAGAAAGAAAAAGACTAGTCAGCAATGCATAGTCAAATCGCATCATAAAACCAAGGCCTCACAGAGTATGATAGTCCTATTCCTCATTGGCACAAAAAACACTCTTTCTTATTTAAAGGATCATTTGTTCATTTGAGGCTGCACTACCCACACATCATAAAACAAGCTACATGTTGTTATTCCCAAAAAAAGATAGAGGTGTTATATTACCAATATTTGTTAAAACATTATTGGCAATAAAACGATCAGAGATATCAAAGATAATTCAGAATTATTCTGACTTTAGAATCGGCGTTTTGGGTAGCCACTCAGCCCTTGAGATAATGGATGGTGCAAAAGACGAGGGAATTTCTACTGTCGTAATATGCCAAAAGGGCAGAGACATTCCATATAGAAGATTCAAGAGAATTGCAGACGAAATCATTGTTGTGGATAAATTCTCAGACATGGCATCGCCTAAAATGCAAAAAATGTTCCTAGACACCAATACCATAATAGTTCCACACAGAGCGCTGACTGCTTATCTTGGATATGATACCATAGAGAAAAAATTCAGAGTCCCGATGTTTGGCAACAGAACACTATTCCAGGCAGAGGAGAGAAGTTTTTCCAAAAACCAGTACTATCTTTTGGAAAAATCAAAGATAAGGCTGCCCAAGATTTTCCGCGATCCCAAAAAAATAGACAGGCCTGTAATAGTCAAAGTACAGGAAAAGAAAAGAAAGCTAGAGCGCGCATTTTTTACTGCATCAAACTACAAGGATTTCCTGACAAAGTCCCAAGATAGAATCAAAAAGGGAATCATCGATTCCAAGGACCTCAAAAAGGCAAGCATTGAAGAATTGGTTTTAGGAACATACATGAATTTCAATTATTTCCACACGCCAATCTCCGACCAAGTCGATTTTATCGGAATAGAGCGAAGACTGCAAACCAACATACATGACTATAATGCGCTTCCGGCAAAACAACAATTAGACATCAATGTAGACACACAAAACATCGAAGTTGGACACACACCTGCCAGCATTCGAGAGTCACTATTAGAAAAAGTAATAGAAATGGGCGACAAGTTTGTTGCAGGCGTAAAAAAGGTCTACCCGCCCGGAATAATAGGTCCGTTCTCCCTCCAGTCAGTAATTACCAAGGATTTAGAGATGGTAGTGTATGATGTGTCATTACGTGTGCCAGGCAACCCAATTGTAGCTACCACCTCACCATACACAAAATACCAGTACGGTGAGACCTTTGGAGTAGGACGAAGAATTGCAATGGAGATAAAGCGAGCCCACCAAGAAGGAAGGCTAGCCGAAGTCCTAACCTAGATCATTTTATTTGTAAATTTTGCTCCTATGATCAAGGTCAACAACAAAAATAATCAACATATTTTGTCTTAGATCCATGATGACTCTATAATCTCCCACTCTTAATCTGTAAAATGGGGAATTAGTCAGTCGGATTACAAATCGGAATGGGTTTTCACTACAATCCATTACATAATTGTAGATTCTCTGTGAGATTTTTGTATCTAGTTTTTTTAACTGTTTTAGTGACTCATCAGACCAAACAACATTCCATGTCATCCTAACGTAAGCCTAATCTCTTTTTGACTTGCTCCGAGGTATGTACTCGTCCAGCTTTGATATCTGCAATTCCTCTTTCTATGCTTCGGATCGTTTCTTTACTTAGATAGTCATCCTCTTTGCTGTTTAAGAGTAACCTCTCAATTACGGATTCGTATGTTTCTCCAGAATGGTGCATTTGTTTTTTTAGCTCGTTTTTTATTTTTTTAGATAGACGAATCGTACTTTGTTCCATATTATACACCATTATACTTGTGCATACAGAAATATAAGAATTGTCATAGATTAAGCACAAAAAACGGTGGAAAATCTAGCTCAGATTCTCCATTTTGTCTTTGAGTAGTGTTTTTCTGACCAGTATTGGTATGTTGTAAAAGGCAGCCAGGGCAACTGCATCTGATGCGCGGTAATTTCTCAAAACAATGTCTTTTTTGCCTGTAAAGTACAAATTTGCCCGCAATACAGTGCCGCTCTCATAGACTTTGACTTTGACTAGCAACATTTCATTTTCCTCGCAAATCTCTTCAATCATGTTGTAGATTGTTGGTAGTGTGTCGCGTCGTCCTTCCAAAAACGACTTGATGTGCCTGGCTACTTCGCCGGAAAACGCCCTCATGTGAAATTCCTTTTTGTCATCGGATTGCAGTATTATGATGCCCTCCATTGCATATGGATCAATAAAGCCAACATGTGTAATTTTTGCGGTGGAATAATCGGGCTCTTGTTTTTGTGAGATATCCAACTGGTATCACTATGGATTGGTTTCTATTAAAGAATCACATGATCGTATGGATAACTTATCAGTCCTACGCGGCTCTTAAATGCAAAATCCACTAAATGGTATCATGCAAATAGACATACCACTACCATGTCCGGCATGTGGCGGAAAAATGTATTCAGTTGGTTATGACACGCCGCTGAAGATCCTAAAACCCAGAACTTGGCAAGTCTGCAAAAGCTGCAAGTTCTCGCGCAGTGTAGAAGACTTCAAAAAATCGCTCTGCTGTGCATAGCGGTGGTTTTGGTCTTTTTCTTTTATTTTTTCAGAGATAGGGTTAAGTTTGGTTTTATTTGAGCCAAGCCTAAATGGCTAAAGACGGCAGAACATTAATCACATTAGGATTTGTGGCAATTGCGATTTTGTTTTTAATTTATGCAAGGCTTGGCAATTCCGAGATAACTCCTGCTGCACTATCATCAATAGAAAGACTGGGAGTTGCGTTTTATGGAATGATGATTCTGGCGCTAGGTGCAATAGCGTACGGGTTTTACCAGTATCACAAGTACAAAGTAGGAAAAAACCAGGACGATCCGTTTTCTATTATAGCCCAAGTAACATGGAATTCCAAGTCGCGCAGAATTTTTGCTGCAACGTCAATAGGATACGGAGTGTTTTTTGCCCTAACTTCTGGAATCTTGGTGTACCAGCCCGACGTTACTTTTTCATATCATTATAACGTGCAGATCCCGTCTGCGCAGATTGCTCCATGTTGCGGAGAAATCGGCTATGTGCCAAAAGTTTTGATATATCTGACAGACCATGTCGGAATGCAAATTATCCCAATTAATCTTATTTTGCAGATTGCGGTGTCTTATCTGGTAGGCCTAAACGCGGCAATTGCAGTAAACGCGTTTTCAATTCTACGCAAAGGTGCAGGTATGGGAAGTGTTGCAGCGGCCACGGGCTTGTTTGTTGCCTGTCCCACATGCGCAGGAACGTTCATCTCATTGTTTGTATCAGCATCCAGTGCTCTTGCATTTACCATAGCCATAACACAACTTCAGACAATATTCATCGCAATATCGATTCCATTACTAGTGGTGACACCAATCATAATGGCAAAGAAGATAAGGTCGAGTGGCTGGAGCTGCAAAATCAACTAGGCTTTACTTCTGGGACTTTCCAGTTGCCAATGTCGTATCCGTCACGTCGCAAATACTTTAACGTAAGCTTGTAGATGAGCTCATCATGGTCTACCTTTTCTAGTACTTCAGACCAGAGAACCTTTCCGTTCGCTGCAATCATTTTCTTAAAGTCCGGGTTTAGCGCCTCTGCTATTTGCCTGCACTGATCAAATGTTTTTCCGTTTCTATATGCACGGACTCGCCTGTCGCAGCTGTTCATGGTATAGATTCAATATAGTAAAATAATTACTTGTCTTGTCTGGCCTTGTCTTTGCCTTTTTCGGCTGCTTCCTTTCCCGCATCGTATGCTTTAGTGCCAAGCTCGGCGCCCTTTTCAATTCCTTTTTTGCCAAGCTCGCTTCCCTTTTCCACCCCTTTTTCAGCTACGCCCTTGAGTTTTTTTAGAAACCCCATGGTTACGGTTTAGATGCTAAACCTTAAAAAATATTCTAAAACTGCTTTAGCTTTTCCACTATGATTTTGAAGATTTCGTTATTGTCAATTAGTATGCACGGCAGGTTGTTTTCTGCGCAGGCCTGGCCGCTTTCCGTGTCCCGGGTAATCAGAATCATGCCGTTTTCCTTGGCGTAATTTATCACGGAATAGTCGGTGCGGAGATTTTTTCCTTCGGTTATCAGCTTTTTGACTGAGTATGCGTCATATCCTAGACTACGAAGTTTTTCATCCCAGCCATCATCCATTTCATCCACTAGAATCTTCATTGTAACCAAATTCTAAAATTTCATATAATAATATTAGTCAAGCAGGTAGCCGATTATCAAAGGTATAAACACAGACAGTGCAACTATGGCACCCATAATCGAGACGACATGTTGCGACTCCATGGTATAATGTTACACAGACAGATAGTAAGATTTGGTGTGTGCAAAACAAACAACTAGAGGTGTGCAGTTATTTTTTTGACTTTATTTACCAGCGCCATCTTTTTTGTTGCGTTAACCTCAGGCTCTAGTGTAAAGTAGACTGTTTTTCTTTTTGGATAGATCACCATCTGGGTTACCTTTTCGCGCTCTACTTGGACGTATCTTACCTTTCCTAGGGACTTGTTGAATTGCTGTCGCATTTTGCGCCTCTGTGCCACTTGCTTGCAAAAATGCTCCTCTTCTTTTTGGGATTTTAGAGAGGTCTTGCCTTTTTTCATTATTGATTCTAGAATGTTTCCTTTTAGATCTATTATAGCTGCAAACCTCATAGTAGAGTCCAAGCTGATGATATCCTCAACTATTTCCATTAATGTTGCTCGCTTGTAGACGTTCAATTTTCTGTGGCTAAAGTTTGGCCAAATATAATTGAATTAACAGATTTCAAAAATTATTATCCAATAATATTTTAGTAAAGATATGAACCAGATCAGATCGGTACTTGCAAGACTGGAAAGACAATCGCTTTTAGAAAAGGCAAGAAAAGTAGACGTAGTATCTGAGAGGCGAATGCTTGCGATTACCCCAGAGACTGCTAGATTTTACCACAGATTACTGAGAGGGATTGGGGCAAAAAAGATCCTCGAGCTTGGGACATCATCAGGATATTCTGCATTATGGTTTGCAGATGCAATTATGCAAAATGCCAATCCTAAAATCATCACAATAGAGGGCAATCCAACCAAGATAGAAATGGCAAGGGCAAATTTTGAGGCTGCCGGGGTTTCCCACATTATCCAAATCAGGCAGGGCCAAATCCTAGACATATTGCAAAAAATGCCAAAAAAGCCAACGTTTGACTTTGTGTTAATTGATGCAGACAAGGAAAATGTCACAGAATACTTTGATCTAGTGCTGTCAATGACAAGAATAGGTGGAATCATTGCAACAGACAACGTCTTGCTGCCAAGAAAATATCAAAAATTCATGCGCAAATATACAAATCACATAAGACAAAACAGGCATGTCGTCACAGGCACAATACCACTAGGGTACGGCCAGGAAATCACTATTCGAATTAGCTAGGATTTTGCCAGCTTTTTGATTTTTTCAGATTCTGCACTGATTGATTTTGATATGATTTTCTTTTTTTGTTCCAACTGTTTTAGTTTTGCTGCTTCCTTTTTCTTTTGTCGCTCTAGTTGGGTTTTTTGAGCTTTTATCTGCCTCTCAATTGCGGCCTTTTCCTTTTTGATTAATCGTAGCTCTGTCTGCGCTGTTTTGACCTGATTTTCCAGTGCTGCTCGGTCCTGCAGGATTTTATCTAGTAGCTCTTGGTCGGATTTTATCTGGGAAACAGACGGTGCCGCAGACAGTACCTTGTTTTTTTGGTCCAGTATTTGCTTTGCAATTTCTGATTGTTTTTGTTTGGATTCAGACAGAAATTTCTCATAGCTGGAGATTGTTTTGAGCAGCTTTGCCTGTGTTGCAATCTTTGCCTTTTCCTGCTTTACCTGTTCTTCAAGCTGGCGCTCTTGAGATTTTGCCTCTATGGTGATTTTTTGGTTTTCTGCACGTATTAATTCCAGTTGCTGTCTTTCCTCTTGGATTTTTTTGGCAACTTGCGCCTGTTCTGCTAGGTGCGCCCGCTCGACTTGTGCCTGGGATGCAATCTCGGCCTGCTCTTTTTGTAGTTGTAGCATGATAGAATCACGCTCTGATCTTGCTTGTTCTAGTTCTGCCTCCTGTGATTTTATCTGCTCTATTAGCTTGTTTTGTTCCAAGATTTTGTTGCGCTCCTGAGATATCTGCTTTTGGAGTTGTTCTTTTTCTATTTTGACCTGATTTTCAAATTCCTTTCTATCTAGAATAATCTGGGTAAGCTTTGATTGCTCTATTCTGATTTTTTCTGCCTCTGTCTTTTCGTGTCCCAGTCTTTGTTGTTCTGTTGCAAGCTGTTTTTGGATCTGATCAAGGCTTTGCCCCTGTCCCTCCCATCCTTTTGGTAGAGTTACATGCTGGCGGTGCTCAGATTGGAGATGACTAATTTTTTGTGTTATGATGGATTCTAGGTTTGCTATCTTTTGGTTTGCCCATGATACCTGGGACTTTAATGATTCAATGGTTTTGTCTGATTCCTGCTTTTCCGTTATAATTTTAGTGTAATCTATTTTTTGGCCAAGCTTTGATTCTAAATATTGCTGGTCTGATTTGTATAGGGTTTTTCCTTGCTTTAGAAATTCCAGTATAAACTGCAGGCGCCCCGTGTCTCCGGCTCCGGATGAGATCAGTTTTTGGATTTTGACTAGGATGCTTTCTTCTACTTTGAGCTGTTCTTGCAAGCCTATTTCCTGCGAGAATTTCTCATTGAGATATTTTTGATCAGATTGGTACAGTTGCCTGCCCTCGGTTAGAACTGTCAGAATGTGTTGTAGTCTGCCTGGGTCCCCTTTGCCAGAAGCCATCATCTTTTCTACAAATGCCCTAGTTTCCTGGCGAGTCAGATTTGCCATGCCGAGTTCCTGTGTTCTATGTAGGACGGGTATTTTAAGACCTCAGAGATTTACTAAATTTAACAACTCAGGCCGCGCCAAGACTAGCCTTGTACATTATCTTCCAGTCCTTGACACATTTGGAGGATCTGATTATTACTATGCCTCCAAAGGAAAATGATTTTTTTATTTTCAGGGAATTTTTGATTTTTCTCTTGGTAGAATAATCCATATTTTTGTAAATCAGGCTAATATGCGGTACAAAATCATATTTTGTGCCCAATACAGCATGCAGTGTTTTGTGGATTTTGCCTAGATTTTTGTCCTTTTTTATTTTGACAAATATTGTCTTCCAGAGATAGTTGGACTGACCAATGCCTGTTTTGCATACTTTAATTTTACAAGAGTCCAGGTTTTGCACTGCGGCCTTTGCTTTTCTCAGTGATGTAATACCACTATACACAGTAATGTGGGCTGAGAATTTTGGCGCGCCGTATTTTTTTGCCAGATCGTTAACTATTTTGTTTAGGTATTTTTTGTCCCCGTATGATGGAACAAGCCATATGGAATAAGTCATGACATTTTTTGCATTACAATATTTCTATATGGGGCATATTCCACTGCTGAATAGTCCTTTGAGAACTCTTCTGCAAAGACGGTGTCTTCTTTTGCAATCAACAGGTGCGCCGCCATCGGCGGTACAATAATTACTGCAGGGCTCGGTATTGTCTGGATTTTTTCCTGGTTTGTGTTGATGTCTTTTTCATAGTATTCTATTATACCTGATATCAGGTGATGTCTTGTCTCAAATGTGTGATAGTGCCCACCTCGTGCAAATCCTTTTTTGATTTGCACTAGGTTGATGCTCCTGTCGCCATATTTTAGAAAAATTATGGTCCCCCGAGCGTCGGTTACCTGTTTTTCGTATTCTAGTTCCATGGAATCATCCTAGGCTGCAGAACCCACGTTTATCTTCAATGACAGAGTTGGCGATAGTGCAGATGGGTTATCAATACTTTCCCATACAAAGATTGTCGCCTCATAGTCTCCCGCCTCACTTGGAGTCCATGAAAGTGACGGTGAAAATGATTGGGCCGCAGATAGCACTCCCGTAATCCAGGCAAGCGACACGGTTACGCCGTTTTCATCCTGGACTTGGACAATGTATGCAAACTCTTGCTCAAAGTCCTGGTTGTTTTTTAGATCGGCTGCGATTTGGACCTGCTTGCCGACTTCTACGGTCTCTGTTTGTGGGCCTGCACCTAGATTTACCTGTGCAAACGCCATTCCAAAAACGCTAAACAATACAAGGCCAATCAGTGCAAATCTGTACAATATTACAAATTCTTCCAGTCTTGTTGATAAACTAATCCTCTTCAGACTGGATCATGTGGTCTACGGCGCAATCAGTGGAGCAATAGTTAGATGCCCTGTTTTTGAACTCGGTGCCGCAGTTCTTGCACTTCATGTTTTGCAAATGTATACGAGGGTGTGATAAAATTAACCATAAAATACCAAGATTGGAAACGCCGTGAGCATAGTATGAATCTGGGATGAGGATCAAGTCGCTTCGGCAAGTATTGACTTGAGATAGTTTATTTCATCGATGATAGTGTCGCGTAGTTTTTCTAATTCTAATATTCTGTCGTAAAATGACTTGTATGCCGGATTTTGTGCATCAAACCAATACGGTGGTAATACAATTACTGAGCTTTGTTCCATGTATTGCATATCCAAAAATTACATAAAAGACTCACTAATGATTTATCAGTAGATGGGCTGGCAATGGCTTGCCAGAGTCCGGCATTAATCCCCATCTACTAGTATAGCAATAGTAAATTTTGTATTAAAGGTGGGCGTAGAAATCATCTAGAGATTCCGCATTTTACATAATACTTCTGGTGGTACTCTTCTGCCCGGTAAAATTCCGGCGCCGGCTGAATCTGCGTGACTATTTTTTTGCCAAACTTGCCTGACGCATCTAGCCTTTCTTTGGATTCTTTGGCTGTTTTTTCCTGGTCCAAATCATGATAAAATATCACAGAGCGATACTGCGTGCCAATGTCAGGCCCCTGCCTGTTCAGCTGCGTAGGATCGTGAGAGCCCCAAAACACATCAAGTAGTTTTTCATACGATATGACATTTGGATCAAACTCTACCTGTACCAGCTCTGCATGACCAGTCTCATCTGTGCAGACCTGCTCATATGTCGGATTTTTTGTGTGTCCTCCACCATACCCTACCGCGGTGGACTTGACTCCTGGAGTGGTCCTAAAGATGTCTTCGACGCACCAAAAACAGCCTGCGCCAAATGTTGCCTTCATGGCTTTGATTATACCATACCGCAATTAAAACGATATTCCAAATTATTTTTCATACAGCCAGACCTGTATTTTGGTCAGGGGAAGACTCAGATTGTCTGGAATTGCAATGAGCAGGCCAGAGTTTTTGCCAACATTGTTGCACGTGCCGGAAAACCTCTCATAGTTTTTGCCAAAGCATGTGCCGTCGGCATAATGAGTGAACTTGCCGTTGTTTGCATCATAGTTTGCTTGTTGCTCTATTGAATCTACGAAATAGACGTCAAAGCCGACCGCATTGTCGTTGATCTTTACGGTATAATCAAACGAGGCGCCGTCCTGTGACGTGCAAATAGGAATGAATTGTGAATAGCCTGACTTTAGCTGGTCTTGCTGTTGGGCATAGTCCTGCTTGCTTGGTTCAAGTGTGTACAGTGTTATGTTTGGGTCTGGGCTTTGCTGTAGGCCGGTAGCATACTCGATATAGTGTCGCAGTGTATCTGCGCCAAACCTTGCATAGTGTGGCTCCCAAGAGTCACGGCAGTTCGTGTTGCTGTTTTGGACCAAAATGTACGGCTTGTCATGGACGTACCTGATTTCATCAACATTGTTTTGTTTTGATATCTCCAGCCTTTCTTGCGCACTAAGCTGTGTTGCGTCTTGCTTTGACCAGACATTTGTTATCTCGTATACGATATTTCCCGGATAGCTTTTCCATCCAGGCTCTAAATGCACGTAAATTGACTGCTTGTTGATTGATTGTTGCTGCAGTACAAATGCAGAGACGATATAATATGATACTATAATTGCAATTATTGCCAATACAGCATAGTATCGCTTGCGCATGTTTTGGGTGGTTTTATGGGGGTTTTTATTTTGTGTCCAGATCGTTTCCCGTTTCGTGATAGTACCTGTGTTTTAGCTGCTCTAGCCGAAGTTGTATCCTGTGGTCATATGACTTTGCTTGCTTTGTCCTGAGTAGTTGGTATTCCTGCACTAGTTTTTTGAGCTCGAATGGTTTCATTTGGAGATTTCAAGGCTGTTTGCCTTTTTGAGTGATTTTTTTATTTCTATGATTTTAGAGTCTATCTTTTTTGCCCTGTCCAGCGACGACTTGTATTTTTGGTATGATTCCAAGTATTTTGATTCGTAGAACAAGCCATCTGCCTGAGATTGTAATAGTTCGGCGTCACTTTGGAATTTTTTTGCGGCAAAGAGATGTTCTTCTGCCTTTTTCATCTCTGCCTGGGATGCCTTGTTTGTGGCCCAAGTAGAATTGACAAACGGCGCTATTGCCGATATAGAGTTTTTTGTAGAATACAGCTTTTTGTCCGAGCTTGTCTGGAGTGTGGTTGCCTTTGCTTTCCAGTCTACTTGCTTTGCCAGAGTTGTTGCCTTGAGAGGCGTCCTAGAGGCAAGCCATGACTCGTAATTTTCAATTTGTGGATACATAATGTCAGTTGGGTCTGTGCTGTGTTGCAATCCAATTGCATGTCCTAGCTCGTGCTTGGTTATTTCCAAGGCATACTCAGGCGATACTAGGTTCCATTTTTTGTCCTTGAAATAGCCAAGAGTAATTGTCAGCCGTGGTTTTCCGTATTCGTTTAGCGTGTTGCTGCTATAGTAGCCCAGCTTGCCGGAATCATACTGGCTTGCCCACTCTAGGACAAAGTCTGCCTGGTCCTGGTATGGTACTTTTTCAATTACAAGACCCGGATTTTTTTGCTGCCAGAACTGGATTGCCTTGTCTAGGATGTCTCCAAACGACTTTTGCCAGTGAGGAGGCATTTTCTGCACATACATTTTGTATGTTTGGGCATCCGCCATACCGACAAAAATCCACGACAGTGCAAATACTGCAATTAATCCGTAGACTAGCTTCACTAGCATATTATGATACAAGTCCCAAATAAAATAGTGCTGTGTTATTTTGCAGGCTCACGAAACGACTGGTTTGAAAAGCTCACAGATATTGTATCCGGATTGTTTGCCGCAATGAAAAATTCTCCAGACTTGCAGGTCTTGGGCATTATTAGGCCCCACATTGTGACTTGGACTACGTCTCGGTCTGATCTTAGTTCCAGATCAGGCGAATAGAGTTTTTCTGCGCCGGCGCAGACTTGGACTCCAACTATATGCCAGATGTGCAGTGTTCTGGGTTTTGATATGCTGATTATTTTTGCAGATTTTGCATCTAGTGGTGCATTGAGATCCTTGATGTCTTTTTTTATTTGGGTTTTTACTGGCTTTGCCTCTACAAATTGTATGGAAAACACGGCAAGTACTAGTAATATTGTCAGGGTGATTCCGCTTGCCTTCATGTTGGATTAGTATGACAAAATATGATTTAAGATTTTTTGGAAAACCCAGACTTGATTTTGTTTCTAATTATAATAATTGCAAGGGTGGGCATCACTAGGTAGATTCCGGCATTGAGCAGAATTATTCCAATTCCATAGCCGAGCAGCTCTGATTCTGAATCTATATCGGCATGGCTTAGAATTGACAGAGTGGAAAGCATCGGGGCGATTGTTGTCTTTACAATTTCCCTGAAAATAGGACTCTGCCTTTCCAAGTCTGCTATGCCAGGACTAAATGAATAATAGAATTCATTGAATCCGGCCATGAAAGCTGTGCCTGAGTTTGTGCTAAACAAGACGTTGTCTCTGATTTCTCTTAATGTCTGGACCTGTGGTGCAAGCTCTGTTCCATGGGCAGCAGTTGCAATGAGACATCCGCCTCCAAACGGTCCAGAGTCCTCATCTGGGATGCAAACTCCTTTTTCCAGATGTGTTCCCTCTCCACACACCATGACAGGTGGCTCAGGTTCTGGCAGTCCAACTACTTCATAGATTGTCTTTCCAGGAAAGTTCCTATCAAACCAGGCCTTGTATGCGGCCTCTGAGTTGTATCTATCAACATATGACTGAGGGTCTTTGGTAGGATCTGGAAATCCCGGAATGTGCGTTTGTGGCCCTTGATCTATTGGCTCTGGGTCGACTATTGGTTCTGGCTCTGGCGCAACAATGCAGCTTTGCGTATTTTCATCAAATATTGTTCCAGCACCACATTGTGTTGGTTCCGGCTTTGGTTCGGGCTTTGGCTGCTCGGCAGTCTGCAGTGTTACAACATTTGATGCAACACTTGCCCCAGCTGGATTTAGTGCATATACGCGATACGAGTATGTGTTTGCCAATAACCCAGTATGAGAATATGTGGTGCTCGTAGTCTTGGCAGTCAATGTGCGGTATTGGTCAGAGCCGATCTTGTACTCTATTGTATAGCCAGTAATTGATGCACCACCTGTATTAGTGGGTGTTGTCCAGTATAGGTTGATCTGGTTTGGAGAGGCCAAATTTGCAGAAAGTGTTGGTGGTGATGGAGGCTTGGAAGTAACAGGGGTTGCAGGTGGTACAGTATCCAGTGTTGCAGTAGCCGATGCCTCTGATGACGCAAGACTTGTTCCAGATGATGTTATAGTGTAAATTCTATAGACGTGTGTTACGCCGGTTGTAACTCCAGCATGAGAATACTTTGTGGTGGCATTTTGAGTAGAGGTCAACGTTTCGAATTGTCCTGGGCCCTTTTTGACTTCGATTTTGTATCCCACTATACCATTCGATGTTGGTGCCTTCCAGGTAAGGTCTATCCTAGTTGGTGAATATGGAGTGGCAACAATGTTTGTTGGCGGATTTACTGTACTTGAGGTCGTGCTTTGTGATGGTGGAATGGCATTGGATGTTGATAGTGGTGTTGCGGTGGCGTCTGCAGATCTTGGACTAGCGCCAAGTGTGAAATGGGCAGAGACTACATACGTGTAGGTCTGACCGGTTGTCAACCCAGATATTGTGTAGCTGGTGGCAGTTCCTGCATTTTCTTGCAGCACCACATAGCTGTCTTGGCCTACCTTTTGCTCTATTTTGTATCCGGTAATGGACTGCTTGTAGGTCTGCGATGGTGGGACCCATGTCAGCGTAATTGCAGTTGGAGAAACGGCGGTTGCAGTAACTGTAGGTGTTGTTGTTTCCTTGGGTGTCGCAGAGGTTTCGCTTTGCGTTCCTGTACCTACCGAGTTTACGGCAGATACTCTGTAATAGTATGTGGTGCCTGTTGTCAGGCCAGTATGCGAAAATGATGTTGTGGTGTTCTGCGAGTTTGAGACCAGTGTTTCAAAAGAGCCGCTTCCTTTCTTTGCCTCTATTTTGTAACCAATAACTGGCGAGCCGCCATTATTTGATGGTGCGCCCCATGACAAATTTACTTGGGTTGGAGATGCTGCGGTTGCAACAAGCGAGGTCACAGAGCCCGGCACGCTTGCAGACTGGGACGACCCAGTTGGGGTGGCAGATGTCTCTGAGGATGGCGAACTAGTTCCTATTTGATTTATTGCAGACACTCGGTACACATATGTGGTGCCAGAACTCAGGCCGGTGTGCGAGTAGCTGGTGGATGCGGTGCCGGTGTTTGCAACCAGATTAGAAAACGCTCCCGAGCCGGACTTGTATTCTATTTTGTAGCCGGTAATCGCATATCCACCGTTGTTGGATGGTGCCGACCAAGAAAGGTTTACCTGGGTTGCCGAGCTTGCAGTGGCAACCAATCCTGTCGGGGCACTTGGAACACTAGAGCTTGACGACGATGTAGGAGTTGTGGATGTCTCGGATGATGCGGAACTAGTGCCAATGGAGTTGATTGCAGATACGCGATATGTGTATGTGGTGCCTGTTGTCAGGCCAGTATGGGAATAAGTTGTGGCGGTGTTGCCGGTGTTTGATACCAGATTAGAATAGCTGCCAGAGCCGGACTTTACTTCAATTTTGTAGCCTGTGATTGGCGAGCCGCCATTATTTGAGGGTGCTGTCCAAGACAGATTCACTTGGGTTGGAGAAACTGCAGTTGCTCCAAGACCTGTTGGAGAGCCAGGGGCAGTAAGTGCAGATGATGATGTTGGTTGGACTACAACCTCGTTTGATGGTTGGGCACTGGTGCCAAACGCAGTAACAGTGTAAACGCGGTATAGGTAAACTTGGTTTGTGGTAAGGCCTGTGTGAGAATATGTCGGATTGGTGTTTTGCGTGTTATCCACTAGTGTGGTGTAGCTGCCCGAGCCGATTCGGTATTCAATTTTGTATCCAGTAATTGGGTATCCTCCAGAGTTTGCAGGTGCAGACCATGACAAATTTGCCTGAGTAGGGGACGCTGCAACTCCTACCAGATTTGTCGGGGCGCCAGGCAATGTTCCAGTTGATGATGAGGACGGAGTGGCAGACACTTCAGATGATGGATTGCTGGTGCCAATGGAGTTGATTGCAGAGATTTTGTACGTGTATGTATTGCCAGATGTTAATCCAGTGTGGGAATAATATGTAACGGATTGGCTGCCGGTGTTTGCAACCAAAATAGAATAGCTGCCCGAGCCGATCTTGTATTCAATTTTGTAGCCGGTGATTGCCCCACCGCCATCGTTTGCAGGGGGATTCCAGAAAATGTTTACTTGGGTGGAAGAAATGGCAGTGGCACTAGGGTTTGTGGGCGGGTCAGGGGCGGTTGCGGCAAACGCAGACCCAAATGAAACAACAATGATAACGTAGGATAATACCAGTAGTGATTTGTTCAAATCTAGTCAGAACAAGCGTTCCAAGATTGATAAACACTTGGAATAAATCATCAGTGATCTTTTGATAAAACTAAACTACATCAGACGCTTTGCTGGCAAAGTCGGAATCGTACCATGTTGTTTGGTACTTGCCTGATTTCGGTATGATGTTAATAGCAATGTGTGAAAACGTTTTCCCGGATACAGAGCCGTGCGTGTGCAGTGTGTTTTTTGGAATGTAGGCAATGTCTCCAGAGATCAGCTTTAGTGTGCGGGTCTTTTTTATTTTAAAGTGGGACTTTTTGTTGCCTAGTTTTTTGAAAAACTCAAGGCTTCCTGTGCCTGCAGTTACAATTAGAATTTGGTTGCCGTTGTGCTTGTGTAGTTTTGTTTTTGCATTATTTTTGAAATAGACGTGGTATATGTCATGACCTTTGGACTTTATGGTAGAAGAAATGTCCTTCATGTGGACTGGGCCTGTAAACCAGTCAGGGCTTATCGTTCGTCTATTCCCAGAAGTATAGATGTTTGACTTCATTGTTTTTTGTTTGAATGGTGTCGATATAATGTTATTTTTGGTACGATTCCAGTGATTCTTTTTGATAATAAATTATGCAAGACTCGCAAAAAGAATCCCACTCACCAATTCCCTTTTTTGCAAAATAATCCATACACCACGAATATGGCGGGACTTTTCGGTACTGGAACTGTTGTATTGTGTAAATGTCCTTTATATCAAAGAGGTTGCTGCACCTGGTGCATTTTGCAGTCTTTTTCATATCAACAATATGAGTTGATTTTTTCCAGTGCTGGCTTTATTTTGTCCAGGTCTTGTTCTGCGGAATTTTTGTCCGTGATTAGCTCGGAATAGAATGCATCGGAGTTTATTTTGGAAATATCAGACTGGTAACATGTGAGTGCTTTTTCGATTACCGATATGTCTGGCTCTAGGGCTTTGAGTGATTCAGAGTTTTGTAGTCCGTCGTTGATTTTTGCAATGATTGATTCTGCCTGCTTGTAGGACTTCATTGCCTCTTGCTCTATTATCTGTGCAAACATTGGCGCATCCTTGATTTCAGGCGATTTTCTAATGTTGCGTAGCCTTTTTTTGTAATGGTGTAATGCTCGCAGCACCAGCTCGTATCCACCTTCCTCTTTGAGATAGATTCCGCCAAGCCATACATGCGACATGAGTTTTGGCAAAAATCCACCACTTGTAAATGTCACGCATAATCCAGAACGCTTGATATCACATCTAATACGTGCTGATATTCCGGCGTTGCGGGATCTCCCCGAATGACCAGCGTTCCGTTTTTGTGGAATGAGGCCTTGATGTCCTTTACCCTGGTGTGAATCCTAAAGGACTCCATGATTGACGGCTCTTCTGCATTATAGAATACGACGTTAAAGTCGGCCTTGAGTCGGTTTGTTATTATGACAAAATCGTCTTGCGATATTTTTCTGACAAACTCCATGCAGTGTGTGGATGTATTGAACAACATATCTCTATTATGCTATTTTTGCATAATATCAGAAAATGGTCGTTACAACAAAGATGTACCACGGAATGGTCAAAGAATCTGAAATCTCACAAATTGGGAAAGTCGATCTAGAGATGCGAAAAAAGGTCCTGGTTCAATAAGTTACCAGAGTCCCCCGCCGCCTTCGTCGGTCATTTTCTTGGCAGGCAGGTGTCCGTGAGCCTTGTTTATGTGGCGCTTTAATCGCTCTGGGTCGTGCAGTTCCAGTCCGCAGGTCTTGCATTTGGTTTCATTTGTTTCCTGTTTTTTCTTGAATAGGCCCATTGTTTTTGGTATGGCTGTAAAATCCGTTATAAATTATTCTCAATAGATTTTAGGCTGTTTTTTGTGGATCAGTCTGTGAAATGTCAGTGTTTGTGCAATTGCAGTGTAGAATTTGAGCCAATAGACAGAGAAAAGCTGCTCAACACCATACAACATGGCAGACTGGACAGAAAACAAATCGAGTTTGCGATGAAAAGACTAGACAGTACAATATGTGAGACGTGTTTTGTTGGAAAACACAGGACTAGTTTTTCTGATTTAGTGTGATTACTGGCGTGAGGGGATTTACATAGATGAGTCCGCCCTCATCCCCAGAAGAGATTGCCTCTATGACTAGATCTTTTTGTGAATTTTTGCAGATTATTTGTAGTGTTGATCGTGGAACGTAAAAAGACGAGCCGGACAATTTTGAATTAGAATTCATCTCAGATATGGAATAGTTTTGGATTCCTGCCTGCTCCAGCCTTGTCTTTATCTGTGTCAAATGCGCATTACGAATTACAGTATCAATTCTTAGCAATCATTTTCATGACAAATACAACTATAAAAAAGACAGATTGACTGATTAGCGCAATCTATGCTCTTGGCAGTAGATTGTGAATGTAACATGCAAAAAGTACGAACAAATGATGCATATAGAGAAGATAAACAAAATATAGTTCAAGACTTGGAATCCAATATGGGAAAAAGCATCAGCTGTAAAGATGCTGGAAAAACTTGTGGCTGGTCTGCAACCGCTGAATCCGAAGATGCGTTGCTAAAGATCACGTTAGAGCACGTAAAAGAACATCATAAGGAGTTAACAATCAATTCAGAGCTTGCAAAGAACATCAAATCAATAATGAAAGATACAAAATAACAAACCCGAATAATTTTACGTTATGATGGTTTGTCTTCCTCGCAGCATCAAAATCATTTAATTTTAAAAAACAACCAATTCTTTTCTTGCGGTTTAAAATGCAACAGGTAATATTTACCACATAGTTTTTGGCCTTTAATGTCAATGACTAGCTTTCTTTTGTCTTGTTCTATAATCTCAAAAGTTCCTCTATCCCAGATGTGGACTGTACCTGCACCATAATTCCCCTCAGGAACTTACCCTCAAAAAGTGCATATTCTATTGGATGGTCCGGGACCTATACTGCCAGTCGTTTTTCTCCTATTTTTTGAGGTGGAGTCTTTGGCAATGCCCAGATTTTCAGTGTGTTGTTGAGTTCAAATCTTAAATCCCAATGCCGTCGTGTTGCAGCATGTTCTTGTGCAATTGTTTCTGGCGGAAGCAAATTTTCAGCGTCCTCTAGTGACTCATTTTGCAGAATCCGGATTTGCAAGATACATGAAATATTATGTGGTCATTTGTTTATAGAAAATTCAAAATATTTTAGCATTAGTAACAGAAACCTTTAATCAAACAAACCTAATGTCTTCAATAATTGTACAAAATAGATCTAATTTTGGTAATATCGATTATTTTTCTTACTCCAAACATCATACATGCACAAGAACAACCAAACAAACCGCTTACATACAATGTTGGAATTCAGCTAGAAAATATCGGCTCAATTGACAGACAAAACGGCTCGTACGAGCTAATTTTTTGGGTAACTCTAACCTCTGATGAAATTAATTTTACAAAAAACCCACCGCCACAAGAATTTGATTTTACCAATGGCTATGTTGAAGAAATCACAGGACTTACAACAGAACCACATTTTCACAAATTCAAAGTAAGAGGCGTTTTCTACAATGACATGGATTTTAGAAACTATCCGTTTGAGAACATTGATCTTGCAATACACATGGAACCGTACTATCCAAACACGCAAGACAAGCTAGTCTTTACAGTAAATTCAGAATACAGCGGAATAAGCAACTCAAAAACAACTAGCGTTCCAGGATGGGAGCTAAGCAATCCGCAATTTACCGTAAGCACGGGATATTATCCATGGGGCGAGTTTTCCCATTTTGAGGCTCACTATGATGTTGGCACTTCGGAATTTTTGGCATTTATGAAAAAACTATTCCCAGTTGCAATACTGATGGGATTTTCTTTTGCATCGTTTTTGTTATCACCTAAAAACCAGGCAGAAAGACTGGCAATGATATCTGCAGCATTACTATCTGCAATTTTCTTTCACACCGGATATCTGCTCACAGAATTACCGCCATTAGGATATACGACGTTTGCAGACAAAATCATGATAGTTGCCTATGTGTTCTTTATTTTGTGCCTAATTCCGACACTTTTGACAAGATATTATTCGGAAATCAAAAAACAAGAGTTTACAGTAGAACAACAAATACTCTTGGACAAAAAGGCAGTAATTAGAACACCAATAGTTTCGTTTGCCTTGTTCATGGTCATCTATTTTCTTTTGTAAATTCTTAGATTTGTCATAAAGAGCAGGGTAATAATTTATAAAATATTTACAAAATTCTATTATTCAAGAAACAGAAAACTAGTCGTTATGAATCAAGAATTAACCCTAGATTATCAAGCGGATTTAGAGTGTGAAGAGCGATGAAATTAGAATTACGGCAAGAAATAGTCCAATTTGAAATTTCATCAACAATAATGATCAAGATTATGATTTAACTTCTCTCCAACAAATCCTAACCTGCGTCATAATCTAGTGCATGATCAAATTTGTTCGAAAAGTACGGATTTTTCCCTCACAGGAGGGGGGCTTTGCATTTTTACTCTTTATCGATGAATTCGTCTGCTGTTGGTGGCTCTGGTGACAGACCCTTTCTCTTTCTAGTATCTGCAATCAGGTTTGCTTGGATTGATTTTGGCATTGGAGTCCAAGCTTTGAAGTGAGTGTTCCACATTGCCTTTCCAGCAGTCTGGCCCCTCATTACCTCTGAGATATCAAATGTCTCAGAAGCCGGAATTTCTCCAGTAATGATACTAGTGACACCTTTTTGCTGCATATCAAGTACCTTGCCGCGTTTTCCAGAAAGTACTGTTGCAACATTTCCAATCATGTCTTGCGGCACTCTGACCTCAATTCCAAGCATTGGTTCCAATAAAATTGGGTTTGCCTTGAGCATTGCTGCCATGCATGCGCGTCTTGATGCTGGCGATAATTGCGATAGACCTCTGTGCGCAGTGTCCTCGTGGGGCACAAAGTGGGTAAATGTGAACTTGCAGTTTCGCACCTGTTCTTTTGCAAGCGGACCTTCCTTCATTACCTCTTCAAATCCAGACAGAATAGAATCAGATGATTCCTGAATAAACTGGACACCTTTGGTGCCGTTGATCATGATATTTCCTCGCGAGTCAAATCTCATTACACGCTTTGCGGTATCGGTGTCCCAGCCCTTTGACTTGAGAAGGTTTTCCATTTCCTTTTTGTCCTTCATTTCAGATAGTTGTCCTGCGCGAATCATATCTGCAATTTCTGGCTCTAGTGGCTCTACTTTCATGAAAATCTTGTTGTGCCTGTTTGGTGATTTTGACATTACAACTTCAGATTCATTCTGAATTGTCTCTCTATAGTTGATGAGTGGCTGCGATGTTACTATTTGCACGCCGGCATCAGCAATTAGTGAGGTGGCAATTTCTAGGTGCAACACACCCATTCCAGCAATTACTGTTTCGCCAGATTCTTCGTTGATTTTGACGACTAGGTTTGGATCCTCGATTGTGATTCTTCGCAGTGCCTCGACTAGTTTGGGCAGGTCTTTAGGATATTTTGCCTCGACTGCGATTTGCACGACCGGCTCTGAGACATATTTGATTCCTTCAAAGATTGCAACGTCTTTAACAGTAGATAATGTCTGTCCCGCTCGAGCTTCAGTTAATCCAAGCAACGCCGGAATGTTTCCTGCTCCCAATTCTCCGACCATTTCTCTTTGGTTGCCCATGAAAAAGTTCACAGATTGGATTTTTCCTTCTCGTTTAGTATCAATTAGGTGTACTGGCATTCCGTCTTTTAGTGTGCCAGAGAATAATCTACCAATGGCCACAGGACCGGCTGCAGGATCCATTGCCATATTTACAATCATCATTACTGCAGGTCCATTGTCATCGCAATTCAGAATCGCTTTGCCAATGTCGGATTCTAAATCACCCTTCCAGATTTTTGGAATTCTGTACTTTTGTGCTACGTGTGGTGGTGGGTGGTGCTTTACAACCATGCCAAGGACTGCTTCTGCCAGTGGTGCTTTCTTTGCCAAGTCATCCACATTTGCTCCGTCCTGGTATGCCGCGTAAATGTCCTTAAACGAAATTCCTTTTTCCTTCATCACGTCAATGTTAAAGCCCCATCTGTCCTTGGCAGAGCCAAACGATACAGAGCCGTCCTGAATTGAGACCTTCCACTTTTCCTTGTATTCAGGTTCTGCATAGGTATCAATTAGTCCGTTAAAAGTAGAAACAATGTTTGCAAGCCATTCTTGCATTTTGTCTGGCGTCAATCTCAGCTCTTTGATGAGTCTGTCGATTTTGTTGATGTACAGTACTGGCCTGACTCGCTCTTCTAGCGCTTGTCTAGTTACAGTTTCAGTCTGAGTCATAATTCCTTCTACAGAGTCTGATACCACAACTGCACCGTCGATTGCTCTGAGGCTTCTGGTGACACGTCCGGTAAAGTCAATGTGGCCAGGAGTATCAATCATGTTTACGACGTATTCCTTGTCGCCTTTTTCAAAGAGTAGTGTAACGTTTGCCTGCACAATTGTCATCTGACGGTCTTGTTCAAGCTTCATTGAATCCAAGGCAAGTGCTCTGCCTGCTGCCTGAGGAGAGATGATTCCCGCATATCCTAGTAGATTGTCACTCATGGTTGTCTTGCCATGGTCTACGTGAGCAATTACACCAAAGTTGCGGATGTTTTCCTTGTTTTTGATGATCTTTAGGATCTGCTCTGTTGCCTTGTACTTCATATTTGATTGGGTTTTTTTCGGAGGTGTATTAAACCTTATTTCTGTCCGATCATGTTTTGATAGCTAATAGATCATGCCAGAGCTTGCAGCTCGGACTTTCTTTTGTGATACAAAATAACAATCGCGGATTTTCTTTTTTCGTGCCAATTCCAGCGGGATCATCTGCGTGACAAAAATATAAAACAAGACCTGTGACATTGCATCATCATTAATTGATGGATGATACACGTGCAGGCCTAGCTTTGTCAGATGTGTTGCCAGCTTGGAATTGTGCTTGTTTTGCCGCTCTAGAATAATTACGGTATCACCGGGTTTTGCAGAAAACAAGCCCATGTGGGAGAATTGCTCCAGTCTTTCATAGTGCGAGTCAACACCCAAGATTTCGCCTAGCTTGGCAGATGCATACATTGCAATTGGATACGTGTGCTGGCTACCAAGGAAATAGATTTTGTTTTGTGGTTTGATTTTTTTAGATTGGGCAGATGCTTGTGAGAATATTTTTTTGGCATTTTTTATTTTGAACTTGTGCACCAAGGAAATGCACGTCAGCGCACTTGCCAAGAACCCAATACTGCCAGAGGTCAAAACCCCAGAGTCAAAATAATCAAGCGTTATGACATTTCGGCATAGCTTGGCAAGCTTGCTTGTGCTGTTTTTTGTTATTGCGGTTTTGTGCAATACCAGTTTTGCCGCCCCAATATTGGATATTGTGTTGCCTGAAACCGATACAAAATAGGCATGCCTTTTGTCTGCAATGGTTTTGTTTTTTGCAAGCTCCAGCGGGTCGCATGATTTTATACCATAATTAGAAAATGCCTCTGCAAGCATTGCCGCACATAACGAATCCCCGCTTCCAATAAAGAGGGCATTTTTTGTTATTTTTTGCGGCTTGAATTTTTTCAGATAATCCAGTTGCAATAACAAATCGTTTGCATATGCGTCAATTGTGTTCATGAACCGAGTGCAAAAACGTACCTTATGTGCTTGGCGATGAAAACTTTGTTTGGATAAATCGAACATCCTACTCTATATCGTAGTGGAATCATCACTGCACTCTAATGCTAAAGCAAAAGTCAAGACATGAGATACTAGTAACTGCAGAGGATCTAATGAAGCGCCCAATTGCGATGGATGCAAAAACCACCATACATAACGCGGCAGAGACGATTTTGGATTTTGATATTTCAGGAGTCATAATAGAGTCGGACCAGGCAAGGCACCTATCACAAAAAGGAATAGCCCAGGCATTACTAGAAAACGACAAGAGCATCAAGTCTGTTTTGGCGCTAGAAAGAACGCGCGAGCTGGCACTAGTCGACAGATTTTCCCCAGTTTCAAATTGTGCAGACCTGATGCTAAAGCTTCGAATCAACGCACTAGGAGTCAAAGACGGCTTACGCCTAGTCGGCATAATCACAAAACATGACCTAGTCAAGTATTTTGAGCAAAGCATTGTCGATGAGACAAATCTCTCAGAGATAATGTCGGTTGGCAGTTTTTTTGTTCCGCATACGGCCACACTGTATGATGCACTGTACAAGATGCTAGACAGTGGAATCTCACGCCTGCTAGTCAAGGATGACTCGGATACACCAGTAGGAATTGTGACCTACAAGAGCTTCCTCAAGACGGCAATGTACCACTCTAACCAGTCAAAGGACGCAGTCTTTTCACAGAACTTTGGCAGAGCCTACAAGGTTGGCCAAATAATGACCAAACAGATAATCTCCGTATCAGTCAACACCAGCATCGCCAAGGTAGCAAAGATACTAGTCGATTATCGAGTTCATGGTGTGGCAGTAACCCACAAGCAAAGAATAGTAGGGTTTGTGACTGAAAAAGACATTACGCGCCAGCTTGCAAAAATGGCCTAATTATTATTACCACATCAAAAAGACCAAAAACATGAAGATAACTATCGGCCACACTCCAGACTCGGATGATGCATTCATGTTTTATGGAATGCTCACAGGAAAGGTACCATCAGATGATTTTACAGTTCAACATGTTATTGCAGACATTGAGGAGTTAAACAAAAGAGCGCTAACTGACGAGCTTGATGTTACGGCGGTGTCTGTCCATGCCTGTGCATATTTGCCAAACCATACAATACTGCGAAGTGGTGGAAGTTTTGGAATCGGCTATGGCCCAATAGTCATTGCAAAAAACAACATGCCGCAAGAGAAAATTGCCAAGTCAAAAATTGCTATTCCTGGCAAAATGACATCGGCCTTTTTGCTTTTGCAGTTAATGATTGGAAAATTCGACTATACGGAGATGAAATTCAGCGATATTCCGGCAGCAGTCCGAGACGGAACGGTTGATGCAGGCCTGGTAATTCACGAGACCCAGTTATCATATGAATCAGAAAAGCTAACTAAAATCCTAGACGTCGGAAAATGGTGGGACCAGACTACGCACTTGCCAGTTCCACTAGGCACCAATGTGATGAGCAACAGATTTGACCGAAAAACCATCCAAAAATTCGACAAGTATCTGCACGATTCCATTGTATACGGCCTAGAGCACCAAAAAGAAGCACTAGAGTATTCCATGCAGTACAGCAGAGGCAAGCCAGAAGACCTAATTGAAAAATTTGTCAAAATGTACGTAAACGATGTCACAGTCGACATGGGAAAAGATGGCGAGCAATCAATTAGGACGTTTTTTGAGATGGCGGCAAAAAAGAACCTAATTCCAAAATTCAATGTACAGATAAGCTGAGATAGGAGGAAGCAGAACACAGCGATTGAACAGGTCATCGCATACTTGATACATCAATACCACCTTGTGATGAGATCAAGTTTGTGTTTGCTTCGTATACATTATAGTGATTTGAACACATAAAGATGATCAGAGAACAACTAGACATTTGTTCAGATAAGTTGGCGCATCTTTACATTCGTTCAGATATGATATTGTGTAATCTTGGTTTTTTGTACAGGTGTTTAGGGGCACGATTTGTATAATAATGATGCATGTGTATTCACACCATGGTACTAGTAGATAAGAAAATACTTGGAGGGGGACTTGCAATGCTAATTGTCGGAATCGCATTGATTTCCTATCTGAATTCTACTGTACCAATAGGCCAGGCAGGCATGACAGAAGAGCAGGCCTTTGATTTGATGAACAGAGAAAGAATACACAAAGAATATTCTACGTTGGCCGCAATACTAGCAGGAGTCGGCTTTTTGCTTGTATTGATCAGTTTTGGCGCAAGAAGAAAAAAAGGCGGGGCAAAGACAATAGAAAAAAAGCCCCCAGAAGCATCCTAAAGATTTTAACCAAAATCCACACATCACACCATGATTGGTCACAGCAGAAATCAGTCTTTATCCAGTAGGTACAGATTCGCCCAGCCTCAGCTTTTACATAGCAAGGGCAGTCGAGTCAATCGACTCTAAAATAAAGCACCAAACCACGCCAATGGGCACAATACTGGAATCAGACGACATTCAAGATATCTTTGATGCAACAAAAACAATGACAGAGATAATCCACAGATTAGGAGTAAAGCGAGTAGAAGTAATCCTCAAGATTGATTCTAGGACAGACAAAAAGCAAACAGCCGATGATAAAATGAAATCCCTTGACAGGTATCTAAAAGGTGCGTAATACCTCAAAGAATGTGTTTCGCTGGGCAGGCGCGCGTCCGATTTCCTTGACCATTGTTGCAAGCTCCATTACAGATGAATGAGTCGGCTTGCCGGCTGCACGATAAATCTCCTCAGAGAATGCAGTTCCAACCAGATCGCTTCCGCCATTGGACAGTGCCACTTGGGCAAGCTTCTTTCCCAGTGCAACCCAGTACACAGAGATGTTGTTTAGGTGGCCTGCAAGCATCAGTCTTGCCAGTGCAATTATTTTCAAATCATAAATTGCTGATGACTCGTGATTTACCTGGTGTTTTTGCTCCAGCTCGGTGTTATCTAGGCTGAACTTTAGCGGGATAAACGTGATAAATCCACCTGTCTTTTTTTGCAGTTCTCGCACCTTGATGAGATGATCAATTATGTGCTCTGGCTTTTCAATGTGGCCGTACAGCATTGTGACATTGCTTTTGATTCCAAGGTTGTGAGCTTGTTCTATTGTGTCAAGCCATTCTTGGCCTGAGCACTTGCCTCTGACAATTTGGTTTCTTATATCAGGATGGAATAGTTCTGCGCCGCCGCCAGGCATGGAATCAAGGCCTGCAGACTTGAGGCGCGACAGTATCTCCTTGACTGATGTCTTGGTAAGTTTTGATAGGAAGAATATCTCGGCTGCAGTGAACGCCTTGATGGTAAGGTCCGGGTGGTTCTTTTTGATTATTCTCATCATATTTTCGTAGTAATCTAGCTGCAAGCTTGGATGGAATCCACCAACAATGTGCACCTCGGTTGCACCCATGGATTTTGCTGCGGCAACTCGTGCTTCTATTTGCTCAGGAGTTAATGTATACGCATCAGATTCGTCTCCCTTGCGATAAAATGCACACATCTGGCAGCTGGCTGCACAGAGATTTGTGTAATTCATGTAGTATGATGCGGCAAACGTCACAGTATTGCCGACTAGTTTTTTTCTCACCAGGTCAGCTGTTGCACCCACTACAAACTGGTTATCAGAATTTATCAGTTCCAATCCATCATTGTATGAGAGCTCTTCCCCTGCAAGTGCCCTATCTATTGCCTTTGAGTCAACAATAATGTCGCGCAGCATTTGCTAGCTAGTCCAAGATTTGTAAATATAAAAGAAACGTACCGAAATAGACAAATTTTTGGGTTATCTATTTGCGGTTGTAGTGGATTGAGCCGTATTTTTGCTTTTTGATTTCAGCTGCTTTGTCAGCTTCTGCTTTTTGTGCTTCTTCCTTTGCTTTTTGATCTAGAGCGCCAATGTCCTTTTGGGTCTTTGGTACTTTACGATCAGCGTCAACTTTTACTTTGAGGTCTTTTGCTGGAGCTTTTGGGAGGTTTTCTTTTTGTTCCTTTACCTTCATTGCAAAATTCTCTCTTTGTGCTTCCAAGTCAACTTGTGACTTGCTTGGACCACCAGAGGATTTTCTTGCATCAATTGCTGCCTTTGCCTCTTCTTTGATTTTTGCTAGAATGTCAGCTGCTGTTGGAAGATCGTTTTTCTTTACTGCTTCGCTTCGCTTTGCAATTGCCTCTTCGATAGCTTTGGCTGCTTGCATTTTCTTTGCTTGCATCTGTGCCTTGATATCTGCGGCTTTTTGCTTTTGCGCTTCTAGTCTGTCTGCTCTTGCTTGATCAAAAGCTTCTCTGCTTTGTTCATGTTTTGTCTTTGCGGTAGCTGCAGTGTCAGCTGTTTGTGCATAAGACAGTCCAACTGGACCAACAATCGCAGCAGTCAAAAGAAGTATTGAAGCTAGGATACCTAGTTTTTGCATGATTGAGCAACCAAGAATTCAATATAAAAATAATGCGCCGAGATTCGACGGTTTTTGGTTCGCTTTAAGAAGAGATCGGCCTATTCTTTGGCAGGTTGTGATTTTTTGGCTGCTTGTGCTGCCTTTGCAGCCTTTATCTTTGCCTGCTGGAGCTCATAGTTTTTCTGTTCTGTTTGCTTTGCCTTTTCCTCTAGCTTCTTTTGTTCTTCTTTGAGTGCCTTGAGTGCTGCCTTGTGTTTTTGCTCCATCATTTTCTGTATGTTCTTTTGATCAATCATGGCATCTACTTTTGCCTTCTTTGCCGTCTCGCCGAGGTCTTGCTTTGTTTTGTCCAGTGATTCCTTTGTGTCGGCCTGCTTTTGTTCTGTGATTACAGTATCACGCTTTTTCTTTAGCTCGTCGACTTGGGCCTGTGCCTTGTCTTTTATTGCCTTGAATTCATCTAGCTTTTGTTGTCTTTTTTGGAGCATTTCTTGGCGTTGTGCTTCACGCATTTCTTCTAGTTCTTTTCGCTTTGCGTCAAGGTCTTTTTGGTTTTGCTTTAGTTTTTCTAGTATTTCCTTGTTCTTTGTTTGGGTTTCCTTTAGTTTTATTTGGCGCTGCATCTCTAGTTTTTTGAGTTTTTCTTCTTGGGCTTTTTCAAATTCCGCGATTTTCTCTGCGGCGGTTTGTTTTTCCTTTGCCGGCTCGCGCTCTGAAATGTCTTGAGCATGCGAGTATGGCACCACAGTAACCGACGCCAACAAAGCCAGTGCGACAAATACTGCCCAGTTCTTCATGGTAGGATTGTAATGCCAAGACTATAAAATAATAACTAATGATTCTTCCAAAAGAAAAAGAGTTTACTGTTCTGCTTACGGAGTTCCGCTGGTAGAGTTTGTGCCAGTAGTTTCTGTCGATTCAGAACCCGCCGAGCTAGAACCAGTATCTGAACTACTAGATGTCTCCTCTGCAGGTGGCGTTTCAATTACAGGCTTTTTGGATTTGAGTTTGACGAGTTTGTCGAATTTCTCGTTGTGCTTTTTCATTTGTTCGTCAAACTTTTTCTTGGCTTCTGCCTGTCTTTCCTCAAAGCTTGCTACCTTTTTCTTCATTCGCTCTTCAAACTTTGATTTCTTTTCCGTCATCTTCTTTTCCATCTTGTCTGCTTTTTCCTGCATTTTTTCTTCCATCTTTGCCTGTTTTTCTACCAGCTTGCCCTCTGCTTTTGCTCGTTTTTCTTCAAGCATCTTCATTCTCTCGGCAACTAGATCATCAAGTGTTTTTGATTTTTGCAGTGCGCGTTCTTTGATCATCTTTGTTCTTTCGTCGTATTTTTTGGCAATCTTTGCCTTTTCCTCTGCAATCTTTATTCTGATCTTTTCTTCGTCGCTGAGTGGCTTTGCCGGCGGCGTTGGTTTAGGAGCCGGCGCTGTGGATGTCTCAGTGCTAGTAGAGTTTGTCTCAGCGGTTTGTGCAAATGACAAGCCTGCTGGTCCAACCAGTGCCGCACTTAGTAGTATTAGTGATGCTAGGATTCCTAGTCTTTGCATACCACAAAACAATTTTTGAGGGTATTTAACATTGTGGAATGATTTCTCCACGATTTGATAATTCTACCACTTGAAAAGTTTAGTTAGCCTCAATGCCAAGTCATACTATGGTACTCCCACTAACAGACGAATTCAAGCCAAAATGCTACATTTGCAATAATGCATTTGACACAATAGAATCACTCAGAGAGCACCAAAAGGAGCAACACGCGGAATTTGTCAGCTACCATGAGAACCAAAAACGAGAGCCAGCCCCAGGCGACGTAACTGTATTTTAGAAATGTCCGAGGAGCAACTACAGCGAGCTGTCCAGATGTTTTTGGCAAAACAATTCGATGATGCAGTATTATTGTATGACCAGATTTTGCAAAAGAATCCAAACAACCTAGATGCGATAAACAACAAAGGATACGCACTGGGTAAGCTCAAAAAACACGCAGAAGCAATTGCGTGTTATGACTTGGGCCTAAAACTATACCCAAATGAAAAGACACTGCTTGTAAACAAGATCTCGTCTTTGCGCAAGACCAAGTCATATGATGCCGCACTAGAAATTTGCAGGCAAGTTCTCAAGTCAAATCCAGACGACAACATAACTCTGTACCACATGGAGCGAATCCTAGCCGCAATCGGAAATTATGCAGAATCCATCCAATGTTGTGATAGGATTTTATCATCATATCCGCAAAATGCCGAGGTCCTCTTTGATAAGGCCGTATCGTTGGCGAAAACACAAAGCCCTCAGATGACAGACATACTTGCACAGGCAATAAGTTCCGACCAGCACCTCAAAGCCAAGGCAAAAAATCACAGTGCCTTTGCAAAATATAGTACAGATCAGGAATTTTTGCGCATCGTCTCTTGATTGGACTTGAGCAGTTTTTCTGCAATCTCTTTGGAGATTTGCGCAATGTCATAGTCCTTGTCTATTTGTAGTGCGTTTTTGAAACAGGATAGTGCCTCTTGCATTTTTCCCTGCTCGCCAAAAGACAGGCCCTTGTATGCAAGTGCCATTGCGCATTTTTTATCCAAAAACAAAGCCCTATCGTAGCGGGCTATTGCCTCATCAAACCTTCCAAGGCTGTGCAGTGCAGTTCCTTCGTTTAGAACTGCTGTAACACTGTCAGGGCTGAGCCTAGTTGCCTTCTCAAAGCACTTGAGTGCTTGCTTGAATTTGCCCAAATTTTGTAATGCCACGCCCTTGTCAATTATGGCATCCAAATGATCAGGATCAGAGTCTAATATTTTGTTGTAAAGCGTTATTGCCTCGGCAAATTCGCCCTCATGGCACAGCTCCGACGCCTGATTCAGAATTTTCTCCAAGTTCAATGAATTTACTGAAACAACAATAGACATTAGTCTTGCTATGGAATCGTTGGGATTTGTAGACATTGTTGCGCAAATGTGTCAGTCCAAGCTAGTGATAGACTCACCAGTTCCGTTTTATCCAAAACCAGCCAAAACACTGCAATGTCCAATCGGTGTGAGAAGTGCAATATCACCTTTTATTCTTCTGTCGGGTTGAACGCTCACCTAGAGAGGACGCATAAAATAATAGAGCAAAAGGACAACCGAGTGCTAGATTCCTTTACGTAGCCAATGTATCGGTACGATGACAGTTGTTCCAAAAACTCTTTTATTCTGGTATTTTGAAGTGTTGTCATAGCCTTTGTTAGTATCTTTTGATACTCACTTGGATTTGAAACACAATCCAAGCAATTTATGATGCCCTCTTGTCCGACGGATCCAGCTCGAGCGCCCGATTAAAGCATTCCAGAGCATCATCGTATCTCCCAATACTCCGAAGTGCCGAGCCTTTTTTGTTCCATATCTCTGGGTTTTGCGGCTCGAGGATCAACGCTTGCTCAAAGTACGACAGCGCATCCTCAAAATTGCCTTCAAGCAGCAATCTGGAGCCTTTTTCCAACAGTTCTGTTGCGTTTGGCATCATACCAGTTACGCGCCCAACCCTTTTGTGAGTTTCCTGTCTGTTTGAATAGAACACACGCACATTAATGCCACAACCGGTTCATCCAAAATCAAATTGAACATACTAGTAGCAGAAGACAACCAGTTTACAGCAACCCAGTATGAGAGAATTCTAAAAAAATACGGCCACAACGTAGTCATAACAAAAGACGGAGCAGAGTGCCTAGATGAATACCGAAAACAAAGCAAAAAGTCGGAATTTGAGTCAATAGACGCAAATCCATTTGATGTGGTGGTATTGGATCAATCAATGCCAAAAAAGAGCGGCTCCGAGGTAGCCACGCAGATCCTCAGCGCCAAGCCAACTCAAAAGATAATCTTTGCCTCAGCATATGCTCTGACTGCAAACGAAGAAAGCCGCAAGCTAGAAGACAGAGTAGAATACCTGCAAAAACCATTCTCATTGAACTCTTTTGTTCAAAAAATCCAAGGTTAGGCCCTGCTGAACCTCTCACAGCTACACCTGTTAACAAGGCAAGACTCGTAGTTTCGCAGATGATCATGCAACAAGTGCCCGCATTTTGCATTGCCGCACGTCCTTTGCCTGAGCTCTTTTTGCACTACCTTTTGCGCAATCTGGTTTGCAGCCTCCTTGGTGTAGTGTTTTTTGTCCAGATAGTACCTAACTATTCTTGCGTACAGCTTGTTAAAGTCAAACTTTTTTTCTAGCACAACACAGTATAATCATGGATGAATTTATTGCCCATCAATTACAAGATGAAAATATTTTTAAAAAAACCGGATAACCTTTAATATTTGTAAAGCACATACTATACACGTTGATTTTAGATAAAACAGACGTAAAGATTCTCAAAAACCTCCTAGTTGATGCACGGCTATCATCACGCCAGCTTGCGCTAAAGCTTGGCATGTCAACTGTAACAATCCTGACTAGAATCAAAAAGATGGAACAGGAAAAAATCGTCAAAGGATACACTGCCATAATAGACCACGAAAAGCTTGGATACGACCTTACCGCCATAATAGAAATATACACAAAAAAAGGCAAGATGGTCGAAATAGAGCAAGACATCGCATCCTTGGAAAATGTCTGCGCCGTCTATGACGTCACAGGCGAGTCTGATACCGTCCTTGTTGCCAAGTTCAAAAACAGAGACGACCTAAGCAAGTTCGTCAAGACACTCTCATCCAAGCCAAACGTGGACAAGACAGTCACCAACATTGTCCTAAATACTGTCAAAGAAGACTTTAGGCTGGTATAGGCAATATTAATAAAATTTTGAGCCAGTCAGAAACACGATGAGCAAGCTTGCACTGTTGGCATTGGCACTTGTGTTGGTACCAGTATCAGTATATGGACAAGTCATAATGGAAAAGCCACAGCGAGGATCCGAGGAGATTTCAGAGTACTACAACCCAGAAGACGTCCGGCTAGCCATGATTGGAATAGCAATAGCAGTCATAATCCTGTTTTTGTATCTTGCACGAGACATTATTTTGCGCAGAAAATCAGACTATGAGAAAAAAGAGTTTGATTCAAAGAAAAATCGCGATTATGAAAAATACCACTCCGAGTGGAACCGCGACGATGAGGATTATTTTGGAGAGAGAAAATCCAAAGAGGCTCAAGAATTCCGCAAGATGATGCAAGACTCCGCCCTGCCAAACTATTACAGAGTGCTTGGGGTGTCAATGGAGGCAACGCAAGAAGAGATAAAGGCAAAGTTCAGGCAGCTTGCAAAGGAATACCACCCCGACAAGTCAAAAGACGAAAAGAGTGCTGAGCTGTTTGCTGAGATCAACAAGGCATATGAAGTCCTCTCAGACGAAGAAACCAGAAAGGATTATGACAAGTACTACAAGGCATCATTTGGATAGAGTGTGCATTATTGTCAGGTTTAGCTCAATGCCTGTGCTTTTTTGCACATAGTTTGTCAGGTTCGCAAATATCTGCACAGGAATAGACTCTGGCACCAGTTGAATTTTTGCAAACTCTGTGTTTGGGCCAAGCATTGCCTGCGATAACAACTGAGATATTGAAAAATCCGTGACTAGAATTTTTGCTTTGTATGCAGTGGTGTCAGAAAAATATACGCCTCCCCTGGTAGTGGGCCTGCTCACAGGGACATCGGAAAAAACAATCTCTGAGGATTCCGCTGCAAAATTTTTGTTTTGGATTATCAGATGTGTGATTTTTTCTTTTTGAACAATTAGTTTGTCCAGTATTTCCCTGTTAATTGCCACAAAACAAAAAAGAAGAGAAACGGTATTGAATCTTTAGAATTCTACGACTCCCGACTGCAATGCCTTGAGTTTTAGCATCAGATCGATTTTGACCTGCTTGCATGCAAGCCGTGCCTCGGACTGGGAAATGCCGAATTCCGACTGGAGTTTTTTGTAGATTTTGGTCTTTTCTGTTATTCCTTCATCAAGAATATTCATAATTGATGATCGTATTTTCGCCTGACCGAGTTTTGCGCTCATATTACTTCAAAAATCAATTTCAGTACAAGACCTTGTGTGTGTACACCAAGCCAAAAGTGCTGTTTGCACACCAAAGACACACACTTGCCAATATTGCATATGATAGTAACAAAAGCAAATTTGTTATGAAATTTGCAAATTTTATTACAATTTTTACACGAAAAATCTAGCTACAGATTTAAAACTGACTGGCCAAGCATACACTAATGCAGCTGTTTGCCAATCCACAGACCTTGCGAAACGAAATTCTGAATCTGGCAGTGTCATGTGGGCTGGACAGTCCCTGCTATAGCAAAATGCTAGACTATACCATCAGGCTTTTTGAAACCCAGGGGCTTGGCAAGGAATACTATGGATACCACAACATCACACATGAGCTAGAGGTGACCTATGTGACCCTGGTTGTCCTAAAATGGAAAAGCATCCTCAACAATATCAGAGAGGAAGACTTCAAGTATCTGTATGCCGCGGCCTTGTTTCATGATTTTGATCCCCAGAAAAGTGTCGACAAGCCACACGAGGACAATGTCATCCGATTTTTAACACAAGACCAGCATTTGGGCCAGCTCCTCAAAGACGCAGACTTGGACATCAACATAATCATGGCACTCATTTTGCGCACCACATACCCATGGCGCGGCGAGCTAAAAGAGCACGCAGAAGAACAAATCACAAGATGCTTTGACTCGTTCCCAATCACAAAAGACAGCCCGGAGATGCGCGATTATTATATGCGCCTGGGCTGGCTGTTGTCCGTAATAGACAGGGTCGGCGGATATTCCCTTGGGGATTTTGCAAAGGCAATGGACATGGCAAAGAAAAACGCACACGCATTGGCATGGCACCCGTCGTTTATTGTAAAGCGCTCTGTTGGGTATTTTGAAGATCTGCTAAACAGCGAATCCGAAATGTGCGAAACCGTATTACATGCATTGCCAAAAAACATGAGAAAAAATTTTATGGACGCAGTGACAGGATTTTTGAACCTGCGACAACAAGAGATCAAAATCCAATCTGACTATCTCTATGAAAACCTAAGACTGGTTCCAAAAATAGAAGCAATGCGCTCAAGGCAAGACAGAGAATTCCAGTCCACATTATTTGAAATATTCAACGAGCTCCCAACCCCGCTTCAGATAAACCGGGAAAATTTTGTAAAAACAGTCGAAGACCCAAAAACAATTCTGAATACTTTGCGCATTGGCAGCTCCGACGGCCCAATAATCGGCTTTGCCAAGGGCGGACCGCTAGAAAACTACACCCTCAGGCCAGAGATAGTAGACCAAAACTATGGCAAGCACAATACTGTTTTCCTAGAGCCAATTGCGCTCAAGATGGGCTACTGGGGGCTCCATGGCGGAAGCGAGATGAGACACCTCTTTACAATGCAGGCACACTCGATGAACTACCAGTACCTGACCAGCTTTGCACTCCGAGACGTCATACAAAAAAGAATCGAGGGAAAAGAAAAGGCAGAGTTTGTCACAAAGTTCGACCCAGAGCGCTGGGACTATTACCGCATAGAATTATAGGCAAACTCTTTAGTACTGCACAATTTTGTATTGTTTCGTGCTAAGGTTAGCTGCTATTTTTGCAATCTGTACTTTGGCTTTTGCCTCATTTGATACTGTTTTTGCCTTGGACGGCACGCAGCGAGCCGAAGTCAAAAACCCACGCCTGCTCAATTCCTTTGGCGAGGCACTCTCGCAAAACGTCAACGCAAACCAGCAGGTACAGATTTCAGCAGACATTGTAAACAAGCAGGCAACGCCCCAGACCTTTGTGTATATTGTGCAAATAGTAGACGGCGCAGGCGTAATCTACAAGCTTACCTGGATCTCTGCATCGCTCAACCCACAGCAGTCATTGTCGCCTGCAATATCGTGGAACCCAACAAAGCCAGGAACCTACACCGCACAAATCTATGTCTGGGACTCCATCAAGGATGCAAATGCACTGGCGCAAAAAACAGATCTAAAAATTCTAGTCAGCTAATTTACGACTAAATAGTACAAGACATACCAAAAATCGTTGAGTCTTACAAGCCAGCAAAAGAAAATTGCGGTGGGATCCTTTCTTGGCTGGTCGCTTGACGGATACGACATTGTCCTAATGTTGCTGGTAATTCCGTCAATTTCACAATTGTTTTTCCCATCGGAAAATCCAGCATTTAGCATAATTGCGACATTTGCATCATACACTGTCACTCTGATAATGAGGCCGCTCGGCTCCGTTATTTTTGGAATTTACGGCGACAAGTTTGGCCGCAAAAAAGCAATGATAATCACAATATTGGGATTTTCGTTTGCAACCTTTGCAGTGGGATTGCTACCCACATATATCATGGTAGGAATAATTGCGCCAATCTTGCTCATACTGGTTCGGCTAGTCCAAGGAATATTTGCCGGAGGTGAGTGGGGAAGTGGCGCAGTCCTCACAATAGAAAGTGTCGAAAAACAAAAGCGCGGAGCATTGTCAGGATTTTTGCAGAGTGGGTTTTCATTTGGATTTTTGCTTGCGGCAATTGCGTTTCAGACAATAACAATACTGTACCCAGGGCCTGCATTTGAGGAATGGGGCTGGAGAATCCTCTTCTTTACTGGAATAATTCCAGGACTAGTAGCCCTCTTTGTTCGATTCAGCATGGACGAGTCACCATTGTGGATGAAGGCACACAGCAACAATGCCCTGGAGAGAACACCCCTGCGATAGTCCTAGGTGCGCACAAAAAAGAGTTCATCCTGTGTGCAGCAATAATGACTGGCCTAGTATACATGTACCACGGCTCGATTAGCATTTTGCCCACATATCTCCAGCAATTTGGCACATTTGACAAGGGTGAAATCGCAAGGCTCATGATATTTGCCACGACATCATCGTGGCTCGGCATGGTACTGACAGGCTGGCTTTCGCAAAAAATCGGCAGAAAAAAATCAATCATCATTTTTTGCTCTGCATCCATGTTGGTTTCAATTCCGCTTGCAGGACTTGTTTTGCAAAAAGACCAGTGGTTTGAATTGTTTGTAATCATCTTTGCGTTCATAGTGTCTACTGCATCGGGGCCAATACCTGCATTTTTCTCAGAGCGATTCCCAACCACAATCAGAAACAGCGCGGCCGGATTCTCATACAATGCCGGATTGATCTTTGGTTCCTGGTCTCCGCTAATTGCGCTATCCCTAATGAACAGCGTATCAGCAGAATTTGTTCCAGTTGCACTTGGCATCAATATTATGATTGGTGCGATTATAGTGATAATTCCAACAATTTTGAGCCGAGAAACCAAGGAAATAGAGCTGAATTGATAAGGATTGCTGTCAATTGATCAGCGAAATTAAGATCCCCGCTCCACTATTCTGTTAAATAATTTTTACAGGATCCCGCTAATAGAGGATCTGCCCAAAACAGAACATCATGATAGGCTATTGCGTAAAATGCAGAGCAAAACGAGAAATGTCAGGCATCAAGCCAGTCACAATGAAAAACGGCAAGCCTGCAACAAAAGGAACATGTCCATCATGTTCAACAGCTATATTTAGAATCGGAAAGGCATAAGCCTTTTCTGATCCTTTTTTCAATTTAGAAATTCCACTCTGGCGTTATTCCATTCCAAAGCGATTTTAGCGGACTTGGGTCCTTGCCAATCTCCTCGGTTATTCTGTTCTTTAGCGCAAAGAACATGTTTTCTAGTGCGTCTGCTCCACCGTCTGCAAACAATTCCTTTCCTATTTCCGTGATTCTTTGCTTTTTTGACGCCACATCTGGCGAGTCTGGATTCTGCAGGCAGAATGTCAGAAGATCAATTAATTCTTCTTCTAGCATAAAATCCAAGGCAAATTATGGACTTTACATGCCCGATATAGCCATTTTGATAATTAGAAAACTATTGTAAGTGCTATTCCAATTAGAGCAAGCATCCCGAGGCCGCCCATGACAAGACAGTATTTTCGCCCAATGCCGCGGAGCTGCCTGCTTTTGTATGACCTGTCCCTTCTGTCTGTGATGTACTCTTCATAGAGTTTTTTTGTGTCATAAAACTGCCAGCCAAGAATAGAAAGCCAAACCGCAACCACTATTGAGCGAAGAGCGGCATCACTTGGTAGAATTGATTCATCGCTTCTCTGTATTGAGGGAATTGCAAAAAACAACACAACAGCAATTACAGATACTGCCAATACTTCGATTCCCTGCCGGTATTTTCTTAGCTGAAAGTATCCTAGCCCTTGCAGCCCCACAAGTCCAGGGGCCAGTGAGAGGATCAGGTGCAGTTTTTTGCTTTTGCGCCACGATGGTCTGCATGTGGATCTTTTTTTGCGCAGTTCTGTGAGTATGTCGTATTCCTCAATTGTTATTTCGCCCCTAGCTAGTTTTTCTCGCAGATCGTTTTGTTCTGTCTTTTCTGGCTCGGTTGTCACAGATGAATCATTGGGATCAGGCCTAGCATTCAAGCCCAGCAATGAGTCAACATATTTTTGATCCGAGGAATACAACGGTGCCCCGCGCCTCAGGGTTTGAACAATGTGATTTAGCCTGCCAGCGTCCCCCCTCCCAGACCGGATGAGCTCCAGTATTTTGTTGATTAGATCTTCGGACAACAATCAAGTTTCAACTAGGACACATAAATTAGATGCCATGAATTTACCAGTAAATGACATTTGGCCAGACGATATTTTTTGGAGAGAACATATGAAGATTGACCAAATAGATTTGGCATTTTTGCACCTGGCGGTATCACACAATAACAGATTCAACGAGCAAGACCTGGCAGGCTCGGATCTTGTCTATCTTGGTGTTGGTAGAACGCTTGACAAGCTAGCACACCTCAAAGAAAACAACCTAATCCAGTTGGACGGGGAATCATTCAGAATCACAGATGCGGCAAAAAAGATCTTTTGGGACAAAGACACCCCACTACAGACTAGAATCCTGAGGCTGCTCCAGGTAAAGTCATTTGAAGAGCCAGACATTGTAAAATATCTGCTAGAAGAACCGCAGTCAATACAGGAAAAAATCGACGAATCCAGAAAGCACGGATTGCTGATTTTTACCACAATAAAAAAGGACGAAAAAATCACCAAAATCTGCGAAATCACACATGAAGGAAATGAATTCCTACAAGTACAGTCGCTGGACCCAAAGTCACAACTGCAAAAAATGCTCCAAGACATTTCAACTAAAATTCAAAATTCTAAGCTAGACAATACCAAAATAAAAGAAATCCTAGAAAAAATACAAAAAATCTCTACTGAGCTGGACTAGCCTGCATTATTGCCTTGACCTTGTCCTGGATTTGCGCCAAGATGAGCTCTGCTTTGCCCTTGTTCTCAAATGACTCTACCTTGTTGTCCATGATTGCGTCAATTTCGTAGCTCTTATCCACCAGAACGCGCGCAACATGCTCATCCAGCGTTCCGTTTCCAATCAAATAATACGCAAAGACTGTATTTTTTTGGCCTATTCTGTGGAGTCTGTCTTCTGCCTGCAGGTGTATTGCAGGGCTCCAGTCAAGTTCCGCAAAGATCACATATTTTGCCCTAGTCAGATTAATTCCGACGTTTCCTGCACGCAGTCCCGCAATCATCAGCTTTGTCTGGCCGCCCTGAAACGAGTCAATGTTGTCTTGTCTCTGCTTGTCTGTTTGGCCTCCGATTATTGATGCGGGCTTGAACTCAGAGAGGCTCTGGTGCAACAATGTATGAATTGATTTGTGGTGGCAGAACACTACTACACTTTCCTCTATTTCCATTATGTTTTTGACAAAGTTGATGACGTGTGGAAGTTTTGCAGCCCCTGCCGCCTGCCTTTCGCTTTGGATTGCCCGCTGGTATGCAGTGGACGCATCAAATGCCGTTTGCGCCTCTTTGCGCTCATCTTCCAGCTTTTTCCAGATTCTCTCCAGTTCTTTGTTATAGTAGTTGATATCAGAGTCGATTATCTCCTTGTAGCGGATTTTTTCTTTGAGCTCAGTTAGCACGTCTGTTTTTTTGCGCCTCAGCATTACGTGTTTTTGTAGCATGTTTCGGAGGGACTCGCGCTTGTTTTCCAAAACTATGGCCTTTCCCTTTTCATTTACATAGCAGAAATATTCGCAGAATTCCTTAAAGCTGCCTAGCAGCCCCGGGCGCAAGATATCAACGATTGGCCAAATCTCCGATCCCCGGTTATAGATTGGCGTGCCGGATAATCCAATTCTGTACTTGACAGATTCCAGTGCTGCAAGTTTTTTGATTGCATGATATTTTTGCGTGGTCTTGGAGCGCAAGTTCTGCACCTCATCACATACGATTGTTTTGAGGCCAAGCTTTGCTAGGTCCTTGTATCTTTTGTACAATAATTCATAATTGATAATATAGAAATCATATTTTTCAAGCGCCTCGGATTTGCCCACCCTGATTATGGTGGATGTTGGCGCCTCGCCTTCCACTAGTCTGCCGTTTCTGCTTTTTCGCACCAGGAATTTTTCAATCTCTCTTTGCCAGTTTTGCAGGGTGACCAGAGGCGCCACAATCAGTGCCGGAAATGCGTTTTGTTCTGATGCCAAATAAGATAATGACTGAACCGTTTTTCCAAGGCCCATTTCGTCGGCAAGCAGTGCGTTTCCAGCAGACTTTAGCAAAAAGTCAAGGCCTTCGCGCTGAAAATTAAGCAGGTTTCCCTTGAATTGTTTTCCAGGAGTCGCAAGCTGCAGTCGTTCCGTCTTTTTTGGCTTTTTTGGCATCACTTTGGCGGACGGCGGTAGTTTTTTTTGCCAGACATTTTTTGACAGAATCTCCAGTGGGTACCTGTCCATAATCCACTTGATCTGCGCGACATTTTTTGGCTCGTCTGGGACAATTGCCTCATATTCACCGTCGCCATACCAGGCCTGCGGGATTATTCTGGACACCATGGCTACTGCTCGCTCGCCTGTTACCTTCCAGCTCCACGTGCCAGAGAATTTGTCCAGTACATATTCCAGAGTGCCGAAATTAGTCATAAGCCTCGATGATCTTCGTTGGGTTGTTTTTTTCCCTTATGAATCTTGAGATTATTGATCGATTCTTGCACCAAAATTGTAAAAAATTTTGGCAAAACCGGATTCAACAAAGATAATTTTTCACAAAATGAAATAGAACTTACTATTATTCCAAAATTAGCTTGCCCTTTGCCAAAGTTTTAATCAGTTACCAATAAAACCCAAGCATTGAAGTTCACACAAACTGCCGAGCCTGCGGTAGAAAAACCACTCATCATTGCAGCCCTACAAGACATGGGAAACGTTGGAAACATTGTAATTGATTTTCTAAACAAGGCAAAAAAGACCACGCCGTTCAGAAGAGCAGAGTCAACCGAACTGTCATATGTCCTAGATAGGGGAGGTTACATCGAAATTCCAAAGGAGGGCTGGGACTACAAGTACAGCCAAAGCCTGATAATCTTTGGCGGGGGTGCAGGCCAGCCAAAGACAACAGAAGAGCTGCATGAATTATGCCAGGATGTCATTTCCGTGGCAAAAAAATACCAAGTCAAATTCATCTATACAGTAGGCGGCTTTCATACGCCAAGGATAATACGCGAAGAGCCAAAGGCCTTCATCACCACCACATCACAAGAATTATCAAAGCAACTAGAAAAGCTTGATGTCTTTATGACTCCGACAAAGTCAGTCATAACCGGATTTAACGGGTTGATCCTAGGCTATGCAAAGCTAAACGACATTTACGGGATTGGCCTGTATGGCGAAATCGACGAGCCATCCATCCCTCAATACAGGGCCGCAAAGAGCATAATCAAGACGCTTGAAAAACTCACGTACCAGAATTTTGGCCCTACGCAAGAACTGGATGCGCTGGCAAGCGAGATTGACAAAAAGTTGCGCTCTGACTGGAAAGTAGATTACTAGTGCTTGTGCATTTCTGAATCCAAGTGACAGTCACATGTGCACAGTTCTGTCTTGTGGTCGTTTTGGCAGTCGATGCACTCATAATGCTTGTGTTTTTCACAGCTGGCGCAAATCATCTTTTGTTTAGTACGATATAGTCATATTTTAGGACTGCGTCAGAGATCAATCTCGCTTTTTTCCAGTATCGCCGCAGTCAGAGAGTAATACGATTTTGGGTCCATCTGCTTTGCAAAGCCCTTGTCTATGTTGATTAGGTAAATTGCGTCAAGCTTGGCATTTAGTATGTCGTCAAATTCAATTGGGGGATTTTTGTAAAACGTATCACAGAGTGATTTTATTTTTTTGATTTCAGGGTGCGGTCGCTGCGATGGCGGACTAAGAAACAGCTTGTTGATTGGCAGCATCCCAATTACTGGCGTTGCCAGCGAAAACTCGTCACAGTACTTGCTGTATCTTGCAATCTTGCTGATTATTCTGGAAACATAGTAGTCGATGGTATCCAGCGCATGCTCCGGCGGAGTAAAACCTGTTTCTATTTCTATTATTGCGGTTTTGTTGTCTTTTTTTGCATACAGATCACACACTAGTGAGCCAGTCAGTGGCTTTTCCACATCCACTGCAAATCCCTTTGCAACCAGATTTGCGGCGCAGATTAGCTCCAAAACAGAGTGATTTATCTTGACTAGATTTTGCTTGTATAATTCGATTAGTCGCTGTCGTACAAAGTTCAGCTTTGGAATGTCATCTGGAGCCAGGTTTTTGCCAAGTTGGTTTGTTACCGTGTAGACATCGTCCTGAAACTTTTCTAAATCCAAGTAATCAAAATTGAAAAGATATTAGCAGATTATACTGCTTCTCGCACAGTCTTTACTTTGGCAATTGCAGTTGGTGCGCCGTTGATTGGCTCTACAATTACCGTTACTGTGTCCTTTGCACTTCGTCCAGTTCCATCGCTTGCTGTGATTTCAAAGACCAGTGTCTTTGTTTCACCGTTTGCAACTTCTGGTGCAATGAACGATGGTTTTGCAATGTCATTTGCAGAGAGTTCTACCTGCTCACCAGAGATTTGTCTCCAGTTGTAGTTGAGTTTGTTCTTCATCTGGTCCTTGCCAGAGCCAAAGAGTGTTACCTCAGAGTGTTCTGGGACTCGCTGGTCTTTGCCTGCATATGCAGTCATTGCCTTTGCTAGTGTTCCTTTAACTGTGATATCTACGGTGTCTGGCTCGCTGTCTTCGGAGCCGTCGTTTGCAATCAACTGGAACGTGATTACAGTATCAACCTCGGTCTTTGGAGCCACAAATGCTGTCTCTAGTTCTGTTGCAGTAGATAGTTCCACTGCGGGACCGGAGATTTGGTTCCACAGGTATGTCAATGGTTCTTCATCTTCATCAGATGCAGTGCCTGCAAGTGAGACGGTAGTGCCAATCTCTACTTCTTGGTCTTCTCCCGCATCAACCACCGGTGGTGTGTTTACTGGTAATACTGTAACTTTGGCAATATCCTTGGTTGGGAAGCCGTTTTCATCTGCTACGCGTAGCTCAAAGACAAGTATCTTGACTTTGCCGTTTGCCACTACTGGTGCAGTAAATGTTGGTTCTGCAGATTCAGTGTCCGATAGTTCGACTGCCTCGCCGCCTATTTGCTTCCAAGAGAATGTAATCTCTTCGCTGTCTGGGTCAGAGCCAGAGCCTGCAAGTGTGACTTCGGTTTGCTCATCTACGACTTGGTCAGATCCTGCATCTGCAGATGCTCTAACATTGTCAGATACTACTGTTACCGTTACGGTGTCGCTGTCTTCGCCACCGTATGGGTCAGTGACTGTTAATTCAAATGTTAACTCGGTTGATGCACCGCCTGAAACCTCTGGTGCCTTGAATCTTGCCTCACCCTTTGTTGGGTATGCAATTACTACATCTTCGCCGTCGACTTGGCTCCAGGAATATTTGATAATGTCTCCGTCTGGGTCAGAACCGGAACCTGTCAAGTAGACAAATCTGTTTGACATCGTGTTCTTGTCTGGTCCTGCATCTGCCAGTGGATCATCATTGACTGGTCGGACTCTGACAATTACAACATCGGTTGCTGTTCCGCCGCCGTCTGCTTGGCATGTAAATCTAAATGCTGTTGGAACGATTTCGCCGTTTGGAATCTCTGGTGCTACAAATGTTGGGTCAGAGTCAGCGTTTGAGGATAGTTCCACAAATGGACCTAGTGTTTGTACCCAAGAGTAGCTCAGCTCTCTGTCAAGCTTGTCGTCACATGTACCCTCTAGCTGTACAGAGTCGCCCTCGTCCACAATTTGGTCAGGACCTGCAGATGCAGAGATTAGTGTTGGTTTGCCTGCAGTCATTTTTACTATCATGGTGTCTTTGGCAATTCCGCCAAAGCCGTCAAATACAGTTAATTGGAATCTGAAAATACCAGTGCTTCTAGTTACACTTGAGGTGTCGAAGCTTGGTGTTTGTGATGAAGGGTCATCTAGTTCTATTACTGGACCGTCGATTTGTGACCAGTGGTATGTAAGTGCATCACCGTCTGGGTCAGAACCAGAGCCGTCAAGTGTGACTTCGTCGCCTTTTTCCACTGTTTGGTCGTCTCCCGCATCAGCAGTTGGTGGTTGGTTTCTTGGTAAAATAGTGACTTTAACTAAATCAGTATCAATTTCTCCATAAGGATCTTCTACGGTTAACTCAAAGGTTAGGATTTTGACTTTGCCATTTTCTACTTCTGGTGCTTTGAAGGTTGGCTCTGCAACGGTGTTTGATGGGGTCAGTTCGACTTCTTCTCCGCCGACTTGGGCCCAAGAGATTGTAAGTGAGTCATCGTCTGGATCGATTCCTTCGCCCATCAGGGTTACAAAGTCGCCAGATTTTGCAATGTTTTGGACATTTTGAGTCGATGGTGTAACTGCAGCAAATGCTGGAGATACAATCATGCTACCAACTAGTAATGCCATCAAAACTGTGAGTGATTTTAGTTGCAACGTTTGTATCGTAAAAATACGCCGATTAAAAGCTTTCGTTCAAATCGGCACACTTTGTGGATCAATTTTTTGATCACGGATCACTTGTTTTATGTTTTGTCCAAAATGTGATCAAATGTCGATCATTTCACCAGATCTCTTTTTACGATCAATTTCGGACAATTTGAGATCAGAAATCTGCTCAAAAATAACTGATCTATAACTTGTGACATTTTGATTTGTGGATTTAACAAAAAATCGATCAGAGTTTTACATGTTGAAGTGGGCAATCACCGCCATAATATTGGGAGCGATTTTGGTTACTGCACATACTGGTGCATTTGCCACAAAACCGTGGGACCTCTTGATTACTGCAAAATTTGAGCAGGACCAAATAGGACTAAACGAGCAGCCCGTGCTTGTGGGAACAATACTGGACCAAAAAGGCGAGCCTGTCTTTGGAGCCAAAGTCCAGATCCGCTTTGCAGACAGCTCAGTCAGCACAACAACTGATGAAGAGGGCAATTTCAGATACGAGTTTGGCCAAGCCCAAACGGACGGAATATTTTCAGCAAGCATCACTGCCACAGTAGCTGATCTTAAGGGCATGGGCAAGGCATCAGTAAAGATCGGAACCGGCGTTAGCACCTTTGATGACTTGTATTATAGCAGGGATTTTGATAAAGAGACAAAAAACGACCCATACAAATCCCTAAAGCAGAAACAATACCAGAAATTCATAGAAGAACAGAACAAAAGAAAATTAAAACAAAATGAAATCGAGGCAAAAAAGTTAGCGCTGCAGGAAAAGCGTGACATATCAGAACAAAGGAGAAGTGACGCAGTCAATGCAACCAAGCCCGGCGCAGGTGTCTATTCATATGATGAGCAAGAACAATACATTGCCAAAAAGGATCCTCGCCTCAAGGCAATGATACGTGCCCAGATGGACCACACACGTCAGATCTATGAGGAGGCAAAATACGAAATGAAAAAGATCCTAGATGCAGGAGGCTCACTAGAAGACGCAAGAAAGGCCTACTTTGAGAAGCTAGCAACAACACATGAAGAAGCACAGAAGGTAGGTGCCGAAAACAATACCGAAAACCACTCCAAGAAAAAGACCCAAGAAGAGAGAAAAATAAGCAGTAAAAAAGTCAAGGGCCTCACATACAACAAATATTTCAAGTAAATTTTCCGGTTCCAATCTGGAACCAAAAAACCCGATCAAGTTCCGCCATAGATATAGTCAGACCTAAAGAATGGCGGGCATGATGTCAACACGCATCAGTCTAGGCAAGGGAATAGGCAAGTATCTTTCTTCAATACTAGTAGACGAAGAAGGCGTCTCGCTTGAGAACATTTGGCAGACGATTACGGACTTTGGCATAAACAGGGAAGACCTCAAAAAGATAGACCCGACATACAAGGAGCTCTTTGAGATTTACTCTGCAATTCGTGCCTACAGAATAAGCGTCAAGTATCTCAAGGACCTCAAAACCAAGCTCTAGGCAGACATCATAGGAAAAACATGGACAGAACAGACCTCAAAGAAAAGACAATAATCCTAGGATTTACGAGTGCCATATTTTTGCCAGTGCGATTGCTCGTAGGTCAGTTCCTTTTGGACCACTGGCTTGGGATGCTTGGAATTGCATCTGCAGTTTCCATAGTGTTGATGGTCCTAGTAAAAAAGGAAAAACTTGGCAAAGTCGGCATCATGTTCAAAAACCAAATGACAAAGACACTTTGGGGAAGATCCGCCAAGTGGATAGTTCTGACTTTGGTAGTGTTTTGCGTGTATTTTGGCACAACCATTCTGCTGGTAGAAAAAGGAAACACTGAATATTTTGAGGACAAGCAGGTAATCGCAGAAAACTTTGCAACAAAACTTGACAGGGACGACATTTCAAGGCTGCAGGGGCCGCAAACTAACGGTATCATCGGAGTTACGCAGCTGCAATACTTGGAGTATTTTCTTGCAATATCATATGCTCTAATAAACGACACCACAAATGGCTGGCTTGTTAACCTGCACCTCATAATGTTTGTAGAGCAAATAGAGGTATTGGGATTGCTATGGTTCTACAGGCGCGCCTTTAAGCCACAGATGGTGCAAGCCTGAATCAGGTTTGTACATTCTGAACAAACAAACTCAGAAAATATCAGATACCAAAGCCTAGTCTGTTGCAAATATTGATTTTTGGACTAGTACTGCTAGGGATGACATTTCCGCTGGCACATGCTGAAAATTACCAAGTTACCATCCTAGACGGCACATCACAGCAAGACAGCGGACTAAAATTCTATCCAGAGACATTGCCGTTTAGCGGCGATGACACCATAACATGGAAAAACCAAGATTCCGCCACACACAGCGTAACAAGCGGGATTGGCACACACCCAGAGTATTCAGGCAAGTTCTTCAAGACAGGAGCAATAGAGCCAGGCAAGTCAGGCAGCGTAAAAATTGATGTCAAGCAAAACTTTGCATTTTATTATTTCTGCGAGATTCACCCATGGCTTGCAGGAAAATTGGTAGTAGAAACTGCACCGGAGTCCCAGCCGGAAACTACAAACCCAATTGTCTCAGAAATTCAGATAGGCTCTGATGTTTCATTGACAGGCCAAGTACACTATGACTTTAGGAAAACCCCATATGATATTTTGACATATCAGGGCGATTCCCTAGTTGGTGTAAAACATGGCCTCTTTGATGATTCAGGATCATACACAGATACAATAAGACAGCTGGCCCCTGGAACATACACACTCAAAATCGTGTACGGCTTGCCGACCCAAGTAGGGGCAACAAGCATCGAGATAACTGAGCAGATTCCAAAATGGATAAGAACCGACGCCAAGTGGTGGGCAGATGACTCCATAACAGACTCGGAGTTTGTCAAGGCAATAGAATACCTGGCCAAAGAGAACATAATCAAGATTCACAAGTCTCAGACGGCACAAAACACAGTCATCCCGGCATGGTTCAAGTCCAGTGCAGGATGGTGGGCGTCAGGCCAAATATCAGACACTGAGTTTGCAAAGAGCCTCCAATACCTAAGCGACAACGGGATAATTCAGATCTAGTTTTTTTGCAAAAATATTCTCACGGCTTCTAGGTGCGAGCAGTTTGCCTTGAGGCCTTTTCCGTGGTGAAACGTGTAAAAGTTCTTAAAGCCAAGACAGTCGCACGAGTCAAGCGTCACCATGTAGGACTTTTCGGGGTCTGAAGACGATCTTACCTGAAAGATGTCATCGTCTACCTTGATTACGTTTCCCTCATCGACTAGCTTTTTTGCCTTGCGTATTGTGCTTGCGCTCACTGGGTATGTTAGATCGGCCGCATTAGAATAGATTGCGATCATTGTATGTTTTTTGTGCAAATAATTTACTCGTAGAACACATAAACAATACCAATCAAATTTTGATTTGAAAGTGGAGCGAAAATTCAACCAAACCCCAGGAGACACCAACATTGCCATACTTGGGTATCTATCAAAGGTTGGAACATGGATGAACTTGAGGCAAATCACCACTGGAACTCCGGGCTCTGACCTAAACAGAGAAAGGCTTCGAGCTATCCTGGAGAGTTTTGCAAAAAAGGAATTTATCGAAATTAGGGAAAGTCAGAATCCAAAGGCAAAATTCGAGTACAAAATAACAGAAAAAGGCAAAATTGCTTTTCTGAAATGTGTCAGCTTTGATCCCGATGTGAAATATTTGCTTGGCCTGCGAGACCACAAGGAAGTCTAGTTTATCCACAGCATCGAATAACCCTGGTCGTCTTCGAAGATCAGGTCCATGTCAAATTTTAATTCCAGATTTTGCAGTATTGTGCCAAGATGGGCTGATTGCAGCTCGTCATCAAAGTTTTTTGAAATGCACAATACTCTGAAGAATGGTTTGCCGGACTTTGACAGATTGTTTGCGAATTGTTCTAGTGTTTGTTTTGATACAGAGTCAAAGAACTTGACTGCAAAATATCCTTTTTTTGTTGAAACCACGACATCCATCGTTTCTCCGCCAACTGATTGGTTTTGCTTGTAGGGTAGTTTTTTTTCGCCGGGCTTTGCCTTGCTCATTATTGCTTGCAGTTCTGGAAAAACCAAGCTAGAGTGGTTTAGAATTTTGTCGACTTTGGTCTCTCCCTCTGGCAGAGACGTCTCAAAATTAACCAGATATGATTGGCGGATAAGCTGGCTTTCTATGGACTTGAGTTCTTTTTTGTACGACTGCCCCCGTGCAGTAATCCACAAAAACAGAAACGACAACAACCCAATTACGACGCCGTTGCTTGCCATGAGCCAGACCTGTGTTGTGTATAATTTCAGAATGCTTTCTGCCGAAAAGACTTGTTCTGTATCAGGTACAAATGCCAGGCCGACTAGGCCGGATTCTTCGTCCTTGATTTCCTTGATTTCTCCGTGCTTGTGGATTTCTTCTTGGAATGTAAATTGAGACAGCGATATTACAACAGACAGCGATAGCAATCCAATGATTACCATGACAAGTGTTACTCTGTACCAAATCGAGAGATTCTCGATTGCCGCATCTAGTTTTCCTGCCAAGGACCTGTCGTCTTTAGACAACGCCATTGGGCGATTTTGTGCGTATTTAACGACTTGTTACAAATTGTAACATGATACAGTTCTTGCAAAATCGCTTTTATATCTGAGGCTAAGTATTCTCATGGAATCAGCGCAGACAGTAATTCTTGACGCAAATGTAATCATAAAAGAAATCCAGGAAGGAAGAATTCTCCGACCAATCGCAAAGCGAATGAAGAAATACAAATCAAAACTTGTCCTGCCAGAAATAATTCTAGGCGAGGTAAGCAAGATTACCGGCTCTGATCCAATATCTACGATGGAGCGAGTCTATCAGCACTGCAAGCAGCCAATCATGGTGGACAAAACAAATGAAATTTTAACAGAATCGCAGCGAATCAACGAGAAATATTACGAGTGTCACAGATCAGACAGCCTCATTTTGGCCACTGCAAAACTGACCGGCTCTACTCTGGTCAGCTTTGACAGGGACTTGCTGCAGACAGCAAAGATGGAAGGCGTCCAGGCATTTTTGCCTAGAAATTACATTAGGTGGGGATAGAAAAAATGAGGGCATTGGTCTTAGAGCAAAATGACAGAATAATCCAGTTGTATCGGTCCATTTTTGAGCAAAAAAAATATGACGCAGACTTTGTCTGCGACCACGGCCAATGCCTAGACAAGGTAATTGCAAAAAACCAGTACGACATGGTAATTCTGGAAAAGCCGATCAGAACAGACATTGACACAAATCTGGAAGACGAAATAAGGATGGCAAACCCAGAACAGCGGATCTTTTTCCTCTCCCCATACATGACTCCACGTGATGAGGAATTTGAAACAGTAAAGGAAACGCTGGACTTAATAGACAAGCCGTTTGCCATGGTGAACCTGCTGACCCACCTAGAGATCAAGCCGACATTGGGCAAATAAGATTTTAAGCTAAATTTGCTAGCTTGGTGTGATGGGCATCAAGCGGTATTTTGCCAAGCGCGCGCTGGTTTTGTTTGGAGTCCTGATGGCGACCCTGTTTTTGACGGTTTTGCTTGTCGGCTCTAACATGGATTCCATACTAAAAAAGGGAATTGCAATACAGGTGCGCGCAGAAATAGTGGAAAACAAGGAGTTGATGTCGGGCTTTGCCGGAACGGATGAGCTAAACCAGTACATTGAATCCCAGATAGAAAAGCGCACCAAGGCGCTTGGCTTAGATGAGCCGTGGCACTCGCCAAACAGAATAGGCCTTGCAATGTACAAGATTCTGATTTTGGATTTTGGACATTCCGCATTTCTGACTAGCGACTCTGGCTCTACTAGTGTCGGTGACATAATTCTAGAAAAGATGCCAAGAACGATTCTTCTTTTTACTACCGCCACAGTAATCATTTCAATAATTGGGATTTTGGTTGGCGCGGCAGCCGGAAGTAAGATAGGCTCCAAAACAGACAAGATAACATCGTCGTTTGCCATTATCAGTAGCAGTTTTCCCGTCTGGTGGATTGGACTGCTCATGATCTTTACGTTTTCCTTTTGGTATGCGATATTTCCTGCAAGGGCAACACCGCTCATTCCCCCAACAGATCCAGGCTACGTAGTATCGTTGTTGTACCACATGACACTGCCAATAATCACAATTGTTCTAATCGGATTTGGGACATGGGCATATTTGGTTAGGAATTTTATGGCAGGAATAATGCAGGAAGATTTTATCTTTGTAAAAAAGGCAATTGGGATCAAGCAGCGCAAAATAATTTTCGGTAGCGCACTAAAGAACGCTGCGCCGCCAATTGTCACCATTCTTGCCTTGAGCCTATCCGGATCATTGGGCGGGGCAATAATCACAGAGGCAGTCTTTGATTGGCCTGGGATGGGTCGGCTCTACTTTGAGGCAATCACGCTAATGGACTTGCCTGTAATAATTGGCGCCACATATGTTCTGACTGTGTTCTTTTTGGTAAGCATCTTTGTTTCTGACTTGCTGTATGGGTACTTGGACCCAAGAATCAGGACTGGTTAGATGGACTATACCGAAATCAAGGCTGGTTTTACAAAAAGCAGAATAGGACTGGCAGGCCTTGCCATGCTTGCATGCCTAGTGGCAGCATCCATTGTTACCATATCTGCAATACCTGTCGATACCTACAAGCAATGGAACAATCCCGCGAGATGGACGGAGCTTCCCAAGTCTGCCCAACCAGAATGGGTAAACTGGTTTTTGAGCAAAAAAATACCAGAGCACAAGATTCTTGATTCCTCAAACATAACACTCAGGCAGGGACAAACAGAATCTGCCATTATTCAGAGATTTGACGTCGACTATACATCGGATTATTTTCCAGGCGAGTTTTTGCTTAATTTCAATTCAGAATATTCCGGCTCTCCGATTCTGCAAATCAGTGTGATAAGACCAGATGGAATAACTCTGAAGGTGTTGTCATCATCGCTCCCATACTCTGATCATAAGGCGGATTATTTTGACAAGATATTTTCGACAAACGAGTCCATCAAAAAAAACCTCAGGCTACAGTCCGACTATTTTGCATATCCAATCCATGAATATAGTGCAAAAGAGATAATCTTTGCAAAAACAGACAGACATGAGACGCTAAAGGGAAAATACGAGTTTGTAATTGCAGTATCCGATGTAGACGTGTTTGACTCCAAGATTGTGCTTAGCGGCAAGGTCTTTGGCCTTGCAGGAACGGACGAGCTAAGACGCGATTTGGCAATAGGACTGCTCTGGGGAACACCAATTGCATTGTTCATTGGAATTGTGGTGGCATTTGGCTCCGTCATTTCGGGACTGGTCTTTGGGGTTTATGCTGGATACAAGGGAGGAAATACGGACGAGTCCATGATGCGGCTCAATGATGTGATTTATGCGCTCCCCGCCCTACCGTTTTTGATAATTCTTTCAGTTACGACATCAAACAGCATATTTTTGATGATTGGATTTTTGATGATCTTCGGCTGGGTTGGAGTTGCCAAGGTCTCTCGCAGTATGGCACTGCAAATCAAGACGCGACAATTCGTAGATGCGGCAAAGACAATGGGTCAAAAGGATTCCAAGATTATTTTCAGGCATATTATCCCGCAGATAATGCCCTATGCGCTTGCAAGCATCGCAATCTCTGTTCCCGCGGCAATAACGACAGAGGCAGGCCTTAGCTTTTTGGGTCTAGGAGACCCAACATATCCAACGTGGGGCCAAATTCTGCATGATGCCAAGTCCCATGGGGCAGCAGCTCGAGGGTTATGGTGGTGGATTATCCCGCCAGGAGTCATGGTTGCAATAACTGGCCTTGCTTTTGTCTTTATTGGAAACTCGCTCGAGTCCACGGTAAATCCAAAACTTAGGCGCTAGTTTGAGAAGTTGAAGTCGCGGATAACTTTGAGTGCGCTGTCGTTTAGCTTGATGGTGTAAGCTGCGGCATTGGGATCGGTTAGTTGTGCCAAGGATTCTGCAAATGTAGTCTTGTCTTTTCCACGCTCGTACATTCCCCCGGTTTCCTTTATGCAGAGTGGGAATTTTTTGAGCGACAGCCCGTTTTGGAAGAGGTGAGCGATGAATTTTTTATAGTTTTCCGGCTCGTACCAGTCTACATTTTTTTCCTCGCATGCTGCAATCCAAGTATCTATTGAATTCTGATAGATTGCCTTTGTCCTAAGAGCATCCAGAGTCATTTAGAAATCTGCGCGCTTCATTTTGGAGCCGCATCTTGGACATGTGGCACCCTTGAATTTGTGGTTGCAGGTAAGGCAGACGTATTTTACTCCACCTCCGCCGCCCTCAGAATTGAATCCAAAGAATCCCCCTCCCCCACCTGACGAGTCTCCTCCATATCCGCGCATCTTGCTCATCTGGCTTCGCCTAATCCAGAGCGGCAAGAGAATGAAAACTGCCAGTGCCACGCCAAGACCCACATATGATGGAAGTCCCATGGCTGTGAACAATAATTGAATTCCTATGCTAAACGCAAGCGATGCAAACAGGTAGATGAGGTATTTTTTGTAGGTATACAACACAGTAATTGCCTTTAAAAAGGATTTAAAGTTTTGTCAGTTTTTTTGCTCATCATCTGACTCAAAAATTATCGGGATTTGATTTCCTTGGCTATCCCATGCAAAAATGTCAGTGTCATTCTCATATGGAGATTGCACAATTATTGACACCAGTCCAAAAAAATTGTGCAGGTCCGTAACTGACGGTTCTGCAGAGCCGCTTGGATGCGAGTGAGCGGTTCCGACATATGCCAAGTCTAGTGGTAAGAATGATTGTGGAAAGCCAGCGAACGTCTGGTCGCTGTAGGAGAACGGTGGAATTGAAAGCCCGTCTATTGTGATTATTCCCTTTTTGGACTTGCCCTTGAGAATCAAAATTGCTTCGTATGGGTGCTTCATTTTACAATATGACAAAATGCTATCATGGACTTCTTTTTTTAAAAACACCTTGCGCTCTGGCCTGGTGCCCATTATTGTGTCAGCTCGCCCTTTATTCCAAGTCTTTCCAGTGAGGATTTGAGGTCTTGGAATAGTTTTTGCCTTTGTGAGGATTTTTGCTCCAGCTCGGATTGGAGGTTTTTTATTTTTGCCTGAGCATCAGCCAGGTCGGATTTGGATTTCGATAACTGTTTTTCAAGGGATTCGAGTTTTTTGCGATCAAATGCCGATGCTTGTTTTTCTATTTCCTGGATCTGGGACTGGATGCTCCTTTTTTGCTGTATTAGATTGTCAAGAATCGACATCAGGTGTGTGATATGATCCACTGACTTGTCGGTTTCCTTGACAGATACCGTCCCAGAGACAATTCCTTTCATGCATGATTCCAAAATGGTGATTATGGATTCTTTGCTTTCTGTTGTAATTACTTTGGACGGTCGCTCCAGCAGCCTTTCAAGTATTGACTTGAGGGACTTGTCCAGAGATGTGACATAGACATACTTTCCAAGCGGGCGCGAAACCTTGGAGAATTCGTCGTCAATTTGCCCGTCTAGCTTTTCTTCTTGAGACTTTATCTGTGTGATTTTATTTTCTAATTCTAAGAGTTGGGCATACTCTGAAGAGGTGTGCGTGTCTATGATTTGTTTTTGTGTGGATTCGCAGAGATTTTGTGCCGATTCCTGAGACTTGCGCAGCTGTGCAATGTGATGTTCGATGTCCATGAGCTCCTGTGTGGAGTGTTGGATTTTCAACATGGTATCTTTGATCACGCCGGATGAGGACTCCAGTGTTGAATAGTCGGAAAGCATTTTTGTTATCAGGGTGTGGTTTTCTGTCAGCAATGCGAGGTGGTCCTTGAGGTCTTGGGCATATTTTTTTGCAAAAACGTGAATGACGCGACTGTGCTTGCCCAAAACATCGCCGATTTTTTTTAGGGTGTGCGATGATGCATCCGCGGTTTTTGCCACATCCTCAAATGTTGAAACGACAGGTAGTGACTTTTTGGATTCTTTTGATATTACGTCGATTACCTCGGTTTTGGCCCTGACTACTATGACCCGCAGTATTTTTTCAATGTCGTCTACTTTGAGATCGTCGTTTTTTAGGTGGTCAATTATCTTGTAGATGTGGTTCAGCTCGCGCTCTATCTCAGAAAATAACGGCTTCGACTGTATTGTGATTTTTTTGCGCAATTCTTCCTTTTTTGAAGCCAGGATTGGCTCTAGCTCGTCTATTCTCAGAGTGTGAGATGTGGCAGGCTCTTGCTCTTCTTGCTTTTTTTTGCCCCAGCCAAAAACCATGATTTCTATGAATCCAGTTCCAATGTATATTTGTCGTATCTTAAATTTTAAAGCCAGTCAGATCTTGAACAAAAGCATGCCATCTAAGATCCTAAGCCAAAACAAAAACGGCAGCCTTTGCGGCACGGTAAGCCAGAGTGCCATAATCAACACGTCAATTTCAGCATTGTGGAAGATTATTGGAAACTATACGGGTCTGCCAGAATGGGTGCTAGATGTCAAAAAAACAGAATCACTGTCTAGAATAAAAAACGAAGTTGGTGCAGCACGAGACATAACCTTTGCAGACGGCAGCCACGTAATAGAATATGCTGTCGGTTGGAAGGATAAAGAATACCTATCATATGTTGCGACAAGCGGCCTGCCACTGACCGGATATCACGCAACAATATCTATTGCGCCAAAAGGCAAGGCCTCTCAGATAACTTGGACGTCGTTTTTGATCAGCCAAGACTCGGACAAAAAAGAGTTCCTAGAGTTTTTGGGCTTTATGGACTCGTTTTATGCCAAATCCCTAGAGCAACTCAAGGCAAAGCTGGAAAAAACAACATAAGCCAGAACAATGCAGGAATATCATGAGCGATATCCGCCTTACTTTGATTGGTGTGGCACTTGTTTTTGCGGGATTTCTAGTTCTCGGGATATTTGGCCAGGATCATTACAATTTTGCAATCCAGGAAAAAGAATTTGGTGATTGCTTTACATATGAAGATGGAAAACAAGTCGAAGTCAGTTGTGCCGAACAGATGCAGGACAGGACGTTGTTTTTTGGGCTAGTCATTTCTATAATTGGTGCCGGAATATTTTTCCTAATCAAAGGAATCAGAGGAAAGTGGGACCAAGACGTCAAGCCGCAAGACAAGGTAGGCCCGGATTCTAGCTTTCCAAGCTAGGCCGCAATTATTCCGTTTTGTATTAGATATTGGAGTCCTTTTACAAAGTCGCCGTTGCTTATTTTTCCTTCTGACCACCACTTGGCGTTGCTTTTAATCCAGTCAGGAATCTTTTTGGCAGTGGTTTCTTTTTCTGTTTGAGGAACCTTGATGATTTTTTCTTTTATCAGATATTGGATTCCTTTTGTAAAATCAGAATCTCCAATTTTGCCTTCTGACCACCATTGTGCGTTGCTTTTTACCCAATCCGGAACAGCAATAGAATCATCAGATATCAATCCTGGAATTTGTTCTAGGAGTACTATTTTCATTCCGCTTGAGCGAACATCTGAGATCAGCGATTCCAACAGTTGGATTTTTTCTTGGTTGACTTCGTTTTTGAATGTGTCTGTCTTTACTGCAAAGTCAGACGATTGTAAAGAGATTACGGCAAATCCATTTTGTGTTATACTAGTCTGGGTTTTTGTGAGTGCCTTTTGAGGAATTGTGCCTGCGACGAACGGATCATCACTTACCAGATTAACAAAAGACAGCGTGCTTGGGATGTGTTTTAGATGACCATCCGATAGTTTGTCGCTTGTAATTGATGCACTAAAGTAGGCCATTTTTGCTTCACTTGCTGCATCCACCGTGTCCTTGTTGAATGCATCGTATGGAGGGCTAAATACGGTTGCAGTCTTGCCAAAGACTTTGGTTATCTTTTCGTTTGTTTGCTTGATGCTTGCTGTCTGTCTTTGCTTGTCAAACGTGGTGTGATCAATGTATTCCCAACCACGGTTTGCTATTTTGATGTTGGATGTTTTACCTAGTTTTTCTTTTAAAAAGTTGACACTATTTGGATCATCTCCGGTAAATTTGCCAATTACTGATACAGTTAGTGGTGTTTTGTTTTTGTCAAATGTATCGATTACCTTGTTTTGGACATCATTTAGCCAAAAGTCTTGGAAATTATCCATCCTAAATGCAACGCAGTTACAATCAGGCATTTTCGGCTTTTCTGGTTCCGGGGCTGCTTGTGGTTTTGGCATACGCAGTTTGTCAAAGTCATGAATTTGGCCTATCGGCAAAATTTTGTATTTTGCCTGTCTTACTTGGTCAATTAAAGAATCAAGTTCTTGGATTTTCGTTGAGTTTACCTTGTTTACATAAAATCCATTTTCGTATTGCGCAAACTCGTATGGGTGCATCATTACTACGGCATAGCCATACTCGAAGATGCTTTCCTCTATTTTCTCCATTATGGTATCATTAGAGATATGGCGCCAGATCCCAGCTGATGGATCTAGTCGTGCGGTGGCTGGAACTATAGGAAACTCGTAAAAGCTTGATTTTTTGAAGATTGGTGGTTCCCTAGTGGTTGTGGCATGGCTAAGATGGGTAAAGCCGTTTGTTTTTAGTACCGATATTGTGTCATTGTTAAAGAGATTCTCTGGCGGAATGAATACTGTGGGAGTGATTCCAAAGAGCGATTTTATTTTGTCATTTGTTTGAATTATGAGACTTTCTTGTTCTTTTTTTGATAGTGTTGAGAGGACTTTGTTGTTCCAGCTGTGACTTGCTATTTCTATTGGCGGATCAGCTGCAAGACCTCCTTTTATGGTATCAATTAATGCCTTGTCGGTGCCAATCAATCCTCCAATCACACCAATTGTAAATGTCGTATCTTTTCTCTCAAATAATGAGATCAGTTCAATTTGAGCAGGGGCGAGGAAATAATCTTGTACGTCATCTAATCGAAATGCGACGCAATTACAGTTTAGGTTATCGCTGTTTAGCTCTGGATTGTTCAGATAGATTTTGATAATTCCTGTGTCATCAGTTATTGTCACTTTTTTGGCTGCAACCGTATTTAGCTGGCCGGACACATCTTGGGATTTTACATATAGCGCATAATTGCCCACTTTGAGCTTTGAAAAATTAGCAGTTCCCTTTGCAGTGACCTGGGATTCGGCAACCCTGTTCTTTTTAGAATCATATAGTTGTGCTACAAAAGAGCCATCCTGCTTTGTTACCTTGTTTTTTGTGTTGTTGTAGACTTCGACTGGAAATGATTTGTCCACTATGACGGGCCACTTGGTAACTATTTTGAGGTCTTGGGCAATTCCCGCCTCTAGTTTTATCGGGGTGTAAATATACTTGAGATTTTGGCCCAGTGATATTTCGGCAAAATAATGATCATCTAGTTTTGTAGTAGGATAAAGCCAGGCTCTAATTGCCTGACCGTTTTGCGCCGTCTCTGAATAACTCCACCATTTTCCGTCGTGAGATTTTATCCAGACTTTGGCTCCAGGTAAAGGAGTTTCGCCGTCTTTGTAATAGATGTTCAATAGCAACCCGCCGGCGTTCTTGATTGGAATTTCTATGCTGGTATTTTTTTTGAGATCGATAAACTCGGTAGTAGCATACATGCTATTGGCATAAACCTCAATGCTGTACCGTTGATCAAGGGGCAAAGACGAAATTGTGAACGGGTTGGTTTGTAGCGAGTTGATCTCTTGGATTGGGGTTTTTTCTTGGTTTTTGTAGACCTTGACTGTGATTCCTTCGGGGGTCACCCGTTCGTTTTTTTCGTTTTTTATATAGACGTCAACGTTTCCAGTTTTTTCCTGAGCAAACGCTGGTGCAATTAATCCGGCTGCTAAAACAATCAGCATTGCAAAAATCAGTCTCATTGGTGCACTCTCTTTGCGCTAGTCCACTTTGCCTTGAGACCCAGTAATTCCTCAAATGCTGCTCTGAGTTGCATAAAGTCAATAATTTGCTTGTATCCCATGACCAAAAAGACTGAATACAGGATCATTCTTTTGTCATCACCGTCCATCCTTATTGCCATTGCGCTTAAAAGATACTGTAGTGTCACAAACATCGAAACGGTAAAGGCTACAAAGTAATAGTTACCAATGAGTAGCTGGTAAATAGCAAAGCCCCAGACCATTATGCTTGTGATAGGAATCAGTATCATGTGGATGACCATCAGGGGGAATGCAAAGCTGTGCAAGTAGCCAAACCTAGGATTTGTCAAAATATCTGAATGCCTTCGCAAGATCTGCAGGTTTCCGCGGTACCATCTTTTTCTTTGCTTGTAAAAGTCGACAAATGTTTGAGGTGCCTGAGTATATGCGATGGATTTGTTGCTTCCCTCAACAATCATGCCAGAGCGCAACACCTTTACTGTCGCATCAAAGTCCTCAACCAGAGTGTCCTTGTGATATGTTCCCGCCTCGAGTAGCTTGGTTTTTCTAAATGCACCCAATGCACCAGGCACGATGTAGATTGCCCCAAAATAGTCAAGACCTCGCCTCATTATTTGGATTCCAGATAGATATTCCAGTGCCTGGCACCAGGTAATCCAGTTCATTTTGTTTCGTATCTTGACATTTCCTGCCACCGCTACGACATTTTCATCTGCCATAGAGCGTGCCAGATATTTCAGTCCGGAGCGACTGCATATTGTATCGGCATCAACAATTACCACAATATCCCCAGTAGAATACAGCAATGCCATGTTTAGTGCGGATGCTTTGCCACCGTTTTCCTTGTGTAGTACCTTGACTCTGTCTTTGTATTCCATTGCAATTGCCAAAGTCCTGTCCTTGCTGCCATCATCCACTACGATAATTTCTTTGTCTGGATAGTCAGCGTCGATTAGCGCCTCTATTGTGGTACGAATTACTCTTTCCTCGTTGTATGCAGGCACAATTACGCTCATTCTTGGATATACCGGTGGTTCCTCTATCAGAGATTCTTTTGCAATGCTTCGAATTGCCAGGGGTACAAAAAGCATTGTTTGCCAAAACGACAGAGTAAGCATCCACACAAACAACACCTGAATTATCGACATTGTGCCAGTATAGCCATCGTACAACATCAGACCGCCCAGCACAAACGGTAACACCATCACAACTATGGAATAAAACGACGCGGTACGTGTTTTGTACTTGTATTGCGACGACGGCTCCCTTCTAGATAGAATCTGGTAAAACGACAACACGGCTGCAATGCCAATTGCCACATAACTGAGATAGCTGAACATAGAATATGCGGTAAAGAAGAGCAATGCAAAGATCGCAATTGCCAGCACAACCAGAACAGGATCTGCTCTTGCTTTTTTCTTTCTTGTTGATTTTGTCTTTACTTGTTTTGGTGTTGATGTTTCCGGGGTTTGAGCTTTTGGAATAGGTTCTGAAGTAGATGGGGACATTGATTTTGGAATGGATGATCCGATAGAAACAGTTTGTATGACAAATTTTGGTTCTCTTTTTTTTTGGATGGAGTACGTTTTCTCTGACACAATTGTCGCCCTATAGACATTTGGCTTTGGCAGTGATGTTTGTTTTTGCGGTATTGGTTTTTTTGGAATTGTGTCTAGTTTTTGTTTAAAGCATGATTCATGGAACCATTGGTTTTCATACCTGATGGACTTTTGGTCCAGTCTCAATTCCACAGTACAAAATGCACATTTGGCTAGCGAATAGTTTGTCAAACTTGATGAATCTGAAATTTTGTAATTGTTGTGCATAATTGTCACAATAATTGCGTATATTGATCAAGTTTGTTTAGACGGCTCAATTAAGGAGAGTTATTTCTTTTTGAACAAACTCGGAATTATCCAAGCCACGCACCCATAAAATCTGATGCAAAAAAGCGGAGATGTACTCCAGTCTCAACTGAAAAGTAGCCATAATTGCGCATTGTGCAGCTCAGAGTTGAGACTTGATGAACGAGTTATTCGCCACAAAGACCTGTGGTATCACATACAATGTTTTACACAAAATAAACACCGAATGAAGACGGAATTTGACGAAATAGATGAGAATCTGTTTGGAGGCAAAATAATAAAGACGATTTCTGCTTCCGAAAAGCCGCTTCGAACATACAAGGCAATCATACTAAAGCAAGAAACAAAACTGCCAATAAAAAACCAGCCAGAAAAAATGGTGCGGCAAATCAGTCCAGAAACAGAACTGCAAAAACCAGAAAAACCAAAAGAAAAAACACCAATAAAATGCAATTTTTGCAAAGACGACATTTTTGAAGAGGAAAAAACGATCAGTGCAAAAAACAAAACCTATCACGAGATCTGTTTTGAATTTGTACTAGACAAAATAAAGCCAGAAAAACAAAAAATTTCCAAAGACGGAAAACCGCAATATGGCCGTGTAGATCCAGTTTTGATTTTGTTGATGGGTGGAATCTTTGGAATGCTGATCTTGACTGCATACTTGATGTTATCAGTGCTTAGCGCAATTGCAATCACCATTGGGATGGCACTATCATTTTATCACATAATTGATGCTGGGCGAAGCTTCTCAAAGAAGAACAAGCCTCGGCAGTTGCCATCGTATTTTGTCTTTGTCACACTGATCATGCCGATAATATTTGGAGCAATAATCGCAATAGATGGATACGAAATCTGGTATTCTGCACCAAAGGCAATCATAGTCTGGGGTCTTGCACTAACATTTTGGAGCAACATGGTCTTTGTGCCACTATCCATCTATAGCAAGTACAAAGAGTCTGCACCATATGACAACACGTTTAGGCCGTTTGTGAGTGTAATTGTGCCTGCATACAACGAGGAAAAGGTAATTGGCAGGACAATAGAGTCGGTTCTCGCAGTGGATTATCCGCGCATGGAGGTAATCGTAGTAAATGACGGAAGCACCGATAGAACATTACAAATCATCAACACCTACAAGCCAAAAATCAAAGTAGTCGACAAGCCAAACGGCGGAAAATACACTGCGCTAAACTATGGCTTGCTGTATTCCAAAGGAGAGATAGTAGTCACAATAGATGCAGATACTATTTTGGCACCACAATCCATTACATCCATTGTAGAGTCATTTAAGAACAAAAATGTTGGCGCAGTTGCTGGAAACATCAAGGTACGAAACAGAATAAACTGGATTACCTGGTGCCAGGCACTTGAATATGTTGCAGGCATTCAGATCTTCAGAAGAACGCTGGATTTCTTTAATTCAGTTGCAATTGTTCCGGGAGCACTTGGTGCATTCAGGAAGAGCTTTTTGCAAAAGGTAGGCAATTTCACTGGGGACACACTTGCAGAAGACTTTGATGCAACGCTCAAGATACTGAAGTCTGGCCTTGTAGTGGCAGGCAGGATCAACTCTCGCGCATACACGGAATCGCCCGACTCGCTTGCACAATTCATCCGACAGCGAAAGAGATGGTACAGAGGAGACATGCAGGTCTTATCCAAGCACAGTAATGCCTTTATGAATTCCAAATTTGGCACACTCTACAAGCTTACCTTCCCGCTGATGATAATCTCCATGTTTGTAACACCTTTTGCTGGAATCATAGTCTGGACATTTGCAGTAATAGACATACTCGGGGGTGGAGCAATGTTTGTCGTACAGATGATGATAATTTTCATCATACTGCAACATTTGCAGGCGGCACTTGCGGTTAGAATAGAAGGAGAAGATCCAAGGCTGATTCTGTACTCGACATTTTTTGTAGTAGGCTACAAGCAGATAATCGACATATTATTGATGAAATCTGCAATAGAGACCCTGCTTGGAAGAAAGGCCGTGTGGACTACGGTAAAGCGCCAGGGACTAAATCCGCAGAAAAAATGAGCCTAGATTGTGATTATTTTATAGCCCGTGCTTTCACGCCATGCTGCGTTGTCTAGCTCGAATTTATTATTGCAGTTAAGGCACCTAAAATTCCACTGTAGTTCTGGGAACTTGCCCCCACAGTCATTGCAAAAATAAAAGTTTTCAATCAGCCTGTAATCCGCACCCAAGACCTTGACATCGTTGTTGCATGCTGGACATTTTTCGTTTTTGTATGTTCTGGCTGGGCCAATATTGCCACAACCATAGTGCTCAATCACTTTGTCTTTTTTGAAATTATAGCTATAGCAAGACGGGCAATGAAAGAACTGCTTTACCTTGACTGTGCCGCATTTTCCGCAGCTGATCTCCTTCAGTGTTCCAGACTTGACAATGTTGCCGTTTTTCTCAAACCCTTCTAGTATTGTACTAAGATCCGTTTTGTTTTTGCCCGTGCATTCAGTTAGCATCGCCATGCTTATTCTGGAATAATTTTTGAGAAACATTCGGATTATTTCCATGTCTTGGGAGTTATCCCGCGTGTTTAGGTCTTCTTTTCGTATTGTTTCCACTATTTGGCGAACCTCCTCATAACCATATGGTTTTGATAGATACCCATATGCGCCATACGATATGACATCGCGCACCTTCTGATCAGTTTTATCCAGTGCTGTTTCCAAAATGACACGCGTTTCTGGCCTCAAATCCAGAATTTGCGCAATGACTGAAATTCCATCCATGTCTGGAAGATTATAGTCCAGAAAAACCAATGGTGGTTTTTTTGTATCCATGTATTCTTTGAATGCCCGGATTCCTTCTGTGCCGCTCTTTGTAATGTGGATTTTGCCAAAGTTTAGCTTTTGGCAGAATTCTTTTAGCCTCAAACATATGGCCGGGCTATCTTCTATTATGACTACATCGTTTTGCTCCACAAGTTATGAGTTTATGCAAAAGCTAAGTTAACCATAGTTTGTTCGATTTAAACAAATTCTACGATGCCTTTGGCTTGGGCGGGGTTTTTGGCAGTTTTATGGTAAATCTGGTAGGGCCGTTGCTCACAGATATCTTGCCGCCGTGTTGCTCTATGATATTTTTGCAGCTGGCAAGCCCAAGGCCGGTTCCTGTCTGTTTTGTGGTAAACAATGGTTCAAAGATTCGGTCTATTTTGTCCTCCGGAATGCCTGGCCCAGAGTCCTCAACGTCAATTAGATATGCCCCAGTTTGTTCAGTTAGCCGTATTTTGATTTCCCCATTTTCTTTGATTGCCTGAATTGCGTTTATTATTAGATTAACAATCACTACCTCAAGTTTTTTTGGATCACAGTTAAGCATGGCATCACTTTCTGGCCTTACTATGGTTATAGTATCTGGTTTTTTGATTGAATTCAATATAGAATCCAACAATTCTTTAAACGGTATCTCCTTTATTTGGAGAGGACTTTCTCTCACATAGTCTAGCACATCCTCGATTTGATGGCTAATTCTTGCAATGGATTTTGCAAGCATGTCTAGTTGTTTTTCTACCTTGTCATCCATGTTGTCCTTGAACTTTAGCCGCATTATTTCAACGGTATTTTTGATAACAGATAGTGGATTTCGAATATCGTGTGCTAACCTTGATGCAATAAGACCTATGGTGATTAGTCGTTCGTTTTCGAGCTCCGATCTTGACTGATGCAGCTCGTGTTCTATCTCTATTTTCTTTTTGATAGATGTTCTAAGAAGATCAAATGATTTGCCAATTTGTTCTATCTCATCGCTTCCCTGGATTTCCATTTTGTAGTTCGCCTTGCCTCGAAGAATGTAGGATACGGACAGTGGCACCTTGTTTAGTTGCGATATGACATTTTTTTGTAAGTACACATACAATGAAAAGAATACGGCCACAGAAACCAGTGTTGATAGGGCGGACACCAAGACAGCATACATCTGATCTTGGCTTAGTGTTATGTTGAAAAATTTTAGTTGTTCATTAGAATCAATCATTGTAGATATTGTAGTGCTTGCAAAGTAAATTGCAGGAACAATTAATGATATAATAATTGCAAAAACAATTGCAAGTTGCGAGCCTAACTTCATAATTTACACAAAGATTGTTTTAACTAAAGCGCATGTGTGTTTGTCATTTACAAACAATGCGCTCAAGTATGGAATTATTGATCTGATTTGACCTTGTTTTGTAGCGCTTCTAGCGCTTGAGCTATCTTGTCACTATTATCTGATATTCCAAGTTTTTTTAGCTCGTGTTTTAGTGTCAGGATTGGGTCTTGTGGCTGCTCTTGTTTTTGCTGTTGTCCCAAATACTGTAGTTCTTCTTTTAGCTGCTCGATTTGCTGCCTTTTTGCCTCCAGATCAAGCCTTGTTTTTTGGATTTTTGCCTGTTCATGGTCAAGCCTTTCCTTCATGGTTTTGTATTCAGATTCCAGATTGTCGATGATTAGTTTTGCATCGTTCTGTGACACATATTTTGGATTTACCTTGTTTAGCTCGGTTTTGTCCTTTTTGGCATCTTGGAAGAAGCTCATCTCTTCGGCAAATCTTTTTTCATTGTCTAGCATTTTTTTAAAATCCTTGACTCGCTCCTGAAGCAGTACATTGACGAATTTTTGATATTGGTGCGTATTGCTCAGATTGTCCTTGACTTCTTCGGATTTTTCTTGGACTATTTCCTGCTTTGTTTGCGGTTTGGATTTGCTTGCAAAAAAGATTGACCTGTCAGTTACATCCATTGCGTCGCGCGCTTCAATTTTAGAGCCAACGCCAGTAATGTGCGACCATTCGTCTGCGGCATCATCATTTTGATTATAATGCTTTTTTAGATCCTCCTCTTCCTTTGATATTCTATTGATGTGCTTGACCAATGGTAAGAGTTTGATTTTGCCAATATGATACCTTTGGTGGTTGAATCAAACAAACAGTTTTTTGAATTTATGATATATTCTAGCGCTTTCTCTTTGCTAGCCAAGAAACCACGATTTGCTGGGCTAGCTTTTCTGGGTCTTCTTCCCTATACATGGAGATTCGTTCCAGCCTTTTTGCATACGTCTTGGGTAGTGTGACAGGCACAGTCTGTCTGACGGCAAGTAATCGTGCCTGTCGTAGTAAAGCAGTATGGTTTGCTCGTGGGTGCCTAGATAGTGCCCTGAGGTATGCTTTCTGCATTTTGGCATCAAGTCGGGATATTCGATGAGCTATTTTGACGGATTTTTTGACATTTGGGACTAGCTGGTGTAATTGTATGGCAGTACCGCTGGTAATTGTTCCCGGAACTAGGCTCTTGAGCTGTCCTGGCAGTGCTGCAAAGCCGACGTATTTTTTGAATGTTTTTCGTGAAATGCCTAGTGAGCTTGCTCCCTTTGAGACGCCCATCTTTTCTGCCAAAAAGCTGCACGAGTGAGCCATGTCTTTAGGATTCATGCTTTTTCTGTGCAAATTCTCAATGACGGATGCAGCCTTTGCGTTTTCTAGATCATAGCCCTTGGTTAAAACCAAGACTGGAATCTTTTTTGCTCTCAGTCGTTTGAGGGCAGCCAGTCGTCTTTGGCCAGACATTAGTAAGAATTGTCCACGTCCGTCCTTTTGGACCATTGGTGGATTTTGCAGTCCCTCGTTTTTGATCGATTTTGCTAGCTCTGCAATTCCTTCCCTGTCAAGGGATCTTGCTTGTGCTTCGTCCCAGACGCGGATCTTTTTAATTGGAATAATTTTTACTCGGTAGTGGATTTTTTGGCGGTATCTTGCTGACATCAGTCGGAGTTATGATGGAAAAGGAGCTAGTAAATGGGTGGGTTAAATTGAATTTGCCTTTGTGTGTGAATTTTTCCTCTGAATTTTTGTGAAATTGAAAAGCGCCGGGTAAGGGATTACCTAAAATCGGTTGATACCCCACATAAAAAGACCAGTTTATCCTTCAACCTGCACAATAGAACCCAAATCCATCAGATGGCTCATAAAGCAAAAAGGGACATTGTTATTTTGGACTGAGAAAGGTTGAGTGTATTGAAGTGTAGCGAATTGGTTAAACTATTCTAGTAATTTCAAAGCGGATGTTTTTGTGGCTCCAATATTCGTTGTATGTCATGAATTATCCCCTTTACAGATCCAGTTTCCAGTTTTTTTTGTAAAAATGTGATATTCCAATTGGTATCATCTTTACCTCCAGTTCCAGTCAATCTTGCGTATGGGGAATTTTTCCACACTTGTTGTTCTTCCTTAGTTGGTTTATGACTCAAAATACGGGTTCTAAAATCATACTGCGAACTAGGAGATATTGCAGCAAAGATTCCTCCTCGATCTACAAACTCCTTAAATTTTTCATTAATGTGCTCATCTCTGAAGGAAAAACCAATTACCACACACATATCTATGGATTTCATTAATTCATCAAACTTATTTAGAATCGAATTGTATGGCTCTTTCCCATTTGCTTCTTCTTTTGGAGATAATGTTGGATATATCAGAAAATCTTCTTCATAATTCGGATCTTCGGGTTTTCTTTCATAGGTAGTTCTTTCAATTCCATAATTCTTGTGTTTTTTCCAATTTAGTGAACCGTGAATCTTGTATAAGTATACTTTAGTCTTGTTTGTTATTGCATCAGCATAGGAGTAATCACCACCATTCCAACGGAATCTTCCGCTATCTTCATGTAGTTTGAATCCGTCAACACAAAAGTAATTGTTATCGTCTCTGCTACAAAATTCTTCTACCGCCCTATCGTAGTTTGTGGTGAAAACAATAATCTTCTCTGATTTTGTTTTAAGAAGTTCTAAAATTGGATGTAGTATTTGGTATGCAGCATTATCGGATTGATCCTTATCCCAGGAGTAGTTCTCAAATACTTCTTTTTCTAAAGTTAATTTGATATCTCCGAGATCACCTACTAAGTCATTATATCCTTGATTTCCACGATCAAGTCCTATTATCAATCGGCCTTTCTCTCCAAGCCATTGTAGGAATTGACCCCCTAGTTGTTTTTGGAATATAGTTAGATCCTTCATTGTTTGGAGAATATGCTCCACATCTTCAAAAATATCGCATGCAAGTAATGTTTGTAAATAACTTCGGCCTGGTTGATTTCCAAATTTATCAATTAAATTGTTCCGCAATTGAGACGTTGTTGGTTTTCCATATGGCACCGATGCTCCAGCTCCAAGAAACAGCGCTATTTTCAACTTTGATCATAAATAATGGCTTTGATATAACTATGATCTGGGTAATTATGCGATTACCTAAGCATATTCTCGAATTTAACGGTCATACTGTAATCAACTGAGACCATCTTAAAATAAAATTTAAAATAGAATGTAGAATCATGCATGCATGGTTTCTGTTTTTGTTTCCCACAGTAAACATGATATAGAATTACGCAAATTCTTTGCAGAGATCTTCAGTGGAATTGGGTTAAGAGCTCACTTCATGGAATTTGCTGAACTTGGAGGAAAATACGCCGGAAATGAGATCTCATGGATGATAAGGGCTGGTTTTTTCAGCGGACATGATACAACAGCAGTTTTTGTTCTGCTTGGAAAGAGTTTGGCAAATCCTCCAACAAACACACCTGAATTTACTCACAACTGGATAAGCTTTGAAGTAGGCGCTGCAGCAGGTTGTAGAAAACCGGTTTGGGTATTTGAAGAATTCGACAAAAACATACAATTTCCAATTCCGTTTGTTACTGATTATGTGAAGTATGATTTGGATAATGTAGATCATCTAAAAATTCTAAGACAGATCTTCAAGGAAAAAATTCAATATCCAAGCGGACAACAGACCATAAAACCAAAACAAAACGTAAAATGCCCTTGGGAAAACTGTAACGCAGAATATCGATTTTGGTCTGATGCGGATGCAATAAACTGTCCCGTTTGCAGAAGAGGGATAACTTTTAACAAAACTCAATGAATTAAATTTCTTAATTCTCCAGTTATTTTCACAAGATTATCCCACGACGAACATATAGATTACAAAAAACTCACGGTCCATATCCCATACGAATGTTGACTATGAATTCTGTAATGACTCAACATATAATCGAGTAAGGAATAATGAAAAAATCAGCCTAAGTTTTTTGGTTAAAACGAATAATTAAATTTCGTAAAGCTATTTTCGTTATAAGGCCTCTTTTGGTCTTCATAATCCAAAATATAGATGACGTCGTAAACAGTGGCAATAATGTTTTTCCTGTCTTTTTTAGATTTGATCGATATGCGTTTGTTTTTATGCACTAGTTCGTTTCTCAATCTGAATAATTGCTCAAACAAATCCCAACTCTTGTATAATGGGGATGCACGGTACGGATGATCTGATTCATTACCAAGTATGCTTCGTAATTCTTGGCTACGATGTCTCAATAATTGGAAGAAGTCTTTTCCCAACAATGTGGAAAATACATGATAAATTTCCTTCAGATTCGCAAACGAGTAATTCGATAAAATTTGTATGCCTAGATCCTTTCTTGTATCTCTGTTTTCTAGCAACGATTCAGCCCTCTCTGGATATTCTTTGATAAGTAAATCGCAATGATATCTTAGCTGTATTTCCAGATAAGTTACAACCTTAATCACGAGATATTCAAACAAGATGTCTGACAGAATAGATTTCTCATACTGCGGAGATAATCCATCAATCCGTCCTTCTAAAATCGGCTTGACCTCGCTGCGATAAAAATCACTGATTCTACCAGCGGGTTTTGCTTGATTAAGATCTTCTTTTAGCGATTCATAATAATGACGTGGAAATATCGGCTTTTTGGTACTTTTGTAATCATCTACTAGACTTTTCTTCTCCGAAGTCAATTGGTTGGATTATACTTACACTGATTAAAAATCCTCCACTAATAGATAAGAAAATGCCTATTCAGATTGATTCATTCCAAATCCATATCAAATAGGCGGTAGAATTGTTTTGCATTATCATCAGAAACATTACCATCCTCATCAGAAGATATCACCAACCATTCATTGACCATTCTAAATGATAATGGGAATCCATCTTCCAACATATTATCAGCTTCAAGTGTCATCACGTATCTGACCACATCATGAGACATTGTTTTGTCAATACTAGATTTAGAGGATTTTCGGATCCACAATTCATAGCCCAAAGATAGATCATCATAGATGTTATTTGCGAGAGATCTAAGATCCGTATCTTCAAAATCATTTCCGAATCCATCATAGATTGTTTTTTCAGCATCTTTTTGTCTTAATTTTACGTCAAATTTTAGGATGTTATTGTCTTCAAACTCTTCAAGCTCCGTCATATTCATCATTGGAGAATACTTGGCAATAATTTCCTTAGTTTTGTCATCCAATTTTATCACTAAATAGTTACTTGGATATTCAACCAATAATAAATTCTTAATTCATAGTAGGATATTCTTAGGATATGGGAAAACAATGCTTTGTATGCCATAAAGAATTAGGTGCATTAACTATCAAATTCCCATACAAAGACTTCCTAGCACGTAGAATACCAATACCGGAAGGGATGAGTCAAGATGATGTTACTTGTAAAACATGCATTGATGAGGCTAACAACTCCAATAAAGAGGCTACAAAAGAAGCTAAAGAGTCATTCAGAGATGTAACACAGGAACTGCTTAAACGAACCCCAGAATACAAGAAGTTGTGGAACAAAGACGGAATTATTCAATTCAAAAATGAACGAATTGCCATACTGCAACGTAGATTTGGTGCGCAGGTAGAATTCATTATTGCTTATGATGATCTGACTGCAGAAGGTTATGAGTTAAAAGCAATTGATGAGGGAAAAACAGCTGACGGCCAAGGGATCAGTGGTGGAATGAATTCGTATTATTATTTTCAGAAAAATGAATATTTGAAGTGATAATCAGAGAGGGCCAGATTTTATGATGCCCACTTGGAATGCTGGATTTGTATCATAACATTCTTTGCATACTTGGAAAATTGGTGTACCATTTTTCCCATGATCGTATGTTATTTCAAACGCAGGTTTGTGGCTCATACTACAATAGTATATGCGTGATGCATGTGTGTCATTCTTCAGTATTGGTCGTCGAGGCGTACAAAACTCACCAAAGAATTTTATCGAATGTATGTCCATGTGCAAATATAGATTCTCAATCGCCGATTCATCCATTATTTTCATGGCCATATCGTTGATGAAACCACCATAATTTTGCAACATGTTCTCAAAGCTGTCACTGATCTTCCTTACTGACATATTATCACTGCAAGTGATTTTGACTATCAGAACACATCCATTTTCATTCTTGTTTTGAAGTTCCAGTTCTTCTTTCTGTATTGCTTTTTCGATGGCAAGACTAATTCGTTGTTCTTTGTTCAGATTCTTCACCTCCATGAGTGGGAACCCGATCAGCATTTCTTGGTCGATTTGTGAAATTCATTTTTTGCACAGTAAAGTATGTACATACTTCTATATCAATATATGTACATACATTTTAATACACGTAGGTACATATAGTTATCAACGACCAAGAAATGCAAAGTATGAAGCTAAAGAAGCATCTGAACCGCAAGGACCGAAACACGGGCCATGAATTCTACCGTTATGACATCACAATCAATCCAGAAATAATCCGAGAATTGGGCTGGAAAGATGGTGACGAATTAGATGCAGAAGTTAAAGGGAAAGAACTTCGAATAAAGAAAAAATAACTTTTGCTGAAATTTGATTAATCTGGACTTTTAATTAGCACGTTGTTCAAGAAAGATAAAACTTCGGGGACCGTTGACTCGTACGAGTGTTCAACCAACGGCCTCATGAGATTTCCCGAAGTCATTATTCATTTAACACAGTGTGTATTATTTCCCCATAGTAAAGACGTTCTATTCAGTTGGTTAGCTAAAAATTGACAACAGTGATGATGCCAAATTATCTAAACTCTGTTATAATGTCCAGGTTTGGATTCGTAAATTGAAGCATCACTTAAGAATCTTCGAATAGAGTTCTTTGCTTCATCTTCCTTGAATCTACCCGTTTTGATCAATTCGGCAACAAAGAGTTTTTCTTCAACGGGTGTTTTCCTATCGCCCTCTAAACCGCGCAGAATATCAAAAAACAACTGAGGCATAATACGTCGACGTTTGTCTTCTTCCTCAAGTTTCTTCTTAATTTCAGTTGTAGTGGTATTACAATGATCATGTACAGACTCATAGATCTGTCTAACTGACATCATTTGCCAAATCATGTCATTCGCAGAATTTTCAGTGAATTTTCGAGTTTTTATTAGATGTTTAACTAATGTTCTGTGTTCTATGGGTTTTCTTTCAGGACCTTCTAACTCTCTAATCTTTTTCATGAACAATTCATCATTCAATAGAGGAAGTCCATTCTCATCAGTTTCTTCCTGATGTATCGAGTCGGTTTTGACGTTATCTTTCGCCACAGGATAACGTTTCAACAACTCTTCCAGCTTTGTTCTGTCGATTAACTCGATGTTATTGGATTTTGCCAGGTTTATTGCAGAATCATGAAAGAAATTATTCGTAACAACTATGCCGCCATCCGCATCATAGTGTTTTATTGCAGTTCCTATCTCTTGGACAGCTTTGTTGGATATTTTATTCTGTGATTTTTTACTTTGGACTACCTGTTTCCGTCCTAATTTTTCTATTATTAGATCAGCACCTTGATCTCCTGAACCTTTTGTTACCATCGCATCATATCCCATTTTTTTGAAAAGAGTTTCTAGAAAAACCTCAAAATCACGGCCATTCATTCTATCACAATCATTCATAGTGACAGATTCGGCCGTTACAGATAAGGTATTTTTGAAATTTTCTAATTCTAATTGTTCTTTAACTTCAGCAACACGGTTCTCTAGATCTGTTGTAGAATGTTGTTTTTCAGTAGCAAGTCTGTCTAATTCTGACAAATGGTTTTCGTAGCTATCACCGTAAATGTTAAGAAAATTATGTATGATATCTTCAAGGTTTGCTGGATCATTAGAATACATTCGCTCGACAAATTTCTCATATCCGATCTCCTGTTTCAAATGTCTGAGAATGTTCAATATTGGAATAGCATTTGCATCCACATTTTTTGTTTTGAGGATTTTTGCTAATTTTATGTATTCATCTCCAATTGGTGACGGGCCATATTTTATTACAAAGTTTTTTAGAAGAGTTATTACATCATTATCAAATTTTGAAACAATATTTTTGATTTCTTGTTGTTCTGCTTCTTTGGTTTTCTTCAACGCTAACGATTTTTGCTCAGCAGTTTGTTGCTGCTCTTTTTGATGATTTAGATAATTAAGTTGTTTTTCATTTAATTGTCCTATCTCAATGAATAATTTCTCATCATTATCGAATGGAATGTTATAACTATGAATTGGATCTAGTAGTCTCGAATCAAATAGAATTTTACCTTGCTTGATTCGTTCTTCAAGAGAATCGGCAGTCATTTTTGTTCTTAATTTCTCCATCATGGACTTTAATGACAATGTTATGTTAGAAATATCACCATTTTCAATCATGGTAAGTCCATCATATACGCCAAGAAGATATTCTCTGTCCTCAGAAGTTAGAAAAGTCACATCACGTTGGGTTTGCCATTTGTTCAGAATATCTTTCAGTTTTGGGTATTGTTCAAGAATGTCCATCTGTGCACCTTTTGGATGATTCTATCTACTAGAACTAGTCAGTAAATAAGTTGATTTCTAATCAGAACAATTTACGCTAATGCTGCAAGCTGTTTGTAGAGCTTCATTCCTTCGATATCTGATCTTCCTTGGCTTGTAGCATACATTGACATATAGGTTCCTGCATCCAGTCCGATGAATCCTGCATCTGAGGCAATCTTGGCTCTTGCTGCTGCAACCTGACGGTTGTATTCTATCATCTGCGCATCATAACTAGCCTGTGCTTGCCTGATTGATTGTTGCAGGAATTCATTACTTGGTGATCTGTATCCTCTGACCATTGCACTTAGATTGAAGCTTGGGGCTTGAATACTGAATCCTAGTAACGCAAGTTCATCTATTGTTGACTGCAATCCAGCTATTGTTTTTTGGAATGGTGCTTCAACTGCAGCAACTCCCCAGCCTGGCTTTGCGCCGCCGTGTTTTGATGATCTGCCTTTGGCCCCTTTACCTGCCGAAATTCCACCCAGGCTTTGAGCTTTTGATCCAATAGAACCGAATGGATTAGTACCATGGAATTTCTGGGATTGTACGTAAGCGGAGGCAGACTCTTGTGATATGCCGCCAAACTGAGAAAGTATTCCAGAACCATGTAAGTTAGAATATCCGCCACCCCCACCTAGAGCGGCCCTGCGGAAGACATCACTAATCAAACCTGAAACATAACTCATAACCCTGAATTGATTTGTGTTTATGCCTCTACCAGTAATGTTTCTGTTCCATAGTTCTGCATTGGCATCAATAAAACCAACAATGCCAGACTTGTCCGCAAAAAAAGCTCGATTTCGCTCTTCTGTCTTTCTTTCAAATTCCCGCTCAAATTCGATTATCTTTTGCTTGAGGGCCTGATCATTTAGTGCGTCTGCTATGCTGAGGAGATGCCCTGTTGCAATGTACGTGTCGTTTAGAAATCCTGCTATGCTATCTTCGTTTTTTTTTAAATTGTCAATCTTTGATGATGTGAGATCAATAGTTCGGCTCAACCCCTCCATTCTGTTGGTAGTCTCTGCAACAGAGTTGCCGTACGATTGCATTGTTGGGATTCCGCCAGTTTGCATTTCAGTGTTGAACTCTTGCATTTTTGGGGTTGCACCACCAAAGGACCCGATAAGTGAGTCTACCTTGTCTTTTACTCCAAACAGATTAGTCGAATAGATTCCAAGTGCAGCAACAGAACCTGCAACTAGTGCAAGACCAAGAGGGTTTGACATCATGGCCGCAGTCAAAGCCCGAAAGGATGCAGTCAGACCAACATTAGCTACTGCCTGTCCAGTAGCCGCAGAACCAGCTACAATGTGAGCAGTGGCCATACTTCTTAAGGAAATTATCGTTGTTGCCATCGTCAAGCCTGTTGTTGCCAGCGACAGTCCAAGCTGGATCGTCTGCTGTTTTACGTCTCCTGCAGCCTGAGAGGCTTGTTCCTGGGCCAGCCTGAGCCTTTCCGTTGCAATCGTGTATTCTTCCGTGTTTGTCTTGCCTTCTCTTTCCAGATCATTTACCTGCTTTTGTGCGCGCGCCACTGCTAGGGCTGATTTTTCTGCCCTAAGTTGGACCTTTTCCAGCTGATCAAACCCCTGGTACGCACTAAACACAGACGTACCCAAACCAAGCATGGATGTGGCCATCATTTTTGTGGAGAATTCTGTTTTCTTGCCAACAGATTCACTTTTTGTTTCTATTCGGTTCAGAGTGTTTTCTACTTTCTGGCCATTTGCCACAACAGAATCCGCCTCCATCTCAAGCCGGATTACTCCTGTTGGCAGGCTCATGTGTCAGTCACCCCATCATAAAACATGACGTTCGATATTGCCCCGCTAACATGGCCGCCCTTTCTGACATTAATTAGATTTTTGGCACAAATGTAACGCAAATTTCTTGGTGGCATAGTACATTCAACGGACTTGCTTTCTATCAGCTCACCGGACTCAGTACGCAGATTGATGAGGTAATTCCTTTCTTTGATTTGTATGATTTCAACAAGGATGTGTTCTTGCTTTAATGGGTGTGAGAAATACATGCTTGAATCTTTATTCAGTGTTGCATCAGATACATCCAGGGCACCAAACTGACATTTAGTTGTCCTTGATAGTTTTGGCACATTATAGAAAGATCCTCTGCTGTCTTTTACCAGTGCTTTTTGTTCGACGTATGTCTCTACAATGGCAAGTTGCAGCTCCAAGCCAATGAAGCTTTGTGGTTCATTAGATGATATATTTTGGTTCTTCGAGCTTAATCCGAAAAAGAATCTCGAAATTCCCTCTGATGGAAGGTTGAGCTGTGCTATATTGAGATTGAAACGCAAACCCCAGGATTCCGAGATTGGTTTGCCTAAGTCAAATGCAAATGAGTGATTTTCAGCATCATCAAGCCTGAAAACCAGATTACGTGCAGGTATGTTCACGTAAGAGTTTTCGTCTACTGATTCCCAGAATAGTTTGCTGTGTAACTCATTTTTGTATCTGAAATCCTCATGCAAGACAGGATTTTCTGCAAAGCTTGTATTGCGCCCAAGTACCTTTGTTGAATCGAATGAATCTACCCAGCGTACGCCTACTTTTGGGTAACATACTGCGATTGCGGTTTTTAGATTAGACTCTATCACAAAGATATCCCCAGTTTTGGATCTTTCGTGCGTGGGAAATTCATCCGCACATGATAATGGAATTCTTGGCACGGTATCCGATTCCATGTTGATGGATTCTTGTTTGGTTTTTTTGCTAAACACTGGACTCACCTTCAGTTTTAGAGACTTGCATGGCCCAATACAGAATGTTCCGGGTTTCTTCGATTACATGCTCGAGGCAGAAAAACAAAAGTTCCTGAGACTTTTCGTATTGAATTGCAAACAATTCGGAGTCTTTCTTGCTCTCCCCTATGGAGAATTCTCTAGTCTTTCGCCAGTTGTGATAATCGTTTGACTCTTTTCTTGCTTTTTTCCAATCTTCAAATAATTTGTTAGCTTGTTGAATTACTGCTGGTTTTTCTTCCGGATGTTTTCTATAGTGTTCAACGCTGTGGATTGTTTTGACGAGAAGAGTCGACAAAGCTTTTTCTTTCAGAGATGGCCATGTATTAGAAATGGCATCAATGTCGTCTTGAATCTCAGTAGACATTTAGATCACATCTTGAGGTTTTGGCCTTTGGAATTTTTCGTTGGATGTTCGTTCAGCAAATGCAATGAATTCATCTGTAGGAAAGAGATCTTCAGGCTCTGAATGTGAAGGATCCATCTCAACTCCAACTAGTGTAGGTCCATCAACAATTAATCGAATAATGTTCAGAGATGTTTCTTGGAGTAATCGGCCTGCCTCAATTCTGTCTTTTACCGGTAAGCTTGCGTCATCCAATATCGTGGTTGTTACAGATATGGTATTTTCCAAACGATACTTAGTAAGCATTATTTCATGGGCAAGCAGATCAGTTCTTTCTCTCTTTAATTCGGCCTTGTCCTCCGCCTGTAATTGAGAACAGTAATACCAATAGTTGCTTTTTGTCAGATCCAGAGTCTTGCAAATTTCATCCGGATTCTTGCCTTCAATCTTTAGGCGCCGAATATCATTTCTTATCCTAAGTGCTTCTAGTTTGGTTCGCTGTTTTTTGAAATTTCCTGAGCGTCCTGAGTCTTTTTGTTGTGATTTGTTTGATTCTAGGCTCATTTTCCTGACCTCTTAATGATGTACTTCTTCCCATCTTCACCTCGCTCAACCATGAATGGTCCTTCAAAGCCAGGAAAATCAGAGGTTAATTCATCCAAAAGCCTACGTGTGGAAACCTGTGACCCATGACCAAGATTTTCAGATACTAGAAAAGTCAAGCCATTTAGTGCTGTTTTGTATTCAATTCTTCCATCAGTGATAACGACCTCCAGAAGCTTTTGCTTGATGAGATTTCGTGAGTTTCTATTATGATCAATTTCTGGACTAACATCAGAGTCAGTTTTATCTTCAACTTTTGGAACAAAGATTCTTCTTTGATTTTCTAAGATCTTTTCGCGTGCTTTGATTTGATATTCAGGATTGAACCTCTTTTCCTTATTACACTGACCGTGACATAATATTTCGTTCCATTCGGCGTTATTATGGGGATTATTGTCCAAGTGGTCAAACTCGATAGTATCGTGTTCAAAATCCATTGTTTTTTCACAATAAATGCAAGTTGGCCCATCACGCTGAATGTAGTAATTGCGTTTTCGTAGTTTCTGAGTTGCGGTCTGTAGCATCACTTGATCTCCTCTTTGGATTTGATAAATCGGCTGAAACATGGGAGTACAGAGCATTCACTGCAAACAGCGGTGGTTTCACCAGTTAGATAGGTAATTTTGAAAGACGGTTCTTTCTCACAACAAGAAAAAATTTGGGAGGTCAGATCACTTATCACCCTTTTTTGTTTGCTCAAGTAGTTTGGTTATCACACCATCAAACGAATCACCCGCTTGGCCACGAGATTTGAGTTCAAAGTAATTCTGTTGAGACACCGCAATGCATTTGAGAGATTTAGAACTCATCTAATTAATAGAAGAGTTAAAGTAGCTATAACGGAACTAATATTCGATGGGTAGTCGTTAAAATGGGTAGTCAAAATTGTCCCATATGCCGTGAGATAGGACACCTAATAATAGAAAAACCACGCAAAAAAGATGAATCTAGATCATCAAGAAGACGTAGGAATGTCAAGCATAAAGAATACGAATCTGGGAATAGGCCCAGAACTTCCCGATATCGCTTTCACCATTATGTCTATGATGAGAAAATAAGAAAAAGCAAATGGTGTACATTAGGAAGCCTGGATAATGCAATAAACAAACTAGAACGATGTAGTCTATTCTGTACAAATCTTATCAATAAAAAATCCGTTAAAAGTAGTGTATTCAGCACTAAAACAATGCTTGATAGTATGTTGAAGTTAGGCAAAGGAGCAAAAATTAGTAATAACCCTAAATTGGTTTATGAAACAATCAAGTTTACAAGAAATCTAAAAGTGAAAAACGGTAAATTATTAACTTGGTACACATCTCAGTAGAACACTACTTTCTCTCACACACAGACATAACCTCAAAATTGTTCATTCTAAGCATAAGCATCACAACACAAACCTGTGTTTCCACTGCACCTCATGCTAACGCTGAATATTGAAGTGAGAGAGAGAAAATTATGGTTCTATATCCATTCCTAGTTTTTTAGCCATAGATTTGAGAATTCGATCCTGGCGCTCTACCTTATCCGCAAGCATCTCATTCTTTTGTTTGGTTTCCTCGTCTTGCAATAACGCCTTATCAAGACTTAGCGCTTTGGTACATTTCTCGCAATAATCCACATCATGAGCGTTTGGCCAGCCACATGTTGGGCATTTTTTAGGCAGTTTGAGATCCGCCTTTGTTTGCTTCTTTATCCCATAATGGCCCAATAGAGCCTCGTCAACATCCTCATCAACCAAGTGAGTGTATCTTGCAGGCATCTTGGAGCTTGACGACCACCCATAGCGTTTCTTTTGGTGTGCTTCAGTTAGGAAATTAGCTGTCTGTGTGATCTGGGAGTGTCTGAACAGATGAAAATAGACACGTTTGGGCAGATTTGCAAGCTCGACTCTTTTCTGGATTATCTCTCTAGCTCCCTTGTATGTCAAATGCGAACCATATTGGAATTTGCTCAGGTTTATCCATAACGGTGATTCTGTGTTTTCCTTGAACGGGTGAGCATTAAGCCAGGCGATAAGATATGGTGCAGAAGTCAGTAATCTGATGGGCCTTGCGTTGGTCTTGCCATCCACCTTGATAATTGCACCGTAATCATCTACGACGACATGTTTGATTTGTAGGGTAAGTGTTTCACCTATTCTTGTACCAGCCTCGTTGTGAACTGCGATTAACGCCCTGTCCCTGAGATTCTCACCACAGGCATGAAGTATTTTTGTCATATCACCCTCGGAGATTAGATCCTCCCTTGAAAGCCTGTCTTTGACTCGCCTCATCTTGATTTTGCGTATTTCCGGCGGATCTAGTGTGTCGGGATCTTTGTGCCTGGAGCCTGTTTTTAGCCACCTGTAGAATATCTTCAAGACCTTTTTGTGGTCCGCCGTGGTGTGTGTTTCCTGTCCAGAATCAGAGTATTTTTGCACGATAGTTACGACTAGCTTTTGAATGTCACCAGAACTAACCTCATCCCATTCTTTCTTTAGGAATCTAGACAGGTTTAACATGACTTCAAGGTGTTTTAGCTGTGTTGCTTTTGAGATGGATTCGGAGATCATCTCGTCGTGGTATTTTTTGATTAATGTCACTGTCTTTTTGGATAATGCGTTCTCAATTCTGCGTAGAACTGAGCTGATCCTTTGATCATAATTGTGAATATCCGGCTTTAGTTTGGAGTTTAGGGATTGTTTCATTATTCTGATCTATTAACACTGGTAGGGTTTTAACCCTAATGGAAAGCGCCGGGTAAGGGATTCGAACCCCTGAGTGCGAATGCACAACCGCTATCCTGTGAGATTGATCTCGAGGCGGTCGCCGTACCGCTTGGCTAACCCGGCACCATACCCCACAAACAAAATCGTCCCTAATATAGCAAATCACACAATACAAAAACAGGTAAAAATAAAACCATACCAATGGGCTTAGATCTAAAGGGACTCATCACCAAAGAAAAAACAACACTAGAGTCATTTGCATCCAAGGTAATCGCAGTTGATGCATACAATACCATCTACCAGTTTCTCTCAATAATTCGCGGACCAGATGGAATGTTGCTCTCTGATTCTCAGGGGCGGGTAACAAGCCACCTAAGCGGATTGTTCTATAGAAGCATCAATTTTTTGTCATTGGGAATAAAGCCCGTTTTTGTATTTGACGGCAAGTCTCCTTCCTTAAAGGCAGCCGAAATAGAGCGAAGAAAGCAGATCAAAAAAGAAGCCACAATAAAATACGAAAAAGCACTTGCCGAAGGAAACATGGAAGACGTTCGAAAATACGCCCAACAGACCACATCCATGCAGGACGGCATGGTGGAAGACGCAAAGCACTTGCTAGAACTGTTTGGAATTCCCTCGATTCAGGCACCGGCGGAAGGAGAGGCAACGGCAGCCCATCTGACCAAAACGGGTTTGGCGTATGCCTCTGCAAGCCAGGACTATGACTCCATATTGTTTGGGGCAAAAAAGCTGGTCCGTAATTTCACAAACTCTGGCAGGAGAAAGCTGCCAAACAGGAACACCTACATCGAAATAGAGCCGGAGATAATCGACACATCCCGGGTTTTGTCTGATCTTGGCGTTACCGCAGAACAGCTAGTCGACATTGGTATTTTGATTGGCACGGACTTTAACCCTGACGGATTTGACAGGATTGGCCCAAAGACTGCGCTAAAGATGATCAAAGAAAACGGCAGACTGGAAGAAATTGAACAAGTGAAAGACAAGCTCCAAACAATTCCATACCAGGAAATACGCAAGATCTTTTTGGAACCCAAAGTTGCCGACGTATCCGAGATAAAATTTGGCGAGCCAAACTATTCTGGTATTGTCAGTTACTTGTCAGGCGAGAGGAGTTTTTCTCGCGACAGGGTAGAGGCATCGCTGAACCGACTGCAGAAAAGCACGATTAAGCGGAGCCACACATTAGAGCAGTGGTTTGGCTAGTCACTTGAACTTGCCCAAGATTTTGTAAATGTCTTTGGTTATCATCTCAGAGTGATTTGCTTGGTTGCCTGAATTAGTGAGGCTTGGCCTCCCATGCGTGTAGTAAGGCTTGTCTCGTCATTTCTGTGCTCTGAGCACAGAATTTCACCGCTTTCTGAGCACATTGACGCAGAACGTATAGCAGAATTAGAACCGATGACTTTGCGGCAGATTTGTTCTGCCTCTGATTCAAGCATTACCTCTTCTTTTCCCCACATTGATATTTGTGTGAAATTTAGTTAGATAATCTACTAGTTGTGCAGAAATGACAAGCTCTGTATTGGTACAATTCATAAGTAATATTTTTTAATGATATCAAAAAAATCCAAAACATGAAGACTGTACTAATTGCAATGGCAGCGGTTGCAGTATTACTAGCATCAATTACGCTGGCAGGCGACGCGTTTGCCCAAAAATCAGGCAAGCAAGAAGTCCAGGACATCATGACTGCATACAAAAAGGCAATACACAAGGCCCAGGCCGACTTTACTGCAGCGATCAAAAAGGCAAACGAGGATGCGCGGGCGGCAATAGCAAAAGGCATACCTACAGACCAGATCAATGCCGAGTCCAAGGCGGCAATAGCCAAGGCGCGAGCAGACCTCAAGGCAGCAAAGGATACGGCCCAAAAAGAGACAAAGGCAAGCCTATCAAAACTAAAGGCTGCAATCAAGCCTTAGTTCATTATTTTCTTGCTTCACATATTACGCATTTTAGTCCATGTGTGAATCTGCCGCATCTTGTGCAGTGCAGGGAGAACTTTTCGTATTTGCCAACCTTGCTGGACTTATAGTATGCAAAAAGCACTATCAGAAAAATACCGCCCATTACCAAAAAGGGCACCAAGTCCGGCGGCGCGCCTATTTTGTAGTGTATATCATGGATTGATTTTGTGGCCGCAAGCGCCTGCATTGGGGCAAAAAAGGCCAAGCCCAGTACAAAACCGATCGCAGATTTTGCAGGAGCTAGCCTCATGGTGTGATAGTAGTACGCATAAATCTTAACAACTTGTTTGTTTGAAAAGGACGCACAGGTTTTTACTGGATCTGTTTTTTTAGCTCATCAAATGCTGCATGGATCTCAGATACAGCTGCTCCGTCCTCTAGTGTGCTGACATCGCCTATTTTTTCATTTGATGCTATTGCCTTTAGCAGCCTTCGCATTATTTTGCCGCTTCGAGTCTTTGGCAATTTGGATACAAAATAAATCGACTGGGGAGTCGCAATTGCCCCAATGTCTTTTCTGACCACATCTATTACCTGTGCCTTTAGGGAATCAGACACCATTACGCCTTCCTTTGGGACCAAGAAAGCAATGATTGCTTCGCCCTTGATCTCATCTGGAATACCACACACCGCTGCTTCTGATATTGAATTGTGCGACACCAGGCTTGATTCCAGCTCGGCAGTGCCTATTCTGTGTCCTGCTATCTTTAGGACATCGTCTGCTCTTCCCAAGAGCCAATAATATCCGTCCTTGTCGCATATGGCATAGTCGCCTGTATAGTAGATGTCTTTGTATTTTGACCAATAGACTGTCTTGTATTTTTCATCATCGCCCCACAAAGTAGGCAGCATGCCAGGCCACGGCTTTGTAATCACAAGATATCCCTTGGTGTCAGGCGGGAGCTGTTTTCCTGATTCATCCAGTATTGCCAGCTCCACGCCAGGAATTGCAAATGCGCCCGAGCCCGGCTTGAGCGGAATTGTCTCTAGGCCAGGCAATGGCGATATCATCATGGCGCCAGTTTCCGTCTGCCACCAGGTATCGATAATCGGGCACCTTGATTTGCCGATTGTGTTATAGTACCATTTCCAGACCTCTGGATTGATTGGCTCGCCTACCGTTCCCAGTAATCGAAGGTTGGACAAGTCATATGAATTTGGAATCGAATCGCCAAACTTCATGAACATTCGCAGTGCAGTCGGCGTGGTATAGAATATGGTGATTTTGTATCGTTGTATTATATCCCACATTCTTGCAGGACTTGGATAGTCAGGTGCACCCTCGTACATCACCTGGGTTGCACCACATACCAGCGGGCCGTATGCAACATAGCTGTGGCCTGTGACCCAGCCAATGTCTGCAGTGCAAAAATACACATCAGAATCTTTGATGTCAAATGCCCACCTAAACGTGGCAGCTACATGAGTCAGATATCCGCCCGTGTCATGAAGAACTCCTTTTGGTTTTCCGGTTGTTCCCGAAGTATACAGGATGTAAAGTGGATGTGTTCCGTCCAGTTTTTCTGGAGGGCAGACATTGGAGCTTTTTTGCAATATACTATTCCATGCCAAATCCCTTTTTCCCATTGGAATCGGATTTTTGGTTCTGGTCAATACAATCACATTTTGGACAAAATCCAGATCTGAAATCGCAGTATCAATTACTTCTTTTAGCTTGACGACGTTTCCCCTTCGGTATCCGCCGTCTGCGGTGATGATTATTTTTGATTGCGAATCAACCACCCTGTCCTTGATTGATTGGGCTGAAAATCCTGAAAATATCACAGTGTGTATTGCGCCAATTCTTGCACAGGCCAATATTGATACGATTAGCTCCGGCACCATTGGGAGGTAGATTGTTATTCGGTCTCCTTTTTGTACACCCAGGGACTTTAGGCCGTTTGCCAGTCTTTGAACGGAATCTGATAACTCTCCATATGTTACTGACCTGCGTTCCTCGTTTTCTCCCTCCCAGAATATTGCTATTTTTTCTTGGTTTTGCACATCTAGTGCGTTGTATGAAGCGTTGATTTTTCCGCCGACAAACCATTTTGCAAATGGGGGATTCCATTGCAGTGCCGTATGCCACGGCTCAAACCAGTGGAGTTTTTTTGCCTGAGACTCCCAGAATTTAACAAAATCTGCAGATGCTTCCCGGCGTGTCTGCGTGTCGTTGTGCCCTAGACCAACAAGATAGTCCACAGATAAAATCGAGCCTAGTTATTTCTAAATTTTTATTGTTTAAAAGCCAAAAACCTCCAAAAACCACAACTGATCAGAACTGGGCCGGTTTTTTGGAGTGGTGCGTAAAATCATACCATGACTGGTCAGGCAATGCAATTCAAGGATTTAATCCAGGAAATCAGGCAAAGCTGATTCAAGATTAGCACAAAAAGAAAACCGAGAATAAATGTAGAAAAAAGGGATGTTAGTGCCCCTTACTGTGCTTCCATGCCTGCAAACCAATCTGATTTCTCAGTTTGCTTAACAGTATTCGTCGGTGGCTGAGGCAGATTTGCGCTGACTACCTCTTCTCTATTTTCGGCCGGAGAAGGTGCAGTGTTTGCAAATATTGGCTGAGCCGATGTTTGCTCTGAAGGTTTTGCTTCAGGTGAATAGGAAGGTGCACTTGGAGCTTGCTCGACTGTCTGTCCGTTGTTTGTCACAAGATATGATACTGCAGATGTCTGGATTTGCGCTTGCTGGTTCACGTCGCTGCGAACACCATCCAAGGATAGATCCGACATTCTTCGCTGAATGTTGAGGATTTCCGCCTTTTCATGGTCGATGTGTTCCATTATTTCGCCTGTGTGCGTCTTGATGAGATCATATTTTGCTTCAGAGATTTCGTTGCTCTTGAATTGGACTTTGGCATCAAACAACAATGTCTTTACAGTCTTTAGCTGTGCACCTAGCTCTTCGAGACGTGAGCCTAGCGCTGATGAAATCTGCTTTTCAGCTTCTTCCAGCGATATCAGTTTGGACTTGTACTTTTCGTGTATGATTTCTGCGTCTTCCTTCATTTCGTCGTTTTCAGAGACAATGTCAATTAGCGCCTTTAGTCGCCTGATTGTCAGTCCCTTTTCTCTGAGGAATCGTTGTGCGTCGAGTCTCCATTTCGGTATGTAGATTACGACATCGCCCTGAACTACTAGTTGTTCAAATGGGACCTGTACTAGTCCTTGCAGACCACAGTCAACTCCCACAGTCTGTATGGAGCCATCAATATCGGTTATAGTACCGATGACTTTGCCCATCTGGGTGCCATACATGTCTTTGACTTGCTTGCCGATAATCTCTACTTCGTCCTTGTTCATTGGCTAAAACTTGAGCGTTGCGTATAACCGGCAAAATGTGAACAAGTGTTCTATTTTTGGTAAGAAGAAATTAACCAAGGCAATTCTAGTCGCAATTTTAAAATTTGAACGCTTTTGGGTATACTCCATGATAGACAAGGACGGCTTGGACCAAATACTGAACTTTGTGGCAAAGCGCTGGATTGAGCTTTCCAGGGATCCTGCCAACAAGGCTCTGCAGAATCTGCCGTCTGACTTTTGGATGAATTCTGTTGGCGGCAAGGCAGGCGAGAAAGGCCACTGGATGACGATGCTTTTGTACACGGAAAACGAGGCCGACGCAGCTGCATTAAAGGAAGTGCTGCTTCGATGGCAGGCAAAGGGATCGAGTCCCAAAGTAGATCTCATACAAATCAAGCGAAAATAGTTTAATTAGATTTGTCCAGTCTGGAGTTTGTTGAGCGAGTTTACCGAACAAGAAAAAGAAAAGCTAAAAAGCCATTTCTCAAATGCTGATGATTCTGTGTTTGCTATAATAACTCCGCGACAGGTGGACCGCGGTGCTCTGATGTCTAGATATTCTAGGACTGATAAAAGCATGCGGAGAATTTTTTTGGACGAGTTTTTGGCAAACGAAAATCGCGGTGAGGAATTTTACAATAAAGTCCTAATTGAATATGGCGATGATTCCGTTGCGGAACTTGGAATTGCGCAAATTGCAATCGAGGGAATATCAAATATCGCAGTCAAAAAAATAGAGGACCGCAGAATTGGCCTGTCGTATTTGGAAAAATCGTCTCGCTATGTTTCTTGGGACAAAAAAGTAAACGGGCAGTTCAAGTTTTTGCGGGAAAAAAAAATCATGGAATCAAAATTTGCCGATTCGTACATTCAAGCGTGTGATCTGGATTTTGAAGTTTATTCCAAGAACATAGATCCAATGCTGAAATTTGTGCGAGAAAAAGAGCCAATTGAAAAGCTGAAATTCAAGGATTCTGCATCCGGAAACGAGACGGAATTCTCCAAGCTAAAATCAGAGTCGGACATCAAGTCTGCCACATTCATCTATAATGCAAGTACAAAGGCAAAGGCACTTGACATTTTGCGTGGCTTGCTTCCAGCCTCGACGCTGACCAATGTGGGCGTCTCTGGGAACGGGCGCGCATTTGAGTATCTACTGACCATATTGTACAGCTCCGACCTTGCAGAAGAGCAAGAGGTTGCGGATAAAATCAAGCATGAACTAGACACTACCATCAAGTCCTTTGTTAGGCGCGCTACCGACAAGTACGGTATTGCAATGCAGCAATATCTCAAGTCGCTGCAAAAAAGCACCCAAATACTATCCAAAAGGCAGAAAATAAAGCCAAGGCACCGAGGGCCTCTAGTCAAGCTAGTCAATTATGAATCAGAGGAAATAGCACAGAGCAAGATAATTTCTGCAATTATTTACGAATCACAAACAATACCATATGGGGAGATTTTAGGTATGGTCAAAAAAATGAGCAAACCTTCCAAGGCAAAGATAATTTCTGATTTTGCAAAAATGCGCACAAACAGAAGGCAGCGGCCCCCACGTGCATTTGAGATGACAAACTATACCTTTGATGTCATTGGTAATTTTGGAATGTTTCGTGATCTGCACAGACATCGAGTGCTGACACTGGAGCGACAATTACTAACAACAGATCACGGATACAGCACCCCAAAGGAAATAGTCGAGCTTGGAATAAAGTCAGAATATGACTCCTGCATGAAGAATACAAAAAATGTGTTTGATTCGATACGAAATAAAATGCCGCAAGAATCCCAGTATGTAGTCAATTTTGCATACAACTATCCGTTCTTTATGAACATGAATCTGCGAGAGGCAGTACACCTAATTGAGCTCAGAACTATTCCGCAAGGCCACATTGACTATCGACAGGTAGCGCAGAAAATGTTCTTGGAAATTCAGAAAAAGCAGCCAAACCTATCCAAGATAATCAAGTTTGCAGATCTTAAATCGTACGAGCTTGAGAGATTCGAGTCTGAAAAAAGAATAGAGGAAAAGCGAAAATCCAATTAGGAACAATCCTATAATATTACAATCAGTTATTTTCACCTATGGAAAAAATAGAAAAATCCGATTCCCAATGGAAAAGCGAGCTATCCAAAGACGAGTTTGACGTCTGCAGAATGAAGGCGACCGAACCCCCATTTACTGGAAAATACACATACTGCAAGGATGATGGAATCTATCGCTGCACCTGCTGTGGAAATGAGTTGTTCAGCTCAAAGACAAAATACGATTCAGGCTCTGGCTGGCCAAGCTTTTGGGAGCCAATACATGAGAATAGTGTCAAGTACGAGCGAGATTCCAGTTATGGAATGACTAGAGTGGAGGTAATGTGCGCAAAATGCGATGCGCACTTGGGCCACGTCTTTGAAGACGGTCCAAAACCGACGGGAAACAGATTTTGTATCAATTCTGTGTCGCTCAAGCTGGAAAAGTCCTAGTCTAACCATTATAAATCAGGGCCGGGCCAAGTCTGAAGTAGAAAATGAGAATCATAGTTTGCGGATTTGGAACGGTTGCGCAAAGCCTGGCAAAATTATTGGTCTCACGCTCTGACGACCTGTACGCAAAATATGGAATAATGCCAAGAATCGTCGGCGCATTTGACACTCATGGCGGCGCAGTGGAGCAATCCGGCCTGGATTTGAACAGGCTAGTCGAGGTCAAAAAGAAATACGGTTCTATCAAAAACTATGACAAGTCAAAGAAAAAGTGGACCGGCCTAGATATAATAAAAAACATTGATGCCGATGTCCTAATAGAGACCACTGCAAGCAATTATCGCGACGCAGAGCCTGGCATGTCGCATATTACAACTGCAATGAAGCTTGGAATGCATGTCATATCTGTAAACAAGGGACCTCTTGCGATTGCGTTTCCTTCACTGATGGAGCTTGCCCTGTACAACCAGGTCCAGTTTAGGTTTTCAGGAACTGTAGGCGGTGGAACGCCAATTTTGAACTATGCCAAGAACAGCCTGCAAGGAGAGCAAATTACATCGTTTGCCGGCATACTAAACGGCACTACAAATTACATTCTTACCAACATGGCTCACGGGATGAGCTTTGCGCAGGCGCTAAAAGATGCCAAATCTCGCGGATATGTAGAAGCAGATGAATCACTAGACCTAGATGGATTTGATGCAGCTGCAAAACTAGTCATTTTGGCAAACTGGATTATGGGAATGAAGGTTACAATGCCAGACATTAAGCGAACTGGAATACGCAAAGTAACACTAGATGACGTCAAAAAGGCGGCCAAAAAGAAAATGGCAATCAAGTTGATTGCATCTTGCAATAAAGACTTGGAAGTGTCACCAAAAGAGATTCCAATCGATGATCCTCTGTGTGTCAATGGTACCCTGAACGCAATATCATTTACATCAGAGCATTCCGGCACCCAGACCATCATAGGAAAGGGTGCGGGTGGAACGGAAACAGCGAGCGCCATTTTGCGTGACTTGTTAGATATTAGAAGGGAAATTTTGCGGGCTTGAAGTCAAATCTAATATCAAAGACAGAGACTGCCGAAGTGCTATCACAAATATCCAGTCAATGGAAAGTGGAATTGCCAAAAATAAAAAATCTCAAAATTTACGAATTTGAGGAAGGACAAATCATAGTGGGCGAAGGCCTGACTGCAATCAAAATAGGCGATAATTACCTGCCGTTTTTGTCTGATAGTGGAACGCTTGCCAAGTTTCCAAGCGTCATGGTGGACATGGGGGCTGTGAAATTCATGTGCAATGGTGCAAACGTGATGCGTCCTGGGATTCGCAGCTTTGGGGAATTTGAGAAGGGCCAGATCGTATGCATTATTGAAGAGTCGCAGAAAAAATCTCTGGCTGTGGGGCGTGCGTTGGTCTCAAGCAAGGAAATGGCAGAGATGAGCAAGGGAATTGTCATAGAGAATCTGCACTATATTTCTGATAAATATTGGGAAGCCAAAAAATCAATTAAAGACTAGAATCATTTTATTGTCTTTGATAGAAATAGAATGACCGTAGCCTTTGAGGAATTTTACGTTGTAGTGGTTTTTGCGATCTTTGAGAGTCAATCTATTTCAAATTGTCAATATTTTTTCTAATTCCAAACAAATGATACAACATAAGTGTTAAGCCAACTCCTAAAAATGCAAAACCATTCCACGGATATAGTTCACGAGGAATTGTGTCACTATCGTGGTAATACCCAATGCGATAAGGATTCCACCGATAGTAATTACAGCTGATGCTTGAATTTGTAACTTGGCTAATCTTTTTTGAAAATCATGATCATCAGACATAGTTTTGCTGACTGAATTTTTCTATTAAACACTTTCTAACAAATTCTAACGTACGTAATGACTTGATGCGATGTGTTTTCCCGAACTAGAGGGGCCTTGTGTTTTTACAGTTTTTCTGTAAACTCTTTTGTGCCCTGCTTTGTTAATACCAAGACATCAATTCCGTCGCCAGAAAACGAATCTCTCATTGTTGCTGCTTTTACTGACTTAATTGCAAGCTCTGTTGCCTCTTTTTCTGACATGTTTGGCTTGAATTGGTGATCCAAAACACCCAGTGCCATTTCTGCACCTGTTCCAACTGCGGCATAATCATCTGGAAGAACAGAGCCCAATGGGTCCAGTGTGAATATTGATGGCTTTCCAACCACTCCGCCCACGATAACCTGGGTCAGTAATGGGAAGAATCGTCTCTCATACATCATGTTAGACATCATTTTTGCGATGGAATTCTGCGGAACGTCCCGCTTTAGCTCCATTTTGCGTATCTTGGCTAGCGCCTTTATCTGCAGGACCAAAATCTGCATGTCTGCAACTAGGCCTGCAACGCTTGTGCCGACTTTATCGGTCAATGTGTATGTCTTTTTGGTGTTCTTTGATACCAAGAAATTGCCATACGCGATTCTTTTTTCGCTTGCAAAAACTACGCCGCCATCAAAAGTGATTCCGACTGCGGTCGCACCTGGCATGTACATTGACATGTTTTAGCTTGATTCTGATGCACTTTAAAGTCTTTTCTGGGTGGTACAGGCTCAGAACCTATCCAGAATATGGCACATGCATTTTGTTGTCTTTTTGAGCAGATCGATTCTTGCAAATTCGTTTGGCGAATGAATCCTTGCAAACATGTATGTCGATCCAATGGAAATGCACGGGGCTTTGAGAACACTGGCAAAGGAGTGCATCGGGCCAGTTCCCGCATTGGAGACATTAACAATATAGCTGCCAAAGGATTCCTTTGCCGCTTGCTTTACTATGCCAACAAACGGGCTGGATGGGTCCGTCCTTGATGCTGCCTCGCCGTGAAATATTTTGACTGAAATATCAGAGAATCCATGTTTTTTGAGATGTGTCTTTAGTCGCGCTATTTGTTTTTTGGGATCCATCTTTGGTACCAGTCGAAAATCGATTTTCACAGTAGCAGAAGATGGCAACACAGTCTTTGCTCCTTGTAATGTATATCCGGAAATCATGCCGGCAATGTTACACGTTGGGTCCCCTGCCAGCGCCTTTTTGACATCAAGTCCTTTCATGTTATTTACAAATTGCAATATACCATATTCCCACTTGAATCCAGACTCGTCAAACGGCTCGCCGGATAACAGTTTCAAGTCTTCTTTGTTAAACGGTGTTACTTCGCGGTACCAGTCTTTTATGAGAATTTTTCCAGAGGAATCGCGCAGTGTTTTTAGCGCATCAATTAGTCGCCACGCTGGATTTTTGATAATTACCGCAAGACTGGAATGGGCATCGCGAATGGATTCTTTGGCAGTAAGCTCCACATATAGAAGTCCTTTCATGCCAAGGCCGATTATCGGTCGGGATTTTGCGTCAACATAGCCAAACTCCCAGATTACGCCATCGCATGCAAATTTTTTTCGGTATTTTTTGAGATACTGCTCCACGTTTGCGCTGCCTATTTCTTCTTCTCCCTCGATTACGAATTTTACCGTACACGGCACATCGCCGGTTTCTTGCAAGAACGCCTCTACTGCCTTTATTCTGGTGATCAGCTCGCCCTTGTCATCCGCAGAACCCCGACCAAAAATCTTGTTTCCCTTTACCTTACCGCTAAACGGTGGATCATCCCACAGCTCAAACGGTTCTGCAGGCTGGACGTCATAATGGTTGTAAAATAGAATGGTCTTGTTTGGGTTTTTCTTTGATTTTATTTCGCCATAGACTAGAGGTGCCACACCCTTTAGCCTCAGAATTTCTGATTTTATTCCGGATTTTTTGAGCATTTTTGCGACTAGTTTTGCACATTGCTCAATTCCCTCGTTTTTTGCAGAAACGCTTGGCTGTCGTATCAGGGTTTGCAAATCAGATACCAAACCTGACATGTTCCTATCCACATGTGCAAGAACTTTTTTCATCGGATCACTTTGTCAAATGGCTTCATCGCACTTGAGATGTTATCAATCAGATCAGTTGCAACTATGTGGAATCCGTGCTTTTTCTGTGCCAGCTTGCCAGCAGTACCATTGACAAATGAAGCTGCGGCTGCCGATTCTAGAGAATTTCGATTCTTCGATAATATGGCAGCAACCAAACCAGATAGGACATCTCCCGTCCCACCTACAGTCATTGACGGTAGGTTCTTTGGGTTAAGATAGGTCTGCTTGCCATCTGATATGACATCAATTGCTCCTTTGAGAAGTATTGTAACCGAATGTTCGCGGGCGTGTTTTTCCACCAGTGTTACCCTTTCCTTGATTTTATTTGGAGGCAAAACCCCAAAGAGCCTTTGGAATTCACCCGCATGAGGAGTCAGTACAATATTTTGCGGCAAAACAGGCAAAATGGAGCTGATCAGTGCACTTGCATCAAGGGATAATCTAACATCTTGCGCGGATAATTCCCGGACCAGTGCTTTGAGGCCTTCTTCGTCTGCTACTGCAAGGCCCATACCTATTGTTGCAGAGTCCAATCCAGACTGGGCTTGGCCTAGCAGCTTGTTTGCAGAGCCGCGGGTAAGCTTGGCGTCAACCATCGGAATTACTATCAAGTTTGGAGAGATTGCCCTAGTTGCAGAGGCGTTAATCTTTGGAACTGCAGTGTAAACAAGGTCTGTTCCTGCTCGCAGTGCTGCAAGCGATGCCAGAATTGGCGCGCCATGGTACATGTAGCTGCCACCAATCACTAGGACCTTGCCGTTTTGCCCTTTGCGAGAGTCAACCTTTCGCCCCGGGATGAATTTCTTTACTAGAATGGGTGTGAGTCTTTGGGCCACCAATCTTCTAGAGGCGGTTTGGATAAATTTTCTTCGATTATTGCGGTTTTTCGTTTTTTATGAGTTCGCGGATGGTGTCTAGCACTTCTTTTGACTTTTGCTCTACTTGTTGTGCAAGCCAGTCACGCTCTAGTCGTAGCTGCTCTTCTGAGCTTTGCAGCTTTAACAGGGTTTCCTGGAGTTTTTTGTTTAGCTCATCCGATCTTGCCTTTTCTTCTGTGATTGTTCTGTTTGCGTTTTCAAGTTGTACTACTTTGGTGTTAAGCTCCGCGTTTAGTCTTTGCAAGACTGATTCCTTCCACTTGTCTTCCTGCTCTATTTTCTCAAATTCCCGGATTTTGTCATTGAGTAAACATGACAGATCTTCTAGCATTCGCTCTCGGTGGATTGACTTTAGCTTGCGCATGTCATCTGCAAAGCCAAGTTTTGCAATGTCTTGCTTTGTGATGTGGTTTTCTGAGTGAATCAGACCAAAATTCTCAACGCTTTTTTTGGCCTCATCAAGTTGCATTTTTTTCTCGGATTTTTTATGCGCAGATAGCAATCGGATCAGTTTGTCTAAACCTAAAAAAGACTATTAGATTGTGTTTGTTTCATACAAACGAACAGCGCACTAGGCTGACTCTGGGGCTTCTTCTGCCTGCTCTTTTGCTTCCTTTTTGGCCTTTCTGTCGTAGAACGCCTTTCTTGCAAAGGCAATGTATGTGGTGTGTCCTATGCCATAAAATGAGTGTCTGGTTTTTCCTTCCCTTGCCTCGATTGTTCGCAATATATGCTCAGAGCACTCTATGTCGGTAAACTCGTTTTCAATTAGGGATGCAGTGAGCTTTTCCAGCTGGTTCATCGTAGGACAAATTGCAACAAATGCTCCAGAGCCCTTGAGCATTTTTCGCACCTGTGGCACTACGGTCCACGGATCACCCAAGTCCACCACCGCCATATCCATATCAGATAACGGCATTTTCTTGGCAGTCTTGAGGTCCTGCTCGTGCATTGTTACATATTTTATCATGCCTGCTCTAGTGATGTTCTTTTTTGCAATCTCCATAAAGTCAGGTGCCACATCAAATGTGTAGACGTGCCCCCTTGGCTTGACGATGCTTGCCAGAAATGTAGTCAGCGCACCGCTTCCGGTGCCAATCTCCAGTATTTTCTGCCCTGATTGCACACCAGAGCGTGCTGCGATATAGCCCAGGTCCTTTGGGTAAACAATTTGCGTGCCGTGTTGACTCCTCATCACAAAGTCGTGAACCGTCGGCTCTATCAGATACACGTACTTGTCCTTGTTTGTTCTCAGTCTGCTGCCAAACTCTTTTCCTATTGCATCCTTGTGTTTTATTACACCGACATGAGTATGCAATGACTGCTTTCTGTCTATTTTTTGCAGCCATTTCTTAGAATCATTATAGAAAAACAAAACGTATGCGTTGTTTTTTATCTTCATAATTTGGCACTTGACGGTTCGAATAATAAGCTATCTAGAAGGTCTTTGCCTTTTGGATCTTGCGCAACGCTTCCAAATAGTCACGGATTTGCGCATGTGTCGGATTCAGATCCATTAAATTCTGCACATTTACGTTAAGCTTGGCAAGCTCCTCGTAGATGTTCTTGTCCTCTATAGTGTCTACCAGCGCTTGCAGTGAAAACGGTTTTTGCAATAATTCTACTATTTGCTTGAGGTTTTTGATAGAATCGACCAGTGTTTCCTGCACATATGCAGACGCAAATATTATTCTCTGTGACGGGTTTAGCCCGAGGATTTCTTTTGCTGTTTGCAGGCCGTTTAGCTTTGGCATGGAATAGTCCAGCACCACCGCATCAAATGGATTATCAGAATTTTCTGCCAGTTTTTTTGAATATTCTAAAACGCATAATTCACCATCAAGTGTTGTTGTGACCTGATGGCCCTTGTCCTCTAAAATGGTGCGGTATTGCGACAGTAGGTCCGGCTCGTCATCTGCAATTAATATTTTCATGAAATACTATCAAAATCCGACAAATATAGCATTTATTGTGTTACTGTTACTGCCTGCTTGTGCACATTATTTATGGTGTCAATTACACTGTCGATTTCATACGGCTTGTAGATTACGGCAGAGGCGTTAAGCGATTTTAGCTTCTTTTCTGTGTCAGATGTCAGGTCCGCTGTCACCATGATCACCTTGGCATCATGATTGATTTGCTTGATGTTTGCCAGGCCGTAAAATCCGTCGTATTCAGGCATCATCACGTCAAGCAATGCAATGTCCGGCTTGAATCTCTCGTACAATTCCACCGCGGTTTTTCCATTATAGCCACGCCCGACCACAGTGATGTCCTTGATTTCCAAATACTCACAGAACACTTCGACTGTGTCTACGTCATCATCAACTACTATTACTTTTACCATTTTTACCACCATTGTCCCAGCATTTTTGATGGTACCATTTAGTATCATACAGCACTGCGCCCTCTGTTATCTCTACTAAATTTCCACAATCGGCACATCTGCTTTCTAAATTGGTACCATACGCTTGGGCCATACTATATCGGGTTTTGCTGGAAAATGATATTATTTCCTAGTTTGTTCAAAACAAACACCACAATTACATTCGTTCAGGCGTGTCTATTCCAATTAGATTCAGGGCTCTTTGTAGGCATCTCTGAAATGCATACACGAGGCAGACTCTCGCATTAAGCAGGTCCGGCTCTGCGTCCAATACCCGCACATGCTCATAAAATCCATTAAACGACACCGCAAGCGAGTAGCAATATTTTGCAATCACCTTGGGCGACAGGTTATTTGCGGCATCCTGCACTGCCAAGTCCAGCTTGCCAATTGCCTTTACAAGTGCAGACTCGTATTGGTCCTGGAGCAGCTCAAATTTTGCGTCAAAGTTTGGCTTTGTGTTTGATTTTTCTATGATTCGACTAGCCCTTGCATACGCATACTGGATGTACGGCGCAGTATCTCCTTCTAGGCTTAGCGATTTTGTAGTGTCAAAGGTTATGATCTTGTCTAGATCCTGCTTTATCATCTCGTATCGTAGGGTGGCAACTGCCACATTTTTTGCAATTTTATGCAGAGTGTTATCAGACAGATCAGGGTTGCGTTTTTTGGTCTCTTCTAGCGTTTTTTGTTCCAGCATATCTAAAATCTTGTCTGCATTGACATAGAGACCTTTCCTGCCAGACATTTGTGCACTTTTTCCCCCAGTATCTAGCCCTAGTGAATTTGCGGTATCTGATGATAACGTTACCGATTCGTACGACAAATGCACGTATTCCTTTTTGTTTTGGCCAAACTTTGCCATCAATGTAGTGATTATGTTTTGGAGTCTGGCTTGCCTAGAATCAATTACGGTAATGACTTTGTCTGAGGAATAGTTGTGTTTTGGAAGATCATTTGGAACCAATGTGGTTTGGTACAGGGTTTTTCCGTTTGGCTGATCACAATATGTTGCATAATAGAATGGATCTTCGACTAGACCTAGCTTCCATGCCGCATATGGAATATCTTTTGCAATGTATGTGGCAGTACCATTGCTTCTAACCAAGACCTTGTCCTCTTCGCCTTCAGCAAGTATTACCCAGCATCCCTTGTTTTTTCCTTCGGACTCGAATTTTACTAGATTCATCTGTTTTAGTTTTTCAAATATTTGCGGCCAAAGACGAGAGCGAACTATTTCAGACTCGAAGTTCAGGCAGTCATAGGATACACCAAGCCTCCAGCATGTCTTTAGCTGCTCAGAGAGAACTCGGCGGGTTATCTTTGATGCAAAATTTGCAGTCTCGGAATTGCCGTACTCGATTTCCTTGAGGATTTGGTTTCTTTTTTCTTGTAATTCCGGGTTTGCTTGGTATTTTTCTGTGGTCTTTACATAGACTTCGTCTCCGCAGTAATGATCAAATTTCTGCCCTGCCGGAGGCTCCTGCGAAAACCCAAGGTGCCTAAAGCCAAGCAAAATGTCGGCTACCTGCAGGCCGGAATCATCCACATAGTTTAGCGTGTTGATTTGGTATCCAGCCTTTTGCAATATTCTGATTATCGAATCGCCAACTACAACATTTCTCACATGACCAATGTGCAGCGCCTTGTTTGGGTTGACACTTGTGTGCTCTACGGTAATTGTTGCGCCAGACCCAACATTTACAGAACTGTAATCATCCTTTTGGGATTGTACAATGACGATTTTGCCTAGCCTGCCAGTGTCTGCATAAAAATTCACATATCCAGACGGGTGCGCCTCTGCTTTTGAGACCAATCCTCCTAGAAACTGTTGATATTTGTCTGCTATTTCCTGCGCTATCTCGTTTGGCCTTTTCTTTAGCGCCTTTGCAGCCAAAAACGCAACATTGCAGCTTACATCCCCAAATCCTTCCTTTGCAGGCTCTAGTGAAAACGCAAGATCGGAAATCTTTTGCTGCTCCAGTATTATCAGTAGGTTTTTTCTAATTTCGTCTAGTAAAACTCGAAAGCTCAAAAATTACAACTCCGAAAGGCTGGGCGCAAGCTTGTCTAATGCCTCAATTACTCCGTCTCCGGCATGCGAAGACACCACCATCTTTGCGCAAGATTTCACATCGTCAAACGCATTACCCACTGCAATGCTGTATCCCGCCATCCTAAATAATGGAACGTCTGTTTCGCTGTCGCCAATTGCGATTACGTCCTCTGATCGAATGTCCATCTTTTTCATTACCTCTTTGAATCCCACAGTCTTGTCTATACCTGCCGAGTTTATGTGGATTGCATATTGGCTGTCTGCAAGCACCACATCCATGTATGCATCTTGTGTTATTTTTTGCGCGTCTGCAATGTCAAATGTTCTTTCTAGTACGACTTCGGTCATTCTAGGAAAGACCGGTTTTTCTCGCACGTTGTCAATTTTTGTGCGAATTAAGGACAGTGCCTCAACACATTTTTCCTTGTTTCCAATCAGATGGTGCTGGTTTGTCCCATATGTGACGCATCCGCCGTTTTCCCCAACACCTACTGTGTCCAGCCCCCCAAAGACCCCAAGCAAATATGCCTCAACTGATGATCTGCCAGAAACCAAAATCACGTTGTGCCCCATTTTCTTTATGTGGCGCAAAGAGTTTAGTGCACCCAAATGAATTCTTCCTCCGCCGTTTTCTGTTATTGTACCATCAATGTCCACTGCAAAGGTCTTGCGCCTCATGTGGGATTTTGTGCTACGACCCAGATAATAATCAATCAAAAGATTTTATTGACAAACCAAGACGTCTTAATTGAAATCAATTGGGAATCCCAGAAAAAATAAAGGCAATCCAAGACCAGATACACCAGACTCAGCTAAACAAGGCAACAGAGCACCATATTGGTTTGCTAAAAGCAAAGATTGCCAAGCTGAAACGAGAGCAAGAAACAGTTCAAACAAAAAAGACTGGAATCAGCTCTGATGGATTCGATGTAAAGCGCACAGGCGATGCAACAGTTGTGTTTATCGGATTGCCAAGTGTTGGAAAATCCACATTACTCAACAAATTAACCGGCTCGCGCTCTGCAGTCGGCGCTTACCAATTCACCACGCTAACCGTAGTGCCCGGCATGATGGAATACAGAGGAGCTAGGATCCAAGTGCTGGACTTGCCTGGAATCATCGAGGGCGCATCCAGAGGAAAGGGACTTGGAAAAAGAATTCTTGCGGTTGCACGCAGTGCAGATTTGGTCATTTTGATACTAGATGTCTTTCAGCCATATCACGAGGATGTTTTGCGAACCGAGCTTGGCAACATCGGCATACGACTGGATCAAAAGCCGCCGAACATAGTAATAGAAAAGGCGTCGACTGGTGGCGTGGCAATAGCACAACAGGTAAAGCTGACATCCATGTCCGAAAAACTTGTGCGTGAAATACTAAACGTGTATGGCTATACCAGCGCTCGAGTAGTAATACGCGAAGATATTACCTCAGAGCAGCTAGTCGACTATTTAACAGGCGACAAAAGCTACGCAGAGTCCATCACAGTGCTAAACAAGGTGGACCTAGTGGACCCCAAATTCGTCAAAGAGGTAACTGCCAAGGTAAAATCCAAGGTAATTCCGATTTCCGCAGACTCTGGCCTGAACATTGAATTGCTCAAAGAAAAAATCTACGAAAAACTAGACTTTATCCGGCTATACATGAGGCCAAAGGGCGGAGAGACAGACTTCAAAGAACCACTAATCATCAGGAGAAACTCCACGGTGGAAGATGTATGCAATAAATTACATCGCAGCATGAAAAAAGAATTTCGTTACGGACTGGTTTGGGGCAAAAGCGTCAAGTTTGGAGGACAACGAATCGGCCTGCAACATGTTTTGCAAGACGAAGACGTTTTGACAATAATTAAGACGCGTTGAGTGCAAAAATGGATCAAGAAACAGAGAATCGCTGGTGTAATTACTGCATGATCAAGACAAAACAACAAATCATTTTCATTGCAAAGAACGCGACATACAAGCGTAGAAGACAATACAAGTGCACAATTTGCAATCATACAAATTGGTTGCAAGGAAAAAGGCCGTCAGCTGAAAGTGTTTACTGAGATTTTTGCGATCAGAGATTTTTTTGCAACAAAAAAATCGTGTACATTATGTAATCAGTTGGTGTAATTTTGTTTAGTATTACTATAGAAAAACAAGCGAACATCACTTTTTGTAATGGCTACTAAACGTAAAGCAGCTAAGCGAAAGGCAGCTCCAAAGAAGAAGGCAGCTCCAAAACGCAAAGCAGCAAAGCGAAAAGCTCCAAAGAAGAAGGCAGCAAAGAAACGACGATAAGTCGTAAAGCGTCAATCAGCAGATTGACGCAAAATATTCTTTTTCTATCAACTAAACATTTGACTTGGTGGTGGCGGCGCTTGTTTGTCTTTGAGATTCTTTTCTACTGAAAATTTCCTGTCATTTGGAATGATTGAAATTTTGACAGACGTATTGATTGCATAGTGAGGAGTTCCGTCTGGGTTTTTGTGATTCAGTGCAATCCCGACTCGATCAAGATCGACTTTGACCTTGACTAGGGCACCGTCTTCTAGCTTGAATGCAACAAAATCCCCGCCGACTCGCTCATAGTCAAGCATTTTAAAATCGATTTTGTTTTTTGATTCGCTCATGCTAGTACAGATAGCTCATCAGTTTTATCTGCTCTTCAGTAGAAATGATGTTTTTGGCGGTTAGAACCTCGAGTAGTTCCTTGAATAATGCTTTTTGTTCATCCGACATTCCGGTTGCTCCCGGTGGGCCTGGTGGTCCGGGTGGGCCTCTTGGACCCTTGTCACCTGGCGGTCCCTGTGGACCCATAGGGCCCTTATCACCTGAAGGACCTTTTTGTCCTGCTTGACCTCGCTCGCCTTGAGGACCCTGAATTCCTTGCGGACCTTGTGGGCCTCGCTCGCCTGCCAATCCCTGTGGGCCTGGTTCGCCTTGAGGGCCTTGCGGACCGGTCTGACCTTTATCGCCTGGTGGGCCTGTTGGTCCTGTAAGTCCTTTTTCTCCTGCAGGACCTTGCGGACCTCGTGGGCCTCGCTCGCCTTGAGGGCCTGGAACTCCAGTTAATCCTTTTTCGCCCGCAGGACCTTGTGGGCCTTGTGGGCCTTTATCGCCAACTTCACCCTGAATGCCTTTTGGACCCTTGTCTCCGGGGGGGCCTGGTGGACCCAGTGGTCCCTTGTCACCCGCAGGACCTTGCGGACCTCGTGGGCCTCGCTCACCGATTGGGCCTTGAATTCCCTTGTCTCCGGGGGGGCCTGCAGGACCTGTTGGGCCTTTTTCCCCCTGTGGGCCTGGTGGACCCATGACACCCTTGTCACCTGGCGGTCCCTGAATTCCTGTTGGGCCTTTATCGCCTTGCGGACCGATTGGGCCTGTTACCCCTTTGTCTCCAGATGGACCCA